>CAWCPY010000006.1:0-286974 GCA_963797385.1 Terriglobia bacterium
CGGGGTGCAGCGTTCGAGAGCGTGGATGACCGCCATTGTGACCTTGCCTTCCCGCAGGTCGCTGGCCACCGGCTTGCCCAGAACCTTCTCCGACGCGGTCAGGTCGAGCACATCGTCCACGATCTGAAATGCCATTCCCAGGTCGCGTCCGTACTGCCCCAGGCTCTCTTCCTGTTCGGGCGGGCCCCGCCAGAATTGCGCCCATCCGCATGCACACGGAAAACAGGCAGGCGGTCTTGCGGAAGATCAAATCAAAATGCTCATCGAGAGAAATGAGTTTACCCAGCTTCTCCATCTGCAGGAGTTCGCCTTCGACCATCTGCTGGGTCAATTCGATCAGGGTGTCGAGAATACGGAAGTTGCGCTCCTGCACTGCGACCTTGAAGGCCTGCATGTAAAGCCAGTCGCCGGCCAGCACACATTTGGAGTTACCCCACTGCGTGTTGGCTGCGGGCCGGCCGCGCCGCGTCTGCGCCTCGTCGATGATGTCATCGTGAACCAGCGTTGCGGTGTGAATGATTTCGACCACCGCACCCAGGCGGATGGCGCCGCGTCCCTGGTAGTTGAACAATTTTGCCGCCAGCAGCAACAGCGCGGGACGGATGCGTTTGCCTCCGCCATTGCGCAGGTATTCGCCAATTTCGGTGATGGCTTCGACGCCCGAAACCGTGTCCCGCCCGAACTCGCGCTCGATCGCGGCCAGGTCCTCCCGCAGGAGTTCGAAGAATTCCTTTCCGTTGATGGCGGCGGGCACGCTCACTAGTTTGTCCGGTAGTTCGTGAACTGCATATCAATCCCAAAATCCTTCTGTTTCAGCAGTGCGATCACCGCCTGTAGTGTGTCGCGGTCCTTGCCACTTACCCGAATGAGGTCTCCCTGAATCGATGCCTGCACCTTGTTTTTCGAACCCTTGATCAGCTGGACAATCTCTTTGGCCTTCTCCATCGGGATGCCCTGCTGCAAAGTGATCTTCTGCTTGGCAGTTCCTCCCAGGGCCGATTCAATGACGCCGTGAGTGAGGCCCTTCAACGGCACGCCCCGCTTTGCCAGCTTTTGCTGCAGGATATCGCTTACCGACTTCAACTTGTATTCGTCGATCGAGTGCAACACGATTGCGTCTTTTTCGAGTTCGATCTTGGACTTGGAGTCCTTCAAATCAAAGCGGGTGTGAACTTCTTTTGACGCCTGCTGTATGGCGTTCGAGACCTCTTCCAGATCGATCTTGCTCACAATGTCAAAGGTGTTTTCGGGCATGTTCGTAGCGCCTTCTGAAATCTATGAAAATGTAACCTCTGAGGTTATCAGAAGAAGCGGTTTTAGCGCGGCAGTTCTTTGTGGTCGGCGGTGTCCTGGTCAACTGTGTTTGCTTTGCGTCCTTTGCGGCTTTCTTCGCGTCCTTTGCGGTAAAGGAGTTTGACCTCGCCGACATCATTCAAATCTTAAACCGCAAAGGACGCAAAGAGCCGCAAAGGACGCCACGAATTCTGAAATTGGGACACTATCTTAGTTCCCCCGGGGATTTAGTCAGTTTGAAAAAGTTATAAAAGTTGATTGCAGTTTGCCTGCCCACCTCTTCCATCGAAAGCCCGCGGACCTCGCCCAGTTGCCGGGCAACGTCCTTTACAAAGAGCGGTTCGTTGCGCTTGCCGCGGTGCGGCACCGGCGCCAGAAAGGGCGAGTCGGTTTCGATCAGAATGCGTTCCAGCGGGACCTCTTTAGCGGCGTCGCGAATGGGCTGTGCTTTGGGGAAGGTAATGTTGCCGGCGAATGAAATCATGAAGCCCAGATCGAGCGCCCGTTTGGCGTGCGGCCACGGTCCGGTGAAGCAATGCAGAATTCCTCCCAGGGCGCTGGATCTCCAGTGCTGTTCCAGAAGGCTGAGACAGTCGTCCCAGGCGTTGTCGCTTCCGGCGGAGGGGCGACAGTGAATCACAATCGGCAGTTTAGCGGCTCGCGCCAAATCCATCTGCCGCAAGAAGACCTGCTGCTGCAGTTCGCGCGGCGAGTGATCGTAAAAGTAGTCCAGCCCAATCTCGCCCCACGCAATGACTTTGGGCCGTCTGGCCAGCTGTTCAAGCTCCTGAAAGTCGGCATCGGTTGCCAGCTTGGCTTCGTGAGGATGGATTCCGATGGTGGCGAGAATGAAATCGTGCCGCTCAGCCAATTGAATGCCGCAGTCCAAAGAGCCGGGACCAGTTCCGCTGCCGATGGCGACAATCTTCTCAATGCCGCCGTCCCGCGCCCGCGCGATCATGAGCTCGCGGTCGGCGTCGAACTGCTCCATCTCGAGATGGGCGTGCGAGTCTATGAACACGGTCGTTGGTCGTTGGCGTTACCCGTGTGGGGACGGGTCTCTGACCCGTCCAGGCCGAGCGAAGCTCGGCGGGTTTCCATCTATTTCAAGCGTGTTCCCACCGGCACATCCTCTAAAAAGGCCGCCAGCACCGGCTTCCCTCCTTCGGGAGATGCGGCCACAATCATTCCGTTCGATTCCAACCCGCGCAATTTCCGCGGTGCAAGGTTCACGACGATCACGACCTTGCGGCCTACCAGGGTCTCCGGTGCGTAGGCCTCGGCGATTCCAGCCACCACCTGCCGCACTTCAGTCCCAAGATCAACTTCCAAACGCAACAACTTGTCCGCACCTTTTACCTTCTCGGCAACTTTCACCTGTCCCACGCGCAGTTCAACTTTGGCAAAATCTTCGATGCTGATCTTGCCATCGGGCACGATGGCGGCGGGTTTGGCCGCGGTCACATCCGTTAGAGTCGCGGGAGTGTCCACCGTCTTTCCTTTGGTTTCTGCGGCCGGCTTTTCTTCTACCACAGTCGCAGTGCTGCGTCCCTGCTCTTCCATTTGCTGCATCCTTTCGATTGTGCTTTTGTCGGCGCGCGGAAAGACGGACTGTACCTCGCCGAGTCTTGTGCCCAACTTGAGCTGTCCCCATTGCAGGTCAGACAGCGGAAACTTCCGTATGTCTCCCAACCCGAGCTGTCCCCAGATTTTCGCCGTGGCTTCGGGAAGCACGGGATATGCGAGCGCGGTCACGATGCGCAGCGCCTCCGCGCTGGTGTAGAGAATAGTGGCGAGGCGCGAGCGGCTTTCGTCGTCCTGCTTCTCGCCCAGCGACCAGGGTTGGGTCTCGACAATATATTTGTCCACTGCCCCCACCAGGCTCCAGGCCACTTCCAGAGCCCGCGAAAACTGGTACTCGTCGAACAGACGATTGAACTCCGTGATCGTCCGGCGCGCGGTTTCTGCAATGGCGTTCTCCTCGGCGGTAAGGGTGGCGGCGCGCGAGGGATATGGCACTTCCCCCTTGAAATAGCGCGTGATCATGGTCAGGGTGCGGCTGGTCAGATTGCCCAGTCCGTTGGCCAGGTCGGAATTGTAGCGCTGCACCAGCGCGTCGAAAGAAAACGAGCCGTCCTGCCCGAAGACGATTTCGCGCAGCAGAAAATAGCGCAGGGCATCGGAGCCGAGTACCTCGAGAATGGTCTCGGTGCGGACGATATTCCCGCGCGACTTCGACATCTTGTTTTCTTCAAAGAGCAGCCAGCCATGCGCCATGATTCGCTGCGGCAAGGGTAACCCCGCGGCCATCAAAAACGCCGGCCAGTAAACGCAGTGGAATCGCACAATCTCCTTGCCGATCATCTGCACGTCAGCAGGCCAATACTTGTCGTACTTTGCGGCGTCGTCGGACCCATAGCCCAGCGCGGTGATGTAATTTGCCAGCGCATCCAGCCAGACATAGATCACGTGCTGGGGATCGTCAGGCACCGGAATTCCCCAGGAGAATGTGCTGCGGCTGACCGAGAGGTCGCGCAGGCCGGAGCGCACGAACGACATCACTTCATTACGCCGGGTTTCCGGACGGATGAAATCCGGCTGGCTGGCGTAGAGCGCCAGCAGTTTGTCCTGAAAGGCGGACAGCTTGAAGAAATAGTTTTCTTCTTTCACGGTTTCGGTTGGACGTCCACATTCGGGGCAGGGTGCGCCGGGCCCGACGACATCCACGTACAGTTCGTCAAAGACGCAATACTGGCCGGTGTAACTGCCTTTATAGATGTAACCGTTGTCGCGGATCCGCTTCCACAGCGCCTGCACACCCTGCTTGTGTCTGTCGGACGTGGTGCGGATGAAGTCGTCGTAGGCCAGGCCCATCCGGTCCCAAAGCGAACGGAACTCGGCGGAAACTTCATTGGTGAGTTGCTGCGGAGTCTTTCCCGCAGCCTGTGCGGCGCGCTCGATCTTCTGGCCGTGCTCGTCGGTGCCGGTGAGAAAGTAAGTATCAAAGCCCATGAGGCGCTGGCGCCGGGCAATGGTGTCGCAGGCAATGGTGGTGTAGGCGTGCCCGATGTGGGGACGCGCATTCACGTAATAGATCGGGGTCGTGATGTAAAACTTTTTGCTCATTGGGTTCTGGCGCTTGATCCTGGCAGTGCGGCCGTCAGCTTCTGAGGGCCTTCAAATAGGCTTCCATGGCCTCGTTCATGACCCGCTTCAGGGGCACGTGGTGCTCGGCCGCGATTTTCTTGCAATCTTCATATTCAGGAGCGTAGTTGGTGATCGTGCCATTCATGCTGGCAATCTTCAACCGGATGTCTCCCCAGCGCGTCACTACATTGATCCATTTTCGCGCCAGCGTTTGACGCTGCTCCTCGCGCCGCCGCACCCCCAGCGTGCTGGTTTCCGTGAAAATTATCTGCGCCAGCCGGGAAGCGTCTTCCGGTTTCGACAACACGGTCAGCAATATTCCCGGACGGTTCTTCTTCATCTGCACCGGCATGGCAAAAGTATCGAGCGCTCCGGCTTCGAGCAGGCGCTCGATCACGTAGCCGAACACCTGCGGATTCAGGTCGTCAAGATTGGCTTCAAGCACGCAGATGGTTTCCTGGGAACTGTTCTCGGCCAATCCCACATGCGACTCGCCGATGGTCAGGCGCACTACGTTCGCGTGCCCGGGAAAGTCGCGGGTGCCCGCGCCATATCCAGATGTTTCAATCGTCATCGCCGGAAACGGCGCGAATCGCTTGGCCAGCGTCTTCACAATGGCGGCTCCGGTTGGCGTAACCAGTTCCACTTGAATGCCGGAGGAATAGACCGGAGCGCCCCGTAAAAGCTCTACCGTCGCTGGAACCGGTACCGGAAGGACCCCATGCGCGCACGTTACCGTGCCCCCGCCAACATTCAGCGGGGAGCAAACAATTTCATCGACCGCCAAAGCCTCGGCTCCCACCGCGGAGCAGACGATATCCACCATAGCGTCCACGGCTCCCACTTCGTGGAAGTGCACCTTCTCAATGTCGCTGTTGTGTATCTTGGCCTCCGCCGCGCCCAGCGCCTCGAAGATGGCAATCGCAATGCCCTTTGCACCTTCGCTGATGGCTGCTTTGCCGATGATCTCCCGTATCTCGGTCAGGCCGCGCCCATGTTCATGTTGACCGGCGTCATGCCCATGTGGCTCATGCCCGTGTGGCGCGGGCGCCCCCGCCCGCGTGCCGTCAGGTCCCGATTGACTGTAGTTGTGCTCGCGAAGCTCAACATGTTCAGGGGCATGTTTATGAGAGTGATCATGGCCGTGTTCATGTTTCTGCGCACGACTCTGCTGCTCGAAGAAAATCTCACGTGGTAATTCCTTCTCACCGTTTACGAAGACATCGACCTTGGTCGCGCTGATGCCGCTGCGCGTCACCCGCGAAATTTCCAGGCGCGCTCCGATGTTGAGGGCCGCGACCGTGTCTTCGAAGAGCTTTGCCGGCACTCCGGCGTCCACCAGGGCGCCCAGAAACATGTCGCCGCTCATGCCAGAGAAACAGTCGAGGTAGGCTATGCGCATGTGAAAACCTTAAACCACGAAGGACACCAAGGACCACGAAGGCTTCCAGGTTGTTTTCCTTCGTGCACCTTCGTGTCCTTGGTGGTTAGTGCCTTTTGGCGGCGCACTCGCGACCGAACCCTCATCATAGGGAACCGCGCAACCCGCGTCAAACCTCGCATCCTCGCGCGGTTTGTTACAATCACTCTTTTCTTCAACAGCTTAGGGGAATTCTTGTATCGCCATCTCGAAAGACGGCTCGCTCAGCACGTGCGCGAATTTCTACGTCGCACCTACGATCTTGATCTGCCGAAAATCGTTATCGAACAGCCCCCCAAAGTGGAGTTCGGCGAATACGCTTTGCCGCTGGCCTTTGAGCTGGCAAAGAAACTCCGCAAAGCCCCGCGCAAGATTGCGGAAGAGATTGTCAATGGACTCGGTCCCATTCCTGGTTTTGAAAAGCTGGAAATAGCGGGTGCAGGCTATATCAATGCACGGCTTCGACGTGAAGAGCTGGCAGCAACGCTGGCTGCCGACGACAATCCGCCGGTTGAAGCCCTCTCCGGCAAGATACTGGTTGAGCATTCCAGCATCAATCCCAACAAGGCGGCGCACGTCGGCCACCTGCGCAACGCTATTTTAGGCGACACGTTTGTGAGGCTGCTGAAGTTTGCCCGCAGGGAAGTGGATGTCCAGAATTACATCGACAACACCGGCGTGCAGGTGGCAGACGTGGTGGTGGGGTTTCTGAATATTGAAAAAAAGTCACGCGCGGAGATCGAGGAACTGGCCCGCCAGCCCCGCTTTGACTACTACTGCTGGGACCTCTACGCCCGGGTCGCGCACTGGTACGCCGAGGACAAAGCAAATCTGCAAGTCCGTCAGCAGGTGCTGCACGCGATCGAGGAGGGTAACAATGAAAGCGCCGCCGTCGCCGATGTAATTTCCGTCGCCGTGCTGCGGCGTCATCTCGAGACCATGGACCGGCTCGATATCGAATACGACTTCCTGCCGCGCGAGAGCGAGATCCTCCACCTGCATTTCTGGGATGCGGCATTTATCAAACTGAAAGAATCCGGCGTACTTTCCTTCGAAGCGGAAGGAAAGAACAAGGGTTGCTGGGTGATGCGGCGGGCGGGAACGGCAACGGCGGAATCCGAAACAAAGGCCGAGGAGACTTTCCACTGAGCCGTGGAGAAGGACGAAGTTGCCGAGGAAGACCAGAAAGTCATCGTGCGTTCCAATGGCACGGTTGGCTACGTCGGCAAGGACATCGCGTACCACATGTGGAAGTTTGGGCTGCTGGGCCGCGATTTCGGTTATCGCAAGTTCTATCACTATCCCAACGAACATGACTGCTGGATTTCAACCGCAGTGGGCGCGCTCGACCATCCTCACTTCGGCGGCGTGGCGGAAATCTACAACGTGATTGACGCCCGCCAGTCGGAGGCGCAGAACACCGTCATCGAAGCGTTGCGCGGCCTGGGATATAACCAACAAGCCGATCACTACACACATTTCTCCTACGAAATGGTCGCGCTCACCCCGCGTTGCGCGGCCGAACTGGGCTACCAGCTTTCCGATGAAGACAAGAGCCGCCCTTATATTGAAGTCTCCGGCCGCAAGGGATTTGGGGTAAAGGCAGACGACCTGCTGGACCGGTTGATCGCCTCGGCGAAGAACGAGGTGGACGGCCGCCATCCTCAACTGACGGAAGCCGAACGCATGACCATCGCCACCCAGATCGCGGCCGGCGCGTTGCGCTATTTCATGTTGAAGTTCACCAAGTCATCGGTGATCGCGTTCGACTTTAAAGAAGCTTTGAGCTTTGAAGGCGAGACCGGCCCATACGCGCAGTATGCCGTGGTGCGCGCCGCCAACATCTTTCGCAAGGGTGGTTTCGATCCCGAGGAATTTGGCAGAAATGCGGCAGATCGCGTTTCAGCCGCTGACCTGGCGCGTCACTTGACCGGCGAAGCTGGAAACGAAATCTGGGAATTGTGGCTGGCTGCGGCCAAAACTTCCTACATCATCGATCAATCGATTTCGACCACCGAGCCCGCATATCTGGCCAAGCACGCCTTCCAGCTCGCCCAACTTTTCAACGCCTTCTACCACCGGCACCCGATCCTGAGTGAAGCGGACGAGGGCCGCAAGAAATTTCTGCTGGCAACCGTGGCCGTGGTTCGCCGCGAATTGACCCGGATACTGGCGGTCATGGGAATCAGCGTGCCCGCCGTAATGTGAGTGACAGCTTGCCTACTTGCCCACCACCAACACCACAAAACTGTCAGGCACTATAGCGGGCCAGGGATGAGGCTGCTCCGCGGTCGGTGCCGGAGGCGGCCCGAACTTCGCCGTCACCAGGAAAATTTGGTGCTTCGCGGCATCGAGCGTCATGGTGCGCGCCCCGCGTTCGGTGGGAACACTTTCCGTGACACTGAATTTGTCCGGCGAGTCTTCGCGCACTACCGTGAGCACGCCTTCGCCGCATGAAGCGAACGCCAGCCCGGTCTCGGGATCGAACCCCGTGGCGTCCACGCCGCCGCCGATCGGGAGAGTGGAGATCACTTTGCCGCTGTCCGCATCCACGATGGCCATCAGTTTGTTACCGCAACCGGAAAACAGTCGCCGATGCTTGCGATCGATGGCCAATCCGGTCGGCTCCTCACACGGAGCCAGGGGCCAGCGCGACTTTACCTCCAACCTGGCCGGGTCCAAGGCCAGCAATTCGCTCTTGTCTTCAAGATTCACGAAGATTTCGCCTTTTTCGTCACTGACCGAAAACTCAGGCTTCCCGCCCAATTTGATCGTTCCTGCCACCGCGCCCTTGGCGGCATCGATGGCGGTGGCATCATGGCTTCTGCCATTGAAGGCGAAGACCCGCTTGCTCGCAGGGTCGTAAAGAATAGCATCCGGATTTTCGCCGACCTTGATCTTGTTAAGCACTTTCAGAGTGGCAAGGTCGAAAACACTCACTGTGCCATCGCGGCCGTTGCTGATAAATCCGCGGCCAAATTCCGGGGCCAGGGCAATGCCATGAACTCCGGGAGTATCCGGAATGTCGCCCACGGACTCGCCAGAATCGGGATTGATCACAATCACGTGGGTGGAACGGGAAATGTAGAGACGGTTTGAGCTGCGGTCAAGCGTCAGATAGTCCCATCCTCCGTCGCCGCCAAGCTTGTAGGTCTTGATCACATGGTAGCCCGCAGCCGCGGCCAATCCAGACGTAACCAGCAGCAATGTGACCAGCGTGACCCAGACCTTTACCGAGCAGAAATGCTTCAAGCGCCTCATTTGTATCAGCCCGCTACATAAGGGTAACACCATGGTACTCGACCGTAACTTTACCCTGTTTCCGAACCCTCCTAGACTGCTGGCATGCATTCCTGGGAAGGAGATCCGCGTCCCGAGCCGGTGCCGGAGTACGGCACCCTGCGGTCGAGCTCAGGCCTGAAACTGGACCAGTCCATCGATCCCCAGTCGGGAAGCTGGCGCATTCTGTTCGCCGTGGCGGTAGGGATTCTGCTGGCGGCATTCTTTGCCACAGGCAATGCACGGGCTGCGTTTGAGGAGATTTCCAGGTTCCTGACCCTGCAAGGCAAACCCGAACCTGCGTCTCCCGCAGTGCTTTCCGATCACGAGCTTGAAAGTCTGGACCGCAAGAGTCCGCAGCAACAGGCAGAAGCCCTGCTGGAGCGCGCCGTCAACCACTACGAAGGCGCCAACGACCAGATTGCCGCGCGGGTGGAAGGCTGGTGGGGAAAGCTGAAATTTACTCCTCAGTTCAATTCGCTGATCACCACCGCGCTCAACTCCAATGACCTTCGGGTGCGGGCTGCGGGGATCGAGTTGGATCTGGCGGCCATGGGCGCGATCAAGTCGCCGGCGACCATCGAGCGATTGGCCTTGCAGGCGGGAAGCGGACCGCGGTCGCAACGGGTATGGGCGCTTTGGGAACTGGGCTTGCTGGGCAACCGCGGAGTCGAGCCTGAACGCGTGAACGAGATATTGGTCAGCCAGCTTCACGATCCCGATCCGGAAGTCCGCCACTGGGCGGTGGAAGGCCTGGCCTACCTGGGAACCAACGAAACCATCGCTCCTTTGCTGCAGGCGTTTCACGATGATGCTTCGCCGATGGTCCGCGAGCGCGCTGCCTGCAGCCTGGCGCAATCCGGCATGCTAACCCAGGAACAGCGCCGCAGCGTGATCCCGCAACTGCTGGACTACGCCGACGACGCCTCCCTGGATGCGCAGACCCACGGCTGGGTCTATCAGGCGCTCCGCGACATCACCGGTCAAACCCTGCCCAATGACACAGCTTCCTGGAGAAGCTGGTACGACGCCAACCGCGGGATAACAGTTTCTGGTTTCCAGTTTCCAGTTTCTTGTATGCGCCGTGCTCGCCAGAGACCGGAAAACCCGAATCCGGAAACCGGAAACCAGAAACCGGAAACTAGAAACCGACTCTTCACTCCGCCATCTTTGCCACGTGCAGGTCAAACCCGGTTTTGGGTAGCAGCGACGTCAGCTCAAAGGCTCGGAAGCCATCGCCCGAAATTTCCGTGTGCCGGTAGAGTCCAGGCTCGCTGTCAACTGTCTCATGTCGTCCGTCGAGGTGGTTGAGAAACTCCTGCGCCTGCTTGATGTCCGCCGCGCGGTCTTTAGTTCGGGTCACAACCGCCTCTGCCGCGTAAGATCGCACCAGCTTGGGCCAGTATTTTTCCAGCAGGTTGGTGCTGGCGAAGATATCGGCCCAGACCATCTGGCCGTTCACCGCTACCACCACGCCCACAGCGTTCTGATCGCGGAGCTGTCGAATCAGGCTTTGGTAATTTCGCTGGATGGGTTCCGCCACTGAATCAACTTTCTGTTTTACCTCGCGGTTGTCCATCATTCCCGCGTACGAACTCGTGCCGTTGATGACTCGTGCCGCTCCCTCAGCGGTTACAGTTTCAGCCATCGCCTCTCTGGTCCTGCCCACTTCCGCCCAGACCTTTGACTGGTCTTTGTCCGCCATCGCCTTGGCGCGAACATTAGGAGCGGCCATCGGCGCGGCGACGGCGCTTGCAGCCCCTCCCACCCCGAATCTGTCGCTGCTCCCCGTCCAGCGTCCGGGCTCGACGCAGAACACGCCCAGATCAACCGGATCGCTCTCCGCCGGAATGATGCGGTCTTTGCCAATCACCCGGTCCTGTTTCCCTCCGGTCACGATTTCGCCTGCCAGCAGGATCAGCGGCCGCCTGGAATTGTTGACCAGCACCAACTGGTTGACCTGCGCGCCGCTCTGTGGGACCGGTGTACGACGCCGGCGCATCAAGGGCTGCGCGCTCCCGGATTCGGTCACGATCACCTCGCCGGATCGCAGGCCCTCGTCCAGGGTGAGAAATTCCTGGGTGTCGTGGGAATGCGCGGCGACCACCGGGAACACGGTCAGGTTCCCGTGGCGGATGGGTTCCAGCACCCTGTAGCCGGATGGGAGAGCAGTCTCTCCGGCGGGCGCGGTAGAGGGCGCAAGTAACGCGATCCCACCCAGCGCGACTGCCGAAAGCAATGCAAGTAGCTTGAACTTCATGGTGTTCCTCCGTAGCGCCGGCGTCTCGCCGGCTGTCCGGTGGGCGTCCTCGCGCACCGCCCGGCAGTGCCCGCGCTTACATCAGGAACGGCAAATAATCAGCTTCTTGCAGCAAAAATGTTGATAGCATCCGGAATGGCTGCCCGCCATGTTCATGCCCAATTTGACCAACCACGGTGTCCAACCCATAGTGGAAGCTTCCGCGGGGTTGGAATCCGTGATCACCGAACTCTACGAAAAGAGCGGAAATTCAGGTCTTAGCCGCGAGCAGTTCGCGGCGGTCCTGAACGAGATTGCCGCCAAGTATTTGCCGGCGGATGCCTCTGCCCGGCAGACCGCGGACCTGTATGCCAGCTTGCGGGTGGAAGAACTGGCGCTGGCGCGGGCTTGCGCCGCCGGTCAGGAACGGGCCTGGGAAGTCTTCATGGCGCGTTACCGCGAGAAGCTCTATGACATCGCGGGCTACATCGCGAAGGAAAGCTCAGCCGCCCGCGAACTCGCCGACTCGCTCTACGCCGACCTTTACGGAACGACCACGCGCGACGGCCAGCGCGTTTCGAAATTAGCCTCATATACCGGTCGCGGTTCGTTAGAGGGCTGGCTGCGCACCGTGATGGCGCAGGAGTTCGTGAACCGCTTCCGCCGCCAGCGCCGCCTGGTCAGCCTGGACGAAGAGAGTGAAGACGGCGCACAGTTTGCCGCCACCGATCCCGGGTCCGCCGTAGTGATCGATCCCAGAGTTGAAGCCGCCACCGACGAGGCCCTGTCCCGACTCTCCGCAGAGGACCGGTTCATTCTGGCATCTTATTATTTAGACGGTCGCACCCTGGCTGAGATTGCGCGGACGCTGGCAGTGCATGAGTCCACGATCAGCCGCAAGCTCGATAAACTGGCCAAGACCGTGCGCAAACAGATTGTGGGGGCGCTGCAGCGCAAGGGCATGAGCCGCCGCCAGGCTGAGGAAGCCCTGGAGATTGACGTGCGTGACTTGCGCGTGAATATACGCAACCGGGTAGCGCAAGAAACTGCTCCCCAGACGTTCTCTGATAAGAAGGGCGAAGTGCGGGCATCGGACGTCGGACCTCGGGCGTCAGGCGTCTGACTCTCAACGTCGTATGCAGGGTTGAAGGCTTCGGGCCCGGTGATCGGCGCGACCGGCGATGCAAGCCGCGAAGCGGCGTAAGAATGCAGCCCAGGGCGCAAGCCCTGGGTAAGCAGATAAAAAGGCTGAGCCCCGTAGGGGCGAAAGAAAATGGAGCAACTGCCAAAAATCGTGCAACAGCGCCTGCAGGGATCGGCGAAGCCCGGGATCCATCCTGATCCTGACCTGTTGACTGCGTTCGCCGAGAGATCATTGAATGACCGCGAACGTGGCCAGGTTCTGCAGCACCTCGCCGACTGTGCGGATTGCCGGGATGTGTTGTCGCTCGCGATGCCCGAGATCCAGCCCGCACTGGCGCCGGGTCCGGAGAGATCCAACTGGTTGAGCTGGCCGGTACTGCGCTGGGGGGCGCTGGCGGCGTGCGTAGTGGTGGTCAGCGCCGCGGTGACGCTTCACTACGAGCATCGGGAACCGATGCGATCGGTTGCCGATAAGGTTCCCGCGGCACCGGCGGGCCTCAGGTTGGAGGACGATGTCGCCGGTCAGCCCGACCAGAAGCTGGCGGCAAACGTTGCCGTCCCCTCGCAGGCCCGTTCTGACCGCGACCTCGGGGAAACGGCCAAGTTGACCAAGCAGCGCGAGAAGGGAAGTGAAACATCGACCACCTCCGCGCCGACAGAGGTGTCCGAGGCGCATGGGCTGGCGCTCGATCAAAACAAGAAAGTTCAGGAGCCGAGCAACAACCGTCTGGCTGGCATCGACACATTCCGATCGGCTGACAAGCCGGCGAGCCCCGCGCCGGCATCCGCTCCCAAGTCTTCGCTCGCCGCCAAGACGGCAGGGGTAGAGGGTCAGGTCCAGTCGCGAAATGGCGCTCCGGACTATTCCGCCCGGGCCAATTCCGGAATGGTGACGATGGAGAGTGCAGCCACTCCCACCCGGGAAGTGGCGGCGCAAACCGCAGAGCGCAAGGCGAAGGATGAGTCAGGCGCGAATGAATCGCAAAAAGGAGTCCAGGCCGTCGGCGGCGCAGCAAGAGCGTCGCTCGCGGATCGGAAGGCAGATACGCTCTCGGGCGCAACCGCACCGGGCGCCGCGACTGGCCACGCTGGGCGGCTCCGCTCGGACAACAATTTCCCCCGCTGGACGCTCTCTGCCGACGGCGCTCTCCAGCGCTCTTTCGATTCCGGAAAGACGTGGCAGGCGATTCCAGTGGCGAGTAATGTCGTCTTCCGCGCGCTGGCGGCAAATGATTCCGACATCTGGGTGGGCGGTGCCGCCGGCGCCCTTTATCATTCTTCCGATGCCGGCCAGCACTGGACCCGGATTACCCCGCTGGCGGAGGGCAAGTCACTGAGCGACGATATCGTCACCGTCGAATTCAGCGATGCCCAACACGGCAAGCTGATCACCGCCAACCGCGAAACCTGGACCACGAGCGACGCGGGAGAAACCTGGCAACGCCAGTGATCCAACCTGCGGTTTCCACCTCTGCCCATGCCTGAAACGTCCGGAACTCTGTGCTGCTGCTATCCGGTTGGTTTCTCCGTCACTTTCAATGTGGCTATCGGTGGATTTGCGGCACTGGTTACCGGGGCAATCCCGATTTTGAACTGGTACTGATGCGAGTTACCAAAGTGACGTTTACAGCAACAGGGTGCGGGCCTAGTATGCATCTCGTGGTTTGGCAGTTCTGGGGGAGGGCTGCCGAGGCGTCCTGAACTGAAGAGTTCAGGGCGCTTTTTGCTTCTAAAGAGAGTGTGGCTAATCAGCAACTGGAAGCGGCAACGCAGCCTTTGCGACTTCTGTAGCTGCGATGCATCAAATCAGGTGATACGATAGATGTAGCCAACATAGGCTGATCGACCGTTCCCGACTTGGACTTACGGCGAGCGGCACTCCCGGAGGAGAAATGGCAAGCAACGGAATTTTGGAAGTGACGGACGCGAACTTTGACCAGGATGTCCTGAAGTCGGAGCAGCCCGTGTTGGTGGATTTCTGGGCGGCCTGGTGTGGACCCTGCCGCGCCCTCGCTCCCATTGTCGATGAACTGGCGAAGGACTACACCGGCAAGATCAAAGTCGGCAAGATGGACGTGGACAACAACCAGGCGACCCCGATGCGCTATGGAGTCCGCGGCATTCCGACCCTGCTGGTGTTCAAGGGCGGACAGGTGAAGGAACAGATCGTCGGCTACGTCCCCAAGGAAACGATTCAGAAGGCCATCGACAAGCACGTTGGGTGAGGCAGTCGTCAGTCTTCAGTCGTCGGCCAGGCAAAAACTTTCGAGCGCCCGGGCAAATTGCCCGGGCGTTAGTGTTTTTGAGTCGGATGGGGCTTGCCTGCTTGAGAAAGAGGCGGGCAGCCATGCTTTTAGCTAGAAGCCAAAAGCCAGGAGCTAGAAGCTGCTTCAATACTTCCGCAACACACCGATCACTCTTCCCTGTACCTCGACCGAAGCCGCCGGCACGATGATGGGCTGCATGCTGGCATTGGAAGGTTGCAGGCGAATATTTTCGCCTTCACGATAAAAGCGTTTGAGGGTTGCATCGGTGCCTTCCACCAGGGCGACGACGATATCGCCGTTGTGCGCCGTCCGGCTTTTTTCGACCATCACGTAATCACCGTTCAAGATCGCCTCGTCCTGCATGGAATCGCCGCGGACTTCGAGCACAAACACTTCCTTGGAGCGGACAAAATCCGCGAGGGAGATGGTCTCATTGCTCTGTACCGCCTCAATGGGCTGGCCGGCGGCGATGCGGCCCACCAGCGGCAGCACCATTGTGGTGTTGACCGCCATGGCCTGCTTGAGCCGGCCCTTGGGCGGCAGCAGGTCGATGGAGCGGCTGCGGTTGTAGTCGCGGGTGAGCAGACCTTTTTTCTCCAGATTGGAAATGTGTTTGTGTACGGTCGCCAGAGAACTGAGGTCCAGACCTTCGCCGATTTCCTCGAACGAGGGAGAGTAACCGTTCTTCTGCACGAATTCGGAGATGAAGTCGTACACCTGCCGCTGCCGTTTCGTGATTGCCATGCCGACATTGTTGGCGAATATAAGGCGAATGTCAAGAGGGTGCAGAGTTTTGCCTTAGTGTCCTCCGCGTCCTCCGTGGTTCAGGGGTCGTCTTCCTATTGCGTCGTCACAGCCTTCAGATACTGATAGTAGAAATCGACCGCACGATAGAACGCGTCCACCCGGATGCGTTCGTCTTTTCCGTGGGCGCGGATGTCGTCGCGATCGATGGCCTCACCCGATACGCAATACGTCGGCATGCCGGCGGCGTTGGTGTAAATCCCGTCCGAGGCGCCGGTCGCCATGTCGGGGATCACGGTCAGGCCCGGCCACATCCGGTTCACCACTTTCTCCAGTGGTTCAAAGACGTCGGGACGCAGCGGCGGCGGCGCGTACGAGCGCCGGTTGTCCGCGCCACCGATCGCTCCCATGTCTTTGACCAAAATATTGGGGTCGGCTACGACCTTTTCCAGTTCCTGCCGGATCTCCTCTGGCGCATGGCCGGGAATGATGCGGCAGTTCACATTGGCTTGAGCCATCTGCGGCAACGCATTGTTGGCATGGCCTGCGTTCAGCCGCGTGGCCACGCAGGTGGTGTGCATGATCGAATTGTCAATGGGATCTTTCGAGAGGCGCGCGACGGCGGCCATGTCCGGAGGAGTTTTCAGGATCGCACGCATGTCAGCCGCGCCATCGCCGGTCGTTATCTTTGACATGCGCTCGTAGTAAGCGCGGGTGATGTTGGTCAACTCGAAGGGAAACTGGTAGTGCTCAAGCCTCGCCAGGCCGTCGGCCAGATGGTAGATGGCGTTGTCCGGCCGCGGCAGGGAACTGTGGCCCCCGGGATTGGTCACCATCAGTTGATAGTCGGAATACAGCTTTTCCGACGCATCCACGGTCATGAACTGCGGCTTGCCCTGTTCCGACAGGATTCCGCCGCCGTCGTGGTTGAGCACAAATTCGGCATCGATCAGTTCGCGGTGGTTTTTGATCAGCCAGTCCACGCCGTTCGAAGTGCCACCCTCTTCATCGGCTGTCAGGGCCAGGATGATGTCACGGTCCGGCACGAGGCCTTCCTTCTTGAAGCGGATGAGGGTCGTGACCATGATGGCATCGCCGTCCTTCATGTCCTGCGTGCCCCGGCCGTAGTAGTAGCCATCTTTCTCCACAAACTGAAAGGGATCGGTGGTCCAGTCTTCGCGCCGGGCTTCGACCACGTCGAGGTGCCCGATCAGCAGGACTGGCTTGTGTTTGCCGCTGCCGTGCAGCCGGACCACCAGATTCTTCTTGCGATCGTTCGGCCCCATGATCTGCATGTCGCTGTCGGGAAACCCGGCGTCGCGAAAACGCTGCGCCATGGCCTCGGCAGCGGTGGTCACATTGCCGACTGAATCCGTAGTATTGATTTCGATCAGCTGCTTGAAAATATCGTGAGAAAGCTGCCGGGTAGCATCGTCAATCTGTGCGGGCGAGGCGATGGCTAGAGAAAGAAAAAATACGAAGCTCAATGACCAGTTCCGATATTTCAATCGAGGGCTCCTGGGTAGCGCCGGCGTCCCGCCGGCTGTCCGGAGGGCGTCCCGCCCTCCGTGTTGTTCTGATAAAAAACGCCCAACTACAGTACCAGAATGATCGCGCGCGAGAACACGTACGCCCAACCCCATGATCCCGCACCGGATAACCTGAGCCATCAAGCCATGCAAGATTTCACAAATTTTCACTTGCGAAAAACTGGAAGTCATGGCATCTTCAGACATCTTCTTACGAAAGGACGCCCGATTTGGCGGAACTCAAACACAACTCGCTAAGCGGGCAACCGTGGCCGGGTACAGGCCAGGGTTGCTTTAGGGCGTCATCCGATCGCGCCAACTGATCTGCGGCGCCCCGTAAGGCAAAGCCAACAATACAAAGCGTGCTGGCGTAGGCCGAGGTTCATCTCCGGTCGCATCCATCCCGCTATCACTCGGTCAGTGGTGATTGGCCACGGATACTTCTTAGGCGAAACAGCCTTCGGGCTGTGAGGTTCGAATCCTCGAGGGTGCAAACCCGGCCGTGTCCCCTTGTTCCCTGACCATAATTCACAGGCACGCGGGAGATCCTCGCGCGCGTGCCAGCAAACTCGGCCGGTGGTGAAGACTACGGCTACTTCGCCTTGTAAGCGGGAGGTCGCAGGTTCGAATCCTGCCGCGGGAATTGTGCCCGTGTAGCTCAGTGGCAGAGCGCCATGAGCCGTTGTCGCATGTTCCCCGGCCGCTACTAACCTAAACCAGTGGGGCGACACTTTGTTCCCTCGCAGAAAACTCCGGCGGAGTGCCGGTTAGAAAGCAACTCGTTAGAGTATGGTCGAATTTCTAAAAAGCATGCTGACCGGCCAGAACCAGTTTGCATCTGGCGGATTGCTGCTCATGATTATCGGTGGCTTGAGTGTCTATCTGAGAGCCGTGCCCGAAAGATTGTGGCACTGGTTCGTCGGCCAGACCACCATGCTGATTACGGTGAAAGACGACGATGCCGCATTCGTGTGGGTCAAGGAATGGTTTCTGGAACAGAAATTCCTCAAGCGAATTCGCCGCGTGGACCTGGATTCGACGTTGAGGGGCGCAACGTTGGCGTTGATTCCAGCGCCGGGAGTGCACTGGTTCTGGCACGCGGGAAGGCCGTTTTGGATTTACTTTCATCGCAGCGAGGAGAGCAAGGGGTGGACTCCAAAGCGAAGCGAAGAACTGACCTTCAGGACCATCGGCCGCAGACAAGAGTTTCTGCGGCACTTTGTCGATGAGATTGTGCGCTGCCACAATCTCAAAATCGGGACGAGGTCCTTGCTGTTCGTCTACAACGAGTATTGGGTCACAGTCGAAGCCTACAGGCCGCGGTTGCTGGAATCAGTGATTCTGCAGCCAGGCGAGAAGGAGCACCTGGTCCAGGACATCGAGAGGTTCAGGGAATCGAAACGTCGCTATGCGCATCTGGGTGTGCCCTACCACAGGGGATACCTGCTGTATGGGCCTCCCGGCACGGGGAAGACTTCCCTGGTGTCCGCGCTGGCGGCCAGGTTCGGAATGTCCATCTATGCAGTGAACCTGAACGATTTCAATGATCGCAGTTTAAAGACGGCGATCAATGATGTGCCGCCGAATTCGGTCATCCTGTTTGAGGATGTCGATTGCATGCAGAGCAGGCAGACAAAGACCAATGCAGAGCAAGAGAAGAACGAACAGGGCGCCCAGGCGCTTGACGGCAAACCCGATCCGTTGGCCCGCCTGGGCGTCACGCTATCGGGATTGCTGAACGTGCTGGACGGGTTTTACGCGCCCGAAAATGTGCTTTTTGTGATGACTACCAACAGAATCGAAGCCCTGGATGGGGCTTTGTTGCGGCCGGGTCGAATTGACTACAAGTTGTTTCTCGGAAACGCGAGCGACCGGCAAAAGACCGAACTGTACAGCAGGTTTTTCCCGGAAGCTTCGGAATCCGAGGCACGGGAGTTTGTGGAGACCTGTGGTGCAGCAGATACGATGGCTGAGTTTCAAGGGTTGCTGTTGGGGTTGGAACAGCGTTGGGAAAGCCTGGAGTCGGCGGACTCTGCAATTCCAGTGCTGCTGTAGTCGATAGGGATTCCTCGCTCCGCTCGGAATGACAAGATCGAAAGGAGGCCACCATGGCTCGTCTAAACACACTCAATCTCGGCGCACGCACCCACGAGGGCGCACCTGCGCGTCACACCTCTCCGGAGCATCAGCTTCGCCGTTCGGTGCTGACCTGCCTGCTCTGGGAGAGCCAGTTCTACGAGGATGGCATCGAGATCGCCGGACGCATCGCCGAACTGGTGCCGAAGGTCACGGCGGAAAAGGTGGCTGCGATTGCGGTCGAGGCGCGCGAGCAGATGAAGCTGCGGCACGCCCCACTGTTGCTGGTCCGCGAGATGGCACGCCACAAGACGCATCGGGTCCTGGTCGCCGACACGCTGGCGCGCGTCATTCAGCGCGCCGACGAGTTGGCGGAGTTCGTCGCCATCTACTGGAAGGACGGACGGGTGCCGCTCTCCGGTCAGGTCAAGAAGGGGCTGGCGGCGGCCTTCCCCAAGTTTGATGAGTACGCCCTGGCCAAGTATGACCGCGGCGGACCTATCAAGCTGCGCGACGTCCTGTTCCTGTGCCACGCCAAGCCGCGTGACGCAGCCCAGGCGGGCGTATGGAAGAAGCTGATCTGGGGACGTCTCAGCGCACCCGATACATGGGAAGTTGCGCTGTCCTCTGGTGGAGACAAGCGTGACGCGTGGCAGCGTTTGCTGGCGGAGAACAAGCTGGGTGCGCTGGCCCTGCTTCGCAACCTGCGCAACATTCACCAGGCCGGTGTGGAGGAAGACCTCGTGCTTTCAGCGCTGCGCTCGTTGAGTACGGCACGTGTGCTCCCCATCCGGTTTCTCGCTGCGGCGCGTTACGCTCCGCAGTGGGAAGAGGCGCTCGAACAGGCCATGTTGAAGTGTGTTGCCGGACGGGAAAAGCTGTCTGGCAGCAGCGTCGTGCTGGTGGACGTCTCCGGCTCGATGACCGCGCCGCTTTCCCGCCGGTCGGAAATGCAGCGGACCGACGCAGCCTACGGGCTGGCCGTGCTGCTGCGCGAGGTCGGCGAGAAGGTGGCCGTGTATAGCTTCTCCGATGAACTGGTTCAAGTGCCGGCCCGGCGCGGCTTCGCCCTGCGCGATGCCATCGACGCGTCGCAGCATCACAACGGCACTCAACTGGGGAAAGCGGTTGCGAGTTTGAACCGTAAGGAGAAGTACGATCGCCTCATCGTCATCACCGACGAGCAGGCGCAGGACACGTTGTCCGCGCCCCACGGCACGGGCTACGTGATCAACGTGGCCAGCTACAAGAACGGCGTCGGCTACGGCAAGTGGACGCATATCGACGGCTGGAGTGAAGCCGTCGTCGAGTACATCCGCCTGCTGGAGCAAACCTAAACACGATGGAGGACGGGCGTCCCCGCCCGTCCTTAGTTTTTGCAGCGACAGCTCATCGCAATTCCGCTGGTAACTCACTCGTCCAGATCTGTTGCAGTTGTAAGCCGGTACCTCGAAAGAGTGGAGTCGCGGCCCAGGCTGTTATTCTGAGCTGATGAGCGCACCTGCAGAAAAGTCTTCCCAGAGTCCGCCCGGGCTCTGCCAGGACTGCCGCCACGCGCGCCGCATCGAGTCCGAACGCGGTTCAGTGTTCTTTCTCTGCCAGCTGGCGTTGACTGATTCTCGCTTCCAGAAATATCCCCGGTTGCCGGTACTCTCCTGCATCGGATACGAGCGAAAAATGGCGTCAAGTGTGTGACCCGCAACGGATTACTCCGGCGAAACTTTTGTCCGTCTCGGAACTCTAATTAACTGCGGCCAGCAGAACGGCCGCAGGAGTGTCTTCCATGTTCAGATTCTCTGCTCATATCTTCTTACTCTTCATGGTTCTGGTCGCGGGCACGGTGGCCTGTAGCGCGCGGAGTGCTGCCGGTGCCGCGGTGCCGGGTCCGGCTTTGGATTCCGCCAAAGCGGCCTCGCCGGGTCAGGAAACCGCGGTGGTCGCGGGCGGATGCTTCTGGGGCATACAGGCTGTCTTCCAGCACGTAAAGGGCGTAATCAGCGCGACCTCGGGATATTCCGGCGGCGAGGCCAAGACGGCGCAATATGAAATCGTAAGCACGGGCGAAACCGGACACGCCGAATCCGTGAAAATTACTTATGATCCTTCACAGATCACTTACGGAGAGTTGCTGCGAGTGTTTTTCTCCGTCGCCCACGATCCCACGCAACTAAACCGGCAGGGGCCGGACGACGGCCCGCAGTATCGCTCCGTGATTTTTTACGGCAACGACGAACAGAAGAAAATTGCGGAAGCCTACATTTCACAGCTCGACAAGGCCAAGGTGTTTTCCCATGCGATTGTGACTCAGGTGGTGCCGCTGAAAGCTTTCTATCCTGCCGAGGCTTACCACCAGGACTATGCGACGCGTCATCCGGACCAGCTTTATATCGTCTATAACGATGCGCCGAAAGTGGCACACTTGAAACGGCAGTTTCCAGAACTCTACGTGAGCAAGTAGCGCAGCAGGTCCGGCGTCGAGTTCGGGGAGTGAGTTATGTTTGACTCAGAGATTGGTCGAGATGCTTCATCGGTGAACGTGCAGAGGCGCGCCTTTCTGGGAATTTGTATTTCAGCGATTGCCGGGGCGGCGCTGTGGTCCCTGCGCAAGCCGCGTCTCATTGAAGCGGCCATGCCCAAGGGCGATCCCGGCGAAGTGACCATCGTGCAGTTTTCCGATTCCGGGCAGCGGCTACGAAAAGTTCGTGTCCCCAAAGTGGTGAAGAGCGACGAGCAGTGGCGCGAACAGCTGTCGCCGGGGCAGTTCGACATCACGCGTCGTGCCGATACTGAAATTGCGTTCAGCGGGAGGTATTGGGACCAGCACGACAAGGGTCTCTACCGCTGTATCTGCTGCGACAACGCTCTGTTCAGCTCGGAGACGAAGTTCGACTCGGGCACCGGCTGGCCCAGCTTCTGGGAGCCGATTGCGCCCGAGAACGTTCGGACCAGCACTGACACCAGTTATGGCATGGTGCGAAGCGCGGTGGCTTGTACGCATTGTGATGCTCATTTGGGGCACGTCTTCGATGACGGGCCGCAGCCTACCGGGCTCCGCTATTGCATGAACTCAGCGTCGTTGAAATTCCTGAAGCAAAGTTAGATTCCCCCAGCCGTCACCACGACCCACGTAGGGGCGGGTGTCCTCACCCGCCCAGCCGGGCAACGCCCGGCAAGTTTGGTGATGCCAACTTAAATCCATGGGCAGCGTTCGGGAATACAATTCAGGATAGAGTCTGAATATGAATTCCACTCTGCCTTCATTTCGTGCGCCTACCGCAGTCGAGCGTGTATTCAATCGCGCCTTTGGATTTGTGGTAGGGCTGGGACTGGGCTTTTCCCATAACTACCTACTACAGGTCCGCGGACGCAAGAGCGGGAAGATCTACTCCACGCCGATCGATCTGCTGGAACTGGGCGGGAAGCGGTTCCTGGTGGCCCCGCGTGGCCGCACGCAGTGGGTGCGTAATGCGGAAGCGGCTGGAGACGTCACGCTCAAGAAGGGAAGCCAGCGGCAGCGGTATCGGCTACGAGCTCTCTCCGATCAGGAGAAGCCGGAGATCCTGAAGGCCTATCTGGACCAGTTCAGGCGCGAAGTTCAACGCTACTTTCCGGTACCGGCCGGGTCGCCGGTCGAGGCTTTTCGTGACCTGCTGGCAAGCTATCCCGCGTTCGAATTGATTTCAACCTGAAGAGCGGCTCACCCTCGTCGTTCCGTTGTTTGGAATGACAGGGTGGGAAGTTCAAGAGTTAGAAGATCAATCGTCCGATGTGTCCTTGGCTGCTTCCAGTTGTCGAGCTGCGCTCGACCGGACAGCCGAGGGCGGCTGTCCCCACGTAGTTCTTCCTAAGATGTTCGAGGTCTGATGCCCCTACTCCAGGACGCTGTCGTCGAGTTTCTTTTTCCCCCAGTCGGCAGCGGCTTGCACGAACGCGAGCACCAGGGGGTGGGGTTTGCCCGGTTGTGAAGAAAGCTGCGGTTGGAACAAGGTAGCAATATAGAAACGGTGCGTAGGTGATTCGATGGCGCGAATCTCGCCTTGCGGACCGCGGGCTACGATCGGGAAACCGGCTTCCATGGCGGCCCATTCGTAGTCGGGATTGACTTCGAAGTTGCAGAAGAATTCTTCGGCGACGGTGTCCTGCGAATAGTACGACTGGAGGTACGAGCCGGGGCGCAGGCGGATTTCCGGTATCGCGCCGGAAAGCTTGGGTTTGCCTTTGCCGCGATTGGGCACGGCGCAGGCGACCGGGTAAATGATGATGTTTTTCGAGCCGGAGTTATTCTCGGCGCTGTCCGCATCCTTGATTCCCAGCACGTTGCGGGCGCACTCGATCAGGGCGTACTGGAAGCCGCCGCAGGTGCCGAGGAAGGGCCAGTCGCGCCGGCGGGCGAATTCTATGCCCTTCAGCATCCCATCGAAACTCTTGTAGGGACTGCCCGGCGCCGCCCAGATTCCGTCGAATCTTTCGAGCTTTTTCTGGGTGTCGGGCTCGAGCAGGCTTGGAGTTGCGATCCATTCGCCTTCGACCGGCAGATTCAGTTGTGCGGCGCAGTGCTGCAGCGACTTCTCGATGGCGGGAAGAGTCGGAGACTTGGGGTCGTAATCCCCGAGAATTCCAATGCGGACGGGATCGCTCACCCGGGTATTTTAGTTGAGAAATTCCGCACTGCGGGGCAAGGGAGGTGAGAAGGCTGGTGCCCGCTCACTAGCCGAGCTTTGCTCGGCCGCACGAGCGGGGCGCTCGCGCCCACATTGGGCGGCGAGGGCGCCCGCCCCACACGAACACAGATTATTTTGTGGTTACCGAGCGCTCTCTGAGGATTTCATCCACCGCTGCAATCGCTGTTTCCAGTTCCTCATCTTTATTGTAGAAGTGCGGAGACATGCGCACGCCGGCCTTCGGGCGATAGTCCACCAGGATGTCGTGCTGCAGCAGTTCGCGGCAGACTTCCTCGGCATCGGGCATGTCGATCGAAACCGTTCCGCCGCGCTGGTCGGCGTCGCGGGGCGAATTGACGCGCCATCCGCGCCCTGATGCCAGCTCGATCAATCGTGAAGTCTGGCGCTTGGACTTGTCGCGGATGCGTTCGATGCCGACCTCGGTGATGATCTTCAATCCGGGCCGTGCCGCTTCCAGAGCCGGGATGTGAGAGGTCCCGTTCATAAAGCGGAACGGTGGCTCGCCGTAGCGGGTGGCTCCGGTCTCGAAGCCGAAGGGATTCTGGTGGGCGAACCAGCCGGTAAACTTTGGCTCCAGCTTTTTTCCCAGGTCAGTGCGAACATAAAGGTAGGCGACGCCGGGCCCTCCGCACAGCCACTTCAAGACTCCGCCACAAGTGAAGTCAACATCCAGTGCCTGCACATCAACCGGAACGGTCCCCAGCGACTGAAAGGTGTCGAGCATGACGCGTGCGCCAACCCGATGGGCCTTCTCAATGATGGCTTTTGCATCCTGAATGAATGCGCTTCTGAAGATCACGTGCGAGACCGGGACCAGCAGGGTCTGTTCATCAATCGCGTCCAGCAGTCGCTCGGTGGGAACAGTGATCCCGTCGTCGGTAGGGACCATGTGAACGCGCGCGCCACAGGCTTGTTGCGCCTCCCAGAAATACATGACCGAAGGAAAGTTCAAGTCGCTGTACACGACCTTGTTACGTTTGCCCGAGAAATCGAAGCAGGAGGCGACCACCGCCTGGCAGGTGGTGACATTCTGGTGGGTCGAAACCGAGCCCGGAGCAGCGTTCATGAGCGCGCCGATCTCATCTCCCACCTGTGCGGCCAGCATCCACCAGCGCTCTTCCCATGCCCGCACACCGCGCGTGGCCCAGATGTCGGCGTAGCCTTTCATGGCTTCGTAAACCCCCTGCGGCATGGCGCCCAGCGAATTGCTGATCAGATAGGTGCTGCGTTCCAGAATGGGGAACTGCGAGCGATAGCGCAGGAGTTCGTCAGCCATTCCGCCATTGTACTTCCGCAGGCCGGCGGTGTCCGACCCACACTGGTGCTACTTCTTTTTCAGCAGGAAATAGGCCGCCGTCAGCACGATCATGTACACGCCGCCGCTGATCAGCGTTAAGTGAGAGTCCCATCCGGTCTCCAGGACTGCCACGATGATGAGCACAAATCCCAACGCCGAGCCCCAGGCTCCCAGCGGGGAACGCATGGGCAACGAGGCCAGTTGAGTCGTTGAGAGCTTCCGCCGGAACTGGACGTGCGCGGCCAGTGAAACCAGCCAGGAGAGCAGCATTCCCACTAGAGCTGCACCCAGAATCGAGACGAATGCATTCCTGGGCGCCCACTTCTCGAGCACCAGCGCGACTACGATTCCGTAGGACGAAGCCAGCACAGCCAACTGGGGCGATCCTGAGGAGTTTAGCCGTCCCAGGATCGCAGGCGCCCATCCCGTTCTCGCCAGGGAAAACAGAATGCGGGACGCGGCGTAGAGTGCCGCATTGGCGCCCGACAGCGCGGCGGTCAGAATGACGAAAGTCATGATATGCGGCGCGGCCGGGACATGCGCGTGCCGGAACACGGTGACAAACGGGCTCTCCGTAACCCCCGCGCGGTCCCAGGGCATCACGCCTACCAGTACAACAATCGCTCCCAGATAGACGGAAGCGAGTATGGCGAAAGTCAGCTTGACGGCTCGCGGAATTTCCTGCAGCGAGCGCGACTCTCCCGTGGTAATGGCCACAAATTCAATTCCTCCAAAAGTGTAAAGCGCGAAGCCCATGGCCAGCAGGGGCGCCACCGCGCCGTGAGGCAGAAAGCCGCCGTGCGCGGTGTACTCCGGAGTCACCCGGCCGCTGAGCAGCAAGGACGCCCCCAGCAGGACAAACGCCGCAATGGTGGCAACCTTGATCATCGCGAACCAGTATTCAAAGCGGGCATAGTTGCCCACGCTGCGCAGATTGATCAGCAGCAGGAAAACGGAAAAGATCACCACCCAGAACAAGGCTGGTACGGACGGAAACCAAAACGCAAGATAGGTGGCGGACGCCACTAACTCCGCGCCGATCGAAATCGAGATGGCCGCCCAATAGCCGGCGCGAGCAATGAATCCCGCCCACTGGTTCAAATACAGATCGGCATAGACTCCGAACGATCCGGCAGCGGGATGCAGGCTGGAGAGCTCGCCCAATGCCAGGGTCACGGTCAGACCGATAAAGGCAGCCAGAACGAAACTGAGGATGACTCCCGGCCCGGCGATTTCGAGAGCTGCCGCCGACCCCAGCAGCAGTCCGGTGCCGATGGACCCGCCGACCGCGACCATGGCCATCTGGCCGGCTCCCAACTGGTGGCGCAGGCCTCTTTCCTCAGCCTCCTCAGACATTGGGCACCTATAACAGAAACCCTTTTTTCAACAAAGACATATTCGCTCATGACTTTCGTAATCCCCACCGTGCCTGACTTCGTTGCCGCTGCCGGAAGCGCCCCCTAAAATCTCACTTGGGTTACTACGTACGTTACCCGTGTCTCTCATGCCAGATCCGAGCAAGCGAATGGACCGATCCGAGATCGCCCGACGTGTGGAGCGCGCCGAAAAGCTCTTGCAGAAGGGCAAGACGGGCGAAGCTCTGGACGAATACCTGCAGGTGCTGGCGGAAGACCCACAGAACGACAATGTCCGCCAGATGGCAGCCGATATCTGCCTTTCGTTGCAACGGACTGCGGAGGCGGTAAAGCTGCTGGGTGAGCTGTTCGAACGGCAGATCGCGGCCGGGGAGAACACGCGCGCCAGTCTCACCTACAAAAAGCTCGCCCGGTACACCATTCCCACCAGCATCCAGAGGGTCCAGTTCGGCCAGATCCTCGAGACTTCGAACCGGAAACTCGCGCTCGAGACCTACGAGAGCGCTCTTGAAGACCTGAGCAAGAATGGACGCCAGCAGGATTGCCTTGTGGTGCTGAGGCGATTGGTGGCGCTGGAGCCCGTCGAGCGAAACGTTCTGCGGTTGGGCGAACTCTGTTCACAAACTGGCGACAAAGCAGGCGCGGCTGCGGCCTTCCTCAAGCTGGCAGAGATGACGGAAGCTTCCGGTGCCAACGCCGCGCAGTGGTTTGAACGCGCCTACACCGAGGACTCCGCCGACCCCAAGATTGCGCTGGGCTATGGCAAGAGCCTGATGGCCCAGGGCCAGGTCGGGGCGGCGATTTTTGTCCTCGAACCCCTGGCCAAAGTGAAGGATGCAAGCCTGGAAACGCGCGAGACCTACGTGAAGGCGCTGCTGTCCGCCAATCGCCTGAGCGATGCGGAGCCGCTGGTCTGGGAACTCTTTAAGGCAAATCCGTCCCGCCAGCAGGAGGTGGCAGACCTCATCGGACTGTTCGTGGATGGGGAGCAGGATGCGGAGGCGGTTGCACTGGCGCGCAAGCTCGAGCAATTCCAGCACAATCGGGGAGACCGCCGCGCCTTTGTGGCGATGATGCAGGATCTGGTGGGCAAGCATCGCGGTTCGCCCGATCTGCTGGAGTTCATGAGCGAGTTGTTCAACTCCTCCAACCGCGAAGGAGATTATTGCCAGACTCTGCTCAAGCTTTTCGATCTGCATTGCAGCATGGGCAACTACGCCAAGGCCGCCGAATGCCTGGATCGCGCCGCTGACGTGGACGCGTACGAGCCCGGCCACCAGAAACGACTGGAATTGCTCCGCGGCAAGATCGACGAGAGTCGCTACAAGGTCATCGCCTCGCGCTTTACCAGCATGGCAAAGACGGCTTCGGAGCCGGTCAAGACCGAAGGTCCGACGCTGGGCGCCGCCGCCCTGCAGGACCTCATGCTGCAGGCCGAAATTCTGGTGCAGTACGGAATGCGCACCAAGGCCATTGAACGCCTGCAACGCATTCAGGAACTCTTTCCGCGCGAAGAAGAACGCAATCAGGACCTGCAGCAGTTGTATCTGGCTGCAGGCATGACTCCGCATCGCGCTGACTCCGGCCCGCTCCCGCCCGCGGGAACTGCCAGCTCCGCCGGCAAAGCGCCATCGGCGCCCGCGAGAACGCCAGCCCCGGCGGAATCCGCCGACGTCAACAGCTTCACCAAAGTGGCCGACATTACCCGCAAGCTTTACCGCCAGACCAATGCGGACACGGTCATGTCCACCGCCGCTGCCGAAATCGGAGCGCAATGGAAACTCAGCCGGTGCATCGTGGCCACCCGCAAGCCGGGCATGGTGCCCAGCGCGATCAAGGAGTACCACAGCGAAAACCTGAAGGCTGGAGAAGTAAAAACTTTGAGCAGGCTGGTCACGGCCGTGCAGGACATCGCCGTCAGCAAGGGTACCCTGACCATCACCGACGCCCCGGCCGCGCCGGAGTTGGAGGAAATTCGGCCGGCGCTGGTGGAGTTGGGAATCACATCATTGCTGGCCTTGCCGCTCAGCGACGGGCAGGACCAGATGGGCGTCCTGCTGCTGACGCAAAGCAGCGCCCGCGGCTGGCACTCCGCCGACGTGGTCGTGCTCAAAACCATCAGCGAACAGATTGTGATTGCGCTGACCAATGCCGGGCTGCGCCGCCTGGTTAAAAGCCTGTCGGTCACCGACGAGCAGTCAGGGCTGCTCAAGCGCGCTTCCTACATCGATCTGTTGATGGCGGAGACGCGACGGGCGGTGCAGCAAAGCACTCCGGTCACCGTAACCTTGATGCAGTTCGGCAAAAGCGCCGCCATGTTGAAGGAGCACGGAGAAAAAGCCGTGGAAGCGGCCATGCAGCAGATTGGCCAGCTCTTTGCCGCCAACATCCGGCAGAACGATCTTGCTTTCCGCTACGGGAAGACCACAATTGCGCTGGTGCTTGGAGAAACGGGGGAGAAGGAAGCAGTGATGGCGATCGAAAAATTGCGTAAACTGCTCGCGGAAATAAAACTTTCCGAAGAGATTCTCCCTTTCAGCGCGGGCCTGGCAGAAGCCGTGGTACGCCAGCAGTACGATCCCGTGGACATTGTCACCGAGGTTATCAACCGTGCCGACAAGGCTCTGGACACGGCGGTGGCACAGGGTATGGGCCGCATCGTCAGCCTGCCTCCGGCAGTGGCGGCGGCTGCAGTCGCGTAGTAGTGGGCCAGAGACTCTTGTCCGCCCCGCACACCCAAGAACAATGCTCCACCCTTCTTTTGCGAATCTTTGCGGCCTCCTTTGCGAACTTTGCGGTAATGGGTTTGACCTCGCCTACATCGTCCAAAAAATCCTAAACCGCAAAGGACGCAAAGAAAGCCCGCACAGGACGCAAAGAGTGCTGATAGGCTAAAAACCTGCAGCCTGCTTGTAGCAGGCACCGCATCCTCGCTGATAAACTAACCAGTTTGATTGCCGCATCTTCAACCATTCTGATTTCAAAGAGCACCAGGAAGCCTGCATGCTGAAACCCGGCGACATCGCCATCGTCAGCGGAACCCGCACCCCATTTGGGCGTTATTGCGGCAAGCTGAAAGACTTTACTGCCCAGGAACTGGGCGCCATTGCGGGCAAGGGCGCTATCGAACGCGCCGGCCTCGATCCCAGGGAATTCGATCACGCGGTATTCGGCAACGCCCAGCAGACTTCGGGTGACGCCATCTATGGCGCCCGGCATGTGGCTTTGCGCGCAGGTCTGCCCATCGAAACGCCGGCGCTTACCGTCAACCGGCTGTGCGGAAGCGGCATCCAGGCTATCGTCAGCGCGGCGCAGATGATCCAGGTGGGCGAGGCGAACCTGGTTCTCGCCGGGGGCATGGAAGCCATGTCGCAGGCCCCGTTTACCATTCGCGGACGCGACGGCTTCAATCTCGCGCCCGGCGGCAAGATGGAAGATTCGCTCATGGTCGCCCTGCTCGACAGCTATTGCGGCCTGTACATGGCGAATACCGCCGAGCTTTACGGTTCGCAACAGGGCATCACGCGTGAGCTGCAGGATGAGTTTGCCTTGCGCTCGCAGCAGCGCGCCGATGCCGCCTATAAAGAAGGACGTTTGCAGGAAGAGTTGGTTCCCGTAGCGCTGAAAAATTCCAGGGGCGAGGCGACCGGCGAATCGTTGACCGAAGACGACCACCGGCGTCCGCAGACCACGCTCGAAGGCCTGGCCAAGCTCAGGACCGCATTCGGGAAGGACGGCACAGTCACGGCCGGCAACGCCAGCGGAATCGTGGATGGCGCAGCCGCGGTGGTCGTCATGTCGCTCGATGAAGCCGGCAAGCGCAGCATCCGGCCCCTGGGACGCGTGGTCAGCTGGGGCATTGCCGGAGTCGATCCCAAGGTGATGGGCCGGGGACCCGGTGCCGGCGACCAAGATTGCTCTGCAGAAAGCCGGACTGACTCTCGATTACATCGATCTCATCGAAGTGAACGAAGCTTTTGCCGCGCAGTATCTGGCGGTGGAAAAAGAACTCGGCCTCGATCGAGAAAAAGTAAACGTCAACGGCGGCGCGATCGCTTTGGGACATCCGCTGGGGGCGACGGGGACACGTCTCGTGATTACATTGCTGTACGAACTTCGCCGCAGAAAGAAGAAGTACGGGCTGGCGACGGCCTGCATTGGCGGAGGCCAGGGGATTGCGATGGTGGTGGAGAGCATGAACTGATTTCTTGAACCACGGAGGACACTGAGTACACAGAGGAAAAACGTCTCCGTGATCTCCGTGTCCTCCGTGGTTAAAAAAAGGAATGTCATGGACATCAGGAAAGTCGGTGTTCTCGGTTGCGGCCTGATGGGTTCGGGTATCGCGCAAGTGGCGGCCACAGCTGGATTCGACGTCACGGTTCTCGAAGTGGAGCAGAAGTATCTCGACAAGGGTTTTGCCGGCATCGAGAAATCGCTGGCTAAGTTTGCCGAGAAGGGCACGCTGAAGGAAGCGTCACAGGCGGTGCGAGCGAGGCTTAAGGGCACGACCAGCATGCAGGACTTGGCTGACCGCGACATTATCGTCGAGGCGGTGATCGAAAACGTCGATGAAAAGAAGAAGATGTACGCCGCGCTCGACGGCATCGTAAAAAAAGATGCGATCTTTGCCTCGAATACTTCTTCCATTTCAATTACCGAGCTGCTGACCTCGACCAAACGTCCTGAACGTTTCGTCGGCCTGCATTTTTTTAATCCCGTGCCACTGATGAAGCTGGTTGAGGTGGTGCGAACCATTGCGACCGCGGGCGACGTGTACGATACCGCTTACGAATTTGCCAAAAAGCTGGGCAAAGTTCCGGTGCGCACCAGCGACAAGATCGGATTCATCGTGAACCGGCTGCTGGTACCCTATCTGCTCGATGCCATCCGCGCCTACGAAGAGGGTGTGGGCTCGATCGACGACATTGACAACGCCATGAAGCTGGGCTGCGGCTATCCCATGGGCCCGTTCACGCTGCTCGATTTTGTCGGCCTGGATACGACGTATTACATCACCCACGTGATGTATGACGAGTTCAAAGAACGCCGCTTCGCTTCGCCGCCCCTGCTGAAGCGGATGGTCATGGCGGGTTGGTACGGCCGCAAGTCAGGCAAAGGATTTTACGATTATTCGGACCCGGCGAATCCGAAGCCGAATAAGCTGTGATGCACGCGTAGGGGCAGGTGTCCCACCTGCCCTGCGGAGCGAAGCTCCGCAGCTGTGGCGAGACCTGTCCGCCCAGTGAAGTTACGGAAACCCCGGCGAGCGTTGCTCGCCCGCCCGGACGAGGGCGTCCGGGCCTACGGGGTTTGAGGATGAGTTCGAGGATTTCGCGGTGAAATCGCAACCCAAAACTCGGGTCAAGGCGCTGGAAGGCAAACTGACCGCCGCCGGGAAGCGCTTCGCAATCGTCGTCTCCCGATTCAATGCATTCATTACCGATCGACTATTACAAAGCGCCTTCGACGGGCTGGTGCAATGCGGTGCCAAGAGCAGCAGCATCAAAACCATCCGCGTTCCCGGCGCCTTCGAAATCCCGTCCGCAGCGCGTACTCTGGCCGAAAGCAAAAAATACGACGCCATCATCTGCCTGGGATGCCTGCTGCGCGGCGACACCGCGCACTACGATGTCATCGTCAATGAAGTGGCTCGTGGGATTGGCCAATCCGCGCAGGAAACGGGGGTGCCGCACGCATTTGGGGTCCTCACCTGCGAAAATCTGGAGCAAGCCATCGACCGCGCCGGGCTGAAGATGGGCAACAAGGGATTTGAAGCGGCGCTGGCGGCGGTGGAGATGGCAAACCTGAAAGCAGTGGTCAGTCGTCAGTCTTCGGTCGTCAGCAAAGCTGTCAGCTCTCAGCTGTCAGCTCTCAGAAAAAAGCAAAAATCAAAACCTGGTACCCATCGCGCAAAGCGCAAAACCAATCTTTAACTTTATCGGTTGTACACTGATAGCTGAAGGCTGAGAGCTGACAGCTTCCCATGGGAACCCGCCGCAAATCCCGCGAACTTGCCCTGCAGATGCTTTTCCAGTGCGACATGGGAAAGCAAACTCCGCAGCAGGTGCGCCAGACCTTTTGGCGCGAGCGTGGAGACGTGGGTGCCGATGTCCAGAGCTTTACCGACGATCTGTTCCGAGTCGCTACCGACCGCTCCGGCGAAATCAATGCTCTGATTGAAGGGCATGCCCAGCATTGGCGCATGGAACGCATGGCGGCGGTTGACCGGAACCTGCTGCGCGCCGCGGTCGCGGAGCTGCTTGGCTTCCCCGACACTCCGCGCGCCGTGGTCATCAACGAAGCCCTGGAGATCGCGCGCAAGTTTTCCAGTCCAGAGTCGGTGCAATTCATTAACGGCGTTCTGGACAGCGTAGGCAAGCAACTGGAAGGCAGTCGTTAAGTTAGTCGCCGGTCGTCGGTCATCAGTCGTCAGCCAAAGACAACACCATCAATCAGCGTAAAAGCTGCAGGTCGTTACCCATACACGAGCGGGGACGCTCGCGCCCACATGTCATGGCCGACGACTGATGACCGACGACTGCTTTACGGTTTGACGGCGATTAAATCCGGATTGCAGGTGAAGTCCGCGCCCCCGCACAGGCCGGCCTGGAAGGTTGTGGGATCGGTAGGAAAAGAAATCTGCAAAATGTCGCCACCGTTCTGGGTGTCGAGAATGTGCACCTGGCCATCCGCGGCGGCGATGTACAGCCGGCTTCCGTCGGGAGTGAGCGAGGCTTGGATCGGTATGGCATCCCCTAACAATGGAATCGCGGACGAGGTCTGGTTGTCGATATTGAAGACCAGCACGCTGCCGCGATCGCTGGCCAGTACGTAGGCGCGGGCCGCGTCCTGCGACACGATCAGCTGAATCGGCACAAAGCTGCCCTGGCCCAGATTGAATGGGGTCGCGGTACCGCTGCTTGCGGCCGAGGCGCAGCCGGTGGGCGCCCGGGCCACACGGAAGAGTTCGATCCCGGGCGAATCTACCGCCAAAACGCTGGTGATCGTGGTGGCGCTCCCGGCTGTGGGCGGGTCTGCCAGGTTGACTGCGTCCCGGGGAAGCGCCTTGAGGAACAACGGGACCGCGGGCAGTACAACGTTGTTGGTCAGCGCGGAAGTCAGTCCGCATGTGCTCCAGGCCGTGACTGAAGACGAACTGGACCCGCCGGCCACGAATGCGAATGCCCCTTCCGGCGAAAACGACACGTCTTTGGCGGGCGCGGTGAGAGGAATCTTCTTCAGCGCATCCTGCGCCGACCACACATACAAATTCGAGCCGGCCGCGATGAAGACCCGTAGATTATCGGGAGAAAAGTCCGCCGCCGTTGCGCCCGCGATGTTCAGCGTTGTGCTGGAACTGGTGCTGGTGTCGAAAACGATCACCTGGGTAGCGGGCGGAGGAGCGTTGCTTCCCGGGACCGGCACCGCATTCGGATTGGCGCCGGAAAGCACGACCTTCTTTCCATCGGGAGAAACCGTCAGCACCTTCCCGGTCACGGACTTGAACTCGTTCACCGCGGGAGGACTGGCGACGGTGATCTGCATCAGCCCCCGGCTTCCAAAAAATGAAAAATCCGTGCCCATATACGCCTTCGCTCCCTGGCGGTCGAAAACCAGAGAGTTCGGCGTGGCCGGCAAGCCAATGGCCGTGCCCACGGTGTTGTTTGGCGAACCGATCGGGACCAGGAGGCTGACGCACCCGACCGTGGTGGCACAGTCGCCTGCCGGAGAGGAAGAAAATCCGGTGCTCGATACGTAAACGGTAGGCGTGGTGGTAGTAGTCGTGGTCGTGCTCGTGGGAGCGACCACCACATCGACGGCGCCCTCGGGATAGATTGGGAGGAGCGGCTTCAATCCAATGTTGCAGGTTGGCGGAGTGCAGGAAGCAACCACGGTCGCGCCGCCGGCTTTCGGCGTGGCAATAGAGCCCGAGCTCGCGGACACCGACATCGGATTCGATGAACTCCAGGTCAGGGGCAAACCGGTGATGGTATTGCCCTGGGTGTCCACCACGGTGGCGGTCGCCGTCTTACCGGTGCCCGAGGTCACGTTGATGGAATTGGTGGTGCTGCCGGCGACTGCCAGCGTAATCGATTGCACGGGGCAGGTGGTGAAATCCAGAGGCTGGCTGTTTACATTGCCGTTGCTGGCAACCAGCGAGGTTATTCCCGGAGTGTGCGCCGTCACTTTGACTTGTCCGGTCACCAGCCCGGTCACGGGCGCGCTGTCGGTGGCGATGGCCAGCGCGGTTACATCGTTGTTGACGGACTGCCAGGTGAAGGGCCCTACGGTGCCGGTGATGTCCAGCCCGCGGCTGAAGGCGTTGGCCTGGTAATTGAAGCTCTGGCCTTTGGAAAAGCAAGGGCCGGCGGGCGGGGTCTGCCCCGTCACCGGGCTGACCATGATCTTGTCAATGTGCTGGTGCACATACACGGTTGTCGGGGGACTGCTGACTCCGTGTGACCTGGCGGTCACCTGGGCCATTCCCACCGGACCAGGAGTGCATATCTGCGGAGTGGTCAGCGAATTCCAGGTGCCGGCGCACGCCAACCCGTTGGTAGCGATGGTCAATACCGCCGTATTGCTGGAAAAGAACGTAACCGGAGTAGTGATGGCTGTGTTTGTGCTGTTGCGCGGGGAAGCGGTGAAAGTCTGGGTTGCGCTGCCCGCATCCAGCGAAACCGGGTTGGCGGGTGAGAGGCTGATATTGGCCGGGGTCGGGAAGTTCGTGATGTTGGTCGGGCTGCTGCTGCTACAACCGGTCAACCCAGCGATCAAAGTGACAGCAATAGAGATGAATGCCAGCCGGACTATTATTAAGGACGACCTACCCATGCACCCTCCCCGCCCAGTTTGACCACGGGGCGAGCTCTTTCTGGAAAGCCCCAAGTGTAGAGGCTAGAATTTTTTTCAGCAAGTTGAGGCGCTTGCGCGGCCCATTCGTCAACCTCGCTTCGCTCCGTTGCTCAGGGCAGCCTAAGAACGGGCCGCGCGCCGAAGTCCTAAACGAAGTGAAGGATCGACTGACCTTCGCTGCGTGAGCGCTGCACCCCGCCATTGTCGAATTGTAGGATTCATGAAATTTAGAAGCCAAAAATCCGGCAATTCGACATTTCGAAAATTCGTCAAGTCCAAGCAGCCGCCATTTCCATCTGATGCAGCTCATCCCGGTTGACGATGTGTGCAGCCAGTTGCTATATTTGTAAGGTTCCGCGAGTTAAGTCTGGCTTGCCTGTAGGCGGTGGGTTTTCCCTCTGCGCTTGCGCGGGTGTGGAAAGCCTGAAACACAGCTGAGCTTTAGCAACAACGTCTCCGGTGAAAGACGAACGGAGACGCCCTCGCTGAAACGTCCTGCGAACACCTTTCACCCGTTGAAAGGCTATGCGGGGCGGTGCTGACGAAACGGAGCAGCTCCCGGAAAGTCCGGGCTTGGTGCCACCGTCGGCGGCTTTTAGTTCTGAACGGGAAGTCAAAATCTCCCGCGCGCTTGCGTCGTGGGAATCATGGTTGGCGGGTCCGCCATCCAGCCCCTGAAATCGGGGAAAAGCAGATGCGGCGTGGTTCCGCGAGGGTGTGCCTGTCAGGGACCCGGAACGGAAGGGCGCGGCTTGGGGACCACCGGGAGAGCAGCACCAGAAACAGGAGCGCCAGGAACAGTATGCCTACTTTCAATCAATTGGTGCGAAGCGGCCGTAAGCGGCCGCGGTACAAGACGGCGAGCCCGGCCTTGCAGGGGTGTCCGCAAAAGCGCGGGGTTTGCACCCGCGTTTACACCCAGACCCCCAAGAAGCCGAATTCAGCCCTGCGCAAAGTGGCCCGCGTCCGCTTGACCAACGGGATCGAGGTCACAACCTATATTCCGGGCGTTGGCCACAATTTGCAGGAACACTCGATTGTCCTGATTCGCGGCGGCCGCGTGAAGGACCTTCCCGGCGTGCGCTATCACGTGATTCGCGGCACCCTGGACGCGGTAGGCGTCGCCGGCCGCAAGCAGAGCCGGTCGAAGTACGGAGCCAAGCGGCCGAAGGCGTAAGCAGTCGTCGGTCTTTAGTCGTCGGCAAGAAAAGAACTTAGGGCGAGCGGCAACGTTTCGCCCGGCAGCTCAAAGCTAGAAGCCAGGAGCCAGAAGCTTACATGCCTCGAAAAGGATATATCGCCAAGCGGAAGGTGGAGCCAGACCCGGTTTACGGATCTGATCTGGTGACGAAGTTCGTCAATTCCATGATGTGGCAGGGCAAGAAGAGCACGGCGGAGGGCATCTTCTATGAGGCCTTGACCCGCCTGCAGGAAAAAGGTGGCGACGAGTCTTTGAAGCTGTTCAAGAAGGCGGTCGAGAATGCCAAGCCGCTGCTTGAAGTGAAGAGCCGCCGCGTGGGTGGCGCCAACTATCAGGTCCCGGTCGAAGTGAATGCCGACCGGCGCACTTCGCTGGCCATCCGCTGGCTGATTACTTATTCCCGCGGACGCGCCGAAAAGGGCATGATCGACAAACTGACGAACGAATTGCTGGATGCCAGCAACAACCGCGGCGCAGCCATCAAAAAGAAGGAAGATGTGCACCGCATGGCGGAAGCCAACAAGGCGTTTGCGCACTATCGCTGGTAAAGGTGGTGCTTCTAGCTTCTGGCTACTGGCTTCTAGCAAACGAGCCGGAGGCGACGAACGTCTAGGAGCTAGGAGCTAGAAGCGAGAAGCTGAATCAAATGAGTACCGGTACCAATATCGCTGGCGAACAAGAGTCTCGCAAGGAAGAGAAGAAAAAAGCTGTGTCCAGACAAGTCCCACTCGAGCGGTGCAGGAACATCGGCATCATGGCCCACATCGATGCCGGCAAGACCACTACGACCGAGCGCATCCTGTTTTACACAGGAAAGACGCACCGCATCGGAGAGGTCCACGAAGGCACTGCCACCATGGACTGGATGGAGCAGGAGCAGGAGCGCGGCATCACCATCACCTCCGCCGCCACCACCTGCACCTGGCGCGACATTCGCATCAATATTATTGACACGCCCGGGCACGTGGATTTCACCGCCGAAGTGGAGCGGTCGTTGCGTGTGCTCGACGGCGCGGTGGCGGTGTTTGACGCCGTGCACGGAGTGCAGCCGCAATCGGAAAAAGTCTGGCGTCAAGCCGACAAGTACGGCGTTCCCAGAATTTGCTTCATCAACAAGATCGACAAGATGGGCGCCGATTTCGAGCACGCTGTCGATACCCTCCGCAAGCGCCTCAATGCCAAGCCCGTCGCGATCCAGATTCCCATCGGCCAGGAAGACAAGTTCAGAGGGGTGGTCGATCTCATCGAGATGAAGTCGATTCTCTGGAAAGACGACACCATCGGAGCCGAATACATCACCGGCGAGATTCCCGCTGAACTGCAGAAAAAGGCCGAAGCTTTCCATACCGCGCTGGTCGAGACTGTCGCCGAAAACGACGACGAGATGCTGCACAAGTTTCTCGAAGGCGAAACCATTTCCGCCGCGGAACTTCGGGCCTCGCTGCGCAAGTCGACCATCGCGCTGAAAGTTTTTCCGGTAGTGGTCGGCACCGCCTTCAAGAACAAGGGTGTGCAGCCGCTGCTCGACGCCGTCGTGGACTATCTGCCCTCGCCACTCGATGCCGGCGAGGTCAAAGGCGTCAACCCCGACAACGGGGAAGTGATCACGCGCAAGCCGGCCGACAGCGAGCCCTTTTCCGCGTTGGCTTTTAAAATCATGGCCGATCCTTTCGTTGGCCAACTCACTTTTATCCGCGTCTACTCCGGCCAGTTGAAGTCGGGAGACTCGGTGCTCAACACCGGGCGCAGCCGCAGCGAGCGCATTGGCCGCCTGCTTAAGATGCACGCCAACAAGCGCGAAGATATTAATGAAATTCTGGCAGGAGATATTTGCGCTGCGGTCGGTTTGAAAAACGTTTCGACCGGCGACACTATCTGTGACGAGAAGCATCCGATTGCCCTCGAGAACATCACTTTTGCGGTTCCCGTGATTTCGGTTGCGGTTGAGCCCAAGACGAAGGCCGATCAGGAAAAAATGGGCATGGCGCTTTCCAGGCTGGCCCAGGAAGACCCCACCTTCAAGGTCCACACCGATCCCGACAGCGGACAGACCATCATCAGCGGCATGGGCGAGTTGCACCTCGAAATCATCGTCGACCGCATGATGCGCGAGTACAAAGTTGAAGCCAACGTCGGCAAACCGCAGGTGGCATATCGCGAAACCATCCGCAAGCACGCGCAAGCCGAAGGCAAATACATCCGCCAGACCGGTGGCAAAGGCCAGTATGGGCACGCCAAGATTTATCTCGACCCGCAACCCGCCGGCATGGGCTATGAGTTCGTCAACGACATCACGGGTGGGTCGGTGCCGAAGGAATTTATCAAGCCGATCGACCAGGGAATTAAAGAAGCTCTCGAAGGCGGGATTCTGGCTGGCTATCCCATGGTTGACGTGAAGGCCACGCTCTACGACGGCAGCTATCACGATGTCGATTCGAACGAAATGGCATTCAAGATTGCCGGTTCGATGGCCTTCAAGGAAGCCGCCCGCAAAGCTTCTCCCGTACTGCTGGAACCGGTAATGGCGGTCGAAGTAGTTACGCCGGAAGATTACGCTGGAGTCATCATGGGCGACCTGAGTTCGCGCCGGGGGCGGATCGAAGGCATGGAGCATCGCGCCGGTTCGCAGGTGATCAAGGCCATCGTGCCGCTGGCGGAAATGTTTGGCTACGCCACCCACATGCGCTCCAGCACTCAGGGGCGCGCCGAGTACTCGATGCATTTCGCGCGCTATGAAGAAGTGCCGCGCAGCGCGGCGGACGAGATTATCGGACGCTCACAGGGCAACACCAAGAGATAGGCAAGAGCCGCGGGCGAGGTCGCCCGCGACCACACGAGCAAGTAACGGAGCTAGGATATGGCGAAAGAGAAATTTGAGCGGAATAAGCCGCACTGCAACGTAGGGACGATTGGTCACATTGATCATGGCAAGACCACGTTGACGGCGGCCATCACCAAGGTGTTGTCCAAGCACAACCCGAAGATCCAGTTCCGGTCTTTTGACAGCATTGATAACGCGCCGGAAGAGAAGGCGCGCGGCATTACGATCGCGACCGCGCACGTGGAGTATGAGACGGCGAACCGGCATTATGCCCACGTCGATTGCCCGGGCCACGCCGACTACATCAAGAACATGATCACGGGCGCGGCCCAGATGGATGGCGCGATCTTAGTGGTGGCCGCCACCGATGGTCCGATGCCGCAGACCCGCGAGCACGTGCTTTTGGCGCGGCAGGTGGGTGTGCCCTACATCGTGGTGGCGCTGAACAAATGCGATGCGGTGGACGATCCTGAACTGCTCGACCTGGTGGAACTCGAAGTGCGCGAACTGCTGAAGACCTACCAGTTCCCGGGCGACGATGTGCCGGTGGTGCGGCTGTCGGCGCTGGGCGCATTGAACGGGGAAGCCAAGTGGGAAAAGCAGGTTGACGAGCTGATGGAGGCGGTGGACAAGAGCGTGCCGCAACCGGCGCGCGAACTGGACAAGCCGTTTCTGATGCCGATTGAAGATATTTTCTCGATCTCGGGGCGGGGCACGGTGGTGACCGGCAGAATCGAGCGCGGCAAAGTCAAAGTCGGCGAAGAAGTGGAAATCGTGGGCTTCCGCGACACCCGCAAGACGGTGGTGACGGGCGTCGAGATGTTCAAGAAGCAGCTGGACGAAGGCATGGCGGGCGACAATGCGGGACTGCTGCTGCGCGGCATCGCAAAAGAAGATGTGGAGCGCGGCATGGTGCTGGCCAAGGGTGGATCGATCACGCCGCACACCAAGTTCAAGGCCGAAGTTTACATTCTGACGAAGGAAGAAGGCGGGCGGCACACGCCCTTCTTCAAAGGCTACCGGCCGCAGTTTTACTTGCGGACGACGGACGTGACTGGAGTGGCGGAGTTGCCGGCGGCGACGGAGATGGTGATGCCGGGCGACAATGTGCAGCTGGTGATCGAGCTGATCACGCCGGTAGCGATGGAGAAGGGCTTGCGCTTTGCCATCCGCGAAGGCGGGCACACGGTGGGCGCGGGCACCATCAGCGAGATTATTCAGTAGCGTTGGGCCACGAGAGGCTCCATGCCTACACGAGCGGAGTGGGAAGCAGTCGGAATATTTGCCTTGGGTATTCTGTGCTTCCTGCCGTGGGGTTTTATTCCGAAATTGTGGCGCACGTGGAAGGGCAAGAAGTGAAGGCGGCAAGAACGTCGCCTCATGGTGACAAGGGTTTGAGCTAGGAGCTAATAGCTAGGAGCTAGAGGCTGCGTTTCAGCGGCTCGCAGCATGCCGCCAGTTCTTTTCTCCCGGTGAGCCGGGAGAGCGAAAGAGTGAACCATGGTTGGAAAAGAGAGAATTCGCATCCGGCTGAAAGCGTACGACTACCGCATCCTGGACCAGTCCACGGGTGAGATTGTCGATACGGCGCGGCGCACCGGGGCGCAGATCGCGGGCCCGATTCCATTGCCCACGATGAAGAACAAGTACTGCGTGCTGCGTTCTCCGCACGTGGACAAGAAATCGCGGGAGCAGTTCGAGATCCGCACCCACAAGCGTTTGCTCGATATTCTCGAGCCCACGCAGCAGACGGTGGATGCTTTGATGAAACTCGATCTGCCCGCCGGCGTGGACGTCGAGATCAAGGCTTTTGGCAAGGAACACAAATAGCCGTCAGCTTTCAGCTGTCAGCTTGAGCTGATTCAGCTTGCGGAGAAGAATTGAAATGGCGAAAGTAACCGGAATTCTGGGCAAGAAAGTCGGGATGACGCAACTCTTCGACGACAAGGGTGACGTCCATCCGGCGACGGTTCTGCAGGCGGGTCCGTGCGTGATTACGCAACACAAGACCCAGACTCGCGACGGCTACGACGCGGCGCAGATCGGCCTGGTCGAGTTCATGAAGGAATCGCGCCTGACCCAGCCCATGAAGGGGCACCTGGGGAAGCACAACCTGCCGCCGGTGAAATTTCTGCGCGAGGTGCCGATCGAAGTCGAAAAGGCGGAAGAGGCCATCGCCGTGAAAGCCGGCGATCGGGTGTTGGTGGATATTTTTGAAGGTGAGAAGTTTGTGGACATCGTGGGCATCAGCAAGGGACGTGGTTTCGCCGGCGTGGTCCGGCGGCACCACTTTGCCGGCGGTCCCAAGTCGCACGGCTCGATGTTCCAGATCACAGGATCCATCGGCTCGTCGGCGTTTCCGTCGCGCGTCTTCAAAGGCATGCGCATGTCGGGACACATGGGCGTCGATCGCGTGACGCAGCGCAACCTGCGGGTGCTGGGCGTGGACAAGGACGAAAACCTGCTGGTGGTCGAAGGCAGCGTGCCCGGCCCGAACGGCGGGTACCTGGTGATTACCAAGGCCAAGAAGCCGCCGAGAGAGCGGCGCGGATTTGGCGGCGCGGCCACGGTGGATCCGTTGAAGGCGGCCAAGAGGGCGGCGAAGAAATCTTAAGAGCAGTCGTCGGTCTTCAGTCGTCAGTCATCGGCCAAAGCGGCGAGTGCGAGTACGGAAGAGACATATGGCAACTATCGACATTCATAATTTGAGCGGGGAGAAGGTCGGCACACTTGATCTGGCCGATGAGATTTTCGGCGCGGTCAACGAAGACCTGCTGTGGGAGGCGGTGAAGCACTACCGCGCCGCCCAGCGCGCCGGCACTCACGCCACCAAGAACAAGAAGCTGGTCTCGGGCGCGGGCAAGAAACTGTGGAAGCAGAAGGGCACGGGACGGGCGCGCGTCGGCTCCATCCGCTCGCCGCTGTGGCGGCACGGCGGCACGGTGCATGGCCCGCAACCGCGTTCCTACGACTACGCTTTTCCGCGCAAGAAGCTGCTGGGGGCGTTGCGCTCCGCCTTGGCCTCGAAACTAGCCGACGGCAAGCTGATCGTGGTCAATGCGTTTGACGTGAAGGAACCGAAGAGCAAGCTGTTTCGCCAGGCCCTGGACGCGCTCGAGGTCAAGAGCACAGCCTTGCTGGTCGAAGTGGCCCGGCACGGCAATCTCAACCTGGCGCTGAGCTCGCGCAACCTGGACGGGGTCGAACTGGTGAACGGCAACGAGGTTCATCCCTATCATCTGTTGCGTTACGATCGCGCGATTTTCTCGCAGCCGGCGATCGAAGCCCTGCAAGTTTCGCTCAAGAATTCGATTTCGAAGCGTCTGCGCAAAGAGACCGAGAAAGAAAGCACAAAGAAGGCCACGCGCGCTCCGCGGCGCCGGGTGCGTCATGAAAAAGCGGCGGAGGTTGCCTGATGAAATCCGCATATCAGATCATTCGCCGTCCGGTGATCACGGAAAAAGGATTGGCCATCAAGGAAAACCAGAACACGCTGGTCTTCCAGGTGGCGCCGGCCGCGACCAAGACCGAGATTCGGCAGGCGGTGCAGTCGATTTTCAAGGTGAAGGTGCTCTCCGTGCGCACCGCCACCTATCCGGGAAAAGAGCGGCGCCGGGGAAAGTTTGCCGGCTACCGTCCCGACTGGAAGAAAGCGTACGTGCGGCTGAAGACCGGAGAAAAGATGCCGGAGTACGCGCAGAATTTGTAAATCGTCGTTGGTCGTTCGCCGTTGGTCGTTGGCCAGCACGAACGAATGCAGCGGCAGGGAAAAGCTAGAAGCTAACAGCTAGAAGCCAAGAGCTGATTTTTATGCCAATCAAGACATACCGACCGACGACGCAGACCCTGCGCTACCGGACCACGCTGGTCAACGACGATATTACGACCCGGCATCCGCACAAGCCGCTGCTCGAACCCAAGCAGCGCACCGGCGGACGCCGTAACAGCGGCGACACCACCATGTGGCATCGCGGCGGCGGCCACAAGCGCAAGCTGCGGCTGATCGACTTCAAGCGCGACAAGAACGGGGTTCCGGCGACCGTGGCCTCGATCGAGTACGATCCCAACCGTTCGGCGCGCATCGCGCTGCTCAGCTACGCGGACGGCGAGAAGCGCTACATTTTGCAGCCTGAGGGACTCAAGCTGGGGCAGAAAGTGGTCAGCGGTCCGGAAGCAGACATTCTGGTGGGCAATGCTTTGCCGCTGAAGAATATTCCGCCCGGCACCACGATCCACAACGTTGAGTTGAAGCCGGGTAAGGGCGCGCAGATGGTGCGTTCGGCCGGCGGTGCGGCGCAGTTGGTGGCCAAGGAAGGCGAGTACGCGCTGGTCAAACTGCCTTCCGGCGAGACGCGCAAGGTTTCGCAGGATTGCATGGCCACGATTGGCCAGGTGGGAAACCTCGATCACGAAAACATCACCATCGGCAAGGCCGGGCGCATGCGCTGGTTGGGACGGCGGCCGGTAAACCGCGGGGTGGTCATGAACCCGGTCGACCATCCGCACGGCGGCGGTGAAGGCAAGACTTCGGGCGGCCGGCATCCGGTCACTCCGTGGGGGCAGCCGACGCGGGGCTACAAGACCCGCAACAACAAGCGTACGGATGCGTTCATCGTGAACCGGAGAGGGAAGAAGTAGGGAAGGCGTCGTTGGCCGTCGGTCGTTGGTCGTCGGCAAGACCAGATTCGTGACCGGGGAAGAGTTCGGCGAAGATTTTGATTTAGCCAAGAGCTAGGAGCTAACAGCTAGAAGCTGACTTTATGGCACGTTCAACCAAGAAGGGTCCGTTCGTGGATGGCTACCTGCAGGCGCGGGTGGACGGCATGAACTCGCGCAATGAAAAGAAGGTGCTGCGCACCTGGTCGCGGCGCTCGACCATCATTCCGGAAATGGTCGGTCACACCATCGCGGTGCATAACGGCAAGAAGTTTATTCCGGTGTACATCACGGAAAACATGGTGGGCCACAAGCTGGGCGAATTCAGCTTCACCCGCCAGTTCAAGGGCCACTCCATGCGGGCGGCCACGGAAACGGCGGCGCGTCCGGCCGGCATTCCCGGCGGTCCCGGAGCGATCACGCCGGCGGCTGCGCCGGCACCGCCCAAAGCGTAGGAGACAAAAGATGGAATTTCGAGCTCAAGTCCGCTTCACCCGGGTCTCGCCGCAGAAGGCGCGCCTGGTGCTGGATTTGATCAAAGGCCGCAAGGTGGAAGACGCGCTCAATATCCTGGTCTTCACCAAGAAGCGGGTGGCGGCGACGGTGGAAAAGCTGTTGCGATCGGCGCTGGAAAATGCCAACTATCTGAGCGGCGAAAAAGGCATCGACGTCGATGTGGACAGGCTTTATGTGAAGAGTGCCATCGCCAACGACGGGCCGCGGATGAAGCGCATTCGTCCGGCGCCCATGGGACGGGCGTTCCGTTACGTGCGGCGCATCGCGCACATCGAAATCGTGCTGGCAGAACGGGGCAGGAGCGGCGAAGGGTTGGCGACGGTGGTGGGCGAGGAGACAGCGGCCAAGTCTCCGGCCAAGGCCAAAGCCAAACGTAAAGCGCCGGCCGGCAAGAAGAAAGTAGGAGCCAGATAAATGGGACAAAAAGTTCATCCCTACGGTTTTCGGCTGGGCTACACCAAGCCCTGGAAGTCGCGCTGGTTTGTGGAGCGCGATTACGACAAGCTGCTGCTCGAAGACGTCAAGCTGCGCAATGAGCTGAAGGACAAGCTCAAGTCGGCGGGCGTGAGCTCGATTGAGATCGAGCGTCCTGGCAACAAGCTGCGGGTGATTATCAAGACGGCGCGTCCCGGGATCATCATCGGGCGCAAGGGCGCGGAAATCGACAAGCTCAAGGGTGACGTGCAGAAGCGCACCGGGCGCGAAGTTTATATCGATATCCAGGAAGTGCACAAGCCGGAGCTGGATGCGCAACTGGTGTCGGAATCGATTGCCCTGCAACTGGAAAAGCGGGTCGGATTCCGCCGGGCCATGCGCAAGGCAGTGGACTCGGCGTTGCGTTTCGGCTGCAAGGGGATCAAGGTCCGGGTCAGCGGCCGCTTGAACGGCAACGAAATCGCCCGCTCGGAGTGGTACCTGCAGGGCCGTCTGCCGCTACACACCCTGCGTGCCGACATCGACTACGGTTTTACTGAAGCCCGCACCACCTACGGTGTCATCGGGGTGAAGTGCTGGGTCTATAAAGGCGAAATTCTACCGGCCAAAAAGCGCGAGCCGCAGCAGGCGGGCGCGTTCTAAGAGGTTTTGCCGAGAGCTGATGGCTGAAAGCTGAGAGCTGACTTTTATGTTGATGCCCAAGAAAGTGAAGTACCGCAAGCAGCAGCGCGGACGCATGACCGGCAAGGCGTGGCGCGGAAGCCAGCTGGCCTTCGGCGATTTCGGATTGAAGGTGCTGGAGCCGGGCTGGATCACCGACCGCCAGATCGAGGCGGCGCGCGTGGCCATGACCCGCTTCATCAAGCGCGGCGGCAAGATCCAGATCCGCCTGTTTCCGGACAAGCCGGTCACCAAGAAGCCGGCCGAAACCCGTATGGGAAAAGGCAAGGGCGCGCCCGATCACTGGGTGGCAGTGGTGCGGCCGGGTAAGATCCTGTTCGAAATGGAAGGGGTCTCGCAGACCGATGCCAGCGAGGCCATGCGTTTGGCATCGCACAAGCTGCCCTTGCGCACGGTGTTTGTGAAGCGTGAAGGCATTCACTAGAAACGGCACATGCAGGAATTTGGAATTGAAGGCTGAACTGACATGAAAGCGGAAAAAGTACGTAATCTGACCGAAGACGAACTGGTTTCCCAGGAGCGCGAGCTCAGCGACCAGCTCTTCAAGCTGAAGTTCCAGCTCAACATGGGGCAGACCGAAAGTTTGAAGAAGATTCGCGGGCTGCGCCGGGACATTGCGCGAGTCAAGACCATCGCTCGCGAGCGCGAGCTGTCCGCCGCCAGCGCAACGGAGAAAAAATAGTATGGCTGAAACCAGGACACAATCCGTAGTGGAGCCGCAGGCCGCCGGACGGCGCAAGATCGTGGTGGGCGAAGTGGTCTCCAGCCGCATGAACAAGACCATCGTGGTGCAGGTGGTGCGCAAGAAGGCGCACCCGTTCTACAAGCGCGTGGTTTCGAAGGCCAAAAAGTTCTACGCCCACGACGAAAAGAATGTGGCCCGGGTAGGGGATGTGGTGCGCCTCGAAGAGACCCGTCCGCTGTCCAAGTTGAAGCGCTGGCGGCTGAAGGAAGTGGTGCGGCAGGCGGCGTTGCTGCCGGAAGCGTCGGTGCCGGAAGTCAGTTAAGGCCGGGGCACGGCAAGGAGATCCGAATATGGCTGTGATGATGAGATCGATGCTCGAGGTCGCCGACAACTCCGGCGCCCGCAAGCTGCAGATGATTCTGCCGCTGGGCGGTTCGACCGGCCTGAATGCCGGGCTGGGTGACGTCATCACCGCCAGCGTGAAAGAGGCGGCCCCGGAGGGCCAGGTGCAGAAGGGCAAAGTGGTGAAGGCAGTGATCGTGCGCACCCGCAAGGAGCACCGCCGCCGCGACGGCACCTACATCCGCTTTGACAGCAATGCCGCCGTTCTGATCAACGATGCCGGCGAGCCGGTGGGCACGCGCGTCTTCGGGCCGGTGGCCCGCGAACTACGCGAGCGCAGGTTTTTGAAGATTGTTTCCCTGGCGCCCGAAGTTCTGTAGGGCATTGAGTAATTGTAATTACGAAATCGCCAGATTACCCGATTACAAATCTGGTTAAAGGTTCTTATGAAGACGGTTGAGAGAGCGAACAAGCGAGTGGATCTGCGGCGCAACGATACGGTACGCGTCATCACCGGGCGCGACAAGGGAAAAGAGGGGCGCGTACTGCGCATTTTCCCCAATGACGCCAAGGTGCTGGTCGAGCACGTGATGCTGGTGAAGAAGCACGTCCGGCCCAATCCGCAGCGCAACGTGAAGGGCGGGATCGCCGAGCAGGAGAGCCGCATCGCGATCTCGAACGTAGGGCTGATGTGTCCCAGCTGCAAGCGGCCGGTCCGCATCGGGCATGAGTTCCAGGGCGAGCGCAAGGTCCGGGTGTGCCGCAAGTGCGGCGCCACGCTGGATAAATAGCTTCTAGCTCCTAGCTCCTGGCTGCTAGCGGGAGCACAAGAGTGGCGGGAGTTGCGTTGTAGCTAGGAGCCAGCCGCTAGAAGCTGAGTTCCAGAGGAAGCAAATGGCAAAAGAAAAAAGAGACAAGCAAGGCGAAAAGCAGCAGCAGGAGGCGAAGCCGGCGCAGGCACATCACAGCGCCAAGGAAACGCCACGGCTCAAGAGCCGCTTCCGGACTGAAGTTGCGCCCACGCTGATGAAGGAATTCGATCTCAAGAATCCCATGGCGGTGCCGCACCTGAACAAGATTGTGGTCAACATGGGCGTAGGCGAAGCCACGCAGAATGCCAAGATTCTCGATCCCGCGGTCAACGAACTGGGCCAGATCACGGGCCAGAAGCCGGTCACGACCAAGGCCAAGAAATCGATTGCCGCATTCAAAGTGCGTGAAGGCCAGGCCATCGGCGCCATGGTCACGCTGCGCGGGGACCGCATGTGGGAGTTTCTGGACCGGCTGTTGAACGTGGCCCTGCCCCGGGTGCGCGACTTCAAAGGGGTCTCAACCAAGTCGTTCGACGGGCGCGGCAACTATACCCTGGGCCTGCACGACCAGCTGATTTTTCCCGAGATCGACTACTCCCGGGTGGACAAGACCAAAGGAATGAACGTCACCATTGTGACCACGGCGAGAAACGACGACCAGGCGCGAGTGCTGTTGAAGCATCTGGGAATGCCTTTCCGGCCGTAGTGGCGAAAGTGATGGCAGTAACAAGTCTTAACTGAGGGCTGATGGCCAGCTGAGAGCTGAGCCGGAAGCAGGAGCTAAAAGTAAATTGACAACCGCAAAAAGAGTGAAAGACGCAAAGATCGAGGCAAAGTTCGACAAGGCACGAGGCAAGGGACCGACGCCGAAGTTTTCATCGCGCCGGCATAACCGCTGCAAATTGTGCGGACGTCCGCGGGCTTACCTGCGCAAGTTCGGCATTTGCCGCCTGTGTTTCCGCGGCTTGGCCTTGCGCGGGGAGATTCCCGGAGTTTCGAAGTCGTCCTGGTAGAGGGAACGGATATCCCACCCTGCGCCAAAACCGCGCGAGGGTGGGGCACCCGGGTCTTGAGTCATCGGGGCTGGGTAGCAGTTTAGGATGGAAGCGTCGCCGCGGGTTCTTCGGTGGAAGGCAAGTTGGGCCGAAGCAAACGGGCGGCGGAGGAGAAGCAAACGATGAATTTGACCGATCCGGTCGCAGACATGCTGACGCGCATTCGCAACGCGATACGCGCCCGCCACCAGAAGGTTGATGTTCCTGCTTCGAAGCTGAAGCTGGAGATTGCCCGCATCCTCAAGGAGGAAGGCTACATCTCCAATTTCAAGCCGGCGGAGGAGGAAGGCCACAAGGTCCTGCGCATCTATTTGAAGTACGGCAACAACAACGAGGCCGCGATCTCGAATGTGGAGCGCGTCTCGCGGCCGGGCTGCCGGGTCTATGTGCGGCGCAGCGAGATCCCGCGTGTGCTGGGCGGGATGGGCATCAACATTCTGACCACTCCGCGCGGAGTTATGACCGGACGCCAGGCCCGCAAACAGGGAGTGGGCGGCGAAGTGTTGTGCGAGATCTGGTAGGAGCCGCTTCTAGCTACTAGCTTCTGGCTACTGGCTAGAACGCAAATAACAAGTTGGAAGCAATCTTTGTGAGCGCATAAATGCGACCTGGCGGGAAGCCAGGAGCTAGAAGCTAGAAGCCTATGTCAAGAATTGGAAGAAAACCGATCCCGCTCCCCAAGGGAGTGGTGGTAAAGCTTGAGGGCACCATGGTGAACGTGCAGGGGCCCAAGGGCAAGCTGGATACCCAGTTGCCGCGCGGCATCCGCATAGAGCAACAGGACGGCAACCTGGTGGCGATCCGCGAGAACGACTCACAGGCCGCGGTGCATGGGCTGGCCCGCGCCCTGGTCAATAACGCGGTCGAAGGCGTGACCCGGGGCTGGACCCGGGAACTCGAAATCGTGGGCATTGGATACCGCGCTGAGCTCAAAGGCAAGACCACCGTGGTCTTCAGCCTGGGCTACTCGCACCCCATCGAATACCCGCTGCCCGCGGGAATCGAAGCGACGGTCGACCCCAAGCAGACCAAGCTGAGTGTGACCGGGATTGACCGCCAGAAAGTCGGACAGGTGGCCGCCGAAATGCGCAGCCTGCGCCCGCCCGATCCGTACAAGAACAAGGGCGTACGCTATGCCGGCGAGCGCCTGAAGAAGAAGGTGGGAAAGACCGGGGCGAAATAACCGTCGTTGGTCGTTGGCCCTTGGTCGTTGGCCAACCTCGAACGGCAACGGACGGAACGGAACGGAAATTGTTGAGAGTCGTGATCTCTCTGGTTTTGGGTTTGCCAACGACCAAGGACCAACGACCAAGGACCAAAAAATGCTGACCCAGACATCGAAGAACGCGAATCGGCGGCACGTGCACAAACGCATCCGCAAGAAGGTGGTAGGCACCTCCGAGCGGCCCCGGCTGAATGTGTATCGCTCGTTGAACCACATTTACGTCCAGTTGATCGACGACTTGAAGGGCGAGACCCTGGTTTCCGCCAACTCGGCGGAAGGCAAAAAAGGCGAGCGCCGCGTCGGGGGCAACCTGGCGGCGGCCAAGAGCGTGGGCAAGAACATTGCCGAGCGCGCCAAGGCCAAGGGCATCGAGAAAGTGGTGTTCGACCGTGGCGGCTACATCTATCACGGACGGGTCAAGGCCCTGGCCGACTCCGCCCGCGAAGCCGGGCTGCAGTTCTAGTGAATTGAGTAAGTGGGTAACTGAGAAATCGGGCAATTGAAAAACCGGCGATGGGGTTTCAAATGACCCAATTCCTAAATTGCCCAATTGCAAAATTGTGAAATGAGAATCAATGCCAACTGTGATCAAGAAGCTTGATGCGAATTCGTACCAGTTGAAAGACCAGGTGGTCTCCATCAACCGCGTGACCAAGGTGGTCAAGGGCGGCAAAAACCTTTCCTTTGCGGCCCTGGTGGTGGTGGGAGACCCGAGCGCGGCCGTAGTCGGCTATGGCTCGGGCAAGGCCAAGGAAGTGCCCCAGGCCATCCGCAAGGGAATTGAGTCGGCCAAGAAAAACCTGATGCGAGTGAACCTCACGCAGACTTCCATTCCCCACCTGGTGTTGGGACGCTACGGCTCGGGAAGAGTGCTGCTGAAGCCGGCTCCGGAAGGTACCGGAGTGATTGCCGGAGGCGCAGTGCGGGCGGTGATGACTTCGGCCGGCATTCAGAATGTGCTGACCAAATCAATTGGCACCACCAATCCGCATAACGTCATCAAGGCGACGTTCGATGCGCTGAAGCATTTGAAGAACCGCAGTGATGTGGCCGCCATGCGCGGCAAGACGGTCGAGGAACTGTAATCATGCCCAACAAACTGGCCAAAAAACCGTATGCCGGCGGCGGAGCAAAAATCCACCTGAAGTGGGTGCGCTCGGCGATTTGCGCTCCCGTGCAGCAGAAACTGGTGGTCAAGGGTCTGGGTTTCACGCGCCTGAACCAGGTGATCGAGCGACCGGACAATCCGGCCATTCGCGGCATGGTGGCCAAGGTGCCGCACCTGGTGGAAATCGTAAACTAGCCGTCAGACCTCAGCTATCAGCCCTCGGCCAATCCTGGGTGCTGATAGCTGAGAGCTGACGGCTGAGAGCTTATTTATGAATCTTTCGAATATTCGCGCACCAAAGAAGGCGACGGCCAACAAGAAACGCGTGGGCCGCGGCATGGGCTCGGGCATGGGCAAGACGTCCACTCGCGGACACAAGGGCCAGCGCTCGCGCAGCGGTTCGCGCATGATGCGCGGCTTTGAAGGCGGCCAGATGCCGTTGCACCGCCGCATGCCCAAGCGCGGATTCACCAACATCTTCCGCCAGGAATTCAACATCGTGAACCTGGAGAAGCTGGCGGAGTTGGGCGAAACGACCATCACGCCCGAGCTGTTGCGCAAGGCGGGAGTGATCAAGAGCAAGCATCCTCTGAAGGTGCTGGGAGACGGCGAATTGACCATCGCCCTCACCGTGCACGCGCACAAGTTTTCCAAGTCGGCCCAGGAGAAGATCACCAAGGCCGGCGGCAAGGTTGAGGTGCTGTAGTCCATGCTGGAGAAACTGGCCAACGTCTTTCGTATTCCGGACCTGCGCAAGCGCATCCTGTTCACGCTGGGGTTGCTGGCCGTGTACCGCCTGGGCGGACACATTCCTACGCCCGGAGTGAATGCGGACAAGCTGCAGCAGTTCTTCGAGCAGAACAAGGGCAGCCTGCTGGGTTTTGTGGACCTGTTTTCCGGCGGTCAGCTTCGCCGTCTGACGATTTTTGCCCTGGGCATCATGCCCTACATCACGGCCTCGATCATTTTGCAGCTGCTGACCGTGGTCTATGAGCCGCTCGCCAAGTTGCAGAAGGAAGGCGAACTGGGGCGCAAGAAGATCACCCAGTGGACCCGTTATCTCACCTTTGGTTTAAGCGCGGTGCAGTCCTTCGGCATCGCCTGGCAGCTGCAGCGCGGCGGAGATTTCGTCATTCACCCCGGCTATTCTTTCATTCTGATGACCATGCTGACCCTGACCACAGGCAGCGTCTTCATCATGTGGCTGGGCGAGCAGATTACCGAGCGCGGCGTGGGCAACGGCATGTCGCTGCTGATTTTCGCCGGCATCGTGGTGGGCCTGCCGCGGGCTGTGATTGACCTTTTCGACAAAGTTCGCACCGACGCCTGGGGCGCCTTCACCGCGCCGGCAACTATCCTGCTGGTCGGGGTGATGATCCTGGTGGTGGGATTCATTGTTTATGTGGAGCGCTGCGAGCGCCGGATTCCGGTGCAGTATGCCAAGCGGGTGGTGGGCCGCAAGGTGATGGGCGGGCAGTCCACGCATTTGCCCTTGCGGGTGAATTCCGGCGGCGTCATGCCGGTCATTTTTGCCTCGTCGATCCTCACTCTCCCCCAGACCGTGGGCTACAGCCTGCGCAACAACCGCTATTTCGGCGAACTGATCCGCAATCTGGGATGGGGGGAGCCGCTCTACACGTTCCTGTACGCCGTGGGCATCATTTTCTTCGCCTACTTCTACGTCTCGATTGTCTTCAACCCCAACGAGGTTGCCGACAACATGCGGAAGTACGGCGGGTTCATTCCCGGCATTCGTCCCGGCAAGCGTACCGCGGACCACATCAACGAAATCCTGACCCGGATCACGCTGGTGGGCGCGTTGTATCTGATCATCATCTCCTTCATTCCGGAGTGGATGATTACCGGTATTCATCTGAACCACTTGTACGGTCCGATCGGGGCATTTTTCGAGCGTCTGCCGACCTGGGTGACCAACGGGTTGGGGGTGAACTTCTACTTTGGCGGAACGTCGCTCCTGATCGTGGTGGGAGTGGCCATGGACACGGTGACCCAGATCGAAGCTCAGCTGGTGATGCGCCACTATGACGGCTTCACGCCTCGCAGCGGACGCATCCGCGGCCGCCGCACCTGGTCGTAATGTAGGCGCGAGCGTCCGCGCTCGTGCTGGAGCGGTAAGGCCCTGGTTTTGGGGCCACGGGTATTGAGATGGACCGCGATTGATGCGGTCGTCGTGCTGGTTCGATGGAATTGCAATCAGGAGGCGGGAGGACCAGTTCGATGGCGGAGGCGACCTCGCGCAGCATCGGACCTGTCATCCTGCTCGGCTCACCGGGCGCGGGCAAGGGTACGCAAGCCAAGCTGATTGTGCAGCGTTACCGCATCCCGCAGATTTCCACCGGAGACCTGCTGCGGGAGAATGTGCAGCGGGGCACGCCATTGGGGTTGCTGGTCAAGGACGTTATGGCGCGGGGCGAGTTCGTGCCCGACGACCTGATGTACGACATGGTGTCGCAACGCTTGCGGCAGGCGGACTGCGAGCGGGGCTTCATCCTGGATGGTTTTCCCCGCAATCCGGCCCAGGCCGGATGGCTGGATGCGTTTCTGGAGCACGAGTTCTTTGAAAATGCGCAGCGCGGCAAGTGTCTGCCCATTGTGATCCGAATTGACGTGGACTATAATAAATTGCTACGCCGGATTACAGGACGCCGTTCTTGTCCCGTCTGTGGACGGATCTACAACGTCTACTCCCAGCCACCCCGTGTCGCTGATCGATGCGATGTTGATGGTTCCACGCTGGTGACCCGCGAAGATGATCGCGAAGAAGTCATCCGGGAACGACTGGAGGCCTACGAACTGCAGACCAAGCCCGTAGCCGAGTACTACGCGCGCAAAGGGCGGCTGGTTTCGGTGGATGGCGACCTGCCGGTGCGCGAGGTCACCGCGCAGATTTTCAAAGTGATCGAGGGCCAGCGCGGAGTAACGGCTGCGACCACCGACGGTTGATCCTTTGAGTATGGCGATTGTCTGCAAATCGGCGGCTGAGATCGAAAAGATGCGGCGCAGCGGCGGCATCGTACGCCAGGTGCTGGACCATGTGCGCAGCCTGGTGGTTCCAGGCGCGACCACGATGGACCTGGAACGCGCCGCCGAACAGAAAATCAAGGACCTGGGTGTGAAGCCTGCGTTCAAGGGATATTACGATTATCCCTGCGTGCTGTGCACCTCGATCAACGAAGAGATCGTTCACGGCATCCCTTCGGAAAAAAGGGTATTGAAGGCCGGCGACATTGTTTCGATCGACTGTGGCGTGGTGCTGGACGGCTACTACGGCGATGCTGCCATCACCGTCCCGGTGGATGGGTCGCTCACGCCGGAGTTGACCAAGTTGCTGGAAGTGACCGAGGCCTCGCTGTACCGGGGCATCGAGGCGGCCCGGATCGGTAATGCGGTGGGAGACGTCGGCGCCTCCGTACAAGAGTTTGTCGAAGCCAACGGTTTCAGCGTGGTGCGGGAGTTTGTCGGACACGGGATTGGAACCCGCCTGCATGAAGAGCCGCAGGTGCCGAACTATGGCACCCGCGGACACGGGGCGCGCTTGCGCGAGGGTATGGTGCTGGCCATCGAGCCCATGGTGAATTCCGGCAGTCCGGGGACCCGGGTGCTCGACGACAAGTGGACCGCGGTCACTGCGGATGGCAGCTACAGTGCGCACTTTGAACATTGTGTCGCGGTCACCAAAGATGGTCCGATGATTTTGACGCAATAGAGCAGCTTCTGGCTGCTGGCTTCTAGCTGCTAGCTTGAACCGGAAGCAACGTGCTTAGCCAGAAGCTAGTAGCCAGAAGCTAGAAGCGATCTTAAGGAGTCGATGAGCAAAGAGGACGCGATTGAAGTGATGGCGACGGTCGTCGAACCGCTGCCCAATGCCATGTTCAAGGTTGAACTGGAAAACAAGCACCAGGTGCTGGCGCACGTCTCGGGAAAGATGCGCAAGAACTTTATCCGCATTCTGCCCGGCGACAAGGTCGCAGTCGAGCTTTCGCCCTACGACCTGAACCGCGGCCGCATCGTGTATCGCTACAAGTAGCGTGTGGGACCGGGTCTCTGACCCGGTCAGGCCGGGCAAGGCCCGGCAGCCAACGACCAAGGACCAAAGGCTGGTTTATGAAAGTAAGAGCGTCGGTAAAGAAGATTTGCGACAAGTGCAAGGTCATCCACCGCAAGGGTGTGGTGCGGGTGATCTGCGTCATTTCCAAACACAAGCAGCGGCAGGGATAGCAGGGATAAAGGACCAGAGGAGCACTATGGCACGCATTGCAGGCGTCGATCTTCCGCGCAACAAGCGGACCAATATCGCGCTGACCTACATCTACGGCATTGGCACCCCGCGCGCGGCCCGCATTCTGGACGCGGCCAAAGTGGACCCCATGAAAAAGGTCCAGGACCTGGGCGAGGACGAGGTCAACCGCATTCGCCAGGTGATCGAGGCAGAGGGCATGGTCGAAGGCGATCTGCGCAAGGAAGTTTCGATGAATATCAAGCGCCTCATCGAAATCGGTTCCTACCGCGGCTATCGTCATCGCCGGAACCTGCCGGTCCGCGGACAACGCACCCACACCAATGCGCGAACCCGCAAAGGCCCGCGCAAGGGCACCGTGGCAGCCAAGAAGAAATCAGCGGCCAAAACTTAGAAAACCAGTCGTTGGTCGATGGTCTTTGGTCGTTGGCTTTTACTGCCGGCGATATTAACGAGCGGCCAACGACCAACGATCATCGACGAGCGACCAACTTATGGCAAAACCAGCAGCACCAGCAGCGGCAGCGGGGACCGGAGCAGCGGCGCCGGATAAAAAGGGCAAGAAGAAAACCTTTAAGAAAAAGGAGCGGAAGCACGTTCCGCATGGCATTGCCCACATCCAGGCCTCGTTCAACAACACCATTGTGACCATCGCCGACCAGGCGGGCAACGTTCTGGCCTGGAAGAGTTCCGGTTCGCTGGGTTTTCGCGGGTCGCGAAAAGGGACCCCGTTTGCCGCCCAGCAGGCGGCCCAGAATGCCGCCAGCATGGCGCGCGATCACGGTGTGCGCAGCGTCGAAGTGCGCGTGAGCGGGCCCGGTTCCGGGCGCGAATCCGCTATTCGTGCTTTGGCGGCGGCTGGAATCGAAGTCCGGAACATCAAAGATGCGACTCCCATTCCGCATAACGGTTGCCGTCCGCCGAAGCGGAGAAGAGTGTAAATACCGTCCTCGGTCCCTGGTCATTGGCCAAGGCGGGATGCCTTACGCTTTTGGTTTTTGCCAACGACCAACGACCAACGACCGAATTTTCGTCCGGGACGAAGGGTGAAGCCAAACCTGTAAACCGGTCATCTAATTAAGGAGAGCAACTTGGCCCGATATACTGATCCCGTCTGCCGTCTCTGCCGCCGCGAGGGCATGAAGCTGTTCCTCAAAGGCACCAAGTGTTTCAGCGACAAATGTCCCATCGAGAAGCGTAACTTCGCTCCTGGACAGCATGGCAAGGACCGCAAAGCCAAAATAGTTGGCTATGGCCTGCAGCTGCGTGAAAAGCAGAAAGCCAAGCGGATTTACTTCACCCAGGAAAGTCAGTTCCGCAATTACTTCGAGAAAGCGGCGCGCACCCGGGGCGTAACCGGCGAAGTGCTTTTGCAACAGCTGGAGCGCCGTCTGGACAACGTGGTTTTCCGCCTCGGCTTCGGAACGTCGCGCCGTCAGGCTCGCCAGTTGGTGCGTCACGGCCACGTTCACGTGAATGGACACAAAGTGAACATTCCTTCGTACCAGGTAAGTGTGGGCGAAGAGATTGCGATCCGCGAAAGCAGCAAGAAGCTGCCCATCCTGGAGCCGGCCAAGGAATTTGCCAGCCACCAGAATGCGCCCAACTGGCTGGAGATTGATCGCGACAACTACAAGGGCAAGGTCCTGGCCCTGCCCAAGCGCGAAGATATCAACCTGCCGGTGAACGAGCAGTTGATTGTGGAGTTGTACAGCAAGTAAGTCATGGGTCGTTGGCCCTTGGTCGTTGGCTAGGATCAAGGGCGCAAGAGCCCTGACGAGATTCGTCAGTCGTTTCGCTGTCGGTTTGGCCAAAGGCCAACGACCATTGGCCAACGACGGTTTTTTCCGGTCCCAACAATTCGAGCCAGATCAGCCTGTCTCTGACGCTTGACCTGAACGAAGCACGGACCCGTTCAGGGATGTCAGGACTGAGCCACACGGCCGAAGGAGAACAACGTAATGCTTTGGAAGGGATTTCAAAAACCCAAACGTCTCGCCGTCGATACCTCAACCTTAACCGACAAGTACGGCATCTTCTGGGCCCAGCCTTTTGAACGGGGCTTCGGCACCACCATCGGCAACGCTCTGCGGCGCGTCATGCTCTCTTCGATCGAAGGGGCTGCGGTCACAGCCGTGAAGATCGAGGGCGTCCTGCACGAGTTCCAGTCGATTCCCGGCGTGGTCGAGGACGCAACCGACATCATCCTCAACCTGAAGCAGATTCCGTTCAAGCTGGCTGGAGATGCTCCGAAAGCAATCTACCTCCGTAGCGATCAGCCCGGCGTGGTCACCTCCGGCATGATCGAGGCCGATGCCGATGTCGAAGTGCTCGACAAGGACGTTTACATCGCGACCGTCAGCGAAGGCGGCAAGCTCGATATGGAAATGCGCCTCAAGCGCGGACGCGGCTACGTTGCGGCGGACAAGAACTTTGACGAAGATCTCGGCATCGGCTTCATTCCCATCGACTCCGTGCATTCTCCGGTGCGCAAGTGCAACTACACCGTGGAAGCGGCGCGTCTGGGACAGATCACCGATTACGACAAGCTGACTCTCGAAGTGTGGACCAATGGATCCATCACCCCGGCCGATTCCATCGGCCTGGCGGCGAAGCTGCTGAAGGACCACATGAATATCTTCATCAACTTTGAAGAGGACATCGAGACCTCTACCTCCACCGATGACCGCAAACCGGAAATCAAGAATGAAAACCTCAACCGGTCGGTCGAAGAGCTGGAGCTTTCGGTGCGCAGCTACAACTGCCTGAAGAACGCCAACATCCAGACCATCGGAGAGCTGGTGCAGAAGACCGAAGCTGAAATGCTGAAGACCAAAAACTTCGGCCGCAAGTCGCTGAACGAGATCAAGGAAATTCTCTCGTCCATGGGCTTGAGTCTGGGGATGAAGATCGACGAGCACGGCAATGCCGTTCCCGGCCCGACTTCGAACCAGGTGCTGCCGGCATCGGCGTACGGTCCGGACAACGATCTATAGAAATCAGGTTTCAGAGGTTTCAAGGTTTCGCGTTTCAAGGCTGTGGTTGCGGCTTGAAGCGATGAAACCTTGAAACTTTGAAACCTTGAAACTTGGGGTTTGCCATGCGTCACAAAGTAGCAGGATGGAAACTGGGGCGAAACACCAGCCACCGCCGCTCGTTGCTGCGGAACCTGGTGACTTCGCTCATCCTCGAAGAACGAATCGAGACCACCGTGCCCAAGGCCAAGGCCATGCGTCCGCTGGTTGAGAAGATGATCACGTTGGGCAAGCGCGGCGATCTGTCAGCCCGCCGCCAGGCCCTCGCCTATCTGATGACGAGCGCTGCGGTGGACAAGCTTTTCGACACCGTCGCTCCCCGTTTCGGGGACCGCGAAGGCGGGTATTTGCGCATCGTTCGCGTGGGCTGGCGCAAAGGCGACGGCGCCGACACCGCTTTCGTCGAACTCCTGGGCAGTGAGAAGTTGCAGGAGGAAAAGCGCGAGAAACGCGCGGCGGTCCGTTCCAAGCGCGCCGAAGAAGCCAAACGGGCGATGGATGAAGCCGAGGCGCAGCAGGGTGTCGAGCATCCCGCCGACCACGCCGAAGGCGAAGACAAGGCAAAGAACGAAAAAGAGTAAAAGCTGCATGGCCGCGGGGCAGGTCTATAGCCTGCCCCGCTTTCAATCTTCTCCAGCCCCGGTCGTACATGTACCCTGGAGTCTATCCGCCGTAATCTTGCCCTCGCCTGACCTCACGTTAGACTGATGTGAGGCCCATGGAGATTTCGCGCAACCAAATCGGCATTGCGGCGGGAGCGGGCGTTCTTCTGCTCGTCATCTTCTTCGGTTACCTTATTCATCTGAATGGTGAAGGACCGGTGCTGGGCCGCTCGGAAGGACGCGATCCTCTCTCCGGGATACCGAACTCCATTTCTCTGAACCCGCTCCGGGACCGCAGTTCCGAACGCGAGGCGGCCCAGTTCATCCGCAGCATGCGTGATGGGCACTGCAGGGAAGAACTGGCGGACTGGTTGAAGGACTATCGCAAGAAGTATGCCGCCTTCATTTGCGACTCCGAGGCGCAGCACCCGCTGGTTTCATGGGTGGTTGCGGACTGGGAAGACACTCCACCTTTGCGCATCCTGCACTACCGCGGCAAACGCCGCAACGCCCCCGGCCAGAAGGGCACGTATAAGGAACTGTTTTCGGTGACGCTGGAGCATAAAGGCGGCGCCTGGGTCGTGACCAAATACGACTCGATGTACTAGAGCAGTCGTTGTTCGTTGGCCTTTCTTCGCGAACTCAGCGCCTTTCTTCGCGTCCTTTGCGGTCAAGGGGTTGACCTCGCCTCAATCATTCAAAAACCTTAAACCGCAAAGTTCGCAAAGAAAGGCCGCAAAGGACGCAAAGATCTGTGTGAACCCGCCGATTTCTCAGGAGACCTTCAGCTGCGGTGGCGTTTCTGGACGGCGTTTCCGGAGAATGAGGAAGAGAACGACCTGCGCGATCAGCGCCGCTGTGCTGTCCAGCAAGACGTCGTGGAGGTTTCCGGTGCGGCTCGGCAGGTAGCTCTGGTGCCACTCGTCGAGGCACGCCACCAGGGCCGCCATGAAGAATGAAATTCTTGCCCACGGCATCGCCCAGTCCCTCTCAGGAATGGGAAAGGTGTCCCGCCAGGCGCGGAACAGGAGCCAGCTCAGAGTGAAGTAGCCTACGAAGTGTCCGCTTTTGCGGATGACGGCGTGCCACGCGGGGAAATGGTCGGAACTCACGCCAAACAGGAAGTGGAGGAGGGGGTAAAGAATCCGACTCGTGTTATCGGCCGAGGCGAGATTGCTGGACTCGGTCACAATGATCCCCAGCCACAGAGCCGCCGCGATCCACGTCTTCAGCAGGTGTTTTTGCGCAGGATTCAAGCGCGGCGTTCCCGGCCCCTATTCCACGGCATAGTTCGGCGCCTCGCGCGTGATCATGACATCGTGCACGTGACTCTCGCGCAGGCCGGCCCCGCTGATGCGCACAAATCGCGTCTTCTGCAACAGCTCCGGAATGGTGGCGCAACCGCAATAACCCATGCCGGATTTCAACCCGCCCACCATCTGGTGCACGATCATGGCGACCGAACCACGGTAGGGAACGCGCCCTTCAATTCCCTCAGGAACCAGTTTCCCCAGGCGATTGGCATCGTCGGCGCCGCCCGACATGGCGGTGGAAGCGTCTCCATCGATGTTCTGGAAGTAGCGCTCGCTCGATCCCGAGGCCATGGCTCCCAGCGAGCCCATGCCGCGATAGGATTTGAACGATCGGCCTTGATAGAGAATCAGTTCACCAGGACTCTCATCGGTCCCAGCAAACAGCGACCCGATCATGACTCCGGAGGCGCCCGCGGCCAGGGCCTTCGTAATATCGCCAGAGTATTTGATCCCGCCATCGGCAACCACCGGGACCCCGGCGTCCTTGGTGGCGCGGTAAGCTTCCGCGATGGCGGTAATCTGCGGCATTCCGGCGCCGGTCACGACCCGCGTGGTGCAGATCGATCCTGGACCAATGCCGACTTTGATGGCATCGGCGCCCGCCCGGGCCAGTTCGCACGCTCCGTCGAAGGTGCCGACATTGCCGGCAATCAGGTCCACTTCAGGCAGCTTCGACTTCACCATTTTGATGGCGTCGAGTACGCGCGTGGAATGTCCATGGGCGCTGTCGATGGCCAGCAGATCGACTTTGCATTTCACCATTTCCTGGGCTCGTTCCAGGAAGTCGCCGGTAGCGCCGATGGCGGCTCCCACCCGCAGCCGGCCCTGCGAGTCCTTGGCTGCGTTGGGATACTTCAATTTTTTCTGAATGTCCTTAACTGTGATCAGGCCCTTGAGGTTGTAGTTGTCATCGACCACCAGCAGTTTTTCCACGCGGTGTTCGTGCAGGATGTTTTCCGCGTCTTCCAGCGTGGTCCCGACCGGGACGGTGATCAGATTTTCCTTGGTCATCACCTTGCTGATGGGAATGTCGAAGCGGGTCTCGAAGCGCAAGTCGCGATTGGTCAGAATGCCCACCAGCTTTCCGCTCTTGGTGATGGGCACGCCGGAAATTTTGTATTTGCGCATCATTTCGAGCGCGTCGGAAACTTTGGCATCGGGCGACATGGTGACCGGGTCCACGATCATGCCGCTCTCCGAGCGCTTCACCTTGTCCACCTCGTTGGCCTGTTGCTCGGGCGTCAGGTTGCGATGAATGATCCCGATGCCGCCCTGCTGGGCGAGTGCGATCGCCATGTGCGATTCCGTGACCGTGTCCATGGCGGCGCTGACGATGGGAATGTTCAGCCGGATATTGCGCGTCAGTTGGGTCTGGGTGTTGGCCAGCGCGGGTACGACGTCGGAACGCGCCGGCAGCAGCAACACGTCGTCGAAGGTGAGCGCTTCAGGGACAGGAAAATGGATCATGGGATTTCTCGAGGCCTCGGGGGTCAAGCACCATTCTAGAGAGACTGTCAGGTCCGTGGCAAATCATGGTGACTTGCGGCCCGAAACGAAAGATACTAGCGTAAGTTCGGATTCGAGATGGTGAGGAGAGGCGCATATGGCCAAGACCCATTTGCTCTCGCGCTGGGCTTCCCTGGCTGGTGTCGTGGCGGCTGTGATTATGGTAGGCGGTTGGTTTCAGGCCCCACCTTCCATTTCCGAGGTTCCGGTCCCTACGATTCGTGTCAGCACCCATCTGGTGCTGGTCGATGTGGTCGTAACCGACAAGCAAGGCAAGCCGGTGAGCGGCTTGAAGCAGGACGATTTCGCAGTGCAGGAAAAGGGAAAGAACCAGAAGATCGCCTTTTTCAGTCCGGCCAGCGAGGAGCGAAAGCCGCCCGCGCCTGAGCTTCCGCCAGGGATATATTCCAACAAGCCCGAATACCGCTCGCCCGGTGGGCCGTTGATGGTTCTGCTGCTGGATGCGGCCAACACGCCGTTCAAGGACCAGGCATATGCGCGGCAACAAATGCTGAAGTTTGTGCGCGAACAGTACAAGCCCGGACAACGAATGGCGATATTTACTCTCACCAATGGCCTGTCGATTTTGCAGGATTTTACCAGTGACCCGAATGTATTGTTGGACGCGTTGCAGAAGTATCAGCCGGCATCTCAGGAGATGCCGAATGCTGCGGCGCCAAGAGTGCCCAGCACGAGTTCTGATGGCGGGCAAGGCGCACAGCTGGCTACGGCGGGAATGGTCGAACGCATGCGCGAGTTCCAGAATATCCAGCTGGCTTACGTGCAGGACCGGCGAGTAGAGACCACCACCGCCGCTATGCGCGGCCTGGCCAGAATTCTTGGGGGCATACCCGGCCGGAAGAGCGTGGTTTGGGTTACCGCCGCATTTCCATTCAGTCTCATTCCGGAGGACCGCAATTTCAGCGAGGCGGAGATGGCGGAAACTCTTCCTTCCATAAAGCAACTTGGACTTGGCACCCGGGCGGCGGGTTCGATGGCTGGGATTGAGCGCACGGGCCACACCCAGGAGATTCGAGAAGCCTCGGCCCAACTGGCGAGTGCGCAAATCTCCATCTATCCGATCGACGCGCGCGGCCTCATGAGCGGCATGGAAGCCACCAGTGACGATCTTCCCAGCCGGCAGTTCAACAACATTTCGGAGAATGCTTCGGTACGGATGTCGGATGCGGAGGCTGACCGGGAAACGATGCGTGAAATCGCACGCGAGACCGGCGGAGTCGCTTATGTCAATCAGAACGAAATCAAGGAAGGTGTGGCGGCGGCCATGGCCGACTCCGGCAATTCCTATACTCTCGGATATTATCCAGAGGACAAGAAGTGGGACGGCAAATATCGTTCAATCAAGGTGAAAGTAAACCACGATGGGGTTGACTCACGCTACCGCCGTGGCTATTTTGCGATCGATCCGGCCTCTCTGAAGGGCCGTAATCCGGAGCAGGGTGCGGTCGAGGCCTTGCACGATAGTGCGCCCGACACGCTGGTGACTTTCAGCGCCCAGGTCAAGCCTGCGGGTGGAGGAAACCTGGGGGTGGATTTTCTGGTGGATGCGCACACGCTCTCGACGGAGGATGTCTCGGGCGGAAACAAGAAATTCAACGTGGTTCTCTATGCCGCAATTTTCTCTCCGGACGGCAAGATGCTGGGCAATCAGAGTCTCAAAGTGGACCAGGCCTTCGATGCCGGAACCTACCAGCAGATCCTCGACAAGGGCATGCTGCTACATATGGACCTGAAGGCGCCAGCGGGTGCGAGTCAGTTGCGCATGGCGGTCGAGGACAACCGCACGGGTCACACCGGGAGCCTGGCGGCACCGCTGTAGTTTTCTCGCGAATCGACCGGCATTACATGGTGCCGGGTAGTTTGTTTTTTGGCAGTTCGGGGCGTATATTCATAGCTGGAACTGTTGTGTAGTTACCGGCATTTGGCGAGACACACCAGTGGGCGCAAGCCCACTTTTTAGTTTAGGCCTGTTTTGGAATCCGGAAATTGGCCGTAAGCTATTGGTTTCATGGCACTTGAGATTGATAAGGTCCGGGAAATTGCGGAGCGGGTGGCTGCTTCCAGCGGGCTGGAGGTGGTGGAAGTCGAGTTGCGCGGCGGGGGCAAGGCGCGCATGCTGCGCATCGTGATTGACAAGCTCGCTGGGGTCACGCACGAAGATTGTGCCAACGTGAGTCGGGAAGTGGGCACGATACTGGATGTTGAAGACGTGATTTCCGGATCGTACACGTTGGAAGTTTCTTCGCCCGGACTGGATAGGAAGTTAATTCGGCCGTCTGATTACGCGCGTTTCACCGGTAGCCGCATCAAGTTGACTACGCAGCAGCCGGTTAACGGCAACCGACACTTTGAAGGCAGGCTGGAAAGTTTTGAGCACGGGCGTTTGACGCTGGACCTGAACGCCGCCAGAAAAAAGCGCCGTCCGGAAGAGGGCGCTGCGCCCAAGCTCGAAATCGACTTGAAAAACGTCGAGAAGGCAAATCTGGTGCCGGAGATCTAGAAGCGGGCGTCAGACGTCGGACCTCAGGCGTCGGCCAATACTACCGGCTTCCGCATCGTGAGGTTTGCCCGAGGTCTGAGGTCCGAAGTCCGAGGTCGGTTCATCTATGGCAAGTGAGCTCTATAACACGATTGACGCGCTGAGCCGGGAAAAAGGTATTGATCCGCAGATTGTCGTGAGTGCGGTGGAAGATGCCATTGTTGTCGCCACGCGCAAGTATTACAAGACGCAGGAAAACCTGCGCGCCGAACTGGACAAGGAAACCGGCAAGATCCGCGCTTTTGCGGTCAAGACGATTGTGGAAACTCCCGAGCAGGTTGAGGATCCGGTCCTGCAGGTCACGCTGGATGATGCCCGCAAGATCAATCCCAACGTCGAACTGGGGGGCGAGCTTCAGATCAACAAGCAGACCGAAGGCATTCTGGGACGCATTGCGGCCCAACTGGCCAAGCAGGTTATCTTTCAAAAGGTGCGCGAGGCCGAACGCGACACTGTGTACAACGAGTACATCGGCCGCGTGGGCGAGATTGTGAACGCCACTGTAAAGCGGATCGAAGGTCCGGATGTGATCTTCGATATCGGCAAGGCGGAGGCGCGCATGCCCCGCAAGGAGCAGTCGCGGCTGGAGTCGTTCGCCATGGGCGAGCGTGTGCGGGTTGTGATTGCCCGGGTGGAACGGGCCTCGAAAGGTCCGGCGGTGGTGGTTTCCAGGGCGGCGCCGGAACTGGTGCAGCATCTGTTTCAGACCGAAGTTCCGGAAATTTACGACGGAACGGTTGTGATCCGGGCCATTGCGCGCGAGGCTGGCGAACGCACCAAGATCGCGGTCATGTCGAAAGACAAGGACGTGGACGCCGTCGGCGCCTGCGTCGGCATGAAGGGCATGCGGGTGCAATCCATCATCCGCGAACTGCGCGGCGAAAAGATTGACATCATCGAGTATCACGAAGATGCGGTGACTTTCGCGGAAAAAGCTTTGCAGCCCGCCAAAGTGAGCCGCGTGACCGTGGTCGACTCCGCCGACAAGCATCTTGAAGTGGTGGTGGATGACAGCCAGCTTTCGCTCGCCATCGGCAAGAAGGGGCAAAATGTCCGGCTGGCGGCCAAGTTGCTGGGCTGGAAGATCGACATCAAGAGTGAGGAAGAGAAGCGGCAGGAAGTGGAGTTGCAGATGTCCGCGCTGGTGGGTAACGCTTCCACTCCTCTGGAGAATGTGCCCGGCCTTGGTGAAGGTCTGGTGGAGAAGTTGAGCGCCGCCGGTGTGAGCACGGTAGAGGCGCTGGCCGACATGACCCCTGAGCAACTCGAGGCCATCGAGGGTATCGGTCCCAAGACGGTGGAAAAAATCAGCCTGGCGGTCAATAATTATTTCTCCAGCCTGGAAGCAGCGGAAACCGGCGCTGCCGCGGCGGAAGGCGAAGTGGGCGCGGAGTTGGTGGCGGAAGAGTCAGCTGCGGGCCCGGATGACGTCACCGCCGAGGTAGAAGCGGCGCCGGAAGCGGCGGTTGAAAGCGCTGAATCAGCCGACGCCACCGTCGAAGAAAACAGTGGGCAGGAAGTAGCTGCGGAATCCGCGGAGGAGCCTGCTCCTTCCGAGGAGAAGCAGTAAGTGCGATTCTCGCGCGCTGACGCAAGTGGTTGCGCGAACCTGAAAACTGACGCCGTGAGGTTGATATGAAGACTTAGCGGAACAGTCCGGAGGACGAAAGGGCGGATGAGCAAGATTCGAATCAACGATCTGGCAAGGGAGCTGGAAGTTAAAAGTAAATCTATTCTCGAGGTGCTTCCGGAAATTGGAGTCACCGAGAAGAAGAGCCATTCCAGTTCTCTCGAAGACCATGAAGCGGACAAAGTCCGTGCCCGCCTCCGCGCCAGCAGCGCAGCGCAAACCTCCGGCCGGTCTTCCCGGCCGGCTCGCGCCGACGCCGATGAAATCAAGACCAAGATCGACCTTTCCCATATTTCCAAGCCCGGCGACGCCTTAAAGGCCATCATCAGCAAGCAACAGCCGTCCTCGACGGTGGAAACTCCCCGCGCGGTCCCAGCGCCGCCCGCCAAGCCCGCAGTCTCGGCCGCGCCGGCGGCGACCACTCCCGCCCCCCGGACACCCGCTCCTCCAGCGGCGGCCCCACCCAAGTTTGTGGTTCCAACTTCGACACCGCGGCCAAGCTTTACCGCTCCAGCGCCGGCTCCTCCTAAATCGGCTGCGCCCCCGGCTCCAGTTGTAGCTCGACCGGCAGTCCCACCGGCAGCTCCGCCAGTTTCGGCCAGCAGCCCGGCGGTGACGCCGCGGCCCGCAGCGCCACCGGCACAACCGCCGGCCATGGCTTCAAGGCCAGGCGCCTCGAGCACACCGGTGCAGCCGATAGCACCGCCGCCGCGAATGATCGTTCCGCAGACCGGGCCGCGTCCAGTGTATAAGGCTCCCTTGCGTCCGGCCGCGCCTGCAGGTGCTGCTGGAACGTCCACGGGAGCTCCTATGCGTCCGGCGCCAGGACGTCCGGTGCCAGGACAGCCGATTTTCCAGCGCCCGCGGCCGGGTGCGCCTACCAATCGTCCGCCGCTGCGTCCAGGCGAGCGCCGGCCGATGCATCCCACACGGCAGTCTCCCACGGGATCAAGGCCACTGGGAGTCGGGCCGGGAGCAGTGCCCTCTGGCGGACCGACGCCCAGACCGGGCAGCAGGCCGGGCGCACCTTCACGCCGGCCAGGCCAGCGTTATGTGCCGCGCGGTGTGAAGGAAGGCCCGATGAAGGGCTACACGCCGCCGCCGCGGCTGTCGCTTTCCAATGAGCCGCAACCGATCACGCGCAGCATCACCATCACCGAGGGCGTCAGCGTGAAAGATCTGGCGGAAAAGCTTGGACTTCGCGCCAAGGACCTGATTGCGCGCCTGCTGCTTCGCGGCGTTTTCGCCACCATCAATCAGACGCTCGACACCGAACTGGCCAGCGAAATGGCGCGCTTTTTCGGAGCGGACACCAACGTAATCACCTTCGAAGAGCAGGCGGCCAAGGATGTTGCGGAAGCCGCCACGGGCGAGGAAGGCGCGCCCACCGAAGGCGTTACGCGTCCGCCCGTGGTCACCATCATGGGCCACGTGGACCACGGCAAGACTACGCTGCTCGATTCCATCCGCCTGACCAACGTGGCGGGAGGCGAAGCCGGTGGCATCACGCAGCACATTGGCGCCTACAAAGTAACCATCGTGGACAAGAACTCCCCGGCGTACGGCCGCCAGATCGTATTTCTCGACACGCCCGGCCACGAAGCGTTTACGCGCATGCGGGCGCGCGGAGCCAAAGCCACCGACATCGTAGTGCTGGTGGTGGCCGCCGATGACGGCGTGATGCCGCAGACGCTCGAAGCCATTGACCACGCCCACGCCGCCGAAGTGCCCATCATTGTCGCGGTCAATAAAATCGACAAACCCGACGCCTTACCGGATCGAGTCAAAAAGCAGCTGGCCGACCGCGGTCTGATGCCGGAAGACTGGGGCGGAACCACGGTATTCGTGGATGTCTCGGCCAAGCAGAAAACCAACCTGAACCTGCTGATGGAAATGATCTGCCTGGTGGCGGACCTGCAGGAACTGAAGGCGACGCCTGATCGTCCGGCAACCGGCGTGGTTCTCGAAGCCAAGCTGGATCGTGGGCGTGGGCCAGTGGCCACGCTGCTGGTGCAGAACGGAACTTTGCGCAACAGCGACAACTTCGTGGTGGGCAATGTGTACGGCAAAGTGCGCGCCATGTTTGACGATCGCGGCAACCAGCTCGAGTCCGCGCCGCCCTCCACACCCGTCGAAATCCTCGGCATGGAAGGCCTGCCCCAGGCGGGCGACCAATTTGTCGTCGTCGCGGACCGCGACAAGGCCCGGGGGGTTTCCGAATACCGCGAACAGAAAGCTCGCGAAGCTACTTTGGCCAAGAGTTCCCGCGTGTCCCTCGAAGGCCTGGCGGAGCAGCTGAAAACCGCAGGCACCAAGGAACTGAACATCATCCTCAAAGCAGATGTTGGCGGCTCGGTCGAAGTGCTGACCGACCTGCTCACCAAGCTCTCGAACGATAAGGTTCGACTGAAGGTGTTGCGGTCGGGCGTGGGCGCCATTACCGAGTCGGACGTGCTGCTGGCTTCGGCTTCAAACGCCATCATCATCGGCTTCAACGTGCGTCCGGAACGAAAAGCGCAGGAACTGGCGGAGCAGGAGAAGGTGGACATCCGGCTGCACTCGATCATTTACGAGTTGCAGGACGAGATCAAGCGCGCCATGACCGGTCTGCTCGAACCCACCATCAAGGAAACTTATCAGGGCCGCGCGCTGGTCAAGGAGACCTTCCGCATCCCCAAGGTGGGTACCATTGCCGGCTGTTCCGTGACCGACGGCCTCATCAAGCGCGACTCGGAAGTGCGCCTGCTGCGCGACAACACCGTCGTGTTTACCGGCAAAGTCGGCTCGCTACGCCGCTTCAAGGACGACGCCAGCGAGGTACGCAACGGCATGGAGTGCGGCATCTCGATCGCCAACTATGGCGATATCAAGGTCGGCGATGTGATCGAGGCCTTTGTGACCGAGAAAGTCGCGGCGGAAGCCATCGCTTAAAAGCGGTCGTTGGCCTTTGGTCGTTGGTCGTTGGCTCTAGCACAGATCTAAGGGCGCACACATAGCGGAAAATGACGTAGGATGCGGGCCAAGGACCATCGACCAAGGACTAACGACTGCCTTGATCGCTTTTCTCACCCTCGAACTGCACATCGAAGCAGCTCAGTCCCTTAAAGACAAGCGGCAGGTGGTTCGCAGCCTCAAAGACCGGTTGCGCGCGCACTTCAACGTGGCCGTGGCTGAACTGGATGCCAGCGGATTGTGGAACCGGGCGACAGTTGGCGTGGTCGGCATTTCGGACTCGCGCGACTATCTCGACGGCCTGATGAAGAACGTGGAGCGCCAGGCCACACGCATCGCCAACAACGCTGGCGCCGACATTGCGGATTCATTCGTAGAGTTTATGTAGCGCCGGCGTCCCGCCGGCTGTCGAGGCGGCGTCTCGCCGCCTCAGGTAAACCGCGAGCAATGTTCGTCTTTGCGCCCAATAGATTGCCTTCGTTCGGACGGCGAGCGGGACGCCCGCCGGACAGCCGGCGGGACGCCGGCGCTACCCAGGGACGCGCTACCCGGGGCCATCCCGCTGGGGCGGTTTTTCTGATATTCTCATTCGTTTTACTCAAGAGGTGAGTGTGGAGAAGCGTGGCGCGAAATACCATCGGGAGCGCCTGGGAGAGGCCCTGCGGGAAGAGATCGAAACCATTGTGGAGGGCGAACTGGGAGATCCGCGCATCGGTCTGGTCGCCGTTACCAGCGTGGTCTTGGCCGAGGACTCGCGTTCGGCGCAAGTGTACGTCACGCTCGAAGGTGATGATGCAGAAGCCGACCGTTCCCTGGAGGGCTTGACGGCGGCCGTCGGATTCATCCGCCGCGAAGTGGCCGAAAATCTGCGCCTTCGCCGTCCCCCGGAACTCTATTTTCACCTCGACCGCTCCGACCAGTACGGTGCCCGAATCGATGAATTGCTGGGCCGGACGAAAAAGAGGAAGAAATAGTCGTCAGTCTTCAGTCGCCCGCAAATCCAACGCTTGACTGACGACTGACGACTGACGACTGTCTTATGCTGAAGGAAGTTCTCAAGCACATCGAGCAGCGCAACCGGTTCGTTCTGACCTCGCATGCGCGGCCGGATGGCGATGCCATCGGATCGGCACTAGCCTGCCGTCAGGTCCTGCTGGCGATGGGCAAACAGGCCGATATCGTTCTGCGCGACGGCGTGCCTCGCATTTACCAGCCTTTGCCCTACGCACACGACGTTGTCCAGTCGGAGAGCGTCAGTGCCGACTATGATGCCGCCATCATCCTGGAGTGTGACAGTATCCAGCGTACCCGCCTGCATGGACTGGAAAACAAGTTTCTGATCAACATCGATCACCACCAGAGCGGCCGCCCCTTTGCCCAGGTGAACTGGATTGATCCCAGGGCGGTGGCCACGGCGGAAATGGTCTATCGCCTGGCGCGCGAGGCAGGAGTGAAGATTTCCCCCGAGATGGCGACCTGTCTTTACACCGCCGTCCTCACTGATACCGGGTCGTTCATGTTCGAGGGGACAAACGAACACACTTTCGAACTGGCGCGGGAGTTGGTGCTGGCGGGGGCGGATCCTGCCCATTGCGCCCGCAATATCTACTTTGGACACTCCACCGCCAAAATGCGGCTGCTGGGTGCAGCGCTTTCCAATCTGCACCGGGAGGGGGCGCTGGCATGGATTTCGGTGACCCAGGAACAGATGCAGCGCTGCCACGCCAGGGAAGAAGATTGCGAAGGGCTGGTGAATTATGCACTTTCAATGCAGGGTGTGGAGGTGGCATTGTTCTTCCGCGAACTTCCCGACGGCCGCTTCCGTATAAGTTTGCGCAGCAAGGGTAAAGTGAACGTGGCTGCAATCGCTGAACGTCTGGGGGGTGGCGGACACCAGTGCGCGAGCGGCTGCGCTCTCGATGGGCCTCTGTCTGCCGCGACCGCGCGAATTCTGGCTGAATTACAGCTCCGCGCTTCCATACAATAAATCTCGCCCTGATTGTCAGACGATAGATTTCAGATTATGGATTTCAGATTGTAGATTTCAGAATTCAGATTTGTGACTGCAACACCGGCCAACCCGACCTCGCGCCCTGCCGCCTCCGTTGCGGGTCAACGTCCGCTTATGGATTGGCTTCTGCTCGCCGGCTTTTGCGGCTTCCTGTTTTTCTTCGGTCTCGCCTATTTTGGCCTGCTCGGGGCCGATGAGCCGCGTTACGCGCAGGTGGCGCGCGAGATGCTTGCCCGTCACAACTGGATCACGCCCACGCTGGGCGGCAAGCCCTGGCTCGAAAAGCCCGCTCTCTATTACTGGCAGACCATGTTGGCCTACAGCGTTTTCGGAGTCAGCGACTGGGCTGCCCGTCTTTCTTCAGCATTGGACGCCACGCTGATGGTCGTCGCCGTTTATCTTTTCCTGCGCCGCTTTCGCCCGGGCTTTCAGTTGGATGGCGCGCTCATGGCTGCGTCTGCCAGTGGCATCATCGGCTTCGCACGCGCAGCCTCCACCGACATGCCGCTTGCCGCCACGTTCAGCATCGCCATGCTGGCCTGGTATGCGTGGTACGAAAGCACCAGCAAGCGCTTCCTGGCCCTCTCTTACATTTTTCTGGGGCTGGCAATGCTGGCCAAGGGACCGGTAGCGCCCTTTCTGGCGGCTGTCATTATTACGATTTTCGCAGCCGCCAAGGGCGACTATCGTCTGCTAGCGCGGACCTGCTGGCTGCCGGGCATCCTGCTCTTCCTTGTGACTGCGCTTCCGTGGTACGTGGCGGTGCAGTTGAGAAACCCGGAGTTCTTCCGGGTGTTCATTCTGGAACACAACCTGGCGCGATTTGGAAAAGACCTTTATCACCACACCCAGCCCTTCTGGTATTACCTCCCCGTCGCCTTGCTCGGGCTTGTGCCCTGGACCATGTTTATCGTCGCGGCCGCGGTGGAGATGATTCGCGCCTGGTGGACCGAAAAGAGAGAGTTGTTCCAGTCGGAAGATGCCTTGCCGGCATTTCTGGTGATCTGGCTGGTTGTTCCCGGGGCATTCTTTTCCCTCTCTGCATCCAAATTGCCGGGCTACATCGTGCCGGCGCTTCCGGCGGGCACGCTGCTGCTGGCGGAACATGTTCGCCGCCATGTGATCGACGATGATCCCCCGAGCCTGGTGCTGACTATCTTTCATTCCATGGTCGCGGCTCTGCCCGTGGTGGCGGCGCTGATGATGCAGTACATCGTGTTTCAACACAGTCTTCCGTGGGGCCGCGCGGCTGCGATTTCGGTTGGGTTCGCGGCCGTGCTGGCGATCGGAATCGCGCTTACTCTGCGCCGCCCGCCGGGGCTTCGCCTGCTGCGCTTCGTCACTCTGGTTCCCGTGGTGTTGGCGGTGGCGGCGGTCTTGCGGCTGGGAGCTCCCGCCCTGGATGCCACGCTCTCGGCGCGTCCCCTGGCTCAGGAAATCAGCCGTGTGGACAACCGCTCGCTTCCTCTGGCGATTCTGCGGCTATCGCGCGAGACCGAATATGGTCTCCATTTTTACCGCAATCAGACGATTGCCCGTTACGAGGCCGGAAACGTCCCCACCGGCGAACATCTATTGATTACTCCAGCAGCGTGGCAGAAAAACATCGCAAAGTGGACTCCCGGCCGGCGAGTCACCTACCTGGGAAGCTTTGCGGCGCAGGGCATGGATTACTACTGGGTAGGGAAAAGCAGCAATTAGCGTTCTAGCGGATAGCTCCTGGCTTCTAGCTTCTAGCTCCTGGCCTAGTCACGACGTCAGGACTTTTTGGAACGAACAATCCGTTAGCGACAAGGAAGATCACGAACCAAAGGCAAAGAAGCTCGAGCCCGTAGCTAGAAGCTAGTAGCCAGAAGCCTCCCCTGTTACCCAACCTTGTCCCTCCGTTTGCCTAGCTGCGGGAGGAAGCACTACACTCGCTGTTCGCAGCCCGCCATGAGCGCGCTTAGCAAGCCGGAACCCTCCAGGAGCCTCCAGGTGGAGATTCTCGACCTCAGACATTTTTCCTCTGTCGACCTGCGTCCATTGCTCGAGGACGAGGTCCGGGAATGGTCGCGCCTGCTCTCCTGGGACTACAGCGGTTCGGCGGAAATGATCCTGCGCTACGTGGATGCCAAAATCCTGCCCGGCTATGCCGCAGTCGAGCGCGGCCGCATCATCGGCTACGCTTTTTTTGTTTATGAAGGCAGCAAGGGCGTAATTGGCGACCTCTTCGTGGCCAATGGCGGACGCCTGCCCGATCCGCACGAAGTGGAATCGCGCCTGCTGCTGCATGTGATTGAGACCCTGCAACAGTCACCAGGAATCCATCGAGTCGAAGCGCAACTACTGGTGCACGAGGCCGGAGTAGTGGCGCGGCCCTTTGTGGAGCAGGGCTTTCATCGGCACCCACGGCTTTTCATGGTCTTCCCGCTGGACGCCACGCCCCAGCCGCCACCGTCGTTGGACCCTGAGATCGAGATCAGGCGCTGGGCAGAGCACGACTACCAGCCCGCCGCCGCCTTGATCACCAGTGCTTACCGCGGTCATGTGGACTCGGAAATCAACGATCAATATCGCACCCTGAGCGGGTCGCTGCGCTTCCTGAACAACATCGTGCGTTTTCCGGGATGCGGCACCTTCGACCCCGAGGGATCGTCCGTCGCGGTGCACAAGCGGGCGCGAAGCTTGGTCGGGCTTATTCTGTGCTCCCGGGTACGCCAGGATGTGGGACACGTCACTCAGGTATGTGTTCTCCCCGACTATCGCTCGCACGGCCTGGGCGAGTTATTGATCGCAGCCACCGCCGGAAACCTGCGCCAGCGCAACTTCTCCATGTTGTCGCTCACGGTGACCGAGGCCAATGCCCGCGCGGTCACGCTCTATCAGCGCCTTGGATTTGAGGTAAAACGCGTGTTCGACGCGTTCGTGTGGGAGGGGTAGAAGCAGCTTCTAGCCGCTAGCTACTGGCTTCTAGCCTAACCCTTAGCCACTGCTTTGGAATTGAGCCCAGCTCGCCACGGAAAAACCTTTGAACCTGCACTGCCACCCCACTAGTCGATGAGATCAAGACTGGGAGAGAGAAGCCAGAAGCCAGAAGCCAGAAGCCAGAAGCCAGAAGCTGCTCCTCAGTGCCGTAGCAGCCACATCACCCATCCCGCAACGAATACTCCCCCGACGAACAGGACGAAGCAATATAAGCCGTAGCGAATCTGTTCTCGGGCGTTGTTGCGCTGCGTGATTCCGAAAACTACCGAGGCGAAAACCGAGAACAGCACGGCGGCGGTGAAATGGGAGAGTTCCAGGGTCATTCTGTTTTTCCAGTCACGGCTTCTTTCCGATGGCGATGTGATAGGCGTCAGCCGCGCAGATGAAATTCAGCAGTCCGGCGACGATCAGAAACTTGGTGCCGTAGTCGGCGGTCGCGTGCGCGATGGCGCCATGTCCCCAGCCCTGCATGCGGGTCACAATGTAGAGGCTGCCCGCGCCTACGTCGCCGACGAATCCAAGCATGTCCAGAATGTCGCCGCCATTGGGATGGTACACGCGTCCCTGCATCAGCAGGCCGAGCACGAACATGACGGTGATCGAGGCCATGATCAGGAATCCGCGTACCCATCGCTTCTGGATCAAGTGCCCCGCCCCCGGAATGAACCAGGCGATCGCGGGAGCGATGACTGCCATACGGGCAGCACCCGCTGCCGCTGCTTTCTGCGTTTCTGTCGGAGTGGTCTTAGCTGAATTTGCCATTCAGATGATTACGAGTTCACTTTGGATTTTACCTGTTACCTGGGCTGCGCCGGGCCTGATCAGCATGTTCACTTCGCTGCGCACCCCGAATTCCGGTAAATAGATGCCGGGCTCGATGGAGAAGCATGAATTGGGCAGAAGGCGCCGCTCGTCATGAATTTCCAGGTCATCCATGTTGGCGCCGTTGGCATGAACTTCGGTGCCGATCGAGTGTCCGGTGCGATGAATGAAGTACTGCTCGAAGCCTGCGTTACGGATGTGGTCCCGCACGGCCTGATCGACTTCCCATCCGGCGAGGGCTTTGCCCGCGCTCACGCCTTCGACTACCGTCTTCACTCCCACATCACGCGCCTGGCGAACAATGCTGAATATCTCCCGCATGCGATCAGAAGGAGACTTGCCCACAAAACCAGTCCAGGTAATGTCGTAGTATACGGCCCCGGGCGTGTTCTTTTTGGCCCATACGTCGAGCAGGACAAAATCACCTTCACGAATGGGCCTTGAAGTTTCCGGAAGCAGCGCGTAGTGCGGATCGCCGCTATTCGCATTGACGGCCACCAGCGGCGGATCGTCAGACACCAGGTTTTCTCGCCGGAAGGCCTCCAGGAACCACTGCTGGATTTCATATTCGTGGGTCCCGCCGTTGCGCACCCGCCGCCCGATCTCCTTGAAGGCTGCCGCGGTGATGGCGTCAATCGCATCGCGCGCGGCGAAGTGAGACTTGATCTGCTCTTCGGTCAGAGTCGCTTCAAACTGCGCCACCAGGTCGCAGGAACTGACCACGTTCTTGCCCAGTCCGCGGATCAGATCAACCGTGCCCGCGTCCACCAGCGAAATGGTGAATACCAGATTGTTGGGAGAATACTGCATCGCGATATCGCGATGATTGGCCAGTAACACCTTCACTTGGTCGAACAATTCCTGCCAGCCCGAATACTGGCGTTTGCTCCCAGGCAGGGAGTCCAGATGGCCAGGTTCGATCTTGTGTACCAGTTTCACTGGGTCGCCGCTGGACGGAATCAGGTAGAACCAGCGCCGCGTGACCATTTGACCCGCGGGCAATCCCAGCACCCGGTAAGCGATCGGATCGCGATGATGGTGATCGTAAAAGAGCCAGGCGTCAATGTTCCGCTCGCGCAGCGCGGCCTGTATGGCGGGAAGATCCATGGGCAAACAACTATTCTAAACAACAGAAGCGATTTGAGCGAATCCCGGCCGGGTGCTAAAAGCCTGAACCACCAAGGACACGAAGGCTAAAAATTCCGAGCTTTCCTTCGTGTACCTTCGTGTCCTTGGTGGTTCAAGCTCTCGCCTCGGGCGGACTCAACCCTGGACGCTTGTCGGTTTCAGGGTCTTGTCATAAACCCACAACAGCGCGGCGGTGGCCACGCCCACGGCCGTCACCGCCCACCAGATGCGCCCCGGTTGGTGCGTCACTTCGCCAAAGTGATGGATCAGTTTTCCCCCAAACCAGCCCCCGATGATCGAACCAATTCCGATGGGTAAAAAAGCAAAGCCCATGTAGGTGCCCTGCTGGCCGGAAGGGGCAAGCCGGGAAATATATTCGTAATAACGAGGCGACTGGGTTATCTCGCCGAGAGAGACCGTGATGAGCGTAAGCACTGCCATGGGAACCGTGGGATGCGCGATCAGAATGAGCCAGGCCAGTCCCGAAATCAGTGTTCCCAGCGTGATGGCGCGGAACGAGGGCATTTTCTGGGTGAGAAAACTGACCAGCAGCTGAAGGGCAATGACGGTCAGCGGCCCGGCCACGAGCAGCAGTTCGGTGTTGGCCCGGGGATCGATGTAGTCGTGGATATACAGCGGGAGAACGATGAACTCCTGCCAATACACTACCCAGTAGCCGGAAAAAATCAGCAGGAACAGCATGAAGCGTGGATTAGAAATGACCGTCCAGAAATTTCTGGCTGACTGGGACAGGCTCACAGTCTGCGTTTCGCCGGAACGGCGCGGCTCCTTGAACAGCAGCAGCACCGCGAAAAACATGGCAAACACACTCAGCGCCGCCACCCGAAACACATTCTCCACGCGCATGTGCTGGTGTACCCATGAGGCAACGTATGGCCCAGCAGCTCCGCCAATATTCACCAGCGTGTAGTAGATGGAATAGCCAATGGAGCGAACGTTTTCTTTGGATGCCCTCGCCGTGGTGCCGACCACGCAGGGTTTGACCAGCGCGACGCCGAGAGCTGGAAGCATTAACACAAATGTCACAAGTACGACCAGCGGCACCGCGTTGCGAATCGGGGCCAGCCATGGCGCCCCGAGCGATCCCAGCAGAAAGTAGGAGCAGCTCAATATCAGGTAGGCCAACGACAGGGAGCGGCGAAACCCCAGGCGATCGGCGACGGTCCCTCCAAATACCGCGAGAAACCAGACCAGCCCCCCAAACAGTCCGGTGAGGCTGCTGGCCTGTTCTACCCGGAAATTCAAGGTCTCATGAAGATAGCGGGCCAGCGATGCGAACGCGGCGTAGTAGGAGAGCCGTTCGAAGAGTTCGCTGATATTGGCGACCCAGAAAGGACGCTCGAAGCCGGTACGGATCTCCTGCAATCGTTCGGAAAAAGTCAGAAATCGCTCCTCAACCGTTTATGCAACTCATCCGCCGATAGGCCCGTCACTCGAATCACTTTCCTGCGACTGCTCAGGCCGGACGCTATGGTAACGGAGGAACGCGGCACCTTCAAAAGATTTGCCAGAAATTCGATGCAGGCGGCGTTGGCTTTGCCTTCAACCGGTGGTGCCGTCAAGGATAGCTTCAGCGCGTCGCCCAGATCGCCGGTGATGGCATTCTTCCGGGCGCGAGGGTGGAGCTTTACCGCGAAAGTGGCGCCCGCCGGCGTGTCTTGAATCGAGAGCATTCAAGCCGATCAACCACGGAGGACACCGAGGAAATCCAGAAGTTCTGGCCTCTGTGCTTCTCCCTGTCCTCCGAGGTTAGTACCTTTCCCTTTGTCCGAAGATTGCGGTGCCCACTCGCACGCAGGTTGAACCTTCTTCAATCGCAATTTCGAAGTCATGCGACATGCCCATGGATAGCGTGTCCATGTGGATACGAGGCATGCCTCGCGCGGCGATCTCGTCGCGCAGAGCGCGCAGCCGGCGAAAATAGGGGCGCGCCTCCTGGGGATCTTCGGTAAAAGGAGGAATAGTCATCAGGCCGCGGAAATCCAGGCACTCGAGTTTCGGAGCAGCCATCAGGAGGGTTTCCAGTTCGCCGGAGTCCGGGGCCAGGCCGCTCTTGGCAGTCTCGCCGCCCACATTGATCTCGATCAGCACTCCCAGTCTCTTGCCCAGCTTTTCCGCGGATGCATTCAGTTTTTTGGCCAGCCGCAGGGAATCGAGTGAATCGACGGCGGTGAATGCTTCAGCCGCAGCTGCGGCTTTGTTCGATTGCAGGTGACCGATCATGTGCCATTCGGCCCCTTGCAAGTCAGCCAGCAACGCCGCCTTGCCAGAGAATTCCTGCACCCGGTTTTCGCCAAAAACTCGAAGCCCTGCTGTGTACGCTTCGCGAATGTGTTCGACAGAAAAGGTCTTGCTCACCGCCATCAACGGGATGTCTCCGGGACCCCGTCCGGCACGGCGGGCTGCGGCTGTGATCCGCCGGCGAACATCTCTAACATTTTCGGCGATGGACATGGAAAACAGTAAACCACGAAGGACACTAAGGATCACGAAGGAACGCTACCGCGCGTTTCTCCCCAGGGCCGCGGGCGAGGGCGCCCGCGCCACGCGGATCGCCTTACATCATGGCGGTTGGGGGCGCGGGTTCGTTCGGGTCGCCGGCACTGGAGAGCGGCAACCAGATCATCAGCGCGGCCAGAGCTACCATCACTCCGATTCCCGCAAGATAAGATGGATTGGAAAAGATCTGCGTGCGCGTCCATTCCGGGGCGAACTGCAGCCCGGCCCACAGCAGTCCCAGCACCGCTTCTCCTGCGATCAGTCCCGATGCAGTGAGCACTCCGGCATTTTCCACCCGAGCCTTCTGTGCTCCGTTGAATCCGCGGCGTTTGGCTACCCAATCTCCGAGGGAGCGGAAGACCCCACCGAGGAAGATGGCGAAGGTCGTCTCAAAAGGCAGGTACATGCCGACCGCTACCAGCATCGGGCTCTTGACCTGCATCATGATCAAGGCAATGCCGAAGAAAATGCCCACCACGACCAACGACCAGGGCATATCACCACCCACGATGCCAATGGCCAATGTTGCCATGAGCCCAGCCTGGGGAGCGGAGAGCTGGCGGTCGCCGAATCCGATACCCCCCGCTCGGATGTTGGCCTCGTGCAGCAGCATGAGAGGCCAGTACATCACCAGGCTGGCCACCACTACCGCGATCAGTTCCGCGATCTGAATGGTGCGTGGCGTACCACCCAAGATGTATCCCACCTTGAAGTCTTGCAGCAGTTCGCCGGCGACCGATGCGGAAACGCAAACCACGGCCGCCACGCCCAACACTGCCGCGACCCCGGAAATTCCCGAAACGCCCAGCGAGACCATCAAAAGCGCGGCGATGATCAGGGTCGAAAGCGTCAGCCCCGACACCGGGTTGTTGGACGACCCGATCATCCCCACCAGGCTTCCTGAAACGGTGGAAAAGAAGAAACCGACGATCAGCATTACCAGGGCCGCCAGCACCGCCGGCCAGACCAGCCCCGAAATACGGATGTAGAGGAAGCACATGAGGACGAACATCAGCGCGATCAGACTGAAGACCACCTTCGAACTCATGTAGCGCTCGGTGCGCGAGAGCTTGGATTGTTCGTCGGCGGTCTGGCGCAGGTCGGAGAATGCTTTGCCCAGCCCGGCTGTGAGGCTGGCCCGCATCTTGTAGAGCGTATAGGCTGCCCCTACCAGCATGCCCCCGACGGCAATCGGACGCACGATGAACCTCCATACCGCCAGTGACATCGTCGCCCAATTGGCGGGGGTGTCGGCGGGAAGCAAGGGCTTAATCTGCGGCCCCAGAAAAAATATCAGGAGTGGAACCATCAAGCCCCAGGCCAGCACGCCGCCGGCGAACTGCAGCGACGCTAATCGAAGCCCGATGATGTATCCGACACCCAGATATGCCGGGCTTACGCTCGGCGCCGCGAACATGCTTGCGCCTCCGGCCGCGAGGACGTCCGTGTTGCCTGCGCCGCCCAGACGAACCTGGCTGCGGCCCAGGGTGCCGATGGCAAAGTGAAAGTCCCTGTCGGCGGCAAACAATCCGAAACGTCCGAGCATGTACACCAGGCCGCCGACGCCTATATTCCAGAAGAGGTATTTTGCGGCTTGAGCCCCCCGCTGTCCGGCCTTGTGGATTTCCGATGCCGCCACTGATTCCGGGAAGGGCAATTCCGGATCTTCCACCATCACCCTTCGCACCAGGGAAATGAAAAGCACGCCAAGGACACTGCCGACCATGATCAGCGCGGTGGACTTCCAGTAGGCGTCCGCCGGGCGAAATGAAGGCCAGGCTTTAGCAATCAGGAAAGCGGGAATGGTAAAGATTGCTCCGGCCGCGATGCCTTCTCCGATCGACCCCGCGGTTCGGGCGATGTTCTCTTCCAGCAGTGAACCCTTCCATGCTCGCATCGCGGCCATGGCAATGACTGCCGCCGGATAGGTTGCGGCGATCGTGATTCCCGCGCGCAGGCCAAGATAGGCGTTGGCCGCGCCCAGCACGATGGTCAGCGCCAGTCCCAGCAGAATCGCGCGCCAGGTGAACTCGCGCATCTCCCTGTCCTCGGGGACGTAGGGCTTGTATTTTTTTTCAGTCTCGCTGCCGTGAACCGGGTTGTCCGTACTCATGATGGCGAATCCTCGGAAGTGCCAGGAACGGTTGGGTCGTGAATAATTAAGATCCTAGATAATAAAGCTCTTAGCTGATAAATGAGACGGCGCACGTTAACATGCGAGCTACCCCTTTTACAAGTGCCTCTAGGTTGTTTCCTGCAGGGCGCCTCCGGGTCTTCCATGCGGGGGATCACTTCAGATGCCGCGCCGGTAGCCACTTCTGGTATGATGGCCGGCGTTGTTCCTCTGGCCTCCCGAGGTCTACAGTTATGTCCCCCAAACTGTTTGAGTGTCGGGATTGTGGCGGTTTTCACGGTTACCGCTCCCGTCCAAAGAATCTCACCGAGAAGTTCTTACTGCCCTTGATGTTTCTTCGCCCGGTGCGCTGTGGCGATTGTTTCCGGCGTTCGTATCAATCGTCATTCCTCCCGGTGCTCCCAAGACGGGAAACCAAGAAGGCACAAGGCGCGACCGCCTAAGCGTTGCTTGAGACATTGCGGCCCGCTATACTGGGACAGGTTTGCCCGCAGCGTCCTTAGCCGTACCGGGCGAACGCGGGAGGCTCGTCTTCAGCAGTAGCGAGGACCCAATCCGGGCTACCGGGACCAAGCCCTTGACGCGCGACAGTTCGCTGGGGTCAATGCTGGTCGCGTCGTTGAGCGGTGTTGCAGAAAGTCTCTTCGCTACCCTGTTTCCCTCCGATTGTCGTCTTTGTGGTACTCCCCTGGTAAATATTTCCCGCCTGCCGGTTTGCCGAGCCTGCCTTTCCGATATCCGCCCCATTGCGGGTGGCGTCTGCGTCAGGTGCGGAGAGCGGCTGTTCAGTCCATATGTTCTGGGTGGCGACGCGAGCCAGGCTCAATGTGGTTTGTGCCGGCGGCTGGAGCCGCCTTTCGCCCGAGCGGTGGCCTATGGCAGTTACGACGGCGGGCTTCGGGAACTCATCCACCTGCTGAAATATGAACGGGTGCGACCGGCGGCCGCGGTCCTGGGCCGCACGCTGGCGGAAGCGGCGGACAGGCTGGATTCCTCCTGGAGCCGGAGACCGGTGATGGTAGTCCCGGTGCCGCTACACGCGCGAAAGCTGCGCCAGCGTGGATTCAACCAGTCCGAGTTGATCGCCCGCGCCGCCATCAAGCAGGATGTGATCAAGCAGGGAGCAGGACGCGGCAGGATGGAACTGTACCCCGGCATCCTGGAACGGCGGCGGGAAACCCAATCGCAAACGGGCCTCACGCGCCATCAGCGCCGTGAGAACATCCGTGGTTCCTTCGCCGTGGCCCAGCCGGCGGAAATAGCCGGCCGCGAAATTCTGCTGGTCGATGATGTTTTCACCACCGGCACCACGGTCTCGGAGTGTGCCCGCATTTTGCGCCGGGCGGGCGCATCTAAAATATATGTCGCCACGGTGGCGCGCACGCTGAAGGCTGACGCGAAGGGCGTAAATCTGCCCCGGGATTTCGCCGAAGATGAGCGGACCCTGGCGGCAACGGGATAGGCGGGTACAAGAGCAACTTGCAGTTGTGGAATCACTTATGTCAGGGAAGTGGAACAATTCGATGAACGGCTCGATGATGCGGGGCCACGCGCCTGCCCCGGCCGTGCATCGCGAGGGCAACGGGCACGCCCTGCACGCGCCCGTGCTGGTGTTGAACGCCTCCTACGAGCCGATCAACGTTTGCGCCGCGCGACGGGCCATCGTGCTGGTGCTGAAGGGCGTGGCCATGACGGAGGAAGAAAATGGACACTTCCTGCACGCCGCCCGCCTGGCCATTCGCGTGCCTTCGGTGATTCGGTTGCTCGAGTACCGCCGCATTCCGCACCAGACGCGCGCACTCTCGCGCAAGAACATCCTGCTGCGCGACCGCAACACCTGCCAATATTGTGGCGAAGTGCTGCCGTCGAGCGAGTTGACTCTCGACCACGTGGTACCGCGCTCGCGGGGCGGAATGTCCACCTGGGAGAACCTGGTGGCCTGTTGCCACACCTGCAATCGGCAGAAGGGTAATCAGTTTCCCACCGAGGCCGATATGCAGCTTCTGCGCGAGCCCCGGGCTTTCAACCTGCACACCAGCCGCCACATCATGCGCCTGATGGGCCGCTCGGACGATAAGTGGCGAAAGTATCTCTTCTACTAATTGCGTAGGGGCAGATGTCCTCATCTGCCCAGTCGAGCAAGGCTCGACAGGTCTTTCTTTCCATTAAGGTCGATGGAGTCCCCGGGGTCGGGCACAGTAGCGGAGCTTTGCTCCGCCGGGCAGATGAGGACATCTGCCCCTACGTTAATTCTGTGGCTTATCCGGCGGCGGTTGTGATTTGTCCTGTTCGCCGGGCGCTTTCTTCACTTCCTGGCCTTCGTACGTGATCTTCACGTTTGATCCGAAGCGCTTGTAATCGCTGTACTTCACGATCTCGCGGATGCGGACGTCGCCGCTGGAAAAGTGCAACGTATCATCGGCCTTAGTATAGGTAGGGAACCAGTACTTGCCATCGATTTGTTCGCGCCAGGTGGTGAACTTCGGAAAAAGGTTTTCTTGTCCCTTTTTCTTGCGAATGTCGGGCACGGTCTTGCCGTAAGTTTTTACAATCTGGAAATCGCGATCATCCACCCAGATGCGGCCCTGAAAATATCTTTTCTTGCCGACGATCTCTTTGGGAGCGATGTCGAAGACGTAACAGTGCAGTTCGTCTTCCTGCTGCTGGCCCACATAGAGAATCTGATACTCGGGAATTTCGTCACTAGTGAGCACGAAGGGCAGACGATGCCGGATGTCATCAATATCTTCGGGAGACATCGAAATCAGGTTCAAAGAAGATTGGGGAGCATAGACGACGTTCTCCAGGCGCTTTCCCTGGTCATCAAAAAGCACATCGAAGATTTCGTGATACTCGCCATTATCGTCGGGGGTCATCACGCGCACGTCCTGGCGGTAGGTGTACTGGTCCCGCGCCAGTTGGAAATCCTTCTCCTTGGTGGTGAAGTGGCGGATGATCTCGTCCGTGGTAACGCCCTTGGGCGGGGCGGGGTCGAGGGGGCCTTCCTGGGCCATGGCACCAGGCAGCAAAACTAAGGTGAAAATGAAGAGTGTGGCTGACACCACTCCAACACGCAGCATCGATTTCATAGAGACAAGTGTAGCGAAACCTGAGCGGGAGCGCAGCAAATGGCACCGCGGCATCTCCCATGTCCGCCCCTCTCCGCTCAGGGAGGCGAACACAGGAGAGCTGCAGTTTTCTTCACACGGTTAGATGCGATCAGCGGCGACGAGTTGCCGGGAATCTGCGCTTGCAGTCACCGGGGCTGGCGCGCTCTTGGATTGCCAGAAAAGATGGCCGGCGCGTTCCCGTTGTCCCTGAGCGGGCCATCCAGCGGAGGACGTGACGAGCCAGACGGCGCCGATTGCGTCACCGGCAAAAAAGACTGGAGCTGGAAGGGAAGAACGCTGCTTCCGGCCGCGGCCTTGCCTTGAATCACAAGAGCGCCCCGGGCCGCGCCGGTTGAGGGCTGAAGCGTGGCCAGTCCCAACCCATCGGAGAGCACCGACATCTGGGACGAAGAAATGATGACGGGCGGAGGGTTCTTGCCAATGATGATTCCGCCTACTGAAACCGGTGGCGGCGCAGTCGCCGGACGCGACACTACCACCTGGAAAGTTACGTTGGCGCCCAGCACCGGGTGGGGAGCAATCGCCGAATCGACGACCCGCACCGTGACCGGTTGGAAACTACGGCCCGCGGGAAGTACCTGAACACTTCCTGCCACGGCTTCCAGCCGGAGCATGGAAGGCGGCACGGCAGTCGCGAAAAGAATCTGGCACGGCAGGTTGGCCGGGGCGACGCATGCGCTCACCTGCACATCTCCAGCCATGGCTGCGAGGTGCAGGGTGGTGTTGGCCAGGCCGTTGACGTCGGTGGTGACACTGGCAGACCTCAGGGTGCCCGATCCTTTTACCACCTGATAATTTACCTGGGTTGCGGCGAGGGGCAGGCCATTCGAAAGCAGGCGGGCAGCCAGCGCAATATCCACTGTCGCGCTCTGGGCAATCCAGGCAAAGGACGGGGCCAGTGAGATGTCCAGCGGGGAAGTGGTTCCTAGGATCGTTGCCTGCACCGATTTCGGCGTGTTGTAGGAAGCCGGCGCCAGCAATGCGCTGATGTTGATCACGGCGGCTTGCAGCACCGTGACGCGCGTCGAGGCGTGGCCACTGTCATCGGTAAGAATCGTGCAGCTGGCGGTGCCGCCGCACGCCGACAACGAAGAAGCTGGCGTGGAGATGAAGAAGACGCTGGCCCCGGCCACCGGCGTCGTCCCATCCGGCGCCAGCACCTGCACCCGAACCGGATTAGGCGCCTGGGCCCCGACCGGAGTTGCTGGATTCGATCCCTGAATCAACTTGATGATGTCGCTGGGTCCGGCGCCGTAGGTGAGGGCATTGGTCATGGTCGATGAGGCGCCCGTGGCGGGATCTCTCAACCCGATGTTTTGCAACCCGTCCGCCATGGCGGGCGCGGTTGCGATCACCTGGGTCGCCGAGGCGGCCAGCACCGGCGCATTTACAGACGCGATGGTGGCGGCGGTATTGGTTCGGAAACCGATCCCCTGTACCGTGATCGCTGTGCCGCCGTCCACGCGGGCCCGTGCGGGAACGGCATTGTCTGCGTAGAAGACCCGCGCGTGGTACCGGTAGTCGGGACGGCCGTCGCTGCGGTAGTCGAAGATGCCCAGACGAAACGCCGTGCTGGCCTGGAGGGTGGCGTCGAGCCGCGTCATACCGAAATTCGCGCTGTTGAAGGCCAGGCCGGTATTTGCGGGCGCGGGAAACGTGCCCGGATCCGCCAGCGCCCACATGCCGATGACGGGTTGCGCCTTCACCAGAGAAGCGGCTTTCAGTTCGTTGAGCGCGGTCACTTCCACCGACAAGGTGCGGTCCGATTGCGCGACGAACCAGAAATAGTCGGCATTCCCCAAACCACTGAGGGCCCCCAGCCAGTCTCCCGAAGGCGGCAGAGTTGCCGGCGATGCGAACGATGTCGGCTCGAACCAGTCCCGGGCCTGCACCGCGCTCGCCTGCATGAGAATGTCCTGTTGCAGATCGCCACCCTTGCTCACGGTCACGATCAAAGGCTGGAACGTGCCCGAGGGTTGCACCTGCCAGGGCCCGTAGGGTCCGACGGGTTGCGACCATGAGGGATCCAGCGCTTCTACGCTCAGCTGGTATTGAGCGCTGCTTGCACCATTCGGAATTTCCAGTCCCGCCAGATCAAAAGAACCTTCCACTGCCGAATCGTCGGAACCGAAGCGGTCCCACGCCTGTCCGGTGTTGTCGTAGAATCCGGTGGCCGCATTGCCCGCGTTTCCGCGGAACAGAAACCCCGAAACCGAAGCCGCCCCGTAGGTCCGGGAAGGCTGGCTGGTGACGGGATCAATCCAGCGAGCTACTACGTTCACGCCCTGCATCGGCTGTGCCGCTTGGCCGCTGGCGTCCGCAAAATAGACACTGCCATGAATGCGCACAGTGTTGTCGAAGAACAACTGCTTTCCTGGGAATGCCGCCTGGTTTTGCGTGGTGAGGGGGTACAGCCGCGAAAGCGCTGCCCGGTCGTCCAGCTTGGGCTCGTCAGCATTGGGATAACAGATGGAAATCGGAACGCAATTGATCGGGTCGGTAGCGTGCATGATGGAGAGCCCGGCGTAGTCGGCCGATGTGGGCGCGGGACTGTGAGTGAAAACGTTGAGGTTCATCTGCGACCAGTCGAGCCCCAGCACGCGCCCCAGCACCCGCACTAGGCGATACTTCATGTCCGGCAACTGGGTGGAAGTCTGGGCGCAAAGTCCATTCAGGATTACCAACGCGTGCAGCAGGTGAGCGTCGGTGCTGAAGCTGTCCACGCCGCCGTAGGCTGCGTTGGTGAAGCAGGATCCCGCGCTGCCTGCGCCCTGTCCCAGGAGGGCATTGGTCACGGTCCCGTCGGCGTCGTAAACGATGGCGACCGGGAAATTGTTTGCGGAAGGCCGGATGTCAGCCGGGAGCGTAATGGTTCCGCCGGATGCGCTGACGTTGGCGCCGCTCACATCTTCGGCTAGCTGACCAGCCCGCGCCGCAGTCACTGCGGCAGTCGAAATCGAAGTCCATCGGCCGAAGGCGTCGGCAACGAAGGCGTCAGCGGTGGCGGACGGCAGGACCGGGCTGAGGTTTCCTCGATCGGTGTAATAGCTGATCAGGCCCTGGCTCCAGGTCAGCGGAGTGCCCTTGACCGCGGGATCGAAGTAACTGGTCCCAGCAATCGTACGGGGACCGCCGGCATGAAGCAGTGGCGTCGGCACCCCCAGCATCGCGATACCGATGGCCAGCGTGCGGAGGAAACGGGCCGCCATGATTTACTCCGTTTCCGCGCGCTGGATGGCCAGCGCCAAGGCCCGGGCGTTTACCCGGTGCTTCTCGCGCAACAGGGTTTTTGATCCGGAATCGAGTGGGAGGGCAGGAAGGCGTCCGGCTTCAATCACCGCGTTTCCGCCCGAGTCCACGGCGAAACGGCCTGCTGGGCCGCCGACTGGGCTGGTGAGGCCCAACTTGCTGGGAGTGTAGAGAAACAGCAGTAGCCGTTCCCCGGGGTGGTAGCGTTCGCCGGCATTCCACAATCCGGCCCACTCCCCAATCGTCAATATCTGTCCGGCGTGAGTTCCGCGAATGGCCTGTTCAACCCGAAACGTGATCTGCACCGTGGCGACATCACCGGCGTCGTTCTGCGCGGCATGCACCGATAAGACCGTGCCGTCGAATATGTAACCTGAGTTCAGATTCAACAGGCGCAGGTTGGAACTCGCAGCCTGCAGCGGTTTAGCCAGCGAGCTCTGGCCGGCGGCAGACAATGAAATCAACGCCAGCCCCAGGGCAGGGAAATGCCGGACAGGAAACCGCATGGCACAGCCTCGTTTCAGACGAGACCAGGTGGGACGGGGAGTGCGGTGATACTAAAGCTCAAGCGAGACGGGAAGATGTATCAGCCGTCACATCGGGTTGTGACCAACGAACAGACCAATGAATACGTGGGGACAGCCGCCCCCGGCTGTCCGGCGGAGCGCAGCTCCGCTATTTCGACGCCGGCAGGAAAACCTGTCGAGCTGTGCTCGACCGGACAGCCGGGGCGGCTGTCCCCACGCGATTGATTATTGCATCGGACGTCGCCGGCTGTGTCCCCGGGCTGACAAGTGCGCTCCCGTCAACATAAGCAGGCCGGTAAGGAATGCCCAGAACATCAGGCTTACCGAGAGAGCAAACGGGCCGTACACCTCCTGGAAGCTCAGTCGCGGCAGGGCCAGGATATAGGCGTACTTCAGGGCCTCTGACATCAGGCCCATGATGATCGCCGTGGGTAACACCGCCCGGGCTGGAACCTTGCCGTTGGGTAATACCCAATAGATCAGGAAGAAGATCGCGATGCTGGCGGAGACGGCAAACGCCTTCATCATCAGAAAGCCGCCCAGCCGGACCACGAATGGCCCGTGACTGCGCAACGCATTTTCAAGCAATCCGATGTTTCCCGCAGTCAGCGCAATCGAAAGCAGGGCCAGCACCCCGCAGCTGAACGCCAGCGCGAGTGAGATGAGCTGATTGCCGAAATACGACCGGTTGTTGGGGAACCCCCAAATGCGGTTTAGGGCCACCTCGAGCGGCATGAAGATTCCGGTTGAGGTAAACAGAAGAATGATGAGCGAAGCCACCTGTGCGCGATGGCGCGCGTCCACCAGCGCGTTCAGATTGCGAATCACAAAGTCCTGTCCGGCAGGAAGGAAATCGCGCAGCAGCTGCACCACCACGTCATTCATGACGGGAGAATGAAATACCTGCCGGATGAAGGTCATGAGCAGAAGCACGAAAGGAAAGAACGACAGGATGGCGTTGGCGGCCACGGAGAATGCAAACGTATGTACCTCGGTGCGTAACAGATATTTCACCGTGGAGCTGACCAGCCCGGAGTAGGGGTCTTCGGGCCGACTGGAGACGGCGGAACGGGTTGGCGGCGGCAAAGCCGCCGACTTTGACTGCTGGTCACCGGGCATTTTCTCTAATCCTATCAGACAGTTGCGCTGCATCCGCAGACACGGAAGGACGTTGCTCCCTCAGTCCCGTCGCCCTGGGTTCCGGGCCCCGTTGCAATCGTTCATATTTAATCGTTTTATGCTGCAGACTTCTTCGCTTGCCAGAAATGGAATTCCTGAATATTATCTTCTGCTCACTGCCCGCAATTTGGGCAATGAGTATGTTCGCTTGGGGTAGATGGTTCTTGTCTTGCAGTCACAAATCGCGCCAGCAGGATGGCTCCGATAAATTCGGATGGTGGCTTTCGCCACACTCCGAACTGACGGAGCTTTTTTTGTGGGCGTGATGGTTCAGCGGCGGTGCTTTCGTTTTCCCTCGGAGGGGGTTGTAGAGGAGCACGAGCTCCACGGAGGATGCGAAAGTTAAATCAGAGCAGAGGCGAAAGGAGTTCTTTGTGAGAGAGAAGGGTACAGTAAAGTGGTTCAACGGAGCCAAGGGATACGGGTTCATCCAGCGCTCTACCGGGGAGGACGTTTTCGTTCATTTCTCCGCCATCCAGGAGAATGGTTATCGCACGCTGAACGAAGGCGAAACGGTGGAATTCGATCTGCTCAAGGGGCCAAAGGGCTTTCAAGCAGGTAATGTGGTGCGGGTGCAATAAGACGGTCCTGGGTTCAACCACTGCGAGCCCTCCCAGCTTCCCCTGGGAGGGTTTGTTATTTGCGCTGCTTTTCGCGACGCGGCCGAACCCGACCTTGCTGAACTGACTTTACTGAATCTGGCTCACTGAACTTCGACCGACACCAAATCACCGTCCGCTTTGCCTCCGGCTTTGTAGTTTGCAATCACGCCCCGGCCCGCCCACTCGCAGGAGAACTCGTCCGCTCCAACCAGCAGCAGTGATTTGTAGTCGTCGGTGCGCAATCTCATGGTTCGAGCGGCTGTCCTGATGGTCAAGATCGCCGCCGGACTCTGAGTGCAGTCCACTTTCAGCAGTTTCCCTCTGACGAACTGGACTTTGCGGCGGTCGGGCGCGGGCTCTGCGGGGACAGCTTCCCCTTTGGTGGAATTGGCGTCCCCCTCATCGTTCTCCGTAGCGGTCGCCGGACTGGCTGGGCCATTCTGCGGCGATGCATTATCCTGCGGCAGCACACCATACTTCTTCAGGGTCGGCAGGTCGGCCAGACTCTTGCGGGCGGTTTGCGCGATTTGCGGGTTTGAGCTGTCTTGCAAGCGGGTGAGCAGGGCGGTCGCGTCGTCCCACTTTTTTCCGGCGAGATCGATCTGCGCCAGGTTGAGCAGATACTGTTCGCTGCGCGGACTGAGTTGGATCGCGATCGTGATCGACCCGGTCGCGGAATGGACCCCGCCGCCCTGGAGGCGCGCCAGGGCAAGCATGTTGTGGGCCTCGGCAAAGTCGGGCTCCTTATCGACCACGTACACCAGGTCCTGAATCATGTTCGAAACGCCCTCGATCGGCTTGCGGTTTACCTGGGAGGCGCGAAATTTCACCAGCGCCAGGTAATAGTGGGTCCAGGTATCGCGGTCGTCTAGCTCCCGGGCCCGGGCCAGTTCCTCTCCGGCCTCGTCGAATTCTTTTCTTTCCATGCGCACCCAGGCCAAGGCGCGGTGCGCGATCGCATTGTCCCCCTTGGGGTCGGCGATGATGGTCTGGAGATCCTTCTCAGACTGATCGCGATGTTCGGGCAGACGCACCGCCATCTCCGCCACCAGCGATTGTGCCTCGGCCCTGACTACGTCCACTACACTGGCTCCGACATCCAGCGGCCCCACGGGCGCCGGAAACTGGTTCACCTGTCCCACTGGTTTGGTCGCGCCCTGCTTGGGGTCGGGCGGAGCCTGCGGCGCTGATGCGAAGGCGTGAAAGTAATCTTTCACCGCCTGCTCCAATTGGGCCGGGCTCATGCCAAAGGCCTGCTGGATGGCCTGTTCAACCGGGACTTTCCGAATCTGCACCAGTCCGAAATAGGTTCCGGTCTCCGATAATTTGTTCTGGTTGAGCAGGTAGTGCATCACGATCCACGACTGTGCGTAGAACATGGGCGGGTAGCCGGAAGGGCCCGGGCGCATGGTGAATAATTCCGGCAGGACCAGCCACGGCCGGTTCAGCAATTCCGCAAAAGATTTGGGCAGGTCCTTATTTCCGGACAGGTCCGGGGCAGGGTCGCTGCCAATCTGCGCCTGGTTGTCGCCCAGTTTCAGGCTGGAGAAGTATTGCGCGAAGCCTTCGTCAAACCAATCCTGGGTCGGGGGGTAGTTGAAACTGAGAAACAGGCGTGCGAAATCGTGGGAGACAGCTCGCCAGCTGTCCTCGGCGGCAAGATCGAGCACGATATAGTTGCGGTCTTCTCCAGACAAAAAAAATCCGGGGGCGGAAATGGGCCGGCCCTGCCGGAGCGGCGCCACACGGATGTATTCTTCGTCCGACTGCAGCGCGATCACATCCAGAGGTTCCGGCATCTGCACCTTGGTCTTCAGGAAGAGCTGGCCAAAGACGTCGCGCATCTGCTCCAGGCGCAGGCTCACTTCGCGGCCCTTCTTTTCTCCCGCGTCGGTGAGGACGGCGAAATGAGCGGAGCTGACCCGGATCCATTTGGGTTCAGAGTCGCGCGCGAGGGTGGTCGTGGAGGTTATGACCGCAAAGAGCAGGACGGCGGCAGAAACGCATCGCGGGCGAAACGAAATACTGGGCATTTTCGACCAGGGTGAAATGCTACCACGCGGCCGCCGCGAACCACGTAGGGGCAGATGTCCTCATCTGCCCGGCGGAGCGAAGCTCCGCCGTTTCTGGCCGCATGCAAACCCGTCGAGCCTTCGCTCGACTGGGCAGATGAGGACATCTGCCCCTACGTGATTCTCAGGTACCCCCACGCCGCGCTCTCAGCCACAACTGGATCTTCGTCTGTTTTCAGTTTCTCCAGTATCGGGGCAAAACGCTGGTCGCCGCTGTTGCCCATGGCAATCACCGCATTTCGCCGCAAACCGCTGCGCTTGGCCCGTCGCACTGCCGACTCGCGGAACTTTTCCCGAAATTCTTCTTCGGTCATCGCCGCCAGCCATTCCAGCGCGGGATTGACCAGTCCTTCCCGCGGTCGAAATTCGGCGGCGCCCGTAACCGGAGCCTTGCGGTTCCAGGGACAGACATCCTGACAGATGTCGCAACCGAAGACCTCGTGACCCATAAGAGGCCGCAGGTTCTCGGCGATCACGCCGCGCTTTTCGATAGTCAGATACGAGATGCAGAGATTCGAGTCCAGTTGGTAAGGCGCGACCAGCGCGTCCGTGGGACAGGCATCGATGCAGCGCGTGCAAGTGCCACAGCGATCGGGCGCGGGCAAGTCCGGTTCAAGTTCGAGCGAAGTTAGAATCACGCCCAGAAATAACCAGGAGCCCAGTTTCTGGTTAATGATGCAGGTATTTTTCCCAATCCACCCGGCGCCCGCGTATTTGGCATACACTCGCTCGACCAGTGGACCGGTGTCCACGTAGCAACGTGTTTGCAGCGGGGATGATGTGCCGACCGCATCGCGCAACTGCTTCTCCACCATTCGCAGTCGGGTCATTACCGCGTCGTGATAGTCCTCCCGCCCCCAGGCGTAGCGTGCGATCCATCCCCGTTGCGGATCGTCCGCCTCGGTGGAGTAGGGTTGCGCGGTGTTGTAGTTGATGGCACAGACAATCACGCTGCGCACCCAGGGCAGGCTGGTACGGAGCGACGCCCGCTTGAGCGCGCCGGTCTCATCGCGCGCTTCCAGGTATTGCATTTCTCCGGCACGACCGGCGGCAATCCATTGGCGAAAGCGATCCAGTTCGCCGAACTCGTGGACGGGCGCAACGCCGGCCAATTCAAAGCCGGCGGCGTGGGCTGCCTGCTTCACCAGGCGCGTAATTTGGCTGCTTTGATTCATTCCTCGAACTGGAATCGCCTAGCACTGCGGTTCGCGATTGGGCCGTGTCCCGATATAAGACCCCGCAAGATCAGTATCCGACCTTCTTAATGGAATGATCAAGGTTCCAGCTCCATACTATTCAAGGAGACTGAAATGAGCGAGTCACGAGTCGCCGGTCACCTAAGCATCCAACCGGCTGATTGAGGGGGCAGGAATGGTATGTCGTTCGAAATTTACCTGACCGGTTTTGTGGTCGTGATTGCCGGTCTCATCTACGGGGCTAGCCTGATGCACATACCGACCCCCTGGATTGTGGTGGGCGGGCTGGTGCTGGTGGGGATTGGAATTCTGACGGGTGTCAAAGCCACGCGCCAGAAGGACTCCGCAACCTAAAGCAAGGTCTGGAGGGGACCTTTCCAGGTTTCTCTCTGACGACACAAGAGGAGATACGGGATGAAATGGAATTGGATCTACGGAGTAGTGTTCGCGGGCGCTCTGGCCATCCCTGCGCCGGCACAGATTTCGGTGTACATCGGACAACCACCTCCACGAGTCCGCTATGAGCGCCGCGGCCCGCTTCCCGGTCCCGGCTACGCCTGGGTCAATGGCTACTGGTCGCCGCAAGGGGACCGCTATGAGTGGGTGCCGGGGCGCTGGGACCGTCCACCCTATCGAGGTGCGCGCTGGGTCCGTCCTCGTTATCAGCACCATCGCCACAAAGGCTGGGAGGTGCGTGACGGCCACTGGGACCGTGACGAGCATGGCCGGCACCGCGATCACTGAGAATTCACTTAACGCCGTCGCCTAAGGCCGGACGAAAGAGGTCTCGCCTTCGGCGCGCAGCCAGTTTCTTCAGCCTACGGCTCGACGATAGCTCCCAGGTACAGAACTGCTCCACTCCTTCGATCGCAAATAGCAAAGAAGAACGGCCGGTTAACAATCATGCGAAAGGGAGGCGGAGGAGGCGGTTCCGCAGGCCGTACACCTCCGACCACGCCGGCCAAGGTTCCGGTCGAAAATGCTTCAGTTCCTTTCTCATCCACGCTCAATTTGACGATTGAGAGGGCACGAACCAGCCTGGCTCCCGCCGAACTCGTGACCAGCGGGGCAAGAGAACTGAAGGAGTCGAATGGATAGTTCATTCCTAAGCTTTGAAGAACAACTTTCGTATCGCCATGATACTCGGACTTAAATCGCGGAAGTTCCAGGTGCCCTTCTCGCGAATTGAACCCTCGCATCCAGGCGATCCAATGGTCTGAGGTCAAAGACCGTTCAAACTCTTCCAGGCTGGAGTCCTCGTCGGGAAGAAATACGTACAACACGGCATTCCAATAGCCCAGACCCACCGCCTGGAAATTCGGGCCCCTCAGATAGTACTGCTTGCCTGATTTCGGCATCATCGGCACTGACTTCTTTGTGCCTGACAACAGCGTGAAATCGCCGGGGTGGGTGTCCGAAACCGCAAACGGCTGTACCCATGAACCTTTGAACCAGGTTGTGTCCACGAGTGAGAAATCGCCGCTGGGGGGATCAGACACGCGGCCCAAACGGGGCCTTGAGAGGCTTGGAGCCCAGCCATCGATGACGGGCGGCGCAAGACTGCTGGGGTCCGGCGTGGAGGAGAGAGTGAACCCGAAGAACCGTTTGTTGATGTCAATAAATTCGGGTTGAAACTTATTTGGGGATTTGATCCACAGCGAGCCGGCCATGATTAAACGCTCACCAGCGGCAGTCTTTTTGCCACGGCGGTCTTTAGGTGTCGGAGGCCTCGAATATGTGAGCGCCTTACGCAAGGCGGCACTTTGCTCGTTAATTTGGGCCGGAGACAGGGTTGGCCACTCGAACACACCCGACATTTGCTGCCTGGCAGTTGAGTCCGCTCCGTTCTGGAGCAAGGCGAAGTCCAGGAAAAGAGCGGTGGGCGCGCTCATGATATTTTGCGCTGGCGCATTCGTGGCCGCCTGCCTGAAAAACTTGATTGCAAATCTGGTGTCGGCGTCAACCAGCGCGGAGTAAGGCAGGTTTTCCTGCGCCGCAACAGGCAAGACAAGGCACAAGGCAGTGATGCAGGCCGACAACCAGGCTTTGCTCGTGATGCTGCCTCCACCTACGATCTTCGCACTGTCGCAGGAGGATTGGGAGATTACCGTCGATTATCCGCGGAACCTGGGAAATGAACGCCTCGATGGAGAACTCTTGAGTAATGGTTTCGGAAAGCCTGGTGCAGGTGGCGACAGCAGACGGCAAACGACTGAATGCCTAGATTCCCAGTTTCTTCACTTCCTCGTTGTAGTACTTGCGGTACAGGATGTCCCACTCCTGGCTGCCTTCGAGAATCGTCCGCTTCTGGTTTTCGATCTTCAGGCGCGCGCTCTGATCGATCTTGGCTTCCTGGTTGAGCAGGTCTTCGAGGATCTTGCGTACTTCGAGGCGGATGGTGTTGCGATCTTCGACGAAATCCACGGCGTCGAGTTCAGCCAGAGCGTCCGCCACCACGTGGGCCACCTTGTTGACCTTGTCCCGGCTGATTCTCACAGCACCGCCTTGTACTTCCGGGTGAGCTCGCTCTTTACCTTGCGAAACATTTCCTGATAGTTGGCCCCGGTGCGGCGCATTTCTTCGGAATAGGCTTCAAGAATGACGCGCACCTCGTCATTGATGCGGTCCTCGAGCGACAACTCCTCGAGCATGGCGGCGTGCACCTTTTCGGTGACCGCAGGCACGGCCTTGGTTTCGATATGCCCGCCCGCAATCAACTTTTTGGTGACTTCGCGGGCCAGGTAGCCCACATATTCTTTGGAAAGAAGCATAGCGCGGATCGAAGGTAGTCTGTGAAACAGGTAGTGTAGCACAGGGTTTGGTCGTTGGCTCTTGGTCGTTGGTCGTTGGCCCTTAGCCTTTGGCCTTGAGTCACGTTTGGTGTTTGGAGGAACTGGTGGGAATATTGGTTCTCCAAGTTTCAAACCGCCCACGCCATGAGGACAGCCGGGCTGTCCGTCTCGCGCTGAGACCGGTGCATGAGGCCAACGGCCAACGGCCAACGACCAACGACGAATTTCCCAACGACGTCTTCCCGACGACAAACCACCGAATTCAGGCATACAATGCAGAAATAAATGTCTCCTGCGCCCGACAACCTGGCCGTCCTCAAAGACGACATGATCGCCTTCATCGAAGGCCATGGCATGCGCCGCTTTCACGGCTATGTCGATTATGAAGAAGTGCAGAGCGTGGTCTGGAAGACTGAAGACAATCCCGACAGCTGGAAAGATTTCGTGGAACTGGCCAAGGCGGCAGCCGCGCCCTTCCTGACCATGGACTCCTGGACATTGCGCAAGGAAGAGCTTGACCAGATGGTCGAGCGCCTGGGCCACGCCGAATTCACCAATGACGAAGACGTGGACGAAGCCCGCTGGCTGCGCACCTACGTCGGCAAGACCGGCTTCGTGCAGCTCGGCTTCGCCCACCAGGGCATCATGATGGTTTACGAGGCCTCGACCGACTGGTACGACCACTACCAGCGCCTGCTGGAGTTGTCGGAAGATTTCGGTGGTATTCCCATCGACGAACCCGACCAGGACGAAGAACCCTGACCCGCGCGGTAGAATTGGATTTCCTTGCGACCTTTGCGGTTAAAAGCTTTTGACCGCGAAGGACGCAAAGAAACGCGCAAAGAGCGCAAGACCCACACCTGTGAGAGTCTTTCCAGACGCCCAGAATTGTTATGCCTATGCGTTGGGATTTGAAGACCGCTGACTCTGATGCTGTAGCAGATCTCGCGGCGGAATTAACTTCACAACCATCCCTTCGCCTGAACGATCCGCAGATCGCTACGACCCTCGCCCGCCTGCTGGTGATGCGAGGCATAACCGAAGCCGAAGCCGCCGAACGTTTCCTGACCCCATCACTATCACACTTGCATTCTCCATACCTGATGTCCGGCATGAAGGCAGCGGTGGACCGGATCGAGGCCGCTATCGAGAACAACGAGCCGGTACTCATCTACGGCGACTACGATGTCGATGGCACGACTGCAATCGTAATCCTCAAGACCGCCATCGAGCTCTGCGGCGGCGCCGCAGATTTTCACGTTCCGCACCGTATTCGCGACGGCTACGACATGCGCGACGACGTCATCGAGCAGGCCGCGGCCGCCGGCATCAGGCTCATCATCAGTGTGGACATGGGCATCCGCGCTTTCGCTCCGGCCGAGACCGCCCGGCGGCTGGGCGTGGACCTGATCGTCACCGACCATCACCTTCCCGGCCCGCAGGGGATTCCAGCTGCGCTGGCTGTGCTCAACCCCAATCAGGAAGGTTGTGAGTACCCGTGCAAGGAACTGTGTGGTGCGGGAGTGGCATTCAAACTGGCCCAGGGCCTGATCGAGCGCCGAATTCCGGAAGTCGATCGAACTCGGCTGTTGAAGTCGTTCATGAAAGTGGTGGCGATCGCCACCATCGCCGACGCGGTCCCGCTGACTGGAGAAAACCGGGTCTTCGCCAGGCTGGGATTGGAAGGCCTGCGGTTGCCGGTGAACCCCGGCCTCAAAGCGCTGCTCGAAGTCGCGAAACTCACCCACGGCCGGACGCTTACTTCCGGAGAAGTTGCCTTCCGCATCGCTCCGCGCATCAACGCTGCCGGTCGGATGGACGTGGCCCGCGATGTCATCGAGCTCTTCAGTGTCAAAGATCCCGCCCGGGCCCGTGAGATCGCCAACAAGCTTGATCAGCTCAACGGCGACCGGCAGGAGGAAGAGCGCCGCATCCTGCAATCCATCACATCAAATTTCGAAGAACGGCCGGAGCTGCGCGAGGCTTTCTGTATCGTGATCGATGGCGAAGGCTGGCACCGCGGCGTAATCGGCATCACCGCCACCCGGGTAGTTGAACGCTACGGGCGCCCCGCGCTGGTGATTTCGCGGAATGGCGAAGAAGCTCACGGCTCCGGTCGTTCCATTCGCGCATTTCACTTGCTGAATGCGCTCGAATCTTGTGCCGGCCTGTTCACTCGATTCGGCGGGCACGCCCATGCAGTCGGCTTCTCGCTGCCCGCTGCGAACTTGCCGGAACTGCGGGCGCGTCTCGATGAATACGCGCGCACTTGCCTTACTCTTGCCGACTTCGAACCCTCGCTCAACTGCGATGCCGAGCTGTCGCTTGACCAGGTGACGCCCGAATTCTTCAACCTCCTCCAGCGGCTGGAGCCGTTCGGCGTGGGCAATCCCCAGCCTATCTTCACCGCTCGCGCCGTCCGCCTCATGGCCTCGCCCCGCATCATCAAAGACAAGCACGTGAAGCTGAAGCTGGCACCGGCCGTATCGTCGTTGTCCGACGGGCCGGCTGTGAACCTCCTGACCACTCCGCGCTGTGATCCCGATTCAGCCGTCTTGCGCCGCAGTGACGTGCGCCAGGCCACCGACAATCGTCAGGGGACCGATGCCAAGTGGCGACGCGCCCTTACCTTCGATGCCCTGGGCTGGCATCTGGCGGAACGCTGTCAGCAGGTTGGCCTTCTACCCGGCGACGCTCTCGACATCGCCTTCACCATCGAGAACAACGATCATCCCGAGTACGGCGGCCTCGAACTCTCGTTGCGAGACTTTGCACGGCCAGAGAAAACTGCCGAGGACAACGCGGCGGCCGAACAGAAGAAGGTTGCGGCTGGGCTGTAAAGGAAACACGGGAAGACCTCTGAGAACTGACATCTAAAAACTAAAAACTGCTTTTACCAAATCCAATCAACACCGCGAAGTTCGCTCTACCACATGTGGTAGTAGCCATTGCGCTGGTCCACTTCCACCCTGGTCTTGAACAGTCCTTCCAGACGCGCGGCCTGAAGCATCTGGTCTTTTGGCCCGTCTGCGATGATCCTCCCGTTCGACATCAGCAGCACGCGCTCGATTTCCGGAATCAGGTCGGAGAGGTCGTGCGTGACCAGAATGATTCCGATGCCGGCTTTGGCCAGTGCACTCATACTTTGACGCAGACTGTGGCGGGCGAAGACATCGAGAGAATTGCTGGGCTCATCGAAAAGCAGGGCCCTCGGCTTGTGGACCAGGGCGCGGGCGATGAGCACACGCCGCGCTTCGCCGGAAGACATTTCGCACACCGGACGCTCGGCCAGATGCGATATCTCCAGCTGCGCCAGAGCGGCCTCGGCCAGTTCGCGGTGCCGGGGATCGACTACGTGATGCGGAAAGATACGAGCGCTGCTGAAGAAGCCGGAGAGAACCACATCGCGTCCGGAAGCTTCGCCGGAGCTTTTGGAAAGAAGATCGTTCGAGACAATACCCAGCAGCGAGCGCAGTTCGAAAATATCCCACCGGTCCGCTCCGAGGATGGTCATCGATGAGCCTTCCCGCGCCACGGGATAGCATTCCCGGGTGATCGTCTTGATCAGCGTGGACTTGCCGCAGCCGTTCGGCCCGAGGATGGCCACATGTTCGTCGCCGCGGATCACCAGGCTGAAATCCTCCAGCACAATTTTCTCTCCGCGCATCACAGAGATATTTTTCAAATCCAGTAAAGCAGGCTCGTGCGGATTCATGGCGTCATTGAGTTTAGACGATGACGGATGTACCCTCCACCGCCCGCGTGGAGGCAGCCGCCCCCGGCTGTCTGGTCGAGCACAGCTCGACACCTTTTTGCAGGGAGACAGATTGCAGAGCTTCGCTCTGCCAGACAGCCGGGGCGGCTGTCCCCACGTGGCTTGCCTTGGCTTCAAGTAGACTTATTTCCAGATGCCGATCCAGATTTCCCACCTTCGGCGCTGGTTCGCGGGGGGCGCTATCAGCCTCCTGCTGGGGGTGGCTTCAGTGTATTTCTATGCCCGTCACAAAGTGGAGAACGCGCTCAAGGAAGTGCCGGCAAAAATCGGAATTGAAATCCAGCAGAGCGCCAAAGGCTTCACCGTTTCGCGCTCCGAGCAGGGACACACCATATTCAAGATTGAAGCCAGCAAGGCGGTGCAATACAAGCAGGGCGGGCACGCCGAACTGCATGACGTTACCATCACCTTGTACGGTCGCGATGCCAGCCGCTTCGACCAGATCTACGGCGCGGACTTTGAATATGATCCACAAACCGGCGACGTCGTCGGCAAAGGCCAGGTACAGATGGATCTGGAAGCCAATCCTGAAGGCCTCATTCATCCCGACCAGGCGACGCCCAAGGAATTGAAAAACCCGGTCCACCTGACCACCACCAACCTGCTCTTTAACCAGAAGACAGGGAACGCGGTCACCCGCGACAAGGTTGAGTTCAGCCTCCCCCAGGCCGATGGCTCTGCCGTCGGTCTTAGCTACGAAGCTAATACGACTCTCCTCACCCTGCAGTCGCAGGTCGATGTCTCGTTCCACGGCGCCACCCCCGCCCGGGTGACTGCGATTCACGGCACTATCACCAAAAACCCGCGGGTGGTGGAACTCGACCTTCCGCGGCTGCAGAACGGCGCCCGCCAGGCCTCCGCGGATAAAGGCACGATTTACCTGCGTCAGGACAACACTGTGGACCGCATTCTCGCCAGCGGCAACGTTCGGGTCGAGTCCGAGGATTCAGGGTCCGAGAAAGTCCAGTCCAACCAGTTGGAATTGCTCCTGGCGGACAAGGCGGACAGGCTGCGGTCAGCCACTTTCTCGGGCGATGTCCGGATGGAAAACTCCGGTCCGCGCCCCATGCAGGGGAACGCCGGGCGGGTGGTTCTGAATTTCACGGGGAATAATGTTCTGAGCACGGTACACAGCCAGGACAACGTAAGGTTGATGCAGCATCAGCAGCCCGCCACGGCGTCAGCCGGCGCGCAGGATGTCGAAATCACGGCCTCAGTCATTGACTTCTTTGTGACCGACGGCCGAAGGCTGCAGCGCGCCGAGACCTCCGGACAGGCCCAGATTGCCCTGCGACCGGCCGCGGATACCGGGCAACAGACGCTGGTCACGGCGGGAAAGTTCCAGGCGCGCTTCGATGACTCAGGACAGCTGGCTTCCGTCCACGGTGCGCCGAACGCGCGCATCGTGTCAAAGAAACTAGGCCAGCCGGACAGCGTCAGCACCAGCGACATGCTTGACGCATCCTTCCGGCCCGGCTCCGGAATAGATTCGATCGTGCAGCAAGGACACATGGCCTACGTGGACGGAGAGCGCAAAGCGTGGGGCGACCGTGCGATTTACACCCCGGCCGACCAGATGTTGGTACTGAATGGCTCTCCCCGGGTGGTGGACGGCGGCATGACCACCACCAGCCGGAACATGCGCCTGAATCGTGCGACCGGAGATGCTTTCGCCGAAGGCGACGTGAAGAGTACCTACAGCGACCTGAAAGCGCAGCCGAACGGGGCCCTCCTGGCGGCGTCAGACCCTATCCACGTGACGGCCCACACCATGACGGCTCATAGCACTCCCGCGGTCGCCCTGTACACCGGAGATGCCCGGCTGTGGCAGAACGCCAACGTCATTCAGGCGCCTTCGATCGAGTTCGATCGCAACCACCGGTCAGTTCTGGCGCAAGGGTCGCCTTCCCAACCGGTCTCCACCGTGCTGGTTCAGACCGAGAAAAGTGGAAAGGTGACCCCGGTCAAGATCACCTCCGCCCGATTGAGCTACACCGACCTGGAGCGGAAAGCGCACTTTGAAGGAGGGGTTCAGGCCCAGGGAGCGGAACTCACGATCACGGCGCGTGTCATGGACGTGTTCCTGCACTCGCGCGATCAAGCCACTACGAATCAATCGCTTACCGGGACGGGCAAGATCGACCACATTATCGCCAAAGAACAGGTCGTCATCACTCAACCGGGGCGCAAAGCCCTTGGCGATCAACTGGTCTATACCACCTCTGACGACAAGTTTGTGCTGACGGGCGGTTCTCCTAGCATTTTTGATGCCGAACACGGCCAGATTACCGGGGTTTCGTTGACTTTGTTCAGACACGATGGTAGGGTTTTGGTCGAAGGCAATAATACATCCCCTACCGTCACAACGACGCGAGTGGCACGTTAAATGCGTACCCTGGCCACAGACGAAATCGGCAAATCTTACCGCGGGCGACGGGTTGTAAACGGGGTCAGCATTCGCGTAGGGCAGGGCGAAGTCGTTGGTTTACTTGGACCTAACGGCGCCGGCAAGACCACAACTTTTTACGCCATCGTCGGCCTGATACCCCCGGATACCGGCCGGGTACTGATCGACGAAGAGGAAATCACCGACGTGCCGATGTACTTAAGGGCACGCCAGTACGGCATTAGCTACCTCCCTCAGGAAGCTTCTGTATTCCGCAAGCTTACGGTTGAGGAAAACATCCTTGCCGTGCTGGAAGCCCAGCCCATCTCCTGGCACGAACGCCGGGAAAAAATGGAAGAGCTGATCGACCAGCTGGGTTTAGAGCATATCCGCCAGAATCGCGGATACGCTCTGTCCGGGGGAGAGCGGCGGCGGGTGGAAATTGCCCGCGCCTTGAGCATCAACCCCACATTTATCTTGCTCGACGAGCCGTTTTCCGGGATCGACCCGATTGCCGTGCTCGACTTGCAGAAGATCATCAGCGATCTGAAGTCGAGTGGAATCGGAGTGCTGATCACGGATCACAACGTCCGCGAGACGCTGGCGGTCACGGACCGAGCGTACATCATTGATGGTGGCAGGATTTTAGCCTCGGGCATGCCCGAGCAGCTGGCCAGCGATCCTCAGGTGCGCAAGGTGTACCTGGGAGAGAGTTTCTCGCTGGTGTGAAATCGGTCGATAGTCGCTGGTCGTTAGTCCTTGGCCGTAATCTGGATGCAAACGACCAACCGCTAAAGACCAACGGCCAATGACCAACGGCTATTTATGGTTCTTCTCCAACCCAAGTTGCACTTGAGACTGTCGCAGCGGCAGATTCTCACACCCGGCCTGGTGCAGATGGTCAGCGTGCTCGCGCTTAACAAGCTCGAACTGCGCGACATGATCACCGCCGAAATGGTGGAAAATCCGGTGCTGGAGGAGTTGGAGGATACCGTTCCCCTGCTCGATGATGCTGCTCGCCAGGAAGAAGATCGCGAGCGGATCAAGCCCGAAGAAAACACGGTCACGGCGGAAGAAAAGAAAGATCCTTTCGAAGAAATCGATTTCGGCTCGTTCTTTCAGGAATATCTCGATCCCGGTTATCGCAGCCGGAGCGAGATGGAAGAAATCGAGCGGCCGTCATTTGAGAATTTTCTCTCCAAGCCCACCACCCTCTCCGACCATCTGGCCTGGCAGCTGGGCGCTTTATCAGTGACTCCGGAAGTGCACGAGGCCGCGGAAACGATCATCGGCAACCTGAGCGAAGATGGCTACCTGATTGCCAGCGACGAGGAGTTGCTGGGCATCGCTCCGCCGGCGGCCCCGGAAGTGGATGCTACCCTCACCGAAAATCTGGTCAAGGAAGCGGCTGCTCTGGGGTTGGCCACGGATGCAGAAGATCCGGAGTTGGCCGGAGACGAGACCGGGCTGGCGCCGTCCGAGTGGGATGCGACTGAGCCGTCTGGTTTGTCGCCTGCCACGAGCGTCAACGGCGCTGCTTTTGCGCCTGCTCCGGAAGTTGCCGCACCCGATCCTCCGCCCGCGCCGCAGTCCGCACCGGCGGCTCCGAGCAAGTCGTCGCAGCCTGCCTTCCAAGCGAATTTCAACCTCGCGGAACTGCACGAAGCTCTTGATCTGCTTCGCCAGATGGATCCCCCGGGGGTCGCCTGCCGCGACTTGCGAGATTGTCTGCTGTATCAATTGCGCTACCACCAGGCACAACTGGCCACGCACAAGAATGGAGACGGCGAGGCTACCGCACAGGTTCTGACCGACGCGGTTGCCATCGTGGACCAGCACCTGCGCGCTCTGCAGAACAAGCAATACAAAGAAATCGCGCGCGCCATCGGGCGGACGCCGGAAGCGGTGCAGGAAGCCCTGGACTATATAAGAACGCTCGATCCCCGCCCCGGTCTGCGTTACAACAAAAGCCAACCGCGTCTGATCGAACCCGATGTGGCGTTCATCAAGCATGGCGATGAGTGGCTGGTGATGATGAACGAGGACGATGTCCCCGTATTGCGCCTGAATCCCGCCTACAAGCGTCTGCTGACCCGCGACACCAACGACAAGGACACGCGCAACTACGTCAAAGAGCGCTACAAGAGCGCCATTCAGCTCATCAAGAACATCGAGCAGCGCAAGCAGACCATCACCAAAGTCTGTTATGCCATCGTCACCCGGCAGCAGGATTTTCTGGAAAGAGGCATCGACCAGCTGAAACCGATGATGATCAAAGAGGTCGCCGAAGAAATCGGCGTGCATCCTTCTACGGTCAGCCGGGCGGTTGCCAGTAAGTACGCCCACACCCCCCAGGGCGTATTCGAGTTGCGCTATTTCTTCAGCGAGAGCGTGAACGGCCCTCAGGGCGGCGGCACTTCGTTGCTCATCCTCAAACGCCGGGTCAAAAAGCTCATCGAGGAAGAAGACCCAAGCCGCCCGCTGACCGACGAGCAGATCACTCGCATCCTGCAATCACAAGGCATCCAGGTCACACGCCGCACGGTGGCGAAATATCGGGAAGACATGCGCATCCCCAGCACTCATCAACGCAGAGTAAAGAAATAAGCGGGAAGCTGCGGAAAACTCTGAGTTGTCATCCTGAGCGGAGTGGAAACTTCGCTCCGCGAAGTTTCCACGCAGTCGAAGGACCCTTTAGTCACTATGCTCAGTGGCGCGAGGGCATTGCATACTACGAGTAAGCCCGCGCCCTCGCAGTTGTGTCGCTGGCAGGGGTCCTTCGACTTCACCGGTTCATTCGCAAGCGAATGGACCGGCTGCGCTCAGGATGACACTGCGGGTTTTCGGCACCTCTTATAATGCCAGGCCAAGAAGAAAGGGGCGCTCATGAACGTAGAATTCACCGGCAGACACTACGAAATTACTCCCGCCATCCGCAAATCGGTCGAAACCGGCCTTACCAAAATCCGTAAAATCCTCGGCGACAAATTCGATACCAAGGTCATTCTGGCCATCGAGAAGCGCCGCCACAAAGCCGAGATCACGATCAGCCCGCGCAATGGACCGCTGGTCGGCGAGGCCCAGGCCGGCGACATGAAGTCTGCCGTCAACGAGGCCCTGGACCATCTGGAAAAGCAGGCGGTCAAGTACAAGACGCGCTGGCGCAGCAAGAAGCGCCATGACCTGAAAAAATGGAATGGCAAGGAAGCCCAGCAGGAAAGCCTGCCGACCAGGGTCGGGCTCATGGAAACCACGGAGACCGAGATCTCGCTGGTAGTGCACAAATTTCCGGCTGTCGCCAAGACAACCGAAGTACATCTCGTCCGCTCCGAGGACGCCGTCGCCCTGCGCCCCATGACGCTGGAGGAAGCCATCAAGGAGGCCCACTTTCGCGACCGCGACGTATTCGTCTTCCGCGATCCCAAAGGCAAAGTAATGGTGCTGCACCGCAACCGGGAGGGAAAGCTGGAGCTGATCGAAGCGCCTTAAAGGCGGCCTCGAACCCCGTGTGTGGGGCGGGCGCCCTCCCCCGCCGCTTTTGGTTTGCCCCTGGTGATTTCTTGTTGGTGTATCTGACGGCTCAAGGGCACAGGCAGGATCAGAGTCAAAACCAAAGTCAAAGGCGGCGGGCGAGGGCGCCCGCCCCACATTCTGAAATCACGCCACAACCTCTTCCGTGACCACCGAAAACCCGGTCAGATTCGCGATCCCGAACGACGTGGTAATGGCAACATCAGATGCATCCCTGCCCGTCGCCATCAATACCCGCCCAATCCTCGGTTGAACATGGCGCGCGTCAAACGTCCACCAGCGGTTTTGCAGATAGACTTCGAACCAGGCGCTGAAATCCATGGGCGTGGGCCCCTTGGGCACGCCGATGTCGCCCAGGTATCCCGTAGCGTAGCGGGCAGGAATATTCAGGGCGCGGCAGAAGGTGACGGCCAGGTGCTGGAAATCGCGGCAGACGCCAGTGCGCTCGGTGAACACGTCCAGGGCAGTCTTCGACGAACGCGCGTGCTGGTAACCGAATGCCACCTTCCAGTTCACCCAGCCGCATATGGCCTGCACCCGACTCCATCCCGGCTTCAGGTGGCCGAATAATTCAACCGCGATATTGGATAGCCGGTCCACCTCGCAATAGCGGCTGTTCAGCAGATAGCGCAGCAGGTCCGGAGGCAGTTCGTTCACCGGATGCTCCTGCGCCTCGGGATCGCCCGCGTCGGGCGTGCCTGGGTCTTCGATGAGAGTGGAACTGGTCAGCCGCAGCGGTCCGGCCGGCGCCAGCCAACGCGCACACCGGTTGCCGTAGCTGTCGATGTAGCTCTCTACTTTTATTTCCGGGCTGATGCTTACCTCATCCGGCTCGCGCAGGTCCGAAACGCGGGAAGGATGCACGTGCAGCATCCCGACCATGGCCACGGCCTCTGGAATTTCGAATTGAATGTCGTATCCCAGTCGTATAAGCATGGGAAAAGCTTTCGCGCCCAGGCACCTTCACGCGCAGGACTTATGGGCCATCATTATTACCTATGAAGAGGTGAAGTAGGATTCAAAATCCCAATCGGAGTGAGCACCGGGTAGCGCCGGCGTTTCGCCGGCTGTCCCGAGGGCAGCCTGCCCTCGCTGGCGACGGCGCCCTGACGACAGCCGGGACGGCGTCTCTACCGATATACTCCGCGTATCGGGCAAACTCGCCGGGAAGGGAAGACCTTGCCATGACCGGACTGCAAAAGACCGCCGCGGCCGCGCTCCTTGCAGTCACTCTCGCCGTCACTGCCGGTCCGTGTTCCGTGGCTGCGCAATCATCTCCGTACTACGGTCCAGAGGCGAAGGCGTGCAAGCTCATGCCGACGTCTGACCTCGAAGCCAGTTATGGCGGCAAGGTCAAAATCCCCATGGCAGCGACGGAGATTCTTCGTTTTGTACGGTGAACATTGGCGGACTCGCGGTCAAGCTGCAGAGCGCACCGCCCGGGGCAGCAGGAGTGCCCACCTCGATCGCCCAGGGACTAATGGGAGCCCGCATGATGTTAGGCGAAGCCAGGCAAGCTCCCAAAACCAATACCAAAGACTTTGGCAAAGTCGGATGCCTGACTATGAAGATGAGGAAAGGATTCAACGGCAAACCGCTGGCTAAACCCCTGCTTACTACGTCGTGCTTTCTGGTCGAGGGCGGTTACCTGAACCTGTCGGTGGCCAGCGAAAATCGCAGGCAAGTCGGGTTCGATCTGGTTAAACGATTGCTGGAGAAGGCGGCTGCCCAGCGTTAGGCGACGTTGCAATGCAAACGTTGAACAGCAAGACGGCCACACGGCCTAGGCAAGCGCCAGGTTCAGATTCTCAATCGCCTCGTCGATTTCCGCGGTGCTCTTGTAGCCGACGGTCACACAATCGACACCGGCATTCTTGAACGCAAACTTCATCGCCTGCCGCCGGTCCTCGCGGTTGAAGGTACCTTCGCCGATCAGCTTCATGGAGATTACGCCCATGCCTTCCTTGCGAACTTGCTTTACGTGGGTGACCACTTCGGGGACGTTCCCTAATCCCTGGGTGGCGTAGTCCTCGGCGTCCATGCTCTTGCCCCTGTGATTCATCCGGATCATGGCGACGTCGAGCCAATCATTCCCCGGGACCCGTCGCAGCGCGGGCAGGCCGTGGACCGACGCGCCGTGACTCACCATAATCTTCTTCGCCTGGGCCTCCAGAATCGCATCCTGCCAGCGGCGAGTGTCGGCTGGCCAGGTGGCGGTGTGTTGCCAGTGCAGCAGCATGATGTCGAAATACTCGGTGTTCGCCAGACTGCGCAACTCGTCGAACTTCTGCTGCGGACTCACGCCGTCATGAGTGGTCACCTTCGACATCAGTTGATAACTCTCCCGCGGAATGCCCTTCAGGGCGACGCCCAGCATCTTGTGCATCTCACCGTAGGATTCGGCGGTCTCGAAGAAGCGAATGCCCCGGTCGTAGGCATAGCGCACCAGGCGGGTAAACGAATCCTGTCCGAGATCGCGTTGCACCTGGCCGGCGAAGCTTCCGGTGCCAAAGGCCAGCCGCGTTACTTTCACCCCGGACCTTCCCAGGGTTACGAAGTCGGTTGCTGTCGGGCGCTGTGCCATCAGCGGGAGACTTCCGGCCACCGCCAGCGTTCCCGCTGCAAGCCCGGTTTTCAGGAATTCACGTCTAGTGAAATTTGACATGGGGTCCTCCACGAAGCCTGAATAGGTCAAATGTTACCAGACCCCCGGTGTGGTTTGAAGTCTGGAAGCAAAATGGGATACGCTCCGTTGTCCTCGCAAGTCCGACGTCTGAGTTCCCCGTCTCCAGTTTCCCCTTAGGTGTAGCCTTTCGCAGCTTGCCGCAGCTGATGGCATTTCGCGTGAACCAGTTCCGTGTTTTCGATCGTGTACCCGTCGGCAGCGTTCTTTCTGTCCAATTCCGAATATTTTAGGGGTAACCCATCACCGCAATGAGCACACTTGCCCCCTGCTGGCCCCATTTCAGAGCTTTAAGTTTGCCTCGAGCGCCAGGCTTACCTCTCTCATCGTATCCGAGTTCCTTCACGATCTTTCGACGGTAGGCGAAGAGGAGGAGGGGGTCGCCACCGGCTAACAGGACTAGGTCTACGACCGTATGGAGATGTATATCTACAGGTACTCGTGGAATGAGCAAAAGGGCGGCATAGTGGGGACATGCGACCTACCATCGGGTGCATGTCCGGCTGGGAAAGAAGGATCGGAAGCAGATCGCCGGGATGCTGAACAAGGGGCGGGAGTCCGCGCGGGTGCTGCGGCGAGCCTCGATCCTGCGGGAGCTGGACCAGGGACAGACGGTGGCGCAGGTGGCCTGGAACGTAGGCGTGGCCCCCAAGACGGTGCGGGCCATTGCCCGGCGCTGCGAGGAGGAAGGGATGGAGCAGGCGTTGTATGAGAAACCGCGTCCGGGCAAGCGGCGGGTACTGGACACGGGCCAGAGCCAGCGGATCATCGCCCTGGTATGCAGCCCGCCGCCGGAAGGTAGGGCGCGGTGGAGTGTGCGGCTCATCGCCCAGGAAGCGGTGAAACGCAAGCTGGCGCCGCAGGTGGGCCGGGAAACCATCCGCATCCTGCTCCAGAGTCATGACCTGAAGCCGTGGCGGGAAAAAAATGTGGTGCGTGGCGGAACTGGATGAGGAATACCTCCGGCGCATGGAAGACGTGCTCGCCCTGTATGAAAAGCCGTTGTCAGAAAAGGAACCCGTGGTCTGTATCGATGAGAAGCCGGTCGTGCTGCATGCCGATCTCCGCCCTCCGCGGCCCCTGCAGCCAGGACGAACTCTTCGGCGAGACTGCGAGTACGAGCGCCGTGGTACGGCCAACGCGTTTTGCGGAGTGCAGCCGAAGGCGGGACGACACTTATCCGGGCGACTCCGGACCGCTCCTCGCCCGAGTTTGCCGACTACCTGCTGCAGATTGCTGAACACTATCCTTCGGCCGACACTATCCATCTGGTCATGGATAATCTGAGTTCGCACACCCGCAAGGCGGTGGTGGGGCGGTTCGGGGAGAAGGCGGGAGGTTGGCTGTGGGAGCGGTTCAGGGTTCACTCCACGCCAAAACACGGAAGTTGGCTCAACCAGGCGGAGATCGAAATCAGCCTGTTCTCCCGGCAGTGTCTGGGCCAGCGAAGAATCCCTTCGCTGGGCGATCTGCGGCGGGAAGCCAGGGCCTGGGGCCGGAGAATGAACCGTAATCGGGTCACCATCAACTGGCGCTTTACCCGCAAACAGGCACGCTTGAAGTTCGGTTATAAAAGAAACCAAATTATACGGTCAGAGACCTAGCCGTTCCCGAATAACCGCCAGCAGTTCATTTGCATGTTTTAGTTCATCGGCGCTCAGATTTCTGTTTGGCATGGCAGAATTGAAGTGGATTACTACAAAGTTCGCAAACTCGGTGAAACTCCCCTGGGTTTGTCCTGAGCTAAGTTCGTTTGGGAAAAAATGGCGTCCCGCCGCTCCTCTGAGTCTCCCGAGCAAGATCCACGATTGCCAACCCCAGGCAACCGTGCGCCACCCGATTCATGAATTTGTCGGTGTGGGTTCGGAAGGGGGCCTCGTGCATTCTTCGGACATTGCTGTGCCCGCTTGGTTAGCCACCCCCTCTCCTCTCGCTTTGGCTTCGCTAGCCATTTCAGATGTCGTATCCTCTCTTCCAGATGCGATAACAGCCTTGCCAAGATATCCATTGAGCGCGAAATTTACTACGCGCTCAAACCAGCAGACGGGAGGTATTTCAAATTCTCGGCCAGATAGTATTTCATGTGAGACACGTGGGGGAATCGTCGGTCCCATCCCTAGTCTAATGGCATCTCCAAATGCGTTTCCGCCATGTGCTACACCACTTCTGCCGTCGTAGATAGCATTCAGAAATGTCTCGAACCGGTCTAACGTTGGCGTGAAGCCTTTCATGTCAACGAACAAATCGTCTGCCTTTTCAAGATCCTCATCGATCATTTGGGTTAGAAATAGCTTGAATTTTCGGCGACTCCACGACATTCCTTCACAAGCTGATACAGCCAAGCCCTCGGCATCTTCCTTGGAAACATTCAATTCTTGAGCGTGTCGTGCAACCTGGCTCTTGGTGTTAATCATGTCTGTGCGCGACGGGCGGTAATCCTTGTACACGGCACCTGCAATTGCTTCGACACTGTAGACCAATAGTTGATACGCCATCTCGGGCCAATCTTCGATAATGCGCATGGCCTCGGTGTAGAGTCTCACTGCGCGCAGGTAGGCCTCAGGATGATCGAGCTTTGGAACAGAATTCAATTTGGCGCTCAGGATATCGCTATACACTGGAACAGGTTTCGGATTGTGGTCAATAATTTGTTGTCCCTTCATGCTCGTTTCTACCGAATAGGGCTTACGTTTCCAGTTTGTTGGCGTACTGGCATTAGCGATTGGGAGCGGATATGGCCCGGCGAATTCTTCTGATTTCACTGAAGGAGGAAAATCCCTGTAGGCAACGCTTACTTTCGAATAGACCGTGACAAGCCTTCTCAAAAATACTGTGAGAAAGGCTGCGAGGTCCTTAGCAATGTCATCATTGGGCGGGAACGTGAGGGAAGATTGTTCCGTGCCTTCTGTAACATATGCAGGGCACGAAAATACCAATCGCAATTCCTGCGGGTAGTCGTAAAACGGTTGACTCACTACTCTTAAGTTGAATGGTTTTGCAAGCAGCCACCGACTCGGTTCAGACTTGTGGTAGTCGAACGTTCGGACGTTCTTGTTAAATAGTTCGCCTGAACACAAGAGGCGATATTCACTCGTAATACCTGTGTCGAAGTTTCCTGCAAGAAATTGCAGTACGTACATGGATTCCTCAGAGTGATCGCCGAATTCTACGCCTCTTTCAGGTGACCCCCCGATCTTCCGCGGTGCTGCCAGGGGGCCTTTCGCGAGCGAATGACTGGGCTGCGCTCAGGATGACACCTTTCTTCGCGGAGAATTAGGCGTCGCGGTGAACCGTCTCCATCGCGAACGCCGGCAGGCAGACTGCAATGTATTCGGCGCCGCCTTCGGCGGGGGTGGAATACTGGATCCACTCGCCACTGTGGGCGATGACCGCCTGCCCGGCCACCACATCCAGTTCGCCGTTTTTGTGCTTTACCCGAAGCGTTCCCTTGAGGACGATGGTGAATTCGTCGAACTCCGGAGTCTGTCCGGGTTCTTCCCAGCCCTGCGGACTGCGCATGTGGGCCACGCTTACCCCCGACGTCTGCGTATTGACCCGGCCGATGAATTCATCGATCAGTTTGGGTTTGGTGCCGGCGGCGCGGATGCGCGTGGGCTGCGCGACCAGAGTGGGCATGAGTTCTCCTTGGAAAGAAAAAGGCACCCTCAATCTATCAAGAGAAACCGGAGAGGCGCAGCGAGAAATCGCGACTGTCGTGGAGGCCGCCTCCCGCGGTCGAGGGCAGGATGCCCTCGAGACAGCCGGCGAGACGCCGGCGCTACCTAATGCCGGAAACTGGAAACTTTGAAACTGGAAACGAACACTACCTAAACCGACAGCAGACGAGTTCTCTCGGCCTGCGAGGCCGCCAGGGCATCGAGGGTGGGAATGGAAAGCGGTGTGGTCAGAGTGTTCTCGGGGGGCATGCTCCCGGTCTGCAGAGCTTTCACGAGCATCTCCAGCGCCTGGCCGGTGTTGGGCCCGGCAAAGATGGTCGCAGTCAGCAGTCCGCGCTTCACCCAGGCCTGACCGGTTTTAGGCAGACCGTCGCAACCGATAAAGGGCAAGCTGAGCCAGCGTTGCCGGGCTGGGTTGTCGGGAAGTTCCTGGAAAGCTTTTCGCGCGCCCAGGGCCATGCCGTCATCCTGACCGGCGATCAGGTCGATGCGGTTCTGGTGCGAAGTGGACAAGCGCAGCCACGAACTTACCGCACGATAGGAACTGGCCTCGGTCCACTGCGCCCGCAATACTTTTACCTGGACATCGGCGGGTTTGGTCTCGTACATGCCGGTGGTGCGTTGTTTGGCGGCCAGGCTCTCGGATGGGCCCTGAATGTGAAGCACGGTGCCGCCCTTGGGCAGCAGAGCGGCGAACTGGTGTCCCTGAATGCGTCCGATTTCTTCGTGGTCCGAGCTGACTCCAAAAATCGGGATGCGATGGGTCTTGCGGATCTCCGCGATGTAATCGACATTCCGGTTCAGGACGACCCAGCTGATGCCGGCCCCGACCGCCGCCCGGGCTACCTGGGGCAGCGCGGTCCCGCCGACGGGCTCGAAGATAATTCCGTCAGGGTGAGAATCTGATCGTGACTGAATGACGGTAAGAATCTGCTGGCTCTGAGTGATGGAATCGTTTTCCGCGTAAATGATCTGGATTTCCACGCCCAGGCGCCGCGCCGCTTCTTCCGCGGAGGCTGCCTGCTCGATCTGATAATCGTTATCGTTGGTGGTCAGCGAAACCAGGAATTTTAGTTTCTTCATTGAGCTCACGGTCTCAGAAATCATACCGTGAGCAGGGTGCCGGCGCACGGTGACGGAAGTAACTGTGACCGCGCCCCGATGTTAAAATGCGCAACCTCGGGAGAATACTCATGCGCAACGCTTTATGTCGCAAAGCCATGCTTCGCAGCGTCGTAATCATCGCCGGATTGCTGGCCTTCAGCGCCCATTTGAGCTGGTCGCAGGCCAAATTGTCGGTCCACTGGGAAGAACTGACCGCCGCCGATTTCCGCTCTGCCATTCAGCAGTCGCAGGGCACCTGCCTGCTACCTTTCGGAATTCTGGAAAAGCATGGCCCGCATCTGCCCCTGGGGACTGATCTCCTCGACGTGCGGTACGCGGCGTTGCACGCTGCCGCCGAGGAATACGCCGTGGTTTTTCCAGAGTATTACTTTGGCCAGATCTTTGAAGCTCGGCACGAACCCGGCACCGTCTCTTACAGCCGGGAGCTGCAGTTACAACTGCTGCAGGAAACCACCGACGAGATGGCGCGCAATGGGTGTAAGAAAATCATCATCGTGAATGGTCACGGCGGCAATGAGCACTTGCTGCCTTTCTTTGCCCAGAGCCAGCTGGAAAAGCCGCATGACTACGTGGTCTATGTGCTGGTGCGGGTGGAGACCCCGCCCGGCGGTCCGGCGGCGAAAAGCACTGGCCCGGATTGGCATGCGGGTGAGTCCGAAACTTCCAATATGCTGATTGCGCATCCTGAATTGGTGCATCAGGACCGTGCCAGGAGCGAGTCTGGCGCCGATCTCGGCCGGCAAAAGCTGCCCGACGACCTTTATACCGGAATCTGGTGGTATGCCCGCTTTCCCAATCACTACTCCGGGGATGGTTCGCTGGCTACCACCGAACTTGGCCAGTACAAAATGAAGGCTTGGATTGACGGAATCGTAAAAGCCACCCGCGCCGTGAAGGCGGACCAGGAAAGCCTCAAGCTGCAGAACGAGTTTTTCGAAAAGGCGGCCCATCCCCTGGACACGCGCCCCTAGTAAACAAAGGCTCGACCGGGCCATGGGACCACGTAACTTGGGTAACGTTGGCGGGGGTGCGCACGCGTGCTACGCTCCCGCATAGGTAGGAAAATCAGCAATTTGCGAGGAATGACAGTCACAGGCAGGTGCACGCGCCCGCGCGCTCTCAGTCCGAGCAGCGGCGAAACCCGAATCGATCGCCCGCGAGTACCCGCGGCTGTGATCGGTTCAGCGCCGCACTCCTAGCCAAAAAGATCGCCGACGATGCCACGCATTCCTATCTTCAGACTGGGACGTTCCGCCGAAGAGGCACTGCCTCCGCAGCTCGGCAGCTACACTCCGAAGATTACCCTGAAAGATTTGCAGCTGGGCGTGGACAACCTCCGGCACGACGTACACCTCAGCCCCCGTTTTGTGGAGCAGGCACGGCTGCAGATCGCGCGGCTCATTGTCCGCCACGGCGACATGGAAGGACTGCTGGCGGCGGAAAAGACGGAGCGGGCGGGCGGCAACCACTTCATCGGATCGCAGGCCGCGGCGAAGGTGCCTGCCAAAACCGTGGGATCGGAGCTCAAGCCCCTTCTGGCCGACCTGCATGTGTCGGTGCTGAATCGCGCCAAGGCGGCGGAAAATCTTTCGGTCGATATGCTGGCGCGGGCGGCGATCGTCAAATTCCTGCGGGTGGAGTTGAACTCGCAATTCGCGCAAATGCTGGAACGCGGCCGCATGATGCTGAAGAGTTACGAAGGCGTGCGGCAGCAGAAGGCCATGGAGTATCGCGAGCGCGTGGCCGGTTTTCAGGTGGCCAAAAAGATCATCCTGCGCAAGACCGGACAGGAGCTGTTCCGCATCCTGCGCGAGATCGAGAAAGAAACCCTGGCCCGCATGCGCCGCTCCCTGTTCGGCAATCGCAGCGAGGCGGAATACAAACTGTTTTTGAACCCGCTGATTTTTACCGAAGACGGCAGTGACACCTACCTGAACGCCGAGCACTACGTAATGCTGGGGAACTTTGACCGCGATCCTGACCGCTTTTCCAACGTCCGGCGCATCGCCCGCGATTTCCTGCTTACCCTGAAGCTCGGTCGGGAAGCCGAGGATGACGCCGTAGTTGACGGCTGGCTGAATGTTCCGGAAAACGCCCAGGCCCTCGTAGGCTCGGGCCAGCCGGACGAGACCACCCACGAGGGGCGCAGCCAGAAGGCGCGGCTGGAAACCTGGGTCGAATTGCTGGAACGCGAAAAGCTCATGGATTACGTGATCGCGTCCTACGAGACGGTGCCCCTGCTCGCGGAGTACTCGCCGCGCATCAACGCGCAACAGCTGAAAAATGCCCTGATCTCGCGCGAGGAACGCGACCGGGTGGAGAAACTGATCGAAGAGCACGGCAAGCTTTCGCTCCAGGGCCTGAACTCGGCCGAGGCCCGCGTGGCCGGATGCCGCGGTGCTGAACGGGCCAAAATGGCGGCACGGTTCCTGCGCGACTTTCTGCGTTATCACCGCGATTTGCGGCGTCTGGAGGCGTTAAATTCCGCCCTCGACAGCAGCAATCTGATCGGCAACTGGAAGCTGCGGGAGCTCTCGGCCATGAACGGCACGCTGTATGAGTTCCTCCTGCGGGAAGAGCAGAAGCCGTCGGAAGACAAGGTATTGCGCCACGTAATTCTAAAGGCCGACATCCGGGACTCTTCCCGGCTGACCCGCTCGCTGCTGGAACAGGGCATGAACCCGGCTTCCTACTTCAGCCTGAATTTCTACGATCCGGTGAACAAATTGCTGGCCAAGTATGGCGCCCGCAAAGTGTTTGTCGAAGGCGACGCCATTATCGTCGCGCTGCTGGAGCACGAACGCGAAGCCCCGCTGGCGGTCAGCCGGGCTTGCGTGCTGGCGCGCGAGATCATCGACATCGTGCGTGGCTACAACCATTTACTGGAACGGGCGGGGCTGCCGGCCCTGGAACTCGGTACCGGCATTTCGTTTCAGGACTCGGCCCCTATGTACCTGCTGGATGGCGAAAAGCAGATCATGATTTCAGACGCACTGAACGAGAGCGACCGCCTTTCCTCGTGCAGCAAACGCGTGCGCAAGGCCATCGCCGGCGTGGAGGGCCCGTTCAATGTTTATGCCTTTCAGACCGTCAAGGATGCCGACGCCGGAGAAAGTCCGGAAGACTTCATTCTGAAGTACAACCTGAACGGAATCCGCCTGAGTGAAGCCGCTTTCCAGCGACTACAGCAGGAAATCTCTCTCGAGCCCTGCCAGTTGGATCTACCCAGGTTGTGGGGCAGCGAAGTCTTCCAGTTGCAACGTGGCCTGGTGCCCGTGGGCAACGAGATTTTCAAAAAAATACTGGTCCGCACCAGCCGCATCGCACAAATCGAACCGCAACAATTTTCATTGCAACACTGGACCGAACGTCCCTACTACGAAGTCTGCACCAACCCTGCGATCTACGCCATGCTGGAAGGGAAGACGGCGAAGGGCAGTTTTTAGGTTCTGATTTAGAGTCTCCCGGGACTCAGAGATCAATGCACAACATCCCCGGGATAGCCTCGCAAAAGCATGCTGTCAAGTTCTACCGCCTCCGCCGCTGCATTCGTTGCCTCCCAGGCTACAACCCTCCGGTCGGGATCGAAAGCCACACGCCTCGCGCCTAGAGCCTTGGTTCCGAGAAGACCTCCAATCCCGGAGATAGTTTCAGTATCTTGCAGAACGTAGACCGCGCGCTCATCCCACCACAAAGAACCAAAGTGCGCGTCTGTCACTCGCGCCTCATTGACGTGTATGTCGCCACCCAGGTTTGACCAAGTCGCACTGTGGGCTTTCTTAGTCGACCATAGGCAATGCTGCAATGCGCTCGCGAATAGAACGAGGTCGCTGGCGCCAGTGTCAACCAGGATCCCAAGCCTCCGGCCTTGTACATCAAGATCCACAATCGCATAGGGCAGGCCGGGTCGATAGGGCATCGATGGAAACGCGGGGTTGATGGGACCGAAGGCAATCTCCTTAGCCTGATAATCGATTGTGAAGGGGACGCGCCCCAGCAAGTCGAGCCCGACCATGGCGTCTATTCTGGTTCCTAAAACGGTGGCGGCGAAAGATAGGTCTTGCACCACAACGGGCAGCTTGGCGGCATGTACCGGCCCCAGCCGAACGTCCTGAACGACTGCTCGGCGAGAGTCCACCCTTTCCCTAAATAGCAACTGCCACCCCGTTGGGGTGGTTGTCCGAGTCAGAAACTCTCTCAGTAGCACTCGGTACCATCGAGCGCTGGGCGCAATTAGAATCGGATGCACAACATGGCTCGGCAGCTAAGGCCGTATTTTCTCTGGAGCGTTCCTGCCCGATAAATAGCATGGCTCCGGTATTGGCGATTGTGTAGATGGTGGCGGCGTTTACCCTGAAAAGGATAAAGACCGACCCCGCTGGAGAGACTGTGGAAGTTTCGCCGACCGGGCCGAGTCAAGTTGAATTTCAGCGTGGTAGGTTGGCATGAAACCCAAACAAGAGGAGAAAACCAAGAACGCAAGCTGTCGCCCTACGCCGAACCATTGGCACGAGATGAACCGCAAGCAGCGGCGAGAGATGACGCGGAAGATCCAGAGCGAAGACCTCAAACTGGAGGTGATACATCCGGATGCTGCTGGCATTGATATCGGCAACGAATCCCACTATGTGGCTGTGCCACCGACAAGAGTGAGCGAACCGGTACGTCGCTTTGGGTGCACCACAGCCGAACTGAAGCAGATGGCCGATTTTTTGAAGCAATGCGGGATTCGGACCGTCGCCATGCAATCCACAGGCGTGTACTGGATCGCGGTATACGACATCCTGGAAGAAGCTGGGTTGGAAGTGTATTTGGTCAACGCCCGGGAGACGAAGAATTTGCCGGGGCGCAAAAGCGACGTGCAAGAGAGTCAATGGCTGATGAAGCTGCACACCTATGGGCTATTGCGGAATTCGTTTCGGCCTTCGCAGGAGATTCGCACGATGCGGACATACTGGAGGCAACGTATTGATCTAGTGCGGGCGGCGGGGCGGCACATCCAGCGGATACAGAAGGTGATGACGCAGATGAATATCCAGTTGGCGAATGTGTTAAGTGACGTGAGCGGAATAACTGGACAAGCAATCGTTAAGGCCATTCTGACAGGCGAACGCGATCCGCATCAGCTAGCTGGGCTTCGGGATTGCCGGGTGAAGGCGAGTGAGGAGGAGATCGCGCGGAGTCTGGAGGGCAACTGGCAAGAAGATCTGCTGTTTGTGCTGAAGCAGGAACAGGATGGTTACGAGTTTTGCCAGAAGCAGATGGCGGAGTGCGATCAGCGGCTGCAGCAGTACCTCCAGCAAAGGGAAGACCGGAGCGCAGGGGCGAATTTGCCGGAAGAGAAACGGAAGGAGCGGCTTAGGAAGAAAAAGAAGGGGAATGCGCCACAGTTCGACCTGCGTACAGAGTTGTTTCGCACGACCGGTACGGATCTGACGCAGATTGACGGGATCGACGTTATGACCGCGACGACGATTCTCAGCGAGGCGGGATGGGATATGAGCAAATGGAAAACGGAACACCATTTTGTTTCCTGGCTGCGGCTGTGTCCGGACAATAAAATCAGCGGCGATAAGGTCATTGGTAAAGGGCGGCTGCCGACCAACAATCGGGTCACGACTGCATTGAGAATGGCGGCCAGTACCTTACGACTCAGCAATACGTATCTGGGAGCGCAGTTTCGCCGACTGAGAACCAGACTTGGCGCCCCGATTGCGATCAAGGCTATGGCCGCCAAGCTGGCCCGATTGGTCTACCGCATGCTCCGCTACGGGATGCAATTCGTGGACCAAGGAGCGGAGTTCTACGAGGCCCAACATCGCAAGCTGCAGATCAACTATCTCAAATGGAAAGCCGGCAGCCTGGGATTCCAGATCATCGAAGCTCCTGCAGCTTAAAGGCCGGAGTTTCTGGGAGAGAGAGATAGTTGGCCAGTTTCGCTCGCCAGGTGCAGCCGGCCTGCAAGCCCCTTATCCAACACACTCGGTACCGCGCCGGTATCAACAATGAAATTCAGATTCGTGATGCCGTCGATCGAGCCGTGAACCACGATGACGTACCCTCGATAGAGTTTGAAAGTTACCGCGTTCGGTTTATCTGCGGCCGCCAATGTTGATAACAAAGTCCATACCGTCACGACTACAGCCATTCCTGTGCGCCCCATAACCGCTACCCCCTGAGGTGCGACTGCCGGAGAGTTTGAGAGGTGGACTATCCGGTGCCAAGCACACTTATTCGGGAGTAGCTCGAAGGCGCTCCAGAAATCCTGCCCGAGCGCCGATGTTAGGAAGACATTTCGCCGAGGAATCACCGAGGGGTGGGAACAGGGGGCTATAATCCGGCTAAGTTGGGGTGTAAGTATGCAGCAGGACTTTCAGTTGGGCCCCTGGCTGGTGCGGCCCAGTCTGAACAGTATCTCGCGCAACGGCAGTCACCTCCGATTGGAACCGAAGGCGATGGAAGTTCTGGTCTGCCTGGCCCAGCACGAGGGGAGCGTTGTCTCTAAAGAGAAGCTGATCGGAGAGGTTTGGTCGGATACGTTCGTGGGCGATGACGTGCTGATCCGCTGCGTTTCCGGGTTGCGTCGGGCGCTGGAAGACGATCCGAAAGCTCCCCGAGTGATTGAAACCATTCCCAAGCGGGGATACCGGCTGCTGGAACGAGTCGAATTCCACTCGCCGGCCGAATTGATACGGCCGGCAACTGAGAAGAAGAAAACCAAAGGCTGGGGGATCGCCCTTGCCGCGCTGGTGGCTGCGGGGGCATTGACGGTCACCTTTTATGCTCGCAAACCCCACCCATCGACTGAGTTCGATACCGTCTTGTTGGCCGACTTTGACAACCGTACTGGCGACCCTGTGTTTGACGACACCCTCAAGCAGGCGTTATCGGCGGGACTCCAACAGTCCCCGGTCTTCAAGGTCATCTCCGACCAGAGGGTCCGGGACACCCTGGTGCTCATGGGACGTTCGTCGCGTGACCGTCTGAACGATGAGACAGCCCGCGAACTCTGTCAGCGAGTGGGGAGCAAGGCTGTGCTTTCCGGTTCGGTTGCCAACCTGGGCAAGCATTACGCCGTCGCACTTAAAGCGGAGAAATGCGAAACCGGGGATTCGCTCTATCGGGAGGTGATCGAAGTCGAATCCAAGGAGCACGTGCTGCGCGCCATGGACAAGGAGATCGGTGGGGTACGGCGATCATTGGGTGAGTCGATGAGTTCGATCGGGAGATTCAGTGTTCCCCTCGAACAGGTTACAACACCTTCGCTGGACGCCCTCAAGGCCTTTTCCTCGGCAAATATCGTCCGTTCCGAGAAAGGCGAGCGTGCATCCCTTCCGTTTCTGAACCGCGCGGTCGAACTTGACCCCAACTTCGCCATGGCGCACGCCAAGCTGGCGACGGTGTACATAAATCTCCAGGAAGCCAGCCTGTCGACGGCGAGCGCGGAGAAAGCCTATGCCTTGCGCGACCGGGTGAGCGAGCAGGAGAGATACTATATCGAATCTCATTATTATGAATTCGCCATCGGAAACCTGGAAAAGGCTGCGCAGGCCTACGAGCTTTGGGGACAAACCTATCCGCGCATCGGTACACCGTTTGTCCAATTGGGCGGCATTCGGGGAACCATGGCCCAATACGATAAAGCTGTCACGGACATTCTGGTGGCTCTCCGCCGAGACCCGCACAGCTACATCGCTTACATGAACCTTATGGGCATTTATACAAACCTGAATCGTTTCGATGATGCCAAGGCCACATATCAGAAGATGCGGCGGAACCAGCTCGATTACCCAGAGGCGAATGTTGCTCTGTATGGCGTGGCTGCGTCCCAAGGCGACGCCGCAGAAATGCGCAGGCTGGCGCTCTGGGCTAACGGCAAGGTGGGGATCGAAGACATCATTCTCGCCCAGCAGGCCGACACCGCAGCATTCCATGGGCGTCTTGGCGAGGCTCGGGAATTTTCCCGCCGCGCGGTCGAATCGGCCCAGCGCGCCGAGAAGAAAGAAACAGCGGCGTTGTGGAAAGTTTACGCGGCCTTGCGCGAAGCCGAGTTCGGCAATCGGCAGGCGGCGCGGCGGGAAGCCTCGGCGGCGCTCGTCTTGGCCTCAACCCGGGATGTGCAGATAGTGGCGAGTCTAGTAATGGCGCAAGTCGGTGATGCTGCCCAAGCTCAAGAAATGAGCGTTGATTTGGCTCGATTGTACCCCTTCGACACGATTATCAACGGGTATTGGCTCCCGACGATTCGCGCTACCATCGAACTTGATCGCAGGCAACCTCGCGAAGCCATCGCGGTTCTCCAGGGAGCAGTCCCGTACGACTTTGTGGCCGCCTTCAATGGTTCTTGGATGGCACCCCTCCTTCCCGCCTATGCACGAGGCGAAGCCTATTTGCGGTTGCATCAAGGGAAAGAAGCGGCCGCTGAGTATCAGAAATTCGCCGATCACCGGGGCGGGGTAAGAAATTTCCCGTTGGGTGCGCTGGCGAGGCTTGGCCTGGCCCGCGCCTATGCGATGCAGGGCGATCGCATGAACGCTCTCATGGCGTATGAAGACTTCCTCACCCTCTGGAAAGACGCCGACGCCGATATCCCCTTCCTGAAACAAGCCAAGGCGGAGTACGCGAAGCTACAGTAAATCGGGCTTTAGTATTGAATAAAGAGGGAAAGTGTTCTGTAACGATCCTTTCCAACGGACGGAAAGGGTGGCCCGGGCCCCTAAATCAGTAGGCTCACCAGACCCGTAGCCACGAGAGCCGCTGCCCAGAGCAGATCGAAGTTGAACCACGCCTTCCGGAGAAGCGCCAAGCCGAGCTTGCGATAAACCAACCACGCGACCAGCCCAGTGACTGCAAGGTAGGCCATCGTATGCACGCCGGTGGCGAGCAGTCCGGCCAACGGGCTGGCGGATGAAGCCGTGTGATTGTGGCCAGCCATTCCGCCCTGCGCTTCGACTGTGCTGCTCGCGAGCAGCACCGGTACCACCATCAAGCCGGCGCCGTGCGCCGACGCCATCAGAAACGACCAGACGGTCAGATCGCGGAAGCCTACCTGCATGCGGACCCAGCGCGGGTGCCAATGCCGCACCAGGCAGAAGATTCCCAGGCTGATCAGGATCGCGGCGACAGCGTCGCGGATGGCTGCGAGCGGCAGCGTCATGCCGAGGAACGCCGCCGCCAGCACTACGCTGCCGATGGCCAGCGCGTGACCAAGGGCAATGGGGACGAGCGCTTTTGCGACTGCGCTCCCTTTTTGCTCCTGCATCCCCAGCGCCACCGCGAAGAGCCAGCCCATCCCGGGGTTGAGTCCGTGGTAGGCGCCGAGGAGCAGCATCAGCCAAAGCGCCGTCGAAGTCAGGCCAGCATGCGTCATTTGGTGTCCGAGAAGCAATAGGAGTCCGACGAAGCGTCGCCTCCTTCCAGTCGCAGCTGGTGCGCGCGCACCCCATCGAACTCGACCAGGAATTTTTCGTCGAGTTTCATCCCGCCCTTGGGGTTGGCATCGATTTTCACCATCCAGCTTTTCACCCCATCGGGATAAAACTGCTCGTCCCACGGAGAGTAGAGAGAGTTGGTGAAGTAAACCCGCTTGCCGTCGCGGCTGATCTCGACCATCTGTGGTCCGCCGTTCAGTGGCTGCGCGGGCTTCTTCGGGTGAGCGGCCCGTCGGACCACGCCACCGAGGTGGATCGAGCCGGTCTTCTTCGGGTTGGCGGGATCGGAGACGTCGTACTGAATGAACTCGCCCGTCCCCCAGCACGAAACATAGAGGAAACGATCGTCGAGTGAGAGGTTGATGTCGGTGACCAAGGGCGGCACCGCCTTGAAGCCCTTGAGCAGCGGCGGCAACTTTTCCGGATCGGCCGGCTCGGCGGGAATTTCGATCACCTTGCGGACCGCCCATTTGCTGCCTTTGCCGCCGTCCTCGCGATACCACATCCAGACAGAGGCCGAAAGGTCTTTGAGGGAGACGACTACGCCGACGAATCCAAAAGTTTTCTTGGGATCGTGCGAGGGCCGAAGTTCAAGCACCATCTGTTGCTCCGCGCCCAAATCAATTTCCTGCAGGTGACGGCGCTTGTCCAGGTCCCAGATATGCAGCTTGTGGCCGTACTTTCCGGCCAGCAGCAACTCCGGGTTGATGCCGTCCTTCACCATGTTCGGCGTGCCCCATTCGGAGGTGATCATGGTGTCGTGTCCGAGGTGCCACCAGAAGTCATAGGCCAGTTGCTGCGGGCCACGATCCTGCTCCCAGGGTCCCTTTAGCTCAAAGGTGTTGGCATCCATGAGGAAGATGCCGCCGGGGCCATCCCCGCTGGCCGAACCGAGCGCGCTCCCGTAGATCCCGTCGGGCCCGCAATGAATGGTGTGGGGCGAGGTGTAGCCCGTCTTCCTGATAAATTCTTCGGGCTCGATGATCTTAACGATCTTGGGCTGATTAGGGTCCGCTTTCGTATCCAGGATGTGAATGCGTGACGACGCGATGCCCGGCACAACAAGATAACGACGCTCCATGTGCGGGTGCGGGTTTTGTGGGCAGAGGCACGCGCTGCAGGCGTTCCATCCGAAGTGATGCAACTCATTATCGTCGTTAGGGAAGTCCACCTGGCCAACGAACTGGCCATACGCCGGGGATCGCGGGTCAACGTTAATCACGCCCATGGCGTCCCGCTTCCCGCTCTTGCCGACGTTGAGCATAGTGACATAAGCGATGCGTTCCGGCGCGGCTTGCATGGCCGAGCCCGGGGAGGGGTAAAAGGTTGGATCAGGCATCAGGGATGTATTCATAAGTCTCCTTTAACAAAGAGTTTCGGGAAGGACTGCCCCGGGAAACGTCTCACACAGTGTGATTCAGCCACGAAGGCGAGCCCAAAAAAGCCGCCACGGAATGCGTCCGCTGAGCTCTGGGAAACGCCGGGACAACAGGGGCCTATATCCGCAGTCCAGCCACCGAGCCAGGCTGCCTGCGGGATCTTCGGTGAGTAAGCATAACTCGTTCGCCTGTCCCCAGGCTACCGCGACGACCTTAAGCCAGCCCCGCGTGTATACCAAGGCCTTCGGCGGCCTTGCGGAGTCGCTGATCTCTGGTCCACAGAAGAGTGGGGGGACTGATCAAGACGGAAGCGATCAGGTGTGCGTCAATCAGGCCAATGCCCAGGCCATACAAACGACGAGCCTCGATGGTCAGGCGCACTTCGCTCAGTTGCGCCATTCGCACCTGCGGCAAAAGGTCCAGCAGAGCGAGCGTCGTGGTTCGGTCCTGCAGAGATTCAAGTGCAAGTTCCGCAATGACGAAAGGATGGATCACAACTTGCCCCCGGTTAAGATGTTTGCGCATCACCGTATTTCCGGAGCGGAAGTGATCGATCCATATGGAGGTATCCGCGAGAATCAATTCGTCCGCCCTCTGCGGCGTGGAATAGTTTTCAACCCCGGCATTGTGCTTCCGAGGGACGCCAATCTGCGAGCGCTTTCCCGTTCGATGAGGGCTTTGAGAGCTTCACGAATCAGCGCCGTTTTCTCCGCCACCCCGGTGAACTCCTGGGCCATGCGTACCAAATCGTCATCCAGCGCAACCGTTGTTCGCATAGAGACTCCAGGCACTTATTATAGCATCAAATGATGCCATTATTTGTGCCTTCCAGGGTAGCGGCCTTCGGGCCCCGGTGCCACTCCGGACTGAAGTCGTGGCAAATCGAATATCTGGCTGAACCTGAATAGCTCAAAGCCCCGTAGGAGAAATTCTTCCATCCCTGCATCTTTCCTGGCGCCTCGCCCGTATATCCCGGTAGCATGAACGCCCTAGCTTATTGTTCAGTGAACACGATGGAATCCGAGACCAGCGCCATTGCTCGCGGTCTTCGCCGGCGAGATCCCGACTTGCTGGACCGCCTCATCGAGCAATATCAGCACCGCCTTCTGCGTTATTTGATCTACCTCTCGGGAAATCGCGAACTGGCCGAGGACCTCTTCCAGGAAACCTGGATTCGAGTGCTGGAACGCGGCCATCAGTATGACGGCCGGCACGAATTCAGTACCTGGCTCTTCGCCGTGGCGAGAAACCTGACCATCGATTATCTGCGCAAGAAAAGCCCGGTCAGCCTGGATGGGTTAATGGAAAACGAAGAGCACGCACCCTTCGAACCGGCAGACACCGGGCCCATGGCGTGGGAAGTGGTGCAGCAGCACGAGCAGGCCGACCGCATCGGCGCGGCGCTGGTGAGCATCCCGGCCGAATATCGCGAGGCGGTGATGCTTCGCTTTCAGGAAGGACTGGCTTTGGACGAGATTGCCGCGGTGACCGGGGCGCCGCTGGGTACGGTGAAGTCGCGGCTGTATCGCGGATTGAACATGCTGATGTCGAGGCTGAAGGGAGCACAGGCATGACGCGGAATGAACATGACGAGGCACGCGAACTGATTGCTCTGGGTGAAGGTCTGCCGGAATCGCAGCAGGCCTGGCTGCGGGCGCATATCAATGAATGCGAAGAATGCCGCCACTATGCGGAGGCAGCAAACGGCGTGGTTCTTACTCTGCGCTCGCTGCCGCTCGCTGCCGACGCCCGCCTGGTGCGGGCCACGCAGATGCGGGTGCGCTTCCACGCCAGCAGGCTGCGCGAGACGCGGGAACGCATGTGGCTGGTGGGGATGGCGTGCCTGGGCGTGGGCCTTTCTGCGACGCTCACCGTCCCCTTCCTGTGGCGGCTCTTTGCCTGGATAGGTGAACGGGCCGGAGTCTCGACCCTGGTCTGGCAAACCGGCTTCGTGGCTTTTTTCATCGCGCCGGCGCTGGTGGTAAGCGTGCTGTTGATGGCTCGGGGCACGCACCTCACGAGCAACGGCGAGCAGTCGCGGTAATAGCAGTGACAAGGCGGACAAATTTATGCAACTAAGAAACGAAAATCGAACTGGATTGACGGCGGAGATCAGGATTGTTCCGTTGTGGGCGTGGGCGCTCGCGGGGATCGCATTTGTCGCTGCCCAGGTCTTCTTCAATGTTGTGCTGCCACGACACTCGGGCGCGCCGCCGGCCTGGGGACGAGCGCTGATGGGTCTAGGGGCTGGCCTGGGCGGGGGCTGCTATCTGCTGCTCATCGGCTACATAAATCGCGACGCCAAACGCCGCGGCATGAGCCCTACACTCTGGACGATCATGGCCGTTATTATTCCCAACGCCCTGGGCATCATTCTTTACTTCTTATTGCGGCAATCGCTGCGGGGCGCCTGTCCACAGTGCGGCTCTGCCGTGCAGACGGGATTCAACTTCTGCCCTCGCTGCAGCTACAAACTGAGCCCGAGCTGCCCGCAATGCCAGCGCCTGGTCGGCGCAAATGATGTCTATTGCCCGTACTGCGGAGCGTCGCTGGGCAATCAGGTGGCCCCGGATTCTGGGCCCGCTGCAAACCTTCATGGCTGACGACCCAAAATGAAAGCCGCCGTCTATAGCCGATACGGCCCCCCGGACGTTCTCCAGATCAAGGACATCGAAAGGCCTGTTCCCAGGGACGATGAAGTCCTGATAAAAGTCCGCGCGGCTTCCGTCAATCCGCTTGACGAGGGCCTGATGAAAGGCGGCGGTCGCCTGGTGACCGGGCTGCTCAAACCAAAGGCCGCGCGACTGGGCATTGATGTGGCCGGACACGTCGAAGCAGTGGGCAGGAACGTAGCCCAGTTCAAACCCGGCGACAGCGTGTTCGGTGCTTGTATCCGTGACCCGCAAGCTTCGGCTCTCAGAGTCTGGATCCCTCAGGGGGCTTTTGCCGAATATGCCTGTGCTCACCAGTCCGCATTGGTCATGAAGCCGGAGAAACTTTCGTTTGAGCAAGCCGCTTCTGCGCCGGTGGCGGCGTTCACCGCATTGCAGGGGCTTCGCGACAATGGAAAGATTCACGCGGGGCACAAGGTCTTGATTAACGGTGCGTCGGGGGGCGTGGGCACGTTCGCGGTGCAGGTCGCCAAATCGTTCGGCGCAGAAGTCACCGGCGTATGCAGTACCAGGAATGTGGAAATGGTCCGCTCCATCGGCGCAAATCACGTCATTGATTACACCCAGGATGATTTCACTCAAGGCGGGAAACGCTACGATCTGATTTTCGACTGCATTGGAAACCATCCCTTGTCATCGTGCAGGCGCGTCTTAACGCCGACGGGGATGCTCATCATGGTCGGAGAGCGGACCGGCCGGAGAATGATCGGTATTTTGGCGCGTTTGATTTCAGCTTTTGTGTGGTCGCGGTTGATGAGCCAGAAGATGGTCACGTTTCTGGCGAGACCGATCACGGAGGACCTGACCATCATGCGCGAGCTCATGGCGAACGGAAAGGTGATCCCGGTCATCGACAGGTGTTACAGCTTAAGTGAGGTCGGTGAGGCCGTTCGATATCTGGGAGAATGGCGCGCTCGCGGAAAAGTAGTGATAGGCCCGTAGCCCTGCGAATCCACCGATCGGCTAGGAACAATGCATCTGCAAGCGATGGGCAAGAGACTATGCGAGCCCGCTCTCGTGCGAGGTCAGGCTTCCGGAGAGCGAGCCAATCGGAAAGCATCCGGCGGGTCAGCCTCTAGAAGCTGGTCTTGAGGCGCACCGGCTTGAAGGGAATCATCACCACGGCTTCGAGGTCAACCGGAGCGCCGTTCTTGGTGGCGGGACGAAAGTGCCAGTGGGCGAGGGCGGTGCGCGCGAACTGGTCGAGCTGGTCGTCTACCCCGCGCAGGACCCGTACATCGCTCACCGAGCCATCGTTGCGGATGACGGCGTAGAGCGTAACTGTGCCATGCACGTTGCGGCGCATCAATTCCAGCGGATAGGCGGGGTCAACTTTTCGCGTTGCCTCAGGCGCAGTCAGGTCGCCCTTGGCTTCATTTGGGTTGAGCTCGGCGAAGCGAATGACCCAGCTGCCGCCTGCGGAATTCAGGTTGGGCATGTTCAGAGTCATGGCGTAAAACTTTTTGTCGCCAAAAATCCACCGATCGACGTCGGTAGCTTTGTCTCTGTCAACTTCCGACAACGAATGAGGTGGAGTCGAGGAAACCCGCGGCGGCGTGGCATCGGCCATCAGGCGGGAGTTCTCCGGACTCTGGGTCCCTGCAGTGCCACCCCCAGTTCCATTCCCCGGTCCGGCTACCGCCGAGCGGTTCTGGTTGTCTGGACCTGCGCCGACCATCAGGCCGGAAGGAACCCCCTCACGATTCTTGCCGCTTCCACTGCCGCTGCCGGGGTTTGTACCGGCGGCAATATCAGGAGTTCCCGGCGCGCCGGCCTTGCCTGCGGGAGTGGCGGCAAAGGTCCCGCGACGATTTCCGGCCGGCATGGCCACTCCGGGAGGCATCGCGGCGGGATGAATTCCGAGGGAGATGATCCGACCATTGGGACTCGATCCGGCATTGCCAGGAATTGAAGGAGCCGGTGGCACGACCGCAGGGCCCGCGCTGCCGCCGCCGAGTCCCGCTTGCGTCCTGCCAGCCACGGCGTACTGTTCGGCCACGGGCAATTCCGGCGCGGGCGCAACCACCGGCGCGTGCCCTATGGTGATGTCTCCCAATTGGCGTGCCGACGCCGCGTCCAGCATGGGAGGCGGTTGGACCACCGCTGCCTGAGGGGCGCGCAGAGTGCGGGAGGATTCCGCGTCCACTTCCGGGGCAGGGGCTACTGCGGTCGGGGAGAGCATGGGTGCCCGCTGCCGGTTGGACGGCATGGTTTCCGGTGCCGGCGCGACCGCGGTGACAGGCATCTCGGGCAACCTCAGTTTGTTGGCCGCCGTGGTGGCTGCGAGCGGCACAGCAGGCTGGGCCGGAGTCTGCGACCAGGCCACGATATTGGGCATGGGCACATCATGATTCAACTTGATGTCGGACGGGGTGACGATCGTCTGGGTGCGATTGTCCGCCTCCGCCGGCACTGAAATGATGGGTTGCGGGGCGTGCTCCGGTTCGCCTTTTTGCGGAAGCGGTCTCCGCGCGCCGCCGGTATCGAGCGGTGGAAGATACTCAGAGGGAGCGTAATAGATCACGTCGGCACGATTGAAAACCGGACGCTCCAGCACCTGGGGCCTTTGCGGCCAGAACTGCACCCATCCCCACAACATCACGATGAACGCGACATGGCAAATTGCCGACTGCGCAAAACGGCTCCACGGCAGACGGGACGTGACGAAAACATCCGGCCAGAATGAGCCGGGGCGCGAATACAGGTGAAGAGACGAATCTTTCGGGCGACGAAACAGGTCTGACAGGTTGCGCAGGAAGACCGTATGCCAGGGCGGCAGATCGACCAGAAACGCCGGTGCAGGCGTGGCTGCGGACGTTGATTCTGACGAGGGTTCCAGGAGCACCGAGGCTGGCTTCATCGAGTGGACCACATCGCGCCAAACGCTAATTATAGCGTGCGTTTCGGGCAGTAGATACTGATCAGTTCATGAAGGGAGGACGGGCGTCCCGCCCGTCCGGAAGAGCGCGGGCGAGGGCGCCCGCGCCACACTGGGCATGGGTTATCCCACTACTTCTGCTTTCCATGCTTTAATACGCACATGGCCAGACTCTACTGCGTCCTTGCCGCCATGCTGCTAACTTGCATGCTTTCGAGCGGGCAGAATGCCGCGCCCAGTCCGCCCGCTGAGAAACCCGCCGACGACTATTCCGGCATGTACTCTTTTTTGCAGGACGGCGAATTTGTACAACTCACCGTCGAAGACAAGGGCCGCGTGACCGGCTTCATCTCCCGCTACGGCGACCTGGAAAGCGACCGGGGAGAGTTTCTCGACCTGTTCTTCAAAGGAGGGAAACTCGAGGGCAAGAACTTGAGCTTCACCACCCAGACGGTTCATGGTGTGTGGTACGACTTCAAGGGCACGGTCGAACGTGGCCCGGGAAAGAATCCCGGAGACGAAGCCTACTACCTGCTTAAAGGCACGCTGATACAAAACACCACGGACGCAAACAAAAAGACCTCGGCAAAGTCCCGCGACGTCGCCTTGAAATCGTTTCCCCAGGACCTGGACACTCCCGTCCAAAAATAAAATTCATCTGTCATCCTGAGCGCAGTGGAAAGTTCGCTTGCGAACTTTCCATGGAGTCGAAGGACCCCTATAGCAGCGGCGACGCCGGAATTTTGCGCGGTGTTACTTCGATCTCTCCGAAGCATCGATGCGTGGCTTTCTAATTCGCAGGACTGGTAGGGGTCCTTCGACTCCGAAACAGCTTCGCGAAGCGAAGCTGTTTCTACGCTCAGGATGACAGGGCGCGGCCAATTGCTTCCCGCAGTGGCACTTCACGCCAGCGCGTTGTATCCTCGGTGCGTGCCGCGCCCACATGCGCCTCATCGGTCTCCTACTCCGGGACTTGTCTTGGGGCTGATCATTACCCTGGCCGCCGTGGTGGCTTATTCGGGATACATCACCCGGCAAATCTCCGGCCTGCGGGAATTGCAGAACAACCTGGTGGACCGCAACCGCAAGGACTCCCTGCAGTTGCTGCGCATTCAAAATGACCTCAATACTCTGGCGCTGGCCATGCGGGACATGCTGGACAACAACGAGCCTTATCCCCTGACCGCGTGGACGGCGCAATTCCAGCGAGTGCGGTCCGACTTGAACGACGCTCTGGCGAAGGAGGAGCAGGTGGCGGTTGCCGACCGTACGCCGGAACAGCGTCAGTATCTGAAAAACTCCATGGCCCAGTTCTGGGATGCGGTCGATCGTACCTTCGCGCTGGCGGCGAACGGCAAGCCCGGCGAGGCGCGGAGCCAGATCCAGCTTTCGTTGCAGGCGCGACAGGCGGCGCTGAGTACGGCAGTGGCGCGCCTGCTGGTACAAAATAACGAAAGCGAGGAGCAGGCCGCCCTGCGCATCGCCGAGATTTATGACCGGGTGCAGCGCCAGGTCTATCTGTTTCTTACCCTCACGCTGGTGGCCGTCCTGCTGACCGGACTTTATTCGATCCGTTCCAACCGGCAGTTGTTTGCGCAACTGGCCGCGCTCTCCGCCCAGCGCAGCGAGCTGGCGCAGAAGCTGATTTCGACGCAGGAGTCCACCTTGCGGCACGTTTCGCGCGAGCTGCACGACGAGTTCGGGCAGATACTGACCGCGGTGGGCGCCATGTTGTCCCGTGCGGGAAACCAGGTGCCGGAAGGTTCAACTTTGCGCACCGAGTTGCGCGAAGTGGCCGAGATCGCACAGTCCACGCTGGACAAAGTGCGCAGTCTCTCGCAAGCACTGCATCCGGTCATGCTGGATGAGACCGGTCTCGAGAGCACGCTGGACTGGTATTTGCCGGTGGTGGAACGGCAGGCGGGCATTCACATATCCTATGAGAAATCGGGCGCGGCCTATCCCGTGGACGGAAATGCTGCTATTCATGTATATCGCGTAGTGCAGGAGGCGTTGAACAACGTGACCCGGCACTCCGGGGCCCGGGAAGCGTGGGTACGATTGCGTTATTTGCCCCGCACTCTGGAGCTGGAAGTAGAAGATCACGGCAGCGGATTCGTGGCGCAGTCCGTGCGGCAGGGAATTGGACTGGTGGCGATGCGGGAGCGTGCGCAACTGTTGGGCGGCGCCATCGAATTTATCCGGCCCCAACCGAATGGCACTCTGGTTCGGCTGACCGTCCCCCGGGAGAATATGGCGGAAAAAGTAGGAGAAAAGCTGGAGTCACATGCCGGATAAAATCTCTGTCCTTCTGGTGGATGACCACAGCCTGGTGCGGCGAGGCTTCCGGCGCATTCTGGAAGACGAGCCCGACATCGAGGTGACCGGTGAAGCCGCCGACGGCGTCGAAGCCGTTCGCCTGGCGCACGAACTCAAGCCGAATGTGGTGGTGATGGATTGTGCCATGCCGAACATGAACGGTCTGCTTGCCACCCGTAAGATTCTCGAGCAGCAGCCCCAAACCCTGGTGCTCATGCTCAGCATGCATCCCGAGGAAACCCTGGTGCGTCAGGCCCTGGATGCGGGCGCGCGGGGATACGTCCTGAAAAATGCCGTGGACCTGGAACTGGGAGCGGCGATCCGCCGGGTGGTGGCGGGAGAAACCGTGCTGGACTCCCAGCTCGGTCGTCCCGAAACCCTCAAAGGTGACCGCGGCGAACATCTCACCCCGCGCGAACTTGAAATCCTGCAGATGATTGTCGAAGGCAAATCCAACAAAGAGATTGCCACGGTGCTCGATCTCAGCGCCAACACCGTGGCGGTGCATCGCGCCAACATCATGGACGCGCTGGGAATCCACAAGACCGCCGAACTGGTGGTTTACGCAATCCGCAACGGGCTGGTAAATCTTCCGTGAACCGGCGTCACTTTTTGTGCGGTATGGCGGGCCTGGCTTCCACTTCAGGATTGCTGCTGGATGCGTTCGCGGCGCCCTCCGCTCCCGGCTTTCGCCTGGTCGATGTGACCGCAGATGCCGGCATACAATTCCGCCACAACAGCGGTGCCTACGGCGGTAAGTTGCTTCCGGAGACTCTGGGCGCAGGTTGCGCCTTTCTGGATTACGACGGCGACGGCTGGCAGGACATTCTGCTGATCAACGGCATGGACTGGCCCGGCCACAAGCGCCAGCGCAGTACGCTGAAGCTCTATCACAACAACCGTGACGGCACCTTTTCTGATGTCACGCACGCCGCCGGCCTCGACCTCGAGATGTACAGCATGGGTGTGGCGGTCGGTGACTATGACAACGACGGCTATCCCGACATCCTGGTCACATGCGTGGGACAGAATGTTCTGTTCAAGAACACCGGCAAGGGCAGCTTTCGCGACGTCACCAAGGCCAGCGGACTCGGCGGCCGGCATGCTTTCAGCACCTCCGCCCTCTGGTTCGATTTCGATCGCGACGGCCTGCTGGATTTGTTTGTCTGCAATTACGTGAAGTGGTCTCCCGAGCATGACGTCTTCTGCAGTCTCGACGGAAAAAATAAATCCTATTGCACCCCCGAAGCTTACCGCGGTGAAACCTGCTGGCTGTTCCACAATCTGGGAAACGGAAAATTTGAAGACGTCACTCCCACCAGCGGAATTTTCGACAGCAGTTCGAAGTCACTGGGCGTCGCCCTGCTCGACTACGATCAGGATGGCTGGCCCGACCTGCTGGTGGCCAATGACACGCAACCCAACAAGCTCTACCGCAACCAGCGCAATGGTACGTTTAAGGATGTTGCTGTGGAGGCTGGAATCGCGTTCAGCGCGGAGGGCAAAGCCCGCGCCGGAATGGGCGTGGACGTGGCCGATTTCAATAACTCAGGAACGCCCGGCATGGCCATCACCAACTTCGACAACGAAATGATTGGCCTCTACCGGGCGTCCGGCGACGGAAACTACGTGGACGTAGCCACCCAGGACGGAGTAGGGCTGGCCTCAAAGGACAGGCTGGGATTCGGCTGCGTATTTCTGGACGCCGATCTCGATGGCTGGCTCGACCTGGCGGTGGTCAACGGACACATCGACGATACCGTGCGCAACGTGCGTGGAGTCGGCTACGCCCAGGCGCCGCAGTTGTTTCTGAACGATGGGAAGGGAAAGTTCCGCGACGTGGCCGGAGAAATCGGCGGCGGTTTCACGCAGCCCAAGGTAGGGCGCGGACTGGCTTATGGAGATTTTGATCGCGACGGCGATCTCGATCTGCTGATGACCACCAACAACGGCCCCGCCTATCTTTTTCGCAACGACCAGGCCGGCGGCAACAAGAGCATTCGCCTTCGGCTGGTCGGCACCAAATCGAACCGCGACGCCATCGGGGCCCGCGTGCGTATTTTTCATGGTGATACCAGTCAGTCGCGACTGGTGAAAGGTGGATCAAGCTATCTGTCGCAGTCGGAACTGCCGCTTACCTTCGGCTTGGGGAAGCGGGAAAAGATTGACCGGTTGGTGATCGACTGGCCCAACGGCGCGACCGAGGAGCACAAGAACCTCGCCGCAGGGCGCGCCTATGAGTGCGTGGAATCCAAGGGGATCAAACCACTGGAACGGTACTGAATTCATGTAATAGGCGCTTATGCCAGCGGGGAGCGGAGTGTACAGTTACGGGATCTCAATGAAGTCCAGCAACTGTTTCCGTGTGAATGGTTTTTGCAGGATGGGCCAGCCGGTGATGATTTTGACGTGCTGCTTCGGAGTTTTCTTGCCGATTGCGTGCATCAGTTCCACTCCGTTCATGCCTCTGTGTTCGATGTCAGTCAGCACCAGATCATACGGACCTTCTTTGCAGTAGCGTCGGAACGCCCGATTCCCGTTCGTCTCGGTAGCGACCAGATGGCCGGCCTTTTCAAGTATGGCCACGATCACACTCTGCACTCCTGGCGAGTCTTCTACCAACAATATTTTCATCGGCCTGATATTTTGCCACGATTGACAAGGGATTTACACTCAACCCCGGCCCGCCGACGATTTACGGGCGAACAGTTCGAGTCCGAACGGCGAGGGCCAAAACCGGCGCTGCTCGGTACTATCGGTGAGGTCGAAGGTGTGGGACGAAAGATTGAGCTCAGCCACGCTTGCGCGTACGCCGGCTGACGAACATGCCGCCCAGGCTGAAGCCGAGGATCGCTCCGAGTCCCGCCGCGGAAAGCATGATGCCGGCGGAGGCACCGTTGGTGCCGCGGGAGAAGAGGGCGGAGGTGTATGCCATGGACAAAGTCCAAAAGGCCAGGCGCAAGTACATGGGGGAACCTCCAGGCGAAATTGTCTCACGAACGAACCGACAAATTACAGAAAATTCGGGCCACCTAATCCCCAATGCATCAAGGCTTTCCGATGTTTGAGTGATTCAGGAGACTTGCACTAGTATTTTCCCAGTATTGCGCACTGTCATCACTGGAGACTAACTTGGAGGCAACTCCTGTAACCTCATATGCGACCTACCCCGGTCGCAGCTTTGAGGGGTTCACCCCACGAAAGAGGTAGGTACGGCTACCTACCTCTTATTCAATTTCAGAATTTCCAATTCAATCCGCGATCGCGTAGGGACAGCCGCCCTCGGCTGTCCAGTCGAGCGAAGCGCGACCACATTGTTTGCCGAGATTGAAATAGCCGAGGGTTCAACGGCCTGCCGACGAATCTATTTCACTGGTCGCATTACATCTTCCAGGCGCGACTTCAAACCGGCAGCCGCCGACTGCCCTTCCTGCGAGTGAATGAGATTGTTGGACTCTGTGGGATCGAGTGCCCAATCGTAAAGCTGGTCGCCCATACTTTCGTGCGTGATGAATTGCCACTGCGGCGTGACCAGGGATTTCATGGAGCCGGTGGTCGCGGTGGGCACGATCTTTGCCGCAGTCCTGTCCTCTTTATCCGCAATGTCGTTGCGCGCCAGCTCGGATACAGGATCGGGCCAGTCCGTCCCGCCGCCGGTTTGCCACAGCGGACTCAGTGAGGAACAGGGAAAAGCGTTTGGCTGCGCGCGGGCGCCCACGATATCCACGATGGTCGCAGGAATCGCAGCATTGGTCACCGGTGTTTTCACCTTAACTGCCGGAACGTGTCCCGGATACCAGATCAGCAGCGGCACATGGATCAACTCGCGATAAAGCGCCTGGCCGTGATAGGTCAGCCCATGCTGTCCCAGAGACTCGCCGTGATCGGAGGTAACGATCACCAGAGTATTTGGCGTGAGAGCCCGCGCTGGTCGAGCGCCTGCAGCAGGCGCCCCAGAGCATCGTCGGCGTATCTCACGCTGGCGTCGTATTCGTCGATGCGGCCGCCATGGTCCCACTCCGGCTTGGGATAGGTGGGCGGGCCGCCGTAGGGATAGTGCACATCGAAATAGTTGAGAAAGGCAAAAAAAGGGTGCGCTTCTCCGCGGTCGTTTTCTCGGCGGTCAATCCATTGCAGGAGTTCGCGGTTTACCACGTCGGCGCGCTTTCGCACTCCCTGCGCGCCTCCATAATTTCCCGATCCTTCCGAATCCTTGTCCAGCATCGAATTCATGCCGAGGAAACGCAACGCCCGCTTGACCTTGCTCTTGTCGGTGCGGTTGAGATAAATGCGTGCGAACTCCCGCCCGTAGAGCGTGCGAATGAACATGTCCGCGGGCGAATGAAAATAATCTTCGAAATGCTGGAAGCCCCGGCCAAAGCCGAGACTTGTGCTGAAGTAGGTCCTATTGGCGGAGAATGCTCCCGTGCGATAACCGCGTTGCTCCAGCACTTCTCCGAGCGTCGTGAATCCGCCCAGGCCTGTGCGGCCCCATCCCAGCCAGGGCGCCGGCTGCACGTTTCCGATCCCATGCTGGAACTGGTAACGGCCGGTCAAGAGGGAAACGTGTGAGGGCAGGCTCCACGAAGTGGTGGAGACCGCGTTCTCAAACAGGACTCCTTGCTGCGCCAGACGGTCAAAATTCGGGCTGGTCGGCCGGGCGTAGCCGTAAGCGGAGAGATGATCGGCCCGCAGCGTGTCCATCACAATCACCAGCACGTTGGGTGCGCCCGGCGCGGCCGCTGGAAGATGCGCCACCGCGTTCCGCTCATCCAGCCACTTGCCGCCTTGAAGGCCGCTGAACGCGACGATCCACCCCACAACTATCCATGGCGTGGTTTTTTTCCAGAATCGCAGGAATGTATTTTCCCGCTTGCCGCACCAGCGAGCGAAGGCCACGGCGACGCCCAACGCCAGCAAAAAGCAGGCGCGGTGGTAGAGCCGGCCAGTCAGGGTGAGCCAGTCATAGACGCTGAAGAATGTCAGCAGAAAGACCAGCACTCGAATTGCGGGAAGGCGAGGCGCGAGACGAGCAACGACGCTGCAGATCAGCGCCAGGGACAGGAAGAGAATGACATCAACGATGGGAGAAATCCAAAGGATCTCCCCGGACACGTGGATCATCGGGCCCCAGCGCGCCCAATTGAGGCGCTGGAAAAACAGCAGCCCCGTACCTTCAACCAGGCCCGCAAGGATTCCCGAACCCAGACCCACGATCAGCAGCGAGCCGGCGTTCCACGGCCGAGTGACGGACGATTTGTCCATACCAGCTTCCCAGTCTAGCAGCCGGAGTAGGATGACAACGGCTCGCGTGGGGACAGCCGCCCACGGCTGTCCAGTCGAGCGAAGCTCGACCGCATTGTTGCCGAAAGCAAAACGGCGGAGCCTTACTCCGCCGGACAGCCGAGGGCGGCTGTCCCCACGTGTGCGGCGGTGGAACTTTCCTCCGTGCTGAAGTAAAGTGAACTCCCGCGACCGCGGCGGGCCCAGAATGACTCGTCCGCAAATGGCTCAACCCATGCCTCCTGCACCCGCGCCGAAAGCTCTTCCGGCAACGAGACTGCGGTGGCTTCTTCCGTCGCTGCTGGCATTCCTCTACGTGGCGCAATGCGCCTGGTTCATCCGTACTCAATCGCTGACCTACGATGAGCCGGTGCACATCGCGGAAGGATTGAATGCCTGGCGTTACGGACGATTCGAACAATACAACGATCATCCACCGCTGGCCCGCCTGTGGTGCACGCTTCCGCTCATCGGACCGAAGTGGCAAGTCGAAATACAGCAGTTGCCGGATTCTTTTCGCGTTAACCGCATTGCGCCCGATCCAATCTCTCTGGCATGGCGGGCCCGGGCCATGAATGTCCTGCTGGGACTGGCCTTGGCCTGGTTGGTATGGCTGGCCGCTGACCGGTTGTTTTCCCGGACTGCGGCAAATTTCGCCCTTGCCCTGTTCGCCTTCTCGCCTTCGCTGATTACTCATTTTTCGATCACCACCACCGACGGCGCCGCCACGCTGTTTATTTTCGCCTCGGCCTGGGCCCTGGTGCGCTGGCGGCGGCAGCCGAACTGGAGAAGCACGTGCGGGCTCGGACTTGTGTTCGGCCTGATGCTTCTGGCCAAGTTTTCTACGGCGCCCATGTTCGTGCTGGCTTTGTTATGGATGCTTCTCCTGGGCGCGGACAAAGTGATCCACTCGCCCGCGAAGTGGAACTGGGGCAAGACCGCTGCGGCCCTCGTGCTCGCATTCGTGGTGGTCTGGGCAGGATACTTTTTTCATGTGGCCCATCTCACCGTCAAAGATGGCACTTTGACCGCCACCTTTCCCAACTGGAACCAGCCGATTGTGAAGCCGGTGCGTGGCAGAAACTACAGCGTCCTTATTCCGGCCGGAGAATACGTTGAAGGCTTCCGTGAACTGGTCCGGCACAACCGCCAGGGTCAACCGGCATTCTTTCTGGGAGAAGTTTCGAGTCGCGGGGGATGGAAACTTTATTACCCGGCCGTGATTCTGCTGAAGTGGCCGACGATTGTGCTAGGCCTGTCTTTGACTGGCCTCGCGATTGCCCTAAGAAGAAAAGTACGCGTCCCGCCGGACCTCTGGATCATGGCGTCATTTCCCGCGCTCTACATGGCGATGGCGATTTTCGCCCGCTTCAACCTGGGAGAGCGCCACGTGTTGCCCATGTATCCCTTCGCCATTTTATTTGCGACGGCGGCTTGGGAATGGGCCCGGCATAAGCCTGCGGCGGCCGCGCTCTTGATCTTGCTGGCGACGCTGAATGCGGCTGACGCGCTGCGCTTCGCCCCGGGTTATCTTTCGTACTTCACGCCATTCGTCCGGTCGGCAGAAAGCTTTCGCCTGCTGACCGACAGCAACCTGGATTGGGGGCAGGGACTGCTTGCCTTAAGAGATTATCAACGTGACCATCCTGGCGAACGCATCTCGCTGTCGTATTTTGGCAGCGTCGATCCCCGGTTGTACGGAATCCAGTCTGATTTCTTCGGCGGAGACAAAGATGTTTCCGGTACGGTGGTGGTGAGCGCAACCAATCTTTCCGGACAGTACCTGGCCGAGCCGGAGAGATACCGCTGGCTGCTGCATCAGAAGCCGGTCAGAATACTCGACCACTCGCTGTATGTGTTTCAAATGCGAGGCCCCGGCTCGCGACCATGATGAGTACGAAGTGGACTCCGGCGCGGAGAGCAAAATCAGGAACCGGTCGCGAGGAGAGCATCGACGGCGGCTTCAACTTTCGCGAAAGGCTGGTCCGGGCCCGGCGCGGGCTGGAGCCGCCCCTGACGATCGATCAGGAAAATCGCGGGGTAGCGCGCAATGTCGCGATACAGGCTGGGTACGCTTCCGCTGATTGTGAGAAGCGGATAACTGACCGGGACGCGTTCCAGGAATTTTCGCTGTTGATCGACGCTCTCGTCCGAGAGTCCGAACACAATGAACCCTTGACTCTGCCGGTCACGATATAACCGGTCAAGCTTCGGCATCTCCTGCCGGCAGGGACCGCACCAGGTCGCCCAGATATTGACCAGCACGACTTTGCCTTTCTGATCGCCCAGGCTCTGACTTTTTCCCAAAAGGTCCGGGGTATCGAAGAGCGGCGCGGCCACGCCCCGCAGGGCAAGGTTTCTGGATTGCCTGGAGCGCAGGATGCCGTCGCTCACCGGCTTCCACGCGAGGCCCAGCGAGAGAACTGCGATGGCCAGACCTACTTTTCCACCCATTGAAAAAGTGTGGCGGCGGCGGTCTTTCATCGCCAAAGCCAGGGTGACGAGAAACGGCACCGTCATCGCCAACGTGGACAGGGAAAGACGAAAGAGCCAATCTTTTTCGAGGTCGGTACTATTACGAGTCAGGACTCCATACACGACCACATACAAGAGCACGGCGGCGAGGGGAGAAAGGATGCCGGAAATGAGTACACGGTATTTGGACAGTCTGGTCACGAAAACGAACCTACCGCAACGAGTTATTGTCCCGCGCGCAAGGGCGAGATCAAAAGCCGGCCGGCTGGCTTCTTGGAAGGATCAGCCTTCTCGTCGTGATACGACAAATCCAATGAGCCCTCGGCGGTTGGGGAAGCGTGGGCCAGGGCTGAGGCCAAGGAGCGGAACGAACGGCCGATGTCGGTGTTTTCGTGCATGGCCACTGGAACTCCCTTGTCGATGGCAGGCGCAATCGACTGGTAGTTATTGGGAATCTTCCAGAGCAGCTTGCAACTGGTGGCTTTTTCCACGTCCTCATCGGTAAAGCCGGGAATTTTCTTGTAGCGATTGAGGACGATTCGAACCCGGTCGCGGGTGCCGCCTTCTTCCAGAAACGCTCGTATGCGGCTGGCGCTCCACAGCGAAACCACGTCCGCCTGGGCCACCAGCAGGACCGCGTTCGAGTTATCACAGAGCGACCGCGCCGTCTGGTCCACACGGCCCGAGCAGTCCACCAAGACATAACGGAAGTGGGCCACCAGCAAATCGAAGAGGCGCGCCAGTTCCGCTGCCGTCGGCGCCAGTCCCTGGGGCTGTTGCGGACCGGCCAGCAATTGCAGTCCGCCTTTGCACTGGGTCATCAAACCTTCGAGCAGCGAAGCATCGAGACGGTGCAGGTTTTGCAGTGCATCCACCACTCCGAACGTGGGCCGTACATTGAGATGAAGAGCGCAATGTCCCAGCGGAGCAAAATCCACGAGCAAGACTCCACCCACGGTTTCCTGCAGGGCGATGGCGGTGTTGACGGCAACGGTGGTGCCGCCCGCTCCTCCCTTGGAATTCATCACGGTGAAGATGCGTGCACGCCCCGAGGCAGTGCGGCCCTTGCCGCGGGAGGCGGCAAAGCGGGTGAAGGCCTCGATCAGGGCCTCCGAGGTCGCTTCGCGTTCCAGGAATTCACCGGCGCCGGCACGCATCGCGGCCACGATAGTGGGCGGATGGCTCAGTTCGCCGACGGCAAAAATTGCAATTTCGCTGGTGTTGGCCTGAATCAGTTCGATTGCGCTGATGGCTCGGGTGGGATTGTGCGCGTCAATATCGACGATAACGATTTCTGACCGGACATCCTGAATCTGACGCAGCACCGGGTCCGTGGGACTGGTGGGAAAGCCCACGTGACTGAAAACGTTGCGGCCCATTCCGGTGCCTTCCAGACGATGCTGGAGCACCGACAGCCGTTCCCGGTCTTCGGTCAGAAGCGTTACCGCTACACCCTGCATTGGCATCACTCTGTTTCTTGTTTCAGTATGTTATTGAGATAAAAGGGCTACGCCAAGTGACTTCCGTAACTCATTAAACTTCCCCGGGGAAATTCGAATCTGCCATGCGAAACGCACACTACTGTTGATAATCGTTGCTGGGGGACACAAAGTCAGGAGGAATCGGAAGCCGCTCTTCCATCGGTAGGTGACATTCTATGCAAAAAAGGCGGGATTGGGAAGGAGTAAAACCGTGGAAAAACCGCACCCCGCAACCCTTGCCGGGCCTGGCCTTACGGACCGGCGCGAAGGTCGCCGTCCGCTCCTTAGCCCTCTACGGCGACGGCGGGCGGGTCGGAGAGGGCAGGGGCTTTGCGGTCCTGATCGCGGTTATGTCCGCCGGAAACCCGGGGGAAACTGGCCGAAGCCTGAGCTGCGCTCTCGGTCGCGGAGAGATACTCGTATCCCTCCAGATGCACCGCCACTCCGAATTTTCGTTCCACCGGCAGGACCCGGGTGACGCGTCCGCGGCAGCGGACTCGCATGTTTTCGGTCAGAGTGATTTCGGCGGGCATCATGAGAGTGAGTTCCACCGCGTCGCCTTCGGCGACCTCGAAATCGGTGTAGAAAAATGCTCCGCGTCCGCTCAAGTCCTGGGTAAAACCGCAACCCTCGCGATCGGTACCGGACAAGCGCACGGCAACGGGAAGCTGAAAGTCAAAACGTTGTGACGCGCGGCGCTCAAGGTTTACCTGAACCGTGCTCATGGTCTCTCCGATGGACCGGCATTCCAACATCAGAATGGTTTTGCAGGAGGCGACACCGAGGGGAATTTCTCTCCGCGCACGCGGGAAATTCCAGGGTCAACGAGTGCCCAGCCTCTATACTAGCCAAACATGTCGGAAACTCCCGGACAACCCGACGTCGAACATCGAATACTTTACTCTACGGCGGGGCCGGGCGGAAGCCAGAAGTTGCCGTCGCCAGTCGAAATCCCAGTTTGGGCGACGCCGGCTGAATCGTCTCCAAAAGTTGCCGGCAGCATCCAGACAGCCGGACTGAAAGTGATCGACAAGGGTACTTCCAGCGGATCAAACGGGGAATGACGGTGAACTCCGGACCAACGGTACAGAAGACGGCGTGGCGGCCCGCAACTCTCCGTGCCTTGCGCCACCGTAACTTCCAGCTTTTCTTCAGCGGACAACTGATCTCGCTGATCGGTACCTGGATGCAAAGTATTGCAGAGTCATGGCTGGTTTATCGCCTGACCGGATCTGCGCTGTTGCTGGGGGCGGCGGGATTCGCCAGTCAGATTCCGGTATTTCTGGTGGCCCCGGTGGGCGGCATCGTGGCCGACCGCTTCAATCGCCAGCGGGTCGTGATCGGGACCCAGATTTCCTCCATGATTCTGGCCCTGGTCTTTGCCACTCTTACCCTTACTCATCTCATACGGGTGTGGCACATCTTCGTGTTGGCGGCGCTTCTGGGTGTGGTCAACGCCTTCGACATTCCGGCGCGGCAATCGTTCCTGGTGGACATGGTGGGCAAGGAGGACCTGATGAATGCCATCGCCCTGAACTCTTCCATGTTCAACGGGGCGCGAATCATCGGGCCCGCCATCGCCGGGATTCTCGTCGCCAGGATCGGCGAAGGCTGGTGCTTTCTGGCGAATTCTCTAAGCTACATTGCGGTCATCACGGGTTTGCTGCTGATGCGGGTCGCCCGTCCGGCGAGCCTGGCGCCGCGCGGTCCCGCCCTGGCCCACTTGATCGAAGGCTATCGCTTCGCCCGCCACACCGCGCCCATACGCGCCCTGCTGCTTCTGCTGGGACTGGTGAGTCTGGTGGCCATGCCTTACACCGTGCTCATGCCCGTTTTTGCGGACCAGATTCTGCACGGCGGGGCCCGCGGCCTGGGAATCCTGATGGGAGCAACGGGGGTGGGCGCGATGCTGGGAGCCCTTACGCTGGCCACGCGCTCCGGTGTGCTGGGACTGGGCCGCTGGGTTGCATTTTCGTGCGGCGGCTTCGGGCTCAGCCTGGTGCTGTTTTCGTTCTCGCGCTACTTCTGGCTCTCGGCTGCGCTGCTGCTTCCGGTGGGATTCTGCATGATGCTGCGAAATGTCGTCGTCCAACACGCTGATTCAGGCCATGGTGCCTGACCACCTGCGTGGCCGCGTGATGGCGATGTACACCATGATGTTCATGGGGATGGCGCCGTTCGGATCTCTTTTTGCAGGAGCATCGGCGGAACATCTGGGAGCTACTTTTACCGTTTCTGTCGGTGCCGTGGCCTGCATTGGCGCGGCTGTTCTCTTTTACTTTCACCTGCCTAAGATAAGGGTGGAAGCGCGACAGTTGATCGTGGCCCAGGAAATCGCGGGTGGTGAGCCCTCGGTCGAGATGACCGCAAGGGTGGTGGAAGATTAGTTTTGGTAGCGCCGGCGTCCCGCCGGCGCTACGAAATCATTGTCCGCGTATAGCGCGCACCACCTGTAACAACGAACTGTGCGCGAACGGCGCGGGCGTCAGCGTAACCACCATCATCAGCAAAGCGAATCCCGCCAGCCAGCGCCGCCCCGGGGTCACGCCGGGCCATTCTTCCACCATGGGATGCCGCATGCCGCTGATGCGCAGCAGGACCGCCCACAGCAGCCAGCCCGCCCAGAAATAAAATGCCATGGGAATCAGCGCCAGAATGGTCAGCCTGGACACGATGCGATGGGCCCGCGGACTAAGTGCAAAAACAATATGCCCGCCATCCAGTTGACCGCCGGGGAGGAGATTCAACGCGGTGGCAAACATTCCCACCCAGGCCGCAACCGCAGTGGGATGAAAATAGATATCCTGCAGCGCCGAAGACCCGCCATGTACGTCGGCCAGCGGAAGCACCGTCCATAGCAGATGGAAGATCCACGGATATCCCATCTCGATGTCGGAATTCGCCATTACTCCCGGCATGACGCGGGAATGGTTCATGGCGATCACCAGCACGATCAGCGCGACTACAAATCCGGCGATCGGCCCGGCAATCCCGATATCGAATAACGCGCAGCGCGAACGGATGGGCGAGCGTATCCGAATCACGGCACCCAGCGTTCCGATGAGAGTAGGCGCAGGAATAAAAAAGGGGAGGGTGGCGTACACGCCGTAGTAGCGGCAGTAGAGGTAGTGTCCCATCTCGTGCGCCAGAAGAATCAGCAGCAGCGTGGCGGAGAAGGGAATGCCGAGCAGGAGGCGCGAAGGCTCCTGCAGCGCCCAGCCTACGGGAAACAGCGGCAGAGTTTCGTCGCCATGCACGAATGGCGGCGCGTTGTTCAGGAAATCAAATTCCATCTTGGCGCCCACTACCAGCGTGGTGAAGATGGTCGCCACAAACAAGAGGATGTGCAGCCAGTACCTGGGATTGGGCGGCCGCACCACGTACACTTCTGCGGGCAGATACGCGGTCTCTGGAGCGGGGAGTGGGGGATTGAGGTCGGACATGAAAACTTTGATCAGCGAAGCTGCGTGGAGAGTTTGCGGTGCAGGTCACACCGACGGCCTGGGACCAGGACTGTGTGCGGGCGGCCGCCCCAGACTCACTCGATTGACTGCAACTCCTTGCCGGGCTTGAAGCGCACCGCCTTGCCGGGCGGGATCGAGACTTCGGCGCCGGTGCGCGGGTTGCGCCCGATTCCAGTCTTGCGCGGCCGCACGTTAAACACGCCAAAGCCCCGCAATTCAATACGTTCGCCCTTGGTGAGGGAGCGCCGCATGCTTTCGAAAACGGTTTCGACGGCCAATTCGGCCTTGGTCTTGGTGATGCCGGTTTTGTTCACCACTTCGTTGATAATGTCGAGCTTGATCATTGGAAGCCCTCGCCGCCCAACTGAGAATAACCTACCAAGTGATTGATGCTAAGGGACATAAGAGAGATTGTCAACGGCGGCTGTTGTCCCGTAAGATCAGTCGTACTCCAGTCGTCAGTCGTCGGTCGTCAGTCTTCAGCAAAAAACCAGCAGGCCTGCGGAAGCGCAAGGATTTTCCTGACGACTGAAGACCGACGACTGAAGACTGCATTCAAGGAGCTGCATGCTTAAGAGCGACCGCTGGATCCGCAAGATGGCCATCGAGAAAGACATGATTAACCCCTTTTCCGAGAAGCAGGTAAGGGAGGGAGTGATCTCTTACGGCCTGTCTTCCTATGGCTATGACTTGCGTGTGGCCGACGAGTTCAAGATTTTCACCAACGTCAACTGCACCGTGGTGGACCCTAAGAGCTTTGATGAAAGATCTTTCGTTACCGTGAGTTCTGAATGCGCCATCATTCCACCCAACTCCTTCGCCCTGGCGCGCTCGGTCGAATATTTCAAGATTCCCCGCGACACCCTGACCATTTGCGTAGGTAAGTCCACTTACGCCCGTTGCGGCATCATCGTGAACGTCACCCCGTTTGAACCGGAGTGGGAGGGCTTCGTTACCCTCGAGATCTCCAACACCACGCCGTTGCCGGCGAAAATCTATGCCAACGAGGGTCTGTGCCAGATCCTTTTCTTCACCGGCGATGAAGTATGCGAAGTCAGCTATGCGGACCGCAAGGGCAAGTACCAGTCGCAGAAGGGAATCGTGCTGCCGAAGCTCTGACGTCGGACCTCGGGCGTCAAACCTCGGCACAGGCGCCGCCCACGCCCTTCGATTTTTGGACCTGTGGTGACCCGCTGGATGGAAAACGCCTGTAAGAAAACAGTGACAGATACGCTGAAGTCCGAGGTCTGACGCCCGACGCCTACTTCCTGTTTTCGCCTTCTTTAAACATGTACTTGATCGCGGGCTTGTAGATCAGCAGGTTGGACTGGCCGTTGCGGGCGACCTTCAGACAGCTCTTGTCGTACCACTCGATCATGCCGTGAATTTCCTCGCCGTCGCGCAGCACGATGACCATCGGGGTTTTCGACTGCATCTGCTTCTGGTAGTAAAAGTTCTCGGCATTGGTCTGTTCGGGAGGGGCGGGCTTGCGACCGCCGCCGGCGGGCCGGTCGTGTCGGTCTCTGTCGCTGCGTTCGGAGCGCTCAGTCCGCTCTCGGTGATCGCCCATGGGTGCCTGCGCATGATTGTGGTCGGCCCGGTTCAACGAAGGCCGAATCAGCTTGCGATTGGCAAAAGCCTCCGCGTCCACAGACCGATCGGCTGGAAGTGAATCGACTGCATCTTTCATGGCGCCACCGTTAGACACGCTTTTTTGCGGGCCACAACCGCGCTGCTTTGATTGTGGGATGAAGGCGTGAGTTGTTCCTAACCTAGCACAGGATAGCGGCTCTGACAATGCTCAAGTAGTGGGGGGGAAAGCACTTAGCAATTGGCATGTGTGGGGCGGGCGCCCTCGCCCGCCGCTTTTGACCTGGCTCTTCGGCAGCAACCCAGATTCACATTCGATATACGGGTAAGAAGGTGCAGGTGGAGGAATCAAAATCGCCGTACGGAAGGAGAAAATCAGGATCAACGGCAAAGGCGGGGGCGAGGGCGCCCGCCCTACACCCGTTCCAGGGCGGTCGCAAATGCGTCAAGCGACAGTGAGCGCAACAGGTTACGCCGCATCCCCCGCTCAACGTCGTTCAGGCGGTCGGCGGCGAAGGCGACCCACCCGAAATCCGCAGCTTCCGATAACTTCTTCAGATCAGCCTGGATGTCAGTATTGCGGACCAGTTCCGGTGTGCTCGAGTTAAGGAAGGTCAGATCCTGCAGCAGGCTGTAGAGGGTTCGCAGCAACTTCTCCAACTTGACGCGGCCGTCGGCGCCGGCGCGATAGGTCTCAGTCATTTTGAACAGCTCAGTATGATCTGCGCCGCGCAGGGCCGTATTGAGGATGGTCAGGGCCTGGGCGCGAGCCGCGGTGTAGCCTCCCAGGTCAAAGCTGCGAGCGGCCCCGATGGCCCCGTTGGCCAGACGCGCTGCCAGGGCACGTTGCTTGGGCGTCCAATCCGGACGATGCTTGGCCAGATCACCTTCGATTTCCTCTGCCGGCAAGGCGGCCAGCGTTATGACCATGGACCGGGAGCGGATGGTGGGCAGCAGTTCGCCCGGATTTTCGGTGAGCAGAAAGATGGTCGCAAACTGGGGCGGCTCTTCCAGCACCTTCAGCAGGGAGTTGGCCGCCTCCTTCATAAAAGAGGATTCGGTGAAGATGTAAACCCGCTCCCGGGCCTCTCCGGGACGGTAGTAAATGGTCTCGATCACACGCCGCACCTGGTCAACTTTGATCATCATCTGCGGCGGGTCGGGCGGGATCACCAGCACGTCGGGATGGGTCTGAACAAACAGGCGCGTTTCTTTCTTGTCCGTCTCGCGCAAATTCTCGCGGGCTTCGACCGCCTCTTCGAAGCGGGCACCCAGATCTTCCGATTGAGCGATGCGCAGGCAGTTGGAGCACTTGCCGCAGAAGTCGGGCAGGCCATCGGTGACAGTGGGTTCCAGACAATTGATCGCCTTGGCCAGCATAAGCGCAAGGGTGTATTTGCCCGAGCCCGCAGGACCCGCCAGGACCACCGCTTGGGGAAAGCGGTCGCGCGCCAGCATCTCGCGCAGGCGATGGACGACATCGGAATTGCCTTGGAAGTCGGTGAACAAAGCTCTCAGCTTTCAGCCGTCAGCCAAAGCGCTTGGCGATTAGCATTTGAAATTTGGCCGGGCACGATTTTTTGAGTCTAGCAGAATCAAGCTGAACAAATGTCCGCTGGCCTCAAGCCTGGGCCAATTGCTTTCACTGAGAGCTGAGAACTGACAGCTGACAGCTGCTTTACGCCGTCTTCGCAGCCAGCTTCACCTTCCGCCTGACAATCTCCACGATCCGTGCGTGGGTTTCCGCCGACGATCCGCGCGCATCGACCACCACCACTCGATGGGGCTCACGAGCAGCGATCGCCAGATAGGCGTTATGCACTCTGCCAAAGAAGGCGCGACTCTCCTGTTCGAAGCGGTTCTCGTCGTGCCGGGCGCGGCTATTTTTCGCCGCGTCGGCCCTGTTGCGGCGGCGGGCGCGCTCCACGCTGGCAGCGACATCCGAATCCATGAGGATGGTCAGGTCCGGCTGTAAGCCGTGGCCCAGGATGCGATGGAGGAACAGTACCGGTTCGCTGCCCAGCTTGCGGCCGCCGCCCTGATACGCTTCGGTGGAGTCGGTGAAGCGGTCGCAGAGAACGACACGCCCTGCCGCCAGCGCGGGCTCGATCACTTCCGTGATGTGCTGGGCGCGCGAGGCGAACATCAGAGCCAGCTCCGCCATCGGCGACAGGCCTGCGGTCGCGCTATCGAGGAGAAGGCGGCGGATCTTCTCTCCGGTCGCGGTCCCTCCCGGCTCGCGCGTGACCACCACCGACAGGCCTTGTCTCCGGAAGACGCCGGCCAGCTTTTCCAGTTGGGTGCTCTTGCCGCAACCGTCGAGTCCTTCGAAGGTGATGAAGCGGCCGCGATGAGAGTGCGAAGACACAGCGGAAATCATAAATCAGCACCTGGCATTTGGCACTTGGCATTTGGATGTAGGGCGGGCGCCCTCGTCCGCCGGCCTTTGGCTCTGATGCTGTCACTACCGGCGAATTCGATCTTTTGATCCGAAGTCTTGGAAGTTGCGGTGCCCCACCTAGAACTCCTGGACAACATCAACCGCAACAGCGGCGGGCGAGGGCGCCCGCCCTACACGCGCGGCGGACGTGACCGGATTGGCCGGCGGCTGCTATAGTCATCTGTCCTAAAACGATTTCGTAAAGGCTAAAGGAGCGTGTTCGTGTCCAACTTCCTCGCAAGGATCTTTCGCTATCTCTTGCTGCTAGCCGTCCTAGTTTTACCGGTGTTTGGCGCGGGCACGCCTGCTCCGCACGTCAGCCTGTTTGTGGATGCCACCGACGCGCCGCGAAAAATCTTTCACGCCCGGTTGAACATTCCCGCCAAGCCCGGCAGCCTCACTCTTTATTATCCCAAGTGGATCCCCGGCGAGCATGGCCCCACCGGCCCGGTGCAAGACCTTGCCGGGCTGAAGTTCACCGCCGGCGGAAAGACTTTGACCTGGCGACGCGATCTGCTCGATGGCTGGACGTTTCACGTGGATGTTCCGGCCGGCGCGTCGATCGTCGAAGCGGCGCTGGATTTCATCTCGCCCGCCGGGTCAGAAGGCATCTACACCGGCGGAGCCACCGCTACCGACCGGATGGCGGTCATCAACTGGAACGACGTGATCCTGTATCCGGAAGGATGGCCTTCGGATGAGCTGACCTACACAGCCAGCCTGCGTCTGCCGGCCGATTGGAAGTTCGGAACCTCGCTGGCTGTGACTTCGCAATCGGGAGCAGAGATCAAGTTCGCCCCGGTTTCGCTCACCATGCTGGTTGATGGCCCGGTGATTACCGGAGAATATCTGAAAGTTGTCCCCCTCAATGCCGGGCAGAAGCCACCGGTGGAAATGGATGTCGCCGCCGACAGCGCGGCCGCGCTCGATGCGCCCGCCGAGGTTTGGGAACACTACAAGAACCTGGTCAAACAGACCGACGCTCTGTTTGGAGCGCAGCACTATCGCGACTACCACTTCCTCTACAGCCTGAGCGACCACGTGGCCCACTTCGGCCTGGAGCATCATGAATCGAATGACAGCCGCCTGGGCGAGCGGACCCTGGTCGATCCGACCAAGCGCCTGCTGGGCGCGGGATTGCTGTCTCACGAATTCGTGCACTCCTGGAACGGCAAATACCGGCGTCCCGCCGATCTCGCGACTTCTGACTATGAAAAGCCCATGCAGACCGATCTGCTGTGGGTGTACGAGGGTCTCACCGAATACTTGGGCGAGATCCTCACCGGCCGCATGGGGGAGCGAACGCCGGAAGAATTCCGCGATGCCCTCGCGAACACCGCCGCCGAGCTGGACCACACGCCCGGACGCGCCTGGCGTAATTTGCAGGACACGGCCGACGGCGTCCCCGCGATGCAGGACGCGCCGCGCCAATGGGAGTCGTGGCGGCGAGCGCTCGACTACTACGATGAAGATGAACTGAACTGGTTGTGGGCGGACACCGTCATTCGCCACGAGACTCACGGCCAGAAATCCCTGGATGACTTTTGCCGGATTTTCCTCGGACCTCCGAGCGGGCCTCCGCAGGTAAAGACTTACACGTTCGACGATATCGTCGCTACCCTGAATCAGGTGGCCCCTTATGACTGGCGCGGCTTCTGGACCGAGCGCCTGACCAACCACGGGCCGGGCGCTCCTCTCGGCGGCATCGAGGGCAGCGGCTGGAAACTGGTCTATGACGACACCCGTTCGCCCCTGGTGCAGGCCTTGGAGGGCGATCGAGGCGCCGTCAATGCCGCATACTCGATCGGGTTGTGGCTGAAGGGCGATGGAACGGTTACTGATACAGTTGAAGGCATGCCGGCAGCGCAAGCCGGCATCGGGCCGGGCATGAAACTGATTGCCGTGAATGGCAGAAAGTTCTCGAAAGACGTGCTGGGGGACGCGTTGCGGGAAGGGAAGAACAGCAATGCGGCGCTCGAACTGCTGGTCGAAAACACGGAGTACTACAAAACCTACAAGCTCGACTATCACGGTGGAGAGAAATTCCCCCACATGGTGCGGGACGAAACCAAGCCCGACGTGCTCAGCGACATCATCAAGCCTAGGTAAGTAGTAAAGAAGAATAATAATAGTAATGTGGGGCGGGCGCCCTCGCCCGCCGCTTTTGATTTTGACTCTGATTTTTGGGGTGATTCTGATTCCGGTCTCTGTCCTGCGTGCATGGCAGGACCAAAGATTCGGCTACCCGGGCAACCGGGTCCCATTCGGGCAAAATCAAATTCAAAAGCGGCGGGCGAGGGCGCCCGCCCCACACTAAGACGCTTCTTCGTTCACGTCCGCAAACAAATCGCTCTCCTGCCTCAGCGGCCCGGCTTTTACCGCCGCTGCCAGATGAAATAGCTCCCGCCTTCCGCGTTGGCGCGCATACTCCTCGAACAATGGCCACAGCGGCTGCTGGCTGACATGCGCGCGGAACGCTTCAATTTTGGTTTCTAAATAGTTGCCAGTCTCGATCACCGCCGTGTGCGGGGCCAGCGTAATGGGTTGCCTTCCGGGCAGACTGAAGTCGGCGGTGGCGTGGTAGAGCTTCTGAATTCGGTGAGGTGTTACCGCGCCGCTCAACTGGTCAGGAAAACGATTGCTCCGTCCCGCCCAGTGGAAGGCCAGGGTAGCGAAGACCGATGCCATGGTGTGATCGGTGTGCCCGGTCACGCTGCCGGCCGGATCAAACGTGAGCAGGACCTGCGGGCGAAATTCCCGGATATGCAGCGTGAGATCGGAAACTACCCGTTGCAACTCAAGCCGGTGCAGCTGGCCGTCAGGATAGTCGAGCACTATCCAGCGCGAGACTCTCAGAATGTCGCAGGCGGCGGCAAATTCCTTGCGTCGGAGCGCGCCCAGTTCATGATCGTTTCGCGCCCCACCCCGATGGGTGGCCGCCTGTCCGGGCGTCAGGCAGACGACGCAAGTCTCGACTCCCCGCTCGTGATATAGACACAAAGACCCGCCAAAGCTGCTGGCTTCGTCATCCGGATGCGCGGTCACCACCATCATTCGCCGCATACATGGGATTGTAGCGTAGCGCCGGCGTCCCGCCGGCTGTCGGGTGGGCGTCCCGCCCACCCACCATCAGGCTTCCCGAAGGTCGATGTTGTCCAATGACTCGTCTTCTTCCAGCATGAAAGCCAGCACATCCTGCGGCACGGGCGCATTCCATACCGGCGCAAATGACTGGCGATGAAGCGGAGAAGGCCCGTGTTCGCGGAGGGCCGCCAGATGTCGAGGCGTGCTGTAGCCTTTGTTCGAAGCCAGTCCGTACACGGGAAAAACGGGGTCCCATTCGACAATCATTCGGTCTCGCGCCACTTTGGCCAGGATCGACGCGGCGGCGATTGAAGCTGACAAGGCATCGCCATGAATGATGGGTTGTTGCGGCAGTTCACAGTCGAGGCGCAACGCGTCCACCAGCAGGTGGTCGGCTCCCGGGTTGAGGCCGAGAACGGCCTCCCGCATGGCCAGACGCGAGGCCTGGTAAATGTTGATCTGATCGATGCGGGCGGCATCGACAGCCGCAACCGCCCAAGCCACGGAGTGCTGGCGGATTCGTTCCGCCAGGACCTCACGCCGCTCCGCCGGCAGCAGCTTGGAATCGCGCAAGCCTCGGACGCGATACTGCGGATCGAGGATCACGGCGGCAGCGACCACCGGGCCAAACAGCGAACCGCGCCCGACTTCATCGACTCCCGCAATAAATTGCGCGCCAAGTTGCGATGCCTTCTTCTCAAATCTCAGGGTGCAATGCAGCTTCTTCAGCAGACGCAGCTTGGCGGCGGAAGCAGAGAGTGGTTTCCCGGACGCGGATGTGAGCTTTTGCGGCACGCAGGTGACAGTACCAACATCTTCGCCCAGTCCGCGCTTGTGGCGCAATGTGGAAATTGCCGGTACCGTTGGTAACCGGCGAGCCGTTAGAAGTTGCTCATGAAAGCGGCGATCATTTGCAGCGCGGCCGATGACAGCAGGTAAGCCCCAATTCACACACGGTCAGTCGGCCGCAACTGGGAGAATTCATCTTGAAGACAACGATACTTCTGGTCGAAGACAGCAAGATGCAGCGACTCGCTAATGAGCGAATTCTACGCAAGGCAGGCTATACAGTGTTGAACGCAGGTGACGGCGAGGAAGCACTACGGGTGGCGCGCAAGAATATTCCCGACCTCATCCTGTTGGACATGCTACTCCCAAAGCTCCGCGGCCGGGACGTAATGCGGGCTTTGAAGCACGATCCCCCAACCGCGCTTATTCCTATTGTGATTTTCAGCAGTCTCCCACAGAGCAACGAGAAAAAGCTGAAAAAGGAAGGGGCTGCCGGCTACTTCGCGAAGGAGCGATTGGTGGGCAAAGGCGACGATGGGCGGCAGGAACTGATCCAGCTAATTGAGGCCAGCGTTCAGAAATCAAGAGAGGCCAGGGAACGAAAGTCGAAAAAAGCTCCAGGGGGGGCCGCCTCTGGGACCGATCGATTCCCTCGATCGCTCTCCCAGTGATAAGGATTGAAGGTCGAGGCCGAGTAGCTGGTCGAAAATCGACGGCCCCCGAGAACGTTGATCAAAGATAGCGATCAGATCGCCGCGTCAAAAGCAGTAGCCTCGCGTCATCGCGGCTCGTCGAGTTCCGAATTGGACAGGACACAAATGCGTAGAAGAAGGGGATTTTCACTCACCGAGTTGTTGATCGTTGTCGCCATTATTCTTGCCATCGCAGCGATTGCGATCCCGCAACTGCTGCGCTCCCGCATAGCGTCGAACGAGGCGTCTGCGGTCGGTTCGCTCCGTACCATCAATTCGGCGATGGTCCAGTATTACCTGAGCCATCCGGCGGTGGGCTATGCGGGCGGCCTCAGTGCTCTGGGGGCGAGTCCCTGCACTCCAAGCGCGACCAAAGCATGCTTGATCGACGGGGGATTGGCTGCTGGCACCAAGAGCGGCTACAAGTTCGCCGTCGGGGGGATCGGTTAGTTCTCCGGCCCATATGTATTATGCGACGGCTGTGCCGGTCAGCCTCAACTTGACCGGTATCCGCAGCTTCTGCTCGAGTGAGGATGCTGTGATTCGCACCGACCCCACGGGCACGTTGCCCGGCAGTGAAGCGGCTTGCAAAGGTTGGTCGCCGGTGGGGAGCCAAGGCGGAAGCAGCAGTAGCGGTGGCAGTGGCGGCGGGGGCAGCGGCGCGGGCAATGGCAATAGCGGCGGCCAGGGCGACGCCGGGGGCAACGGCAAAGGCAAAGGCAACGGCAAAAGCAAAGGCAACGGCAAAGGCAAAGGCAACGGCAAAAGCAACAGTGGGGGCGAAGGTAACAGCAAAGGTAAGGCAACGGCGGCTCTTACTGATTTGCGGTCAGCAGGCAATCGAGTTGCTGCCGCATTCGCGTCCGATTACGCGACCATGATGTCAAATAGCCAGTGTCGGTAAGCATCACTTGCTGTCCGAGTAGATGTCCATGCTTTCTCCGGTTTCGCCCCGGACGTGACCCAAGCCTCACGCGGAGGTGAACGAAGAGAGCACCGAGGCTGCGACAGATGGGAGATCCGGCATGCGCGGAACTGTCCTGCCCCTCTCGGCTTCGCCGAGACTCCCCAACCGTCATGGATTCATCGGCCCGAAGGTAACCAGCAGGGGCCATTACCGGGGTAAATTGACGCTCCCTCCTCCGGTTGCTAGCTTCAGTTTAGAGAACCGTCAGCTTAGAGAACCGTCAGCGCATCGGACCTATTTTGAAGGAAGACATTTCCAAAGCATCGCCAGAGCGCCAGAAAAAGCGCATCCAACTGGCCCTACCGATTCGCGTCACCTATTGGGATGATGCGCAGAAGCCCCGTCTCGAGATCGCCTGCACTTACGATATTTCCGAGCACGGCGCCCGGGTCACCGGTTTGCGCTGCGTGAAGGAAGCGGGAGAAGTGGTGGCCATCGAACGGGGCAAGAATAAGGCTTTCTGCCGCGTGGTCTGGGTGGGCGAACCGAATTCGGAGATGGCGGGTCAGATCGGGCTTCAGTCGGTGGAACCCGACCGGACAATGTGGGAAGCCGAACTGAAGGACATGGTGGAAGTCTATGAGCCGGTTCTGTCGGACGGGAACGTGAAGGGGCGTCGTACCTTCGCATCCCACGAGCGCCGCCGCCGCCGCGAACGCTTCAGTCTGGAAGGAACCGCTGAATTAGTAGAAGAGGGCGCTCACACCTTCAAGTCCGACGTCGTCTTGAAGAATATGTCAGAGATTGGGTGCCTGGTCCTGACCAAGCATATGCTGCCGGCCGGCACCGAGTTGCAAGTGACACTCCATGTGGATGACCAGAATTTGACCCTGAAGGGCCAGGTCAAGCACGCGGAACCGCAGGTAGGACTCGGAATCGAATTCCACGAGATCCGTAAGGGCGAACGCCAGATGCTGCAGTTCCTGATCCGCAAATTAGCCGAGAAACACCTCGAAGAGACATTGCAGTTCGAAATCCACAAATAAGCCGGACTTCAAACCTCGGACCTCGGGCGTCAGACCTCAGCCCTTGGAACCCCACCGTGTCCCGACCTTCCGCTCGCGCCGAAATACGGAGCGAACTCATCAGCTGGGTTCTCAGCTGACGTCCCATGTCCGAGGTCCGGCGTCGCTAAGTACTGGCGACTTCGGCCACGGGCTGCTCGCGATCCACGTCCTTCAAGCGAGCTGCCTTACCCTTCAGGCCGCGCAGGTAATAGAGCTTGGCACGGCGAACTTTGGAGGAGCGCAGCAACTCCACCTTGTCCACCACTTTGGAATGCAGCGGGAAGATGCGCTCGACGCCATGGCCGAAGCTGATCTTGCGCACCGTAAAGCTGGCTTGCGGACCCCGGCTGCGCGCAATCACCACGCCTTCAAATGCCTGCAGGCGTTCCTTGTCGCCTTCCTTGATTTTTACGTGCACCCGGACGGTGTCGCCCGGAACGAATGCAGGGATGTCGGTGCGCTTGGTTTTAGCCAGAAGTTTTTCGATGATCAGGTTGGTCACGATTTTTCCCCCAGTACCAGAAATCTTGATTGTTCAGTTCTCTTTGCCCGTGATCCGGGCCAGCAATTCCTTATCTTCGTCACCCAGAGCCGTCCCGTCTAACAGGTCGGGCCGGTTGCGCAGCGTTTTTTCTAAAGCCGTGCGCCGGCGCCAGCGGCGTATTTCTTCATGGTTGCCTGAAACCAGGACCTCAGGCACCTGTAATCCGCGAAAGTCAGCGGGCCGGGTGTAATGCGGATAGTCCAGCAACCCACCCGAGGCGCAAGTGGAGTCGGCGCCACTGGACCGGCGTGCCGCCCCCGCGGTAAACGATTCCTGCCGCGCCGAAGCTTCGTTCCCCAGGGCGCCGGGAATGAGCCGGGTGACCGCATCCAGAATTACCGCCGCACCCAACTCGCCGCCGCTCAGCACATAGTCGCCGATGGACAACTCACGGTCGGCCAGATGCTCTCCCACGCGCTCATCGACGCCTTCGTAGCGGCCGCAGATCAGGACCATCCGCTCCAGTTGGGCTAGTTCCTCCGCCCCGGACTGGTCGAAACGGCGGCCCTGCGCCGAGAGCAGCACTACGCTCTGCTGCGCCGCGGGCGCAAGACGCTCGGCGCGACCCTGGATACGCAGTTCTTCAATACATTCAAAGATCGGTTCCGGCTTCAGCACCATGCCTTCGCCGCCGCCGAAAGGGCGGTCATCCACGGTGCGGTGCCGGTCGTGCGCAAACGCCCGCAAGTCGTGAACTTCGATCGTCGCCAGACGCGCTTCCTGGACCCGGCGAACAATTCCGTAATCGAGCGGTCCGCGAAAAAAATCAGGAAAGATCGTTAAGATGTCGATCTTCATCGCTGGACCTTAGAACGACACAGCGTTGTCATGCTGAGCAACCGAGCCGCGCTTTGCGCGGCGAGAGCGTCGAAGCACCCCTATACCCACTGCATCTTTATGAGGTAGGGGTCCTTCGACTTCGCAACTGCTTCGCTCCGCGAAGCAGTTACTCCGCTCAGGATGACAATTTCCTGCTGTTCCTTTGCTGCTCTTTCTCTTCCGCCGTCAACGGAGCGTTCAGCTCGAGCATGCCTTCCGGCAACATCATGTAAATCTTTTTATGCTCAAGGTCTGTATTCTTCAAATACGCTTCGGCGTATGGGATCTCGTACAGATTCGCTCCCGCCTTCACGATAAGCAGCGGCGCTTCGCCCGCTCCAAACTGTACGTCCTGCACCCGGCCGATTTCACGGTCGCCGTCGAAGACCACGCATCCCACCAGGTCGCTGACGTAAACCCAGCCGGGCTCCAGTTTCGATCGTTCACTGGCTGGGACCTGCAACTCGCAGCCGATCAGGGTTTCGGCATCGGAAATCGAATCGATGCCTTCAAACTTCAGGACCAGATAACCTTTGTGGGGCCACAGTTCCTCAACCTTCAACTCGCGCCGGGGGCCGTCCCGGTCTTTGGGCAAGGCCCATAGCCGCATGCCCGGTTGAAACCGGTCCGGAACGTCGCTGTGCGGCTCGGTTGCCACTTCGCCGCGGCGTCCCTGGGTCTTGAGGACGCGGGCCAGCGTGATGAACTCGCCGGCTATTCCAGAATCTCCAGCGCGAAACGCTTGTTGGACTTCAAACCGGCCGCAGCCAGTAGATTACGCATGGCGCGTGCGGTGCGTCCCTGCTTGCCGATTACCCGGCCCAGATCGTTCGGGGCAACCGTCAGCTCGAGCACGGACTCTCCGTCTTCTTCGACCTGATTGACCGCAACCTGCGCCGGATCATCGACCAGAGCTTTCGCAATCTGCTCGATCAGGACTCGCATGTCCCCGGTTGGCTCGCTCATAGGGATATCCTGTTCAATGGGTGGAATTTGCCGGAAGGCGCAAACCTAGATCAGGTAACGATCAGGTAACGATCAGGCAACCGGAGCGGCGCTGGCCGGCGCCGGCCGGGAGACGATCTTGCTGACCCGGTCCGACAACCTGGCGCCCTTCGAAACCCAGTAGTCGATGCGCTCACGCTTGAGTTCAATGCTGGCCGGGCTGGTGCGGGGGTTGTAAGTCCCGACCACCTCGACCGGACGGCCATTGCGTGCACGTTCTTTCTCGATGACCACTACCCGATACTGCGGTTGTTTGCGCGCACCGGTGCGCGACAGACGAATCATTAACACAGAGCTTATGTTCCTTTCCTAATTGCTTCAGGCAGGCTGAGACAAACCATTATTTTTGCAGAATTTGCCCGGATTAGCAAGTTAAGCCTCCAAAACTTGCACTCACAGCTTGCATTCTTGTTAATATAACGAGTTCAGTACAGCTCGGCACACCAGGGAGACCAGAACCATGACCTACGTGATCGCAGAACCATGCATCGGAACCAAGGACACCGCTTGCGTGGACGCTTGCCCGGTGGACTGCATTCATCCCAAGAAAGATTCGCCGGCGCACGCCGAAGAAGAGATGCTGTACATCGATCCCGTGGAGTGTATCGACTGTGGAGCTTGCGTGCCGGTGTGCCCGGTGTCGGCCATCTTCGCGCTGGACGATCTGCCGGAAAAGTGGGCATCCTTCACCGAGCGCAACGCGAAGTATTTCGGAAGGTAGGGCGGACGTCAGGCGTTCGGACGTCAGGCGTCAACTTCAACCCTCAATTTGGAAATCAAGAGTTCCGGCATTTCGCTGGAACTCTTTGTTGTTTGGGTTGGGGCGTGCTACTTGAAAGCCTGACGCGGAAGGTCCGACGTCTGAGGTCCGATGTCTGACGTCCGAGGTCTGACGCCCGAAGCCTGCCTTCCCATCTCCCCACCGCTCCATTACAATCAGACGTTAACCCGCTGGGCTTCCATGACACTGAAGGAGTCGGAAGCGATCGTCCTGCGCACCTATCCTTTGCGCGAGGCTGATCTGCTGGTCACGTTGTTTACGCGAGCCGAGGGAAAAATTCGCGGCGTAGCGCGCTCAGCCAAGAAATCGAAGCGGCGGTTTGGGGGCGCGCTCGAACCGCTCACTTACGTGCGAGCTTTTTATGAAGATCGCGAGCGGCAGGAGTTGGCTCGGCTGGACTCCTGCGAGGTGCTGGAATCGCCGCTGGCGACGGAAGTAAGTTATCCGCGGGCGGTCGCGTTGGCGCATGTCGCGGAGTTGCTCGACGAGTTGCTGCCGGACCGCGAAGCCAACGACGCCGTGTTTCGGCTGGCGCTTGCGGTGCTGGCCGGATTGCGCGGGCCCGATGTCTGGATGCCGGTGACCTACTTTGAGTTGTGGATGACCCGCCTGATGGGCTATCTGCCGGACCTTGGGGAGTGCATGGTTTGCGGTCGCGCCCTGAACGGCAGCCGGGCCTTCTTTCACGCCTTGACCGACGGCCTGATGTGCGCCGACGATAAACGGCTGGCATCATCCGAGATCTCTGGCGAATCGCGGGCGCTCGCTGCCCAGATGTTTCGCGCACCGGTAGAAAGTTTTGCGGGGACGCCCTGGCCCAGAAAGCAGGGAAGTGATCTGCGCAAATTTCTGGTGCAGACGCTGCAGCGGCACATTGAGAAGAAGCTGGTAACGGCAGGAATGCTGGAGAAAATCGCCTGATAGTCGTTTCCGCTAAGAACTGCGAACCAGAAACTGGGAACCGAAAATCACGGCCGCAAGGTTGCATGCTGAGTAACAACGCCAATCCGCTGACGTTCCAGGAACTGATCCTGCGATTGCAGACCTTCTGGGCGGAGCGCGGATGCGTACTGCAACAGCCCTACGACGTCGAGGTCGGTGCGGGCACCATGGCGCCGGAAACTTTTCTGCGCGTGCTGGGCCCGCAACCCTACAGGGTCGCTTTCGTGCAGCCTTCCCGCCGGCCGGCCGACGGCCGCTATGGAGAAAATCCCAACCGCCTGTTCAAGCACATGCAGTTGCAGGTCATCCTGAAGCCACCGCCGGAGAATGTGCAGGAGCTTTATTTGGAATCTCTGGGCGCGATGGGCATTGATCTGCGCCAGCACGACATCAAGTTTGAGGAAGACAACTGGGAATCGCCTACCCTCGGCGCCTGGGGGATCGGCTGGCAGGTCATGCTCGACGGCCTCGAAATCACCCAGTTCACCTACTTCCAGCAGTGCGGCGGCGTCGATCTGGACCCGATTTCAGCTGAGCTCACGTACGGACTGGAACGCATCGCATCATTTTTGCAGGATAAAGATTCGATTTATGACATCGTGTGGGCGCGTGATCCGGAAAGCGCCCGCGTGACAACCTACGGCGATGTGCGCCTGGCCGATGAGCTGCAATTTTCGGTGTACAACTTCGAATTTGCCGACGTGGAAAAGGCCTGGAAGCACTTTGAGTTGTGCGAGAGTGAGTGCAAGACACTGCTGGAGAAGTATGCGGCATGCGCGCATGAGAAGCATGAGAAGGACGATGGAGTTGGACGCGACAAGCAGCGCTTTCCCTTGCTCGCAGCGTATGACCTTTGCCTGAAGTGTTCCCACCTATTCAATATCCTGGATGCGCGCGGCGCGATTTCGGTGACCGAGCGTGTGGGAGTGATTGCGAGGGTCAGGGCGCTGGCGGTGGGAATCGCGAAGGCCTTTGTAGATCAGCAGCGCGGTGAGTTGCCGGCGAAATCGGGGCCAGGACCATCGGTGCTGAATAAAGTAAAGAAGAAGGAAGTAGCGCCCACGACTGCATGAGGGTTGTCATCCTGAGCGGAGTGGAAACTTCGCTCGCGAAGTTTCCGCGCAGTCGAAGGACCCCTATAGCCGGCAAGAGTCCGGGTTATCCAGGGCTCCTTCGACTTCGTGAGTGCGCTCGCAAGCGAGCGAACTCACTCCGCTCAGGATGACAGGGATTAAGGTTAATGCCAGATTTTCTACTCGAAATCGGTTGCGAAGAGATTCCGGCGCGGATGATTGATGCGGCATCGCTCGAGCTGCGCGAACGCCTGCACAAGCTCCTCGATCGCGAACGGCTGCTGCCCGCGAGTGCTTTGACTTATCTCGATACGCCTCGCCGGCTGGCCGTGCTGGCGCCAGACATTCCTGCCGTCCAGCCAGAGGTTGTCGAGGAACAAACTGGACCCTCGGTCGCGGTTGCTTTCAAAGATGGCCAACCCACTCCTGCGGCGCATGCGTTCGCGAAAAAAGCCGGCGTGAATGTTTCCGAGTTGCAGCGCACCACAACTGCGAAGGGCGAGTACCTGTCCGCGGTAGTCACGAAGAAGGGACGCTCCGCCGCTGAGATCCTGACCGAGGCCCTGCCCAAGGAGATCGCATCCATTTACTGGCCGAAGAACATGTACTGGCGCAAGCCCAGTGAGCGCTTCGTGCGTCCGGTGCGCTGGCTGGTGGCGATGCTCGATGGCGAGGTCATCCCACTGGAGTTCGATGGCGTTCGTGCTGGAAATCAATCGCGTGGACACCGAATTCTGGCCGACGGGCCGGTCACAATTCCCCGTGCCGGCGTCTCATATGTAGAGGCGCTGGAGAAAGCCAGGGTTCTCAGCCGCGAGCAGAGAGAAAATCAGATTCGTAAGACCCTCGATGCCGCCACTCGCACCATTCCCGGCGCGCGCTGGCGCGAAGACAAGTCGCTGCTCGACACCGTGGTCAACCTGACGGAATGGCCGGCGGCGATCCTGGGTACATTTGATCCCGAATTCCTGGAGTTGCCGGAAGAAGTCCTGGTCACGGTGATGCGCGACCACCAAAAGTATTTTGCGGTCGAAGATTCCCGGGGCAGCCTCTCGCCACATTTTCTGGCGGTGCTGAACACCGACGGCGATCCCGACGGCATCATCCGGCACGGGCACGAGCGCGTGCTGCGGGCGCGCTTCAACGACGCCCGCTTTTTCTGGCAGACTGACCAGAAGCATCCGCTGCGCGAGCGGACGGCATGGCTCAAGAACGTTACCTTCCAGAAGGATCTTGGCAGCTACTGGGACAAGGTGCTGCGCCTGCAGCGGGTGTGCAGCTGGATGTGCGAGAAGATTCGCCAGGCCGGCGTCGCGGTGCGCCCCGGAGTCGTCCACAAAGCGGCGTTGCTGGCGAAGGCCGATCTCACCACCGAACTGGTCAAGGAGTTCACCGAACTGCAGGGCATTGTGGGAGGGCTGTACGCCAGAGTGCAGGAACTCGATCCCGATATGAAAGCCGAAGCGCGCGAGGCCGTCGCCGTCGCGATTTACGATCACTACAAGCCCGAGTCGATGGAAGACCCGGTTCCGAGGACGATCGCTGGCGCCGTCCTCTCGATCGCGGACAAGGCGGATAGTATCGCGGGAATGTTCGCGCTGGGACTTCAGCCGACGGGATCGAAAGATCCGTTTGCCCTGCGCCGCCAGGCCAATGGAATCATCAGGACCATCGCCGAGCACAAGCTGCCCGTCAGTCTAAGTCAGTTGTTCAAGGATGCGCGCGAAGCCTATCGCGGCTCTTCCGCCGAGAAGAAGTTTGCCGCCGTGGACTATAGCGGTACGGTAAGCCACTTTCTACGCGAGCGCCTGGAGTTTTATTTGCGCGACGCCCTGGGCTACAACTACGACGTAGTGAGCGCGGTGCTGGCGGCGGATGCGGATGATGTCGTGGATGCGGTGGCACGGGCGCAGGCCCTCAAGGGCGTGTTGCATCTTCCCGAATTCCAGGCCATCGCGGCGGCGTGCAAACGCATGCGCAATATCCTGAAGCAGGCAAAGGAAGCCGGAATCGAGCCCGCCACGACATTCCGGTACTTACCGGATTCCGCCGATGAAGAAAAGCGGCTGGCTGCTTACGTTGAGACGTACGCTCCCAGAGTTGAAGCGCACCGGCAGAAGAAGGAGTACCAGGACGCGTTGTTTTTGCTCTCGACCGCAAGAGAGCCGGTGGACGCATTTTTCGACAAGGTCATGGTCATGGCGGAAGACGAGGGCGTCCGCTCAAACCGTCTGGCGCTGCTGCAAACACTCTTAAAGGAATTCTCCACCATTGCCGATTTCTCCGAAATCGTGACCGAAAGCAAGGAATCCAAAGAATCTTCGAAACAACAAAAGGAAGAACACTCATGATGGCGACCCAAACTCTCCCCGAAACCAGCGTTGAGACCACAGATAAACAGTCCGCTACGCAATACGTCTTCTCTTTTGGCGGCGGCAAGGCCGACGGCAACGGCAAGATGAAGGACGCCCTCGGCGGCAAGGGCGCCGGCCTCGCCGAGATGACCAATGCCGGCCTGCCCGTGCCTCCGGGCTTCACCATCCAGACCGAGGCTTGCCGGGAATACATGCGCACCAACGGTGTTTCCGCCGAAGTCGAACGCCAGATGGATGCAGCGCTTAAGAAATTGGAGGAACTGCAGGGCCAGAAGCTGGGCAAGGGCGAGAACCCGCTGCTGGTGAGCGTGCGCTCCGGCGCGAAGTTTTCCATGCCCGGCATGATGGACACCATCCTCAACCTCGGCCTCAACGATCAGAGCGTCGAGGCCCTGGCCAAACGCGGCAACAATCCGCGCTTCGCCGCCGATTCCTACCGCCGTCTGATCCAGATGTTCGGCAGCGTCGTGCTCGAAATCCCGAAGCATGCTTTCGACGAAGTGTTCGATGCCAAAAAGAAGCAGAAAAAGGTCAAGCTCGATACTGACCTCGATGCCAGGGCGCTGAAGGAAGTGATCGAGGAGTACAAAAAGGTCGTCAAAAAGCACACCAAGCAGGACTTCCCGCAGGACCCGCACCAGCAGCTGGTGATGGCGCGCGATGCCGTCTTCCGCTCCTGGCAGAACGACCGCGCCAGGCACTACCGCCGCATCAACAACATCGACGACATGCTGGGCACCGCGGTCAACGTGCAGGCCATGGTGTTCGGCAATCTCGGCGACACCAGCGGCACGGGCGTGGGCTTTACCCGCAATCCCGCCACCGGAGTGAAGGAATTTTACGGCGAGTTCCTGATGAACGCGCAGGGCGAAGACGTGGTAGCCGGCATTCGCACTCCGGTCCCGATCCTCGAATTGCAAAAAGTGATGCCCAGCGTGTACGACCAGCTGCGCGAAATTACCACCCGTCTGGAGAAGCACTACAAAGACATGCAGGACTTCGAATTCACCATCCAGGAAGGCAAGCTCTACATGCTGCAGACCCGCAATGGCAAGCGCACCGGGCCGGCGGCTGTGCGCGTCGCCATCCAGATGGTTGACGAGGGACTGATCAGTAAAGAAGACGCGATTTTCCGGGTCGACCCGAATCAGCTCTATGAATTTCTGTTGCCGCGTCTGGACGAGAAAAAGGCCAAGGTGGATGTGTTGGCCACCGGACTTCCCGCGTCGCCGGGAGCGGCTGTCGGGCAGATCGTCTTTACCGCCGACGAAGCGGTAGAAAAGGCTGGCCACGGCGCCACCAAAAATCCTGTGATCCTGGTGCGCGCGGAAACCACGCCGGAAGATATTCACGGCATGGAAGTCGCGGCTGGAATTCTGACTTCTCGGGGCGGCATGACCAGCCACGCCGCCGTGGTCACGCGCGGCATGGGTAAGTGCTGCGTGGCCGGCGCGGGCGATATCGAAGTCGATGAAAAGGCGCGCGAGATGCGGGTGAAAGGGCAGGTCTTCAAAGGCGGAGACTGGATTTCGCTCGATGGCACCACGGGACGCGTTATCAAGGGCAAACTCGGCACCATGGCCGCCAAGCCCGACGACCCTGAACTGATGAAACTCATGAGCTGGGCCGAACCCTTCCGCAAGCTGGGTGTGCGCGCCAACGCCGACATTCCGCGCGATGCCATCCAGGCGCGCGCTTTCGGCGCCGAAGGCATCGGTCTGTGCCGTACCGAGCACATGTTCTTCGGCGAAAAGAAACTGCCTCACATGCGGGCCATGATTCTCGCCAACACCGAGAAAGATCGCCGTGCCGCGCTCAAGAAATTACTTCCGTTGCAGCGCGCCGATTTTGTCGGCGTCTTCCGTGCCATGGACGGCTTCCCGGTCACCATTCGCACACTTGATCCACCCTTGCACGAATTCCTCCCTCGACGCGAGGACCTGATGGTGGAGATCGCGGTACTCGAAGCCACCAAGCCGAAATCTCCCAAGCTGAAGGGACTCAAAACACTGCTGCGCCGGGTCGAGGAGTTGCACGAATTCAATCCCATGCTCGGACACCGGGGCTGCCGCCTGGGAATCACCTATCCCGAAATCACCGAAATGCAGGCCCGCGCCATTTTCGAGGCTGCCGTCGCCGTGGCAAAAGATGGAGTGAAGGTCTTCCCCGAAGTCATGATCCCGCTCACCGCCACGTTGAAAGAGATGGCCAACCAGGCCGCGATCGTCCACCGGGTCGCACAAGAGGTTTTCAAAGAGAAAGGGAGGAAGGTGGATTACCTGGTGGGCACCATGATCGAACTCCCCCGCGCCGCGCTGGTGGCGGACGAAATTGCCAAGGAGGCCCAGTTCTTCTCGTTCGGAACCAATGATCTCACCCAGACCACTTTCGGATTCTCACGCGACGACATTAACAAGGTGCTGCCAACGTACCTGGAGGAAGGCATATTGAAACAGGACCCGTTTGCCGTCCTCGATCAGGAGGGAGTCGGCCAGTTGGTCAGGATGGCGACCGAGAAGGGGACGGAAGACACGCCCCGGACTGAAGGTTGGCATCTGCGGCGAGCACGGAGGCGAACCGTCGTCGGTTGAGTTCTGCCACCGAGTCGGACTGAACTATGTGTCCTGCTCACCCTTCCGCGTTCTGACCGCGCGCCTGGCGGCAGCGCAAGCGGCAGCGGCCGACAAGCTGAAGGTCGAAGGTGGCCGAACGAAATAACAGTGCGCGCAGGCGAACGCGGAGGAGTCCCTTGGGTTTCCTCCGTGTACCCCGTGTCCTCTGTGGTTTGAAGGTTTACTGCACTTTCTGCAGGCGGGCAATCAGCTTCTGAGCGAAGTTCTGTTCCGACTCCGACCACAAGAGGCGGGCACTGGCGCCGGAATTCTTTTCTACCTTGCTGGTAAACTCCACCAGTTTCTGCACGTTGGCGCGCACTCTCGCCCCGGCCTCGATGGTGAGGGGCACGTCTTCCTGCAGAAAAGGGGAGTCCAGGCCAAGGTCCACCTGGATGTGGCCTTCCTGCTGCTGCACCCCATCGTCAAACTCCAGGCCGTGCACCAGAAACTTGACCGGAGACGGTTGCAGCGTCCACTCTCCATTTTCGGTCGCTATCCACAAGTCCCAAAAGGCTTCAAACAGATAAGCGTAGTCTTCGTGCAACAGATCGGAGGCGATGAGCACCGCCTCCTCGGCGGAAACTCCGGGCGTAAACCGCCGTTCGAGGATGGTTGGTTCATTCCACGAGACCGGGTGGAGGGCCAAATAGGTGATGCCGGGCCGCGCCACCGAAAACGGGAACTGGCGCATTACGGAGAGGGCGTGAGGCAGCATCTCGTCCACTTCAAAGGAAGGAAACCAAAGACTCAAGTAGAGAGGATCAGGCATGCCAGACTCGTGGATAAAGGTCTGTCACCTATTGTAAATCGTCCTACGCATTCACGCGGAGGCTGCCCCGAAACAAATCAAGGAAGGGCGGCGACACCTGCGAGCAAAGAAACGCGGGCCAATCGGAACCCTCCCGTTCGCGCACATGGTCCAGCTGAGTCGCAAAGATCGGCAATACCGATTGAGGAGGCACGGCCGTGGTCCTTGTTCTGGTTCACAATGATGAGTGACACCCGAATAGAGTGTCAAAATGCAAATCCACCCGGTGTGACCGATACCCAAAGCAGTTCCTGGGGAGAGTCGAGAACCAGCTTTTCCTCAAGGTCGGCATTGACCTCGTAAAGCCGGTTGAGGCGCAGCAGCAGAATTCTTCCCGGTCCCAGCCTGCCAGAGATAGCGTCGCGCGTCATGCAGATACCAATCCGCCTGCTTGACCACCTTTCCACTGGGAACTTCGAGGACGGCAACATGCATCAACCGGTCATTGTGGCTCGGCGGACAGTCGGGCAGGCGCGTGAACAGCTTCTTGGGATTGAAAGTCAGCAGGATATGGCGTACGTCCAGAAAATTCAGGGAAACATTGTCGGCGCCCGACCGCCGGGCCCTGCGGGAGAGTCCCAAATACTCAGCGGGGGCCAGATTGATCTGAAAGCTGGGTTGTGTCGTAGCGTATTTTTGGCCCTTTTATGTCAGCGTCGGACAGCGGAAACCATGGGGAACGAAATCACCATTGTTTGGAGGAATCCTGAATCGGCGGATGGTGCCCGGGACGAGATCGAAACCGCTCAACAAAATTTAATCGACGACGAAGGCCACGAAATATCACGAGGGGTTCGATGCATGGATTTCCTTCGTGTACCTTCGTGCCCTTCGTGGTTAATGGTTTCGCAAACTCACCCTGATTGTATGTCCGTTGACCTCGAAGGCCCACAGGCGTAGGGTAAAAAGATAACAAACGTTCATACGTTGAAGATCGCGTCCTCCGCTCCGCGACCCTCGTTCCAATAACCCCAACTACTCCAGAGGAGGAAAATCACATGCCATCCACCAACGTCGAAACCATACGGAGCGCCCATGAAAGCTGGAACAAACGGGACTTCGCAGCCTCTCTGAAGAACATCGCGGAAAACGTGGTGTACACCGATAATGCTCGCGGACTCACAATGAATGGCCGGGACAAATTCAGGACCTGGCAAGAAGGCTGGGCAATGGCCTTCTCAGACGGGCGCATCACCAATCCCAAATACATCGATGCCGGGGATGCAGTGGTCGCCCAATTCACCGCAGTGGGTACCCACGACGGACCCTTTGGTTCCCTGAAGCCGACCGGACGCCGGATCTCTGTTCCATTCTGTGAAATTACCCAATTCGACAAACAGGGACGCGTCATCTCGGGCGGCGTCTACTATGATCAACACTCGCTGTTGACGCAGCTCGGATACGCGCAGCCCATACCGGTTGCGGCCTGACTGCGACCAGGTGCAAGGAACACGGCGCGCCTAAAGATGGAGCGCCGTGTTCCCGTGATCCCAGACTCCAGTGACCCGGGGATCCCCGGTGACCCCAGACGATGACCTTGAACGATTTTCGCCAATCCCTCGCCGCCACCGAACCCCCAGCAGGACTCACGCCCGCCCTCGCCGGATTATGGTGGGACGCTAAAGGCAACTGGGCGCGGGCACACGATTCCGCGCAGCAGGATGAAGGCGTCGCCGGTTCATGGGTCCACGCCTACTTGCATCGTAAAGAAGGCGATCAGGGCAATGCCGCTTACTGGTACCGTCGGGCAGGCAAACCCGCCTGCCGGGAGCCGCTGGAAACTGAATGGATCCATATTGCAACCGCTTTGCTGGAATAGATAGATTCATGCTCGCGGGAAACACCCACCATTATTGCCAACCCAACTCGTTCCAGGTGAGGGATTCAAGTGGTGCCCGGGATCGGAATCGAACCGATACGACTCTTTCGAGTCTCGGGATTTTAAGTCCCGTGCGTCTGCCAGTTTCGCCACCCGGGCGGGCAGGGAAGTGATTGAAAACAGTGTATCAGTTGGTTGCGGGCAAGTTCGTCTGCATGGACTACTGCCTCAGAATCGTGCCATGGTTGTACTGTCCCTGACTGTAGTCCGGACTTGCAAGCGACCGGGAAAGGAAGATCCAATGAAGGAAGCGCTGGTGGTACCGCTGGTGGCCGCTTCCACTTCCGCGAAGCATGTCCCCGCGGAATCCAGGTCGCCGCAGTTCAAGCCACGATTCACGAGGATCAGGGCACAAGGACTGTTATCGACAAATCTGCTTTGGCGCCCACGCAGAACACCAAATTCAATCCTGCTTCTCAGTCGCCTTTTCCAGAGCACTCAATGCCCATAGCATGAGTGGCCAGAGCGCGCCGTAACCCATGACGGCGAGGGTGTAGACGTTAACGAATCCGACCGTGCGCCACTCCTTGATCGCCCAATAGATTTCGGCTCCAACGGGAAAGATCAGCGCCACGATCGCTGAGCCGCGCCCCTCGACATGGTGAACTACCTTAACAGTCCAGAAGTGAAGTCCGAAACCACCTAGTATGAGTCCGACGTAAAGGACGAATAGAAGGCGCAACCAAACGATCTGACTTGCTCTGTTCATGGGCGGCGTGAGTATACGCCTTGGAACAATTTGAGTCTTCAGGCGAACCTGGGCCCCGCAGAGACCAAGAAACGTGATCCCAAACGGTGCTCGAAATTGCTGGTCTGAAAGAGTTGCCCGTCCGAGAGCGATTCCAGCTTTGGTGATTATGTCCCGTGCGTCTGCCAGTTTCGCCACCCGGGAAGGATGTCGAAGTCAATATATCAGTTCAATGGATGCAGGCTGGGCGGCGGGCGGCTGGACTCTGCTGATCGCAAAACAAAACGTCCCAGACTCGTTTGAGTCATGGGACGCTCGTCGAACAAGCCCTCCCCCGAAAGATTGTTCATGAACAGCCTATCGTTAGTAGGGGGACCTGGGAATAGCACGAACGGGCTATTCCCGCGAACCTGGCCTATCGTTGGTAACTTTTAGACGGTTACTTCAGGGAAGTGCTTTCTCTTCATCAAGCATCACGACCCGGCTTAAATTGCGCGGATGATCGGGATCGAGACCCTTCCCCAGTCCGGTATAGAGGCCGGTCAACTGGCCGGCAAACACGTAAGGCGCCAGGCGCGCCACTTCCGGCAGGTCGAGATCAAATTCGACCAGCAGGTCGGAGGCGGCCCGGGCCCGCTGGTCAGCCCGATTGGCAACCGCCAGCGTCGTTCCCCCCAGACCTTTGATCTCCTGCAGGACATCGCACTCGGCGTCGTAGCCCTGTTCGGACAGCAGGAAAATGATCAGCGTCTCCGGTCCCACAATCGACTTGGGCCCGTGGCGGAATTCCAGGGTGTGAAAGCACTGCGCATAAGACACCGACATCTCTGTGATCTTGAGCGCAGTCTCGCAGGCCAAACCGAAGAACGGTCCCTGGCCCAGACACACGTAATCGGCAAACTGGCGAGCTGCCACGAAGTCGCGGACCCGGGGGTGCAGACTGTCCATGGCCGGCTGGGTCAGGCCGGGTAATTTGCCGAGGGCCAGCAGCAGTGTGGAATCGTCAGCCTGGCAGGCGGCCAGGTATTCCAGGCCAAGGAGCATCGATGTGAATGACCGCGTCATGACCGTGCTGTGCTCATCGCAGGGCAACAGCGGCAGGGTGGCAGTAGCGGTCTGCTCGAGCGGTTGGTCCGGCGTGCCGGTGACGGCCAGAACGCGAATGTTCTTCTCCCGCTCCAGCAATCGCGCCGCTTGTACAGCCTCCGAGGTACGGCCCGAGCGGGAAATCACAACTGCCGCAAGGCCCTCTGCATCCGCCAGCACCAAGTCGGGAAACAGCAACAACTCAGAAGCCGGAATTGCCCGGGCACGACTTCCCGTGATGCGGCTCCAGGCCGCAGCCGCCGCCAGCGCGATGTAGTAGCTTGAGCCACAGCCGATAAACAGCCACTGGCCGGCGGAACGAAATGGTTGCCGGATTTGTGCCAGAGATCCTTCGCGCTCCAACCCCTCGAGGCAGCGTCCCCAGAATTGGGGCTGCGACAGAATTTCGGCCAGGGAATCGGCGCCAGGAACGGCCGGGGGCGTGGACGGCCTCTGGTCGAACAAGCGCTGGTCAGACAATCGTCACCTCAATGCCCATCTTCTTCAGTGCTTTCAGGTCGGACTTGGGAATGCCGTGGTCGGTGATGACTTCCTGCAACGCCGTGGGTGGGACAATCATGGACAAACTCCGGCGGCCAAACTTGCTGGAATCGCACACCGCGACGGTCCGCTTCGCCACTTCAACCATGACGCGGTTAACCTTGGCTTCGAGAAGATTGGGGGTGCTGAGCCCGTAGTGGACATCAAAGCCGTCCACACCGAGAAAAAGAATGTCGGCATTCAATCCGCGCAGGGTTTCCTCCGCGATCGGTCCCACCAGCGAAAAGGAGTTCTTGCGCAAAGTGCCGCCGGTCAGGATCACTTCGACCGGCGCCCCGGTCAGGTCGGCCGCAATATTTAAACCGTTGGTGATAATCGTAATGTTATGAAAGTTCCGCAATGCGCGCGCGATGGCGGTGGTGGTGGTGCCGGAATCGAGAATCACCACCTGGCCTTCCTTGACCTGGGCCGCGGCGGAAGCCGCAATCCGCACCTTCTCCTTGCGGTGCAGCTTCTCCTTTTCCCGCAGGGACGGGTCTTCAAGCGCGCCTTCGCGGGCCGGTAATGCGCCACCGTGGGTGCGATGCACCAGACCGTGGGCGTGGAGGACTTCCAGGTCTTTCCGGATCGTGACCTGGGAAGTATCGAATTTCCGGGCCATGTCGGCGACCAGTACCCGGCCATCGCGATCCAGATCCTCGATAATGGCACGCCGGCGTTCTTCGTTGAGCACGTTTTTTCCGAAACCAGGGCTTATGATTGCCCTTTCTTTTTATATCGTTTGCTTTCGGTTGTCCAGTCCAAAAGGAGCAGCCGGCGCCCGGCGGGGGAATTTCAAAGCCGGATCATTCACCGCTAGAAATCGATTCCCAGGCGAAGGCTGTAACTGCGCGGCGGAGCAATACCGGTGCCGGAGAACAGGCCGGCAAAGTTGATCACGTTGAGCCGGTTGTTAAGGTTCTGCACGTCGGCCTGCAGGTGCATGAGCAGGTGTTCCCGCTTTACCACTTCGGCGCCGACCGAGGCCCCCAGTGCAAGCGAAGGCCGCACCCGGCCGCGCTCAAAGTTTACCCGATCGACAATCTGTTGCCCGAATTGCTGGACCGCATCTTGTACCGTCCCATCGAACTCAGTGGGCAGGCCGCTGCCGTAAGTCCCCCCGAATGCCACCCAGGCGCGCGACACTACCTGGTAGCGAAAGCGGGTGCTGACCGTATTTCGCTGGTCCTGTGAAACAGGGAAACGGCCGGTATTGGCCAGCGCGTCCGAGGCCTCATCGCCCAGGAACAGCCCACCGGTCACGGGAGTGTAGCCAAAGCCCACCATATTGGAGTAGGCGACTTGTCCGGATAGGCGTCCCCAGTTTGGCAGGTCCAGTTTGGCCTCAATGCCATGAATGGTTCCGCGACGGAAGGCGATGGGGAAACTCACTCCCGTGTCGAACAGCACATCGTCGTCGGCGTAGTGATCGAAGACGCGATCGTAATAATTCAGGTCGAGCTTCAGCTTTCCCAAAAAGCCTTTCGTGATCCCGGCCTCGTAGAAGTTTCCGTGCGAGGGTTCAACGGGAAGGCGCAGCACTTCGGGATTGAGCGCGACCACCGCGGTCGAGCTGGCGAGCAGAATATTTTCCGCCGCGGGAGTCTGAAAAATCCGGTCATAGGAAGCATGCAGCACCAGGTCGGCTCGGGGCCAATACCAGGCGATTCCCAGGCGGGGACTCAGCGCGTTGCGATCGACCACCAGGCGATAATGGTCCCAACGCAACCCGGCGCTCAGGGTCCAGCGGCCCAGGCGCATCAGGTCCTGAACGTAGAGAGCCTGCTCGCGATCGAGTCCGTGGTCGAAGAAATTGAAAGTCGGCGACGTGCCAGGATCGAACTGGCTGAAATCGGTAATGGCGTAATCGAATTGCTCATGGATGGACGCGTAGTCCATGTCGGCGCCGGCCTTGATCTCGTGAATGCCATGATGAATCGAGATATTGCCTTTGACATAGAGTTCGCGGAAGCTGCGCTGCTGTCCGGTAATGACGGGAGTGGAGAGCTGGTTCGAAGAGAGGCCGGACGAATCGTCCCTCGACATGAGGCGGAAATCGGCCAGCACGTTGGAGGAAAAAACGTGCTGGTAGGAGAAAATGCCAATGGTCTCGTGGCTATTGCGGTCCTGGCGTTGTCCGGCGGCCTGCTGCACAAATTCGTTGGGAACCTGAAACACCGTCTGCTCGTGGCGAACAATAAATCCCAGGCGGTCGCGGCCGCTGAGGTCGCGTTCATAGTGCGCCGCAAAACTGCCGGTGGTGGCCCGATTGGTGAAGTTATCGAGTACGGGGGGATCGAGGTAACGGTCGGTAAGGGCGCCTTCCGCGCTGATTCCAAGAGTGTTCTTGCCCCAACCCTGCTGCACCATCAGGTAGCCGTCGGCGGTGCCGAAGCTGCCCCCGGAGGCGACAAACTTGCCATGAAAGCCCGGGCGGAAGTCGCGTGTGGTGGAGATCTCAACCACGCCGCCAAGTTTCCTTCCATATTCAGCGGGGAAGTTCGCGGTGAGTACGGTCATCGATTCGGTATCGCCGGCCTCAATCTCGGGTGCAAACGACGGCGAACGATTGTCGGTAAGCGGAATTCCATCGACCACGTATTGCGTCTGGTATTCCGATCCCCGGGGATGCAACACTCCGTTCGATTCCAGCAACCAGCCGGGCTGCGAGTTCACAAGGTCGATGACGGAACGCCCCGGCAGCGCCGTGCTGCGATGCTCGAGCGTGTCCGTTCCCACCCGGTTAATCGTGCCCGTACGATGAGGATCAACCAGGGTATCGGAGTCGCTGACCTCTACGGCAGTCTGGGCGGATGCTACCGATAGTTGGATGCGCAGTTCGCTGGAAATCGCCGACCGCACTTCAACCACGCTGGAATAAAGAGCGAAGCCGGAGCGCTTAACCTCGACGTGGTACACGCCGAAGGGAAGATTCCTCGCCACCAGAATGCCGGCTTCATCGGTGACATAGCTCTGACGAAATTGGTTGGCCTCGGAGACCAATTCCACCGAAGTTTGCAGACCCAGCCCGGTGGGGTCCACGACCCTTAACCGCAACCCGCCCGAGTTGCTCTGTCCGAAGACGTGCACCGCGAACAGCCAAAGAATCAGGCACTTCCTCATTGTCTCCCGCCCGAACCAACCACTTTAAGAAGGCTTCCGTATGTTACACCGGCGTGGAAGCTGCACACTTCTCCGCCCGATGCGGTCGCCATTATCAATTGAGGTGGACTAGCCAGCGGCGAATGCGAAAACGCGCGCCCAGGTGAGGTTAGGCGGAGTCTGATCTTTGAAAGATGTTTTCCATTTTCACGAAAAGTTCAGGATTTCCCTCTTCAGACGGCGCAGTTTATCCAGGGCCATCTTAATTTCATAACGTTCAGCGAAACCATCGGGACTCTGTACCAGGACTTCACGGCGGGCGAGGAGAGCTGACTCTGCGACCTCGATTCGCTTGAAAAGAGTCCGGTGGTCAGTTTCCTGCAAGGCGGCTTCGTATTCCCGTTGCCATTGGGGGAAGGAGCGCTCAGGAACCGAAGGGGAGAACTCATGGGACGCCATCAGCCATCTCCTGACCGTGATGCCACGGGTGGGTAACGGCCCATGGTAAAAAAGGAAAGCGAGAGGCGTCTGCCCGCTGGCGTACACGCATTCGTACGCCGTTGGAATTGGGAGTGGAATGAAGGGGAACAACTCCAGGCCGTTGATTTGGCTGGCCCGAACCACTAAAATGACGTGATTTCGCGCGATCGGGCGGGCGCAGGTCCGCGCGGCTATCTTAAGATTTTTGGGGGACCATGAAACTTCCGAACAGAAAGCGGCTCCTTGTTGACGCATCGGTACCCGTCGCCATGCTGGTTATTGCCATGACGTTGGCTGCCAGCCCGGCCGCCGGTCAGGGTGATGCAGCCGGCGCAGGTGTGTATCAGGCGAAGTGCGCCACCTGCCACGGGCAGGACGGCAGCGGAAATACCCCGGTGGGAAAAAGCCTGCAGGTAGCCGATTTGCGCTCTGCGGCAGTCCAAAGCAAATCGGACGCTGAACTCATCCAGTCCGTCACCGAGGGAAAAGGCAACATGCCGGGCTTCAGAGGCAATATCACCGACGACGAAATCCACGCAGTGGTGAAATTTGTTCGCACCTTTGCCGCCAAAAGCGATTCCGCTCCCAAGAAAAAATAAGGCGGCCCCCAAAGCCTTGCCCATGTGTCGCGGGCGACTCGCCCGCGAGGTTTTTTCGCTGTCCCTTTAAATTCCGCATGCCCAAGTCCGCCCAATACTGGATCGACCGGCTGAATCTCATCCCTCATCCCGAGGGGGGATACTACCGCGAGACTTATCGCTCGGAACTCTCCATCGCCCGGGGAGCTTTGCCGCCGCAATTTACCGGGCCGCGGCTGGTTTCGACAGCGATCTATTTCCTGCTGGAGAGCAAGAACTTTTCTGCCTTCCACCGGCTACGATCGGATGAGCTCTGGCACTTTTATGCCGGCAGTCCAATCACCGTGCATGTGATCGAGCCGCACGGCAGTTATTCCGCGATTCAGTTGGGTAGCAATCCCGATGCGGGCGAGGTGTTGCAAGCGGCGGTCAAAGCAGGACGGTGGTTCGCTTCCCAGGTTCGAGATGCCAGGTCGTTCGCGCTGGCAGGTTGCACAGTGGCGCCGGGCTTTGATTTCGCTGACTTCGAACTGGCCAAGCGATCGGATCTGGTCAGGCTCTATCCGAAGCATCGCGCCCTGATTGAAGGGCTGACCCGAGACTGATTTCTATTCGGGCCAGATCCCCGCCGCAGTGCCGGATAGAATCTGCTGACGCATCTCTTCCCCCAGGGGCAGTGCCATGAAGTCGTCCAGGTTCTTCTTGATGTCGGGAACACCCGGGCCAGGCCAGTCGGTGCCGAACAGCGTCTTGGCCGCGATTTCCTCCAGCCGCGGAAAGTACTTGAGCAAGGTTTTGGGCGGGATGCCGCTGATGTCCAGATAGACATTGGGGTGGCGGCGCAGAAGGAAGAACGCAGTGTCCATCCAGAGCGGCCGCCCGCCGTGCGCCAGCAGGATTTTCAGTTTCGGAAAATCGACCGCGACATCATCGATGGAAATTGGATCGCCATACTTGTTGCGGGCGCCGTGAAAGATTGACGTTCCGGTATGGAACATTACCGGAACCCCGTTGGCCTCCGCCGCCCGATAAATGATTTCCAGTTCCTTCACGCCATGAAGATAGTCGTTGGGAAACAGCAACTGGTGCGGAGGATGGATCTTGATCATGCGGATTTTCAGCCGCAGAATCTGCTCGACATCCGCCATGATGTTCGGGGAGTGCCGGGGATGAAGGCCGCCGCATGAAATCAGACGCCGCGGCTCGGCCCTGGTGTAGTCGGCCACCCATTGGTTGACTTCGGGACCGAAGCCAATCACTTCAGGCGCAACGTAATTGATCAGCACCGCGCGCCCGATACCGGAAGCGTCCAGGTACTTCAGGAAGGCCTTGGGGGATTTGCAGAATTCAGCGATCTGATCGAAATTCGGCCGCTTATGTTTTAAGAGTGCCAGCGCCTCGGGCTTGAACATGTCAAGGGGCTGGATATGGATGTGGCAGTCGGTAACCATGGATGCGCAGCGCAACGGGTGAAGGTGAGGTAGAACCTTATCCAACACAGCTCGTAATTTGCAACTTAAAATTGCGCCTGCTGCATTCTGCTTTTTTGCGTCCTTAGCGGCCTCTCTTTGCGTCCTTGGCGGTAAAGAGTTTGACTTTGACTTAATGGCCTCAAAAATCTTCAGCGCAAAGGACGCAAAGAGAAGACGCAAAGGACGCAAAGCGAAACTACAGCCCAATGTCTAAAGGCGCGGACATTGTCACATTGGCTGGCTGCGGCTCAGTCGGTGGGGTTGCGTGGAAACTTCTGGTAGGGCAGACGCACTCCGTCAACTTCAACCTGGTCGGCGCGCATCGCGGTGGGCGCCTCGAAGCCAATAGCGCCGGCATGAGTTACGAAGTCGTCCTGGTCAACTCCGTCGCCGCTCACGCCCAATCCTCCCACCAGCACACCATTCTTATACAGCGGCAGACTGCCGGGGAAGAACACGACTCCGTTCTGATTGGCATTGGCGGCCTGCGAACCCTGGGTGCAGGGATGCGCCAGATCGAACAGGAACAAGCTGAAGAAAGGTCCAGGGCCGGAGCCGTCGATGCCCGGTGTGAAGAGGGGTTGGGCGCCGAATCCAATCGTCCGGTTGGTGACCGCTGTGCCCGCCGGAACTCCGGGCAAGTCCGGGGCCCCCGCCGGATCACTGAAGTAAATCACGTTACGGGCCTTTGCCACCGCCACATCGATACTGAACACGGTGGCGTCGGGCATGCGGCGCAAGGCTAGCACCGTGCCGTCGAGGTCTGCCACTGCGATTGTCATCCGCGCCCGCGAACCGGCGGGAAGGCGAATAACGGCGCGCGTCGTCTCCGCGGTAGCGACAGCATGATTGATGATGGTGGCCACATCGCTTTGGGTCAATCCCGATGCTCCACCCACGGGTCCCACCATATCGCCTTCTGGCGGCAATCCTCCCGCTAACGGTCCCACTACGAATGTCCCTGCCGCGGATCCCGGCCCCACCCCGCTGGGCGCAGTGGTCTGGTTTACGAAGGGCAAGGCGATGCCGCCGATAATGACCACCCCGGGTGGAGGAAGTTGCGCCACCGTCGGCAGGAAGCCCGCTTGTGAGGCCCCGGAGAAAGCGGCAAACTCCGCGATCGCCGCCGAAGTACTCACTACTCCAACTCCTCCCACGGCGGCACCGTTCTTGAACAGCGGAACTCCTCCCGGATTCACCGCGGCGGGGTCGGTGTCATTGGCATCAGCCTTGCCCGTGATCACACCTAAACCCGGGCTCAGCCCGTCGATCGAACGCGCTGGGTCTATGCTCTGTCCTGCCAGGAAACTGGCATTGAGCGGACAGCCCCGATTGGTGTTCTCGATCCCATACAGGTCCGCATTGGGAGCATTTGAAACTCCCGGCGGAAAGTGAATGCCGCTGATAAAGCGAACCGTACGGCTGGAGAGCGGGGCCTGATTGTTGCTGAAGAGCGCAGCGGTGCGTGCCAGCGCTACGGCAAGTTCATTGCTATCGACGGTAGCTCCAAAGTTGCCGATTGAGGTCAGAGGCGCGGTGGCATTGCGGAAGACGGCCAGTATTTTCCCCGCCCGGTCGGCCACGGCAATGACCAGGGGAGCGTTCGCCGACTGCGCTGCGTCTTGAACAACCTGCTGGACGTCAGCCGCGCTGAGCGGGGTAGGCGTCGCGGATGGAGAAGAAGCCGGCGCCGTGCCTCCCCCGCCGCATGACATCAGTAGTGTGCCCGCCAGCATTAAACCCGCGAGCACTAAAGAAGACACACAAATCGTCACCGTGCCGGATCGCAGCGGATGAGGCGCCATTCGGTTTCGATAGGCCAGGGGAATCTCTTTCTCCATCGCGAAGTCTGCCGCTGGAAGGAATTTAATACGGCGCAGGCCCGGGAACGACGGGGCCGACACCTTCGTGTAACCACAGTGGTCACTCCCTGGGCTCCGTAACATTGACTTTCCCTAAGGCTCTGGCACAATTCGGCTAGGCCCAAACGATAGGCTGTGAGTTGGGGAAAGGGAAATATTGTGGAAACCTTCAGACGCCTGATCGCCGGAGTTCTCTGCCTGCTGATGTCTTCCTTGCCTGCCCTGGGCGCGCCGCCTGCCGCAGGACAACGCGCGGGCGAGATCAAAGCGCTGATCCCTGCCGCCACGAAAAACGAACAAGCCACCAAGGCCAAAGACGAACTCGACTGGAACGACCTGCTCAAGACGGCCGCGAGCGGCCGGGTGAGGGCCGGGCTGGACGATGGCTCGATTCTCAGCGTGGGTTCGAACAGTGAATTGCGCGTGCTCCAGCATGATGCTGCATCCCAGCAGACCTCGCTGGAAATGAATGCAGGCCGCTTGCGTAGCAAAGTGGTGAAAATCACGCAGCCCAACGGCAAATTCGAAGTGCACACGCCCAACGCGGTAATCGGCGTAATCGGTACGGACTTCTACGTTGAGTACGGCAACAACAAGACCACGGTAATCTGCTACACGGGGGTGGTGTCGGTCACGCCCCTGAACGGCGCGCAGGCCATGAACAACACATCCAACGCCGCGAACGCCGGCAATGCGGTGACCCTAACTGCTGGCCAGATGGTCGAAATCACCACCGAGGTGCCGCCGGGCGGCTACCAGGCGCAGTCAACCCCGCGTGACGTACAAACCGCGAGCATGGGTTCAACCGATGTTCCGGACATGCCCTTGCCGGCGGCGACCGCAGGAGTGACCAACCCATGGCATTGGGCATTGCTGATGGGCGCATTCGCCGGCGCAGCCGTAGGCCTTACCTTCGCTGTGGATCGGGGAACGACCACCGCGCCGGTGCGACCGCCGGGGTGTCCTGTGGGTGTGCCACCGTCACAGTGCAACCGCTGAGCGGAGTCGCTAGAACGCACCGGGTAGCGAGGCTTCGCCCGACCAGACCGGGATGACACCGCAAGCCAATCAGGGATGGTCGGCGCGGCTGGGCAGAGTCTCGGCCCGCCAGGTGGATCTTGCCCTGGCCGTGCTGGTCACTCTTGCCGGCCTGCTCCTGTTTGCCTATTCCGGCATTGGCGGCAATCGTCGCGCCGGGTTCCTCTTTCTGCAGAATATCGAGCTGCGTACTCTGGACCTGCGTTTTGCCCTGCGAGGCACGCGGCCGCACGACGATCGCATCGTCATCGTGGGCATCGATGAAAGAACTCTTCAGAAGCTGGGATCTTTTCCTCTTCCGCGAAAATCATATGCTCAGCTGGTGCAAAGCCTGTCGAGTGCGGGCGCGCGCGTAGTCGCCTTCGACGCCACTTTCCCCACTCCAGAGAGCAACTCGGCCCTGGCGGCCCTGCAAAAACTCCAGGCAGAGATCGCCCCCGGCGCCCCGCCATCCTTTCCGAAGAAAATTCGAGACCTGGAAGCCGCCAGCGACCAGGATGCCATCTTCGCCGCGGCGCTCAAGCAATCCGGCAACGTGGTTCTGGGACACCTGTTCCTCGATGAGCAGCGGGCCCAGCTCTCCGATCCCAAAAAGGCCGAGGAATATTTCAATATCGCCTGGGCCAAGGCATTTCCGCAGGTGCTCAAGGTCAAATCCAAAGACGGCCGCGACTTCGACATGGGGAAATCATGGGTCGAAAATGGGGGCACGGTCGCGGCCGGGGCCGAAGCCAACATCGCCAAGCTCGCGGAAGCGGCCTCGTCCTACGGATTCATTGACATCAATCCTGATCCCGACGGCACGCTCCGCCATGCCCTGCTCATCATGCGTTACCAGGACCAGGATTTCTTTCCATCCCTGGCGCTGCAGTCGGTGCGGGAGTACGAAAACATTCCCGACCAGGAAATTGCCGCCTACATCGCCGAGACCGGCCTGGAGCGCATCCAGTTGGGCAGGCACCTGCTGCTGCCCTCGCGCGATGGCACGGCTCTCATCAATTACACCGGCCCCTACCGGACCTACGCGCAATATTCCATGGCGGACGTAATTGACGGTACCGTTCCGGCCGCCGCGCTTCGGGACAAGATCGTCCTGGTGGGCGCCACCGCCATGGCCATCGGCGACCTGCGCAATACCCCCTTCCAGAGCGGAACTGCCAGCTACATGGGAGTCGAGGTCCACGCCAATATCATCGACAACCTGCTGCACAGCGGAGAGCCGGGGCGTTCGTTTCTCACCCGAGGCATCCGGGAGGACCTGATTGACGCCGGCTTTATCGTTCTGTTCGGCCTCGCCTTCGGGGCCTGGTTCGCGCGCATCAAGCCCCTCTATTCCACGCTCTCCCTCGTGTGTGCTCTCGCGCTATTCGGATGGTTCGTCTATTTCAGCTTTGCCTCCAGGGGAAGGTGGCTCAGCTTCGTGATCCCCGCCGGCACGCTGGTGGCGAACTACGCTGTGATCACAAGTTTCCGCATGATCTTCGAAGAACGCGAAAAGCGGAAGATCCGCAAAACTTTCTCGCAGTATCTGTCACCCGGCGTGATTGCCCTGATCGAAAAGGATCCGCAGAAATACATTCGTCCCGGCGGCGAGACCAAGGAACTGACCGTCATGTTCAGCGACATTCGCGGCTTCACCAGTTTGTCCGAGGGCATGACCGCCGACGAACTGGTGCGCCTGCTGAACGAGTATCTGGGAGAAATGACCGAAGTCATCTTCAGAAACCTGGGCACGCTCGACAAATACATCGGCGACGCCATCATGGCTTTTTGGGGATCGCCGTACCCGCAGAGTGACCATGCTCTCCGTGCCTGCCACTGTGCTCTCGAAATGATTCATAAACTGGAGGTGCTCAACGCGAAATGGGTCGCGGAAGGGCGCAAGGAAATCGCCATCGGAATTGGTCTCAACACCGGCCCGGTGAACGTTGGAAACATGGGATCGTCCAAGCGGCTGGCGTGGACCGTGATGGGGGACAACGTCAACCTCGCGTCGCGCCTGGAAGGTATGACCAAACAATATCGCTCCCACATCGTCATCAGCGAGGGAACTTACAGGCAAGTCGCGGAGCATTTTGTTTGCCGCGAACTGGACCGAATCCGAGTGAAAGGCAAGCACCAGCCGGTCGTAGTTTATGAATTGATGGACCTGGAGTCGGCCCGACCGAAATACGAGGCACTGATCACCCGCTTCGAAAACGCCATGAAGGCGTATCACGCGCAAAACTGGCGCGAGGCTGCGGGTACTTTCGGGGAACTCCTCGCGTCGTTCCCGGAGGACGGCCCGACGCAGATCTTCCTGCAGCGCGCCCTGGAATTCATGGAAACCGCGCCAGAGGCCGACTGGGATGGCGTGTACGAGATGAAGAGTAAATAGAGATCGGAAAGCGGTCTTAAAGGCAAAGCGATCTCTAAAGCTGCCAACCCGGGAAGGGAACGAGTTTACTCGTTCCACCTTGGGTGTGGGATGGAGCGAGTTTAGCCGCTGAGGTTGGCTGTGATTCTGCGCGTCTGCTCATCGATTCCTGCCCGCTCAGCGTTCGAACAGCAGACCACAGCGGCTGAAGCCGCGAGTACCTGAACTTTGTTTGGCACGACTGAAGTCGTGCCCTTCCACAAGCCCTTCCACAAGCGCCTATCCCAGACAGGCCCGTCCGCATAGGCTACGCCGTTGAGTCTAGCCCGGACGACCCAGCCTGCCCCACCCCAACTCGCCATTCCAGCCAGTCGGCCTACTGCTCGAAGTTCCGCCAATGTCGCCCGTCGCGTTCCAGCAAATCTTCGGCTTCCTTTGGCCCCCAGGTGCCGGATGCGTAGTTGGGAAAATTGCGCGGCGGCAGCGCCTTCCAGAGATCCAGCATCGGACTCACGACGCTCCAGCCCGCTTCGACCATGTCCGCTCGCTGAAACAGCGTGGCGTCGCCCACCATGCAATCATGCAGCAAGCGCTCGTAACCCGTGCTGGGCTGCTTGCCGAAGTAATCGGAGTAGTGAAAATCCATGTCCACGGTCCCGAGTCGCATGATGGGCCCCGGCGTCTTGGCCGCAAAGCGCAACGCAATCCCTTCCTCCGGCTGAATGTGCAGGACCAGCTGGTTGGGCATGAGCTTTTCCACTTCGGTATCGCGAAAGAGGACGAAGGGTGCGCGCCGGAACTGGATGACGATGTAAGTGCTGCGCGAGGCCATGCGTTTACCGGTGCGCAGGTAAAAGGGCACGCCCGCCCAGCGCCAGTTGTCCACCTGCAGCTTCACCGCAACAAAAGTTTCGGTACGCGAATCGGGCGGCACGCCGGGCTCGGAACGGTAGGCGGGAACGTGCTGGCCCGCGATCTCGCCTTCGCCATATTGTCCGCGTACGGTCCGGGTAAGCACGTCTTCGGAACTCAACGGCTGGACCGCGTGCAATATCTTGGCCTGCTCATCGCGTACCGCGTCCGCCTGGAAGGAAATCGGCGGCTCCATGGCCGTCAGGCTGATGAGCTGCATGATGTGGTTGGGCACCATATCGCGCAAGGCTCCAGCGGTATCGTAGTAGCCGCCGCGCTTTTCCACGCCTACGATTTCCCCGACTGAAATCTGTACGTGATCGATGTAGCGCCGGTTCCAGATTGGCTCGAAAATCCCGTTGGCAAAGCGGAAAGCCAGAATGTTCTGCACCGTCTCTTTGCCCAGGTAGTGGTCGATGCGGTAAATCTGTTTTTCGCTTACTTCCTTGAGCAGTTGCTGGTTCAGCGCTCGCGCCGAATCCAGGTCGCGGCCAAATGGCTTTTCGATAATCACTCTCCGCCACTGGTGATTTTCTTCGCTCATGAGTCCGGTGGCGGCCAGTTGCTGCACGATGGGACCAAAGAAATCCGGGGCGGTGGCGAGATAGTAAAAATAGTTGCCGTGGGTCGCGTGGTCCTTATCCACCTTCTGGAGAAGATCTTTCAGTTGTTGGTAGGTGTTCGGGTCGGAAAACTCGCCGGTGATGTAGAACACGTGGCGCTCAAACCACTCCTGCAGATCAGGATCGACCGGCCCCTGCACGAATTCCTTCAGGTCCGCCACCAGCTTGGCGCGAAATTCGTCGGTGGTCATCGGGTTCCGCGCAATGCCAATCATCGCGAACTCGCGCGACAGCAGGTTGTATTTCGCCAGGTTGTAAAGCGACGGGATCAACTTGCGTCGCGTAAGGTCGCCGGCAGCGCCGAAAATGACCATTACGCAGGGGTCGCCGCACCGCCCCACCCGCTCTCCTTCGACTGCCGTTGCCGCCTGCGACATGTTCGCACTCCCTTGTCGGGCGAGTTTAACAAGTCTGCCGTGGGTTTTGGTTTCCTGTGTCGGTACCAGTGACAAACCAAGGTCACCTGCCGCAGTTCTGTTGCATGCGACGAATCGCTATGGTACGAAAAGACATAACTCTCCTTGGGATGGTGGCGACGGGTGCTGACAGGCCGATGCTGGCACGGGTTCCTGTGGTCCAGGTCGCCGCATGCTTTGACGCTGCGATTGCCCATTATTCTCTGCCTGCTTTGGTTGTTGTCTTTCGCCCCAGCCCGGGCGCAGGAATCCGGCGCGCAAGGCCGGCCCGATCGTCAGATTCCGGGGCATCGTCCGGCAAACGTCATGTCGTTGCAGGGAATCGTGCGGGACCAGCAAGGGAGGGCAGTTCCGGGTGTCCACCTCGACCTGCGCAACGCCTCGGGCGCTCACTACGAAACAAGCACTGGCGCAGAAGGAATCTTCCGGCTGCGCGATGTGCCGCTCGCGATCTATGAACTCACACTGGCCAAGCCGGGATTCAAGACCCTGGCGATCGAACGACTGGAGTTGATGAAGCCTGGACTTTCAACTCTTGAGCTTCACATGCAGGCGCTGACCGCTCTTGCTCCGGAAAATAAGGGGCCATCTGGTTTGCCGGGAACACCCGGCACGCCCGCCGTGGCCGCTCCTACCGCGCCTTATCCGGGCATGAATCGTCCAGCTCCGGAAGTCGCAGCGGTGGAATCGGGTGCCGAACCGGTCCCGCCAGAATCTGCAAATTTTTCTCCCCAGCCCGACCGCTGGGACACGGCCATGCCGGAGTGGCGGCGCTACGAGCAGCAGCGCGACGCGCCCTACGTCAAGGGCCATTGGTACGATCCGTTCAACCGCAATCGCCTCAAGGGCGACTATCCCATCTTCGGGCAGCGCTGGTTTTTCAACTTTACCGGCACCAGCGAAACCGCCGCGGATGGTCGCCGCCTGCCCCTGCCCAGCGGTGTGGACACCGAGCGCCCGGATAGTGGCGACTTCTTCGGACGCGGCGAGCAGGCCCTGCTCACGCAGAATCTGCGTTTCTCTTTCGATCTCTTCCGTGGCGACACTTCTTTCCGTCCGGTTGATTTCCGGTTACGCGTCACACCCGAGATCAATCTCAACTTCCTGCAGACCCGCGAGCGCGGCATCGTGAACGTGGACCCGCGGGAGGGAATCAACCGCTTCGACACTCACGTGGGATTGCAGGAAGCCTTCGTGGAAGCCAAAATCCGCGACCTCAGTCCGAACTATGATTTCGTTTCTGTTCGTGCCGGCATCCAGCAGTTCACCAGCGACTTTCGCGGCTTCCTGTTCTCCGAAGAACAGCCCGGAGTGCGGGTTTTCGGCAATCTGCGTTCCAATCGCCTGGCCTACAATCTGGCCTGGTTCAACTTCCTCGAAAAGAATACGAACAGCGGTCTGAACACATTCCAAAATCGCGGACAGCAGGTTTACGTAGCCAATATCTACATCCAGGATTTTCTCGCCAAGGGCTACACTACCGAATTCAGCTTTCACTACAACCGCGACGACGCCAGCATCCACTACGACGATAACGGATTTCTGGTCCGTCCGGCGCCCGCCGGCGCAGTGGTAAACGGAAATGTGAATGAGCATGCCATCCGTGCCTACTACCTGGGCTGGGCCAGTAACGGACACATTGGCCGCATCAACCTAAGTCACGCTTTTTACCAGGTCCTTGGCCACGATGATTTCAATCCCATCGCCGGACGCCGGGTTGACATCAACGCCAGAATGGCCGCGCTCGAACTCTCCGCTGACAAAGACTGGGTGCGCTACCGGGCTTCGTTCTTCTACGCCTCCGGCGATTCCAGCGACCGCTCCGGAGCCTCCCGCACCGACGGCACCGCCCACGGCTTCGACACCATTGTCGATGACACCCACTTTGCCGGTGGTGCCTTCAGCTTCTGGGACCACGAAGGCCTCCGCCTTACCGGGACTGGGATCGGGCTGATGAATCCCATGAGTTTGCTGCCCAGCCTGCGTTCGAACAAAGAAGAAGGCCAGGCCAATTTCGTCAATCCCGGACTCTATTTATTCAATCTGGGCGCGGATTTCAACCTTACACCCAAGCTGCGCGCATTCGTAAACGGCAATTATTTACGCTTCGACCGGACTGAACCGCTGGAGATCTTGCTGTTCCAGCACGGGGTTCGTCACAGCATCGGCACCGACTTGGGCGCGGGAGTCGAATATCGCCCCCCGCTCAGCGAAAACATTGTCCTCACGGGTGGCATATCGTCGCTGGTTCCAGGCCGAGGTTTCGAAGAGATTTACAACGGCAAGACCCTATTCTCAGTCTTCGCCAGAATAAAGTTTCAGTTTTAATGTAGGCGCGAGCGCCCTCGCTCTGCGGCAGTGGGAAAAAAGTTATAAGTCTTAGGGATTTGGAAGTCGAATGCGAAGCAAATCGTCCAAACCGGTGCATTTTTTACTCATTACACTAAGCCTCGCATTCCTGAGCCAAAGTCCGGCCCAGACTCAGACTTCCGGGGATGTCCTCCTGCTGCAATCCCAGGCCGAGGCCGACCGCAAATCCGCCGGCTGCATCACCTGCCACACCGCCACCGACAGTCCCACCATGCACAACACGGGCACCGTTCGTCTGGGATGCACCGACTGTCACGGCGGCAATGCCGAAATCCGCCTGACCGCGGATGCCCCGAAAGATTCTCGGCAATACGATCAGGCCAAGGGTCAGGCCCATCCCCAACCTCGAAACCCGGCCGACGCCCGCAGTTCCGCCAACCCGACGCGGTCTTACACCAATTGGCTCAATGAAGACTGGAACTACATTCGCTTCGTCAACCCGGGAGACTTGCGGGTCGCCGACAAAACCTGCGGCACCAGTGGCTGTCACACCGCGGAAGTGAGAAAAGTCCAAACCAGCATGATGACGCATGGCGCCATGCTGTGGAGTGCGGCCCTCTATAACAACGGCGCCTTTCCACTGAAGACGGCCCACTTCGGCGAGAGCTACAGCGCCGATGGCACTCCGCAACGATTGCTCACCTTCCCGCCGCCCACGCCTGAAGAGGTCAGCAAGAAGGGGGTGCTGCCGTCTCTCGATCCGTTGCAGCGCTGGGAGATTTCGCAGCCCGGCAACGTTTTGCGCGTCTTCGAACGAGGCAGCCGGAAAAAGCCAGAGGTAGGAAATCCAAGCCTCGAAGAAGAGCCGGGCAAGCCGGAGGTCAAACTGAGCGAGCGTGGCTTCGGCACCGAGTTGCGCACCGATCCAGTTTTTCTCGGATTGCAGAAGACCCGCCTCTTCGATCCGCTGCTGTCATTCCCCGGTACCAACGACCAGGCCGGCGACTACCGAGCCAGTGGCTGCAGTGCCTGCCACGTGGTGTACGCCAATGATCGTTCGCCGGAACACTCCGGCGCCTACGCGGCGGCCGGAAATATGGGGCAGGCCGCAACTTCCGATCCCACCATCCCGCGAAATCAATCCGGACATCCCATCCGCCACCAGTTCACCCGCTCAATTCCGTCGAGCCAGTGCATGGTCTGTCATATGCACCCGGGGACGAACATGGTCGCAACTTATTTTGGCTACACCTGGTGGGACAATGAAATGGACGGCCAGCATATGTGGCCAGTCCAGCAACGCCATCCCAGCGCAGCCGACCAAAACCAGATTCAGACGCGCAATCCCGAACGCTCCGCCGTGCGCGGCCTGTGGTCAGACCCAGACTTCCTGGAGAAGACCGGCACCCCGGAGTTTAACCGGCAACTGCAACACACGCAGTTTGCTGACTTTCACAGCCATGGCTGGATCTTCCGCGCCGTCTTCAAACACGACCGCAAGGGCAACCTGCTCGACCGGGACGACAAAAAGGTCGCGTTCGACGATCCCGGTAAGTTCGGGAAAGCGGTGCACCTCAAAGACATCCATCTGGAAAAAGGAATGCACTGCATCGACTGCCACTTCGAGCAGGACAGCCACGGTAACGGCAAGCTCTACGGAGAAACCCGCAACGCGATCGAAATCGATTGCGTCGATTGCCACGGCACGATCGAACAGCGTGCGACCCTGACGACGTCCGGCATTGCCGCTCCGAAGGGCGGTACTAATCTGGCGGGATTGCGTACCCCATGGCAGGAGCGCCGTTTCTACTGGAAGGACGACCGCCTGTATCAACGCGCGATGTTAGAAAAAGACAAAGAGTGGGAAGTGGTGCAGGTGCTGGACACGATCACGCCCGGTGCGCAGCAATACAGCGAGAAATCGCGCCTGGCCAAAACCATCCAGCAGGATGGTCAGACCTGGGGAAATGCGCCTGCAGGAGAAGAGTCAAAGCTGGCACATCCGAATAGCAAAATGACTTGCTACACCTGCCACTCATCCTGGGCGCCAACCTGCTACGGCTGTCATCTTTCGATGACGGCAAACCAACGCATGCCCATGTTGCACAACGAAGGCCTCACCACGCGCAACTGGACCTCTTACAATTTTCAAGTCTTGCGCGACGACATCTACACTCTGGGAATCGACGGTACGGTAACCGGCAACAGAGTGGCGCCGGTACGGTCGGCCTGTGCGGTGCTGGTCAGTTCGCAAAACAACGACCGCGACTGGCTCTACTACCAGCAACAGACAATTTCCGCGGAAGGCTTCAGCGGCCAGGCCTTCAGCACCTTCGTTCCACACACCGTGCGCGGAAAGGAAACCAAAGGCTGCACCGATTGCCACGTCTCGCGCGCCAACGACAACAATGCCTGGATGGCGCAACTGCTGCTCCAGGGCACGAATTTCATGAACTTCATGGGCCGCTATGTTTTTGTGGCCACGGGAAAGCACGGCTACGAAAGTGTGGCCGTCGCTGAACATGACGAACCTCCAGCAGTGATTGGCAGCGACTTCCAGCAGATCGCCTATCCGGAAAATTACAAGAAGCATCTTGCCGCCCATAGCGAGCTCGAAGAGGCCTACCACCATGCCGCCTCCGAGGTCCTCGACGTGCAGGCCCGGGGTGAATATCTGTACGCGGCGATGGGCAAGGGCGGTTTCCGCATATTCGATATCGCCAACATCGACAACAAGGATATTTCCGAACGGATGGTGACCGCGCCAGTTTCTCCGTTGGGCCAGCGCTTTTACCTGCCCACGAAATACGCCACGGCGGTGGCGACGCCGACCACTCTCGGAGTTGACCCGCTGCGCGCTCATCGCGAGGAGAATGAAGAGCAAAGCATCCACCTGATGTACGGATTCCTCTACGTCGCGGACAAGTACGAGGGCCTGGTGATCGTCGGCGATCCAAATCTGAAAGGCAAGAGCCCGGGTGTGGGCACGCTGCTCGATGGCAATCCCGCGAACAACTTCCTCAAGCGTGCCGCAACCTTCAATCCGGAGGGCGTGCTGAACGGGGCACGACGCATCACCATCGCCGGGACTTACGCCTACATCCTGTGTGATCGCGGGCTGGTGGTCGTTGATCTCGATCACCCGCTGCAGCCCAGGATTGTGGCAGAGATTGGCGCGCCCTTTCTGCTGCAGCCGCGCGGTCTCGCGATACAGTTCCGCTACGCCTTCGTGGTCGACCGGCAGGGACTGAAAGTGTTGGATGTCACCAATCTGGCCCAGCCCAAAGCCGTGCCCGGCTCTGTGCTTCCCCTGGAAGACGCGCGAAACATTTACGTCGCCCGTACCTACGCCTATGTCGCTGCGGGAAAACAGGGCATGGCAATCGTGAATGTGGAGCGTCCCGAGGAGCCGCGGCTGGATGAAATCTTCAATGCCGGCGGCTCGCTCAACGACACCAACGACGTGAAGCTTGGCATGGTGAGTTCAAGCCTGTTTGCTTACGTCGCAGACGGAGCCAACGGATTGAAGGTCGTGCAACTGTTCTCGCCGGTCGATAACCCGGCCTTCAGTGGATTTAGTCCGCGTCCCACGCCCAAGCTCATCGCCAGCTATCGCACGCATGGTCCGGCGCTGGCGATCTCCAAGGGAATTGACCGCGACCGCGCTGTGGATGAAAGCGGCAACCAGCTCGCCGTCTTCGGACGACGGGGCGCGCGACCGTTCAACCGCGAGGAGATGGAGCGGATGTATTTGAAGAATGGAAAAGTGTTTACGATCAGCGATGACCCGCCCGGTTCGCCTCACCAGATCACGAAGAGCCCGGCCTCGGTAAAAACTAGAACCGTGCCTTAGCGGCTATTGACGAGGCTTCGCTAACGGTACAAGGTTAGCGAATGATCGCACCCGACGAGCCCTTCCTGAGGCCTCTTCGAAAGCGCTGGATTCCGCCGGAGATGACCAGCGCTCCACGACTCGACAGCCTGGATCCAGGTCCGCCGATCGAATCGCGCTACGCATTGCTCATCAACCCCTTCTACCCAAAAGATGCGAATGCCAGTTTCGGCAAGCACGTGTTGACCCCCACTCTGGCATTGAGCAGTTTTGCCGCCACCACGCCTGACCACTGGCGGGTTGAGTATTGGGACGAAAACTTGTTGGACGGGCGTCCGCCCTTCAGCCCCATGCCGGAAGTCGTCGGAATCACCGTGCACCTGACCTTTGCCCGGCGCGCTTTCGAGCTGGCCGATTGGTATCGTGACCGCGGATCGAAAGTCGTCTTTGGAGGGTTGCACGTTCTGTCGTGTCCGGAGGAGTGTGCGCCGCATGCGGATGCGCTGGCTCTGGGAGATGGTGTTCAGCTCTGGCCGCGAATACTGCGTGATGTTGAAGCCGGCGGCTTGCAATCCCGTTATTGCGCCAGCTACGAAAGTGACTATTCGGAAGACCCGCCGCCCCGCCGGTCTATTCTTCCGCGTCACAGTTTCCTGACCACGACCAGCCTCATCGCCACTCGCGGATGCCATAACCGGTGCGGCTTTTGCTATCTGGCCACCGATGGTCTCAGGATGCCGTATCGCGTACGTGATCCCAAACAGGTGGCGGCAGAATTCGCCGCTGACCGGCAGCCTTACGCCGTGTTTGTCGACAACAACCTGGGGTCGCGCAGGGACTACCTGCATTCGCTATGCGGCGCGCTCCACCCGCTCAACAAGATTTGGAGCGCCGCCGTCTCGATCGATGTGACCGATGATCCAGCGCTCATTCGCAACATGGCGCTGGCCGGATGCACGGGAGTCTTTATCGGTTTCGAGTCGCTTACTGATGACAATCTTTCCGAGGCGCACAAGAAGACGCCAAAGACTTCGGACTATGCGCGCCGGGTGAAGATGTTGCACGACTGTGGAATTCAGGTAAACGGTTCATTTGTGCTCGGGTTCGACCACGACCGCAAAGATGTTTTCGCGCGCACGGCAGAATGGGTTGAGGAAAACAGATTGGAGTGCGCCACATTTCACATCCTGACACCGTACCCGGCAACGCCGCTGTTCCGGCAAATGGAAGCCGAGAAGCGACTCCTTCATCGCGACTGGGCCCTCTACGACACTGCGCACGCGGTTTTCCGGCCCAGGCACATGACTTCCGAAGAGCTGGAGCACGGCTACGCCTGGATCTACGACCGGCTGTTCTCGCACTCCTCCATCTGGCGCCGTCGCCCGCGGGATTGGGGTGCGGTGCCGCTGTATCTGGCCATGTCGTACTTGTACAAGCGTTCGAATCGTTTCTGGCACCAACTGATCAAGCATGACCTCGTGCACGGCGTCTGGCGTCCCCTGGTCGAGATGACGCGCCTGCGGCACGTTCAATTTCGGCGCCGCTTGGCAGAGGACAAGAGCCGCGTCCGGAGTGCAGGCCAGGTTATCTCCGCGGGGGTCTAAAGGAGCAATTGCATCCTGCCGGACATCCGACCAGAATCATGTCCCGGACATCCAGCAGCGTCGCTTCATCGCGAGTCGAGCCGAGCCACGCCACGCAACTCCGGAATCGTAAATCGCCCCTTCGTCCGTCTGGCTTTCGTCCAGTCATGATATTGATGGCACTCGAAACAGCGCCCCTCGGCAGCTTCTTTGGGTTTGTCTTCGCGATGGCATTGCTGACAAGTCTGAATGCCGGGCAACAATATGTCGGAGGTCTCGCGGCTATTCGACGTGTTCGCATGGCACGAGCTGCACGTCATCATGCGGTGGGCGCCGTGATCAAACTGGGCGTGAGGCAACCAGCGAGCCGTCAGATTGGAGTTTGCCACTACGGGCAGAGGGCCTGCCCCAGGATTCAGGGTATGGCACTGTTTGCAGGTTTTGCTCCACAGCAACCATTCCGCATCGTCGGTGCGGAACTGTACCCATTCTGAGGCGTTACGGGCAACCCGTGGCACGCGAACCCGCTCGGGAATCTGGCGATCCGGCGGGTTGACCTCATGCACCGCTCCGGGATGAGCCGCGATGTACTCTCCGAATCTTTTCAGCAGAAATGCGTGCACCACCTCCGGTTTTTCATGCGGCACCTGATCATTGCCAAAACGCTTGTCGAACTGCAAGGTATGACACGCCGCGCAATGTTGAGAGAACGTGATCGGCTTCATGTAGCGCTGTCGGGCTGCGGCCCGCGGGTCCTCACTCCCCCTCGTTGCAACCGCTAAACTGTCAGGGAAGGACACAACTGGGAAAGAGACAGTTGGGTTGGGCACGCCTGGGAGGGGCACGGCTGGGAAGGGCACGGCTTCAGCCGTGCCACCACCAGCCTCCAAAGATACGGGCTTCAGCCCCCGAGGTACGCTTTCTTCGACCTGGGATGCCTCAAAGGTCGCCGCGTACGGCCATCCATCAAGTCCCTTCGCCGTGCGATGACAGTCGTCGCAACTCAGATCCACTCGCTCGTTGTTCGGTCCTATGAGATGAGGTTGCAGGTGGACATAGTGATTGAACTTCACCTTCCCCGGATCCGGCTTGTCCGCGCGCAGCGCGGAAAACTCAGGATGCCCCTTGGCAAACTTTGTGATTGAAGCTGCGTAGTGCGGCTTTCCATCACGCGTATGAAGATTGGCATGGCACTGCGAACAACTGGAGTCAGAAGTCGCCGCGAGCAATCGCGCTCCCTTATGCTCCAGGTGACACGAACTGCAGGCCGGCGTGAAAGTCTGGTTGGCATGGTGAGCTGGGGCGTCATGGCATGCCAGGCATGCCGGGTCGCTGACCTGCGCGCTGAAACTGGCGGTGCGGGCGAGGTGGCAAAGACTGCACTGCTGCGTGAACACCGCGTGCGATGCGGCCAGCGGCCCGCTCGAATAGACTTTCTGTCCGCCCTGCGCCCGTTGCGTGACCAGCCACCCCAGGGCGATGACTGGCACCGCCACTGACAGCCAGAACCGCCAGCGGCGAAAGGCGTGCGGCCGCGTGAAATATTGCAGGTCAATGCGCTTGGCGAGTTTTTTGGTGGTTCGTGACCGTCGCAGCATCGCCTAGTCTCAGAACTTCAGGGCCATTACCGCATGGACTGCTCCCAGAAGCAGCAGCGCATAGGACAGCGGTATGTGCACCAGCAACCAGCCATGCAAAACCTTATGCAGCCTGCTCTGCTGGTCCAGTTGGCGCTTTTCCTCGCAGATGTTTTCCAGATCGTCCACGCTGGAATGCAGGGTCTGGGGCAGCAGCACGCGCAGTTGCTGGAACATGGTCCGCGCCTGCGAAGCATCGCTCAGGCTCATTCCGCCCGCGCCCGCCCGGCTCAAATAGGGCTCCATTTCGCTACCTAAGAAATGCCGAAGCTGTGTGCTGACCTCTTCGTCCGCCTGTAGTCCAGACGCGACGGTGAGTCCGCCCATTTTTCCCGCGCTCGCCGATGTGGCCCGCTGCAATTCACTGGCGTGCGAAACTTCGCCCTCCAGCGCAGAGCAGGATTCCTCCACCAGGCGGACTGCTTCCTCCGCCAACTGGCCGCGCACCCGGTCAATCTGCTCGTAAATCGTCTCCATCGGAAGCTGGGCCGTGTGCATGCGGGGAATGAAGTGTTGCAGCGCCGCTCCCAGAATTCCACTGGCGAAAACAAAAATGAAAAGCCACATCAGGACGCGGGTCAGAGGTCCACCGAAATGAAAGCCGCCGTGGAAAAGGATGAGCGGAAAGCTGAGAAATCCCAGCCACAGATGGCCACGCATCCACGACTGCGCTCTTCCGACTCGCCAGATCGGAAACTTCTTGCGCAGCCCCAGCAGTCCGGCAAACAGCATGAAGCTGAATCCAACGATACCGTAGGTCAGGCCCAATGCGCTGCCGCCCCGCGGGCCCTGTGAAGAACGCACGCTGTAAAGCACATACACCGCGCTGGCCACTGCCAGCCCGATCACGCTTCCGACGAACCATTTGCGGTGAGTGTCGTCGATCCGCACGTGGTCTCAGCTCCTCGCCTTCGTTGTGGTGCTTTGCGGTTGAATGATATTGGCGAAGAACTCCGGCGGATTCACCCGGTGCGCGGCATCGTGCGGACAGGCATACACGCAGCTGGGCTCGGCGTGATCGTGGCACAAATCGCACGACGTTGCCTTGACCTTGACGCTCGCGATCTGCCGGCCGGGATGCGCCGGATCGTCCACCTCCACGGGGAAAGGATGCAGGTTGATATTCCCGTACGGGCAGTTGGTGGCGCAAAGGCCGCAGCCGATGCACCAGTCTTCGATAATTACTTCCAGTGTGTTGCGCCGCCGGATCGAGCCCACCGGGCAGCCCACCATGCACAACGGATCCCGGCACTGCCGGCACGAAGTCGCCACCAGGTACTTGTCGAAACGCAGGCCTTCGCGCACCAGACGGCTCACGCCGTCATGCGCGTCAGCGCAGGCGCGCACGCACTGGTCGCAACGTGTGCAGCGTTCCAGATCGAGGACCAGCAGGCTCTGTGCCTCCATCAGTCCCTGGGCGAGAAACTGGTCCACGGGAACATTCTCGGTCCGGATGGTGCGGCTCTGGTTCTCAGCCAGTCGTTCGTGCGCCGTGGCCTCCAGGCTGTGACGCACGTCGGGAAACTTGTCGAGCATCAGTTGAAAATCTTCGGCGGAAATGCGCACTACCTCGACGTGGTCGAGCGCGGTACAGGTGGCGGTGCGCGGACTGCCGGTGAGCAGCGCGATTTCGCCGAAGTAGCCGCCCCGCGCCAGATAGGCCAGCACCAGTTCGCCTCCGAGTTTCTCTTCGGAAACTTTCACGAAGCCGATGCGGATCAGATAAAAGCTGTCGGCGGCATCGCCCTGGCGGCAGATCACCTGTCCCGGACTGAAGCGCACCAGTTCCACGCGGTCGCGCAAGTGATCGACGAAGTCTTTAGTCAGAGGAGCGAAGATTGGAACACTGCGCAGGTGCGAATCCAGCGCGCGTACACGATAGTTACGCTCCAGTTGCGCCCGGAAAGTCTTGTTGCGCTGCAGGATGTCGAGCACGTTGCGCAGCATTTCCAGCATCACGCAATCGGTTTTTGCCCGCACCGTGGCCGAGCGCGGGTAGTAGCTCATGCAAGTCATCTCGCCGAACAGGTCGCCCGGCCCCAGTCCGGCGATGGGATTGTCGTAAGGCAAATCGACCGAGGCATCAATCGGAATGAACGGCCGGTAGGATTCTTCGCTGCGCCTGTCCTCTTTGCGCGGAGACAACATGCTTTTCAGGCGGCTGAAAAATCCGCTGCTGCTGCCCAACGTCTTGACGTGCGCGATCGGGCTGGAGAGAAAGACTTCCGCCTTGCCTTCCAGAATATAGAACGCTGTCGAGCCGAAATCTCCTTCGCGGCAGATGATCTCCCCGGCGCGGAAGCGTCGCTTGACCACTGCTTTCTGATTGAGCTCGAGAAATGTGCCCGAAACATTTTCAAAAATCGGCAGATGCAAAAGCTCAGCGGGGTCGAGAACGTCGCCCTCCCCCAGTTCCGTTCCAACAACCCGCTTGTTGGTGAGCGCCCCGGTGGGGCACGACACCATGCACTCGCCGCAGGAAACGCACGACGAGCCACCCATCGGCAGGTTGTTATCGAAGGCGATCCCGGCCTGATATCCCTTGCCGCGGCGGGCCAGCACCCAGTTGTGCCGAATATCGTCGCAGCCACGAATGCAGCGGTCGCACAAGATGCATGACTCGTGGTCCACCGCGATCACCGCCGACGAGTCATCCTTTCCTCGCGGCGTGGTTCGGCGCGGGAAGCGGGGTTCAGTGATCCCCGCAGCAGCGGCCAGATGTTCCAGTTCGCAATCGCCCGAATGCAACTGCCGGGCACAGGGCGCGGGATGGTCCGACATCAGCAATTCGATGAGGGTGTGTCGCGCGCCTTGCACCTGCTCGGTTGCCGTCTTTACCGTCATGCCGGCTTCCGCCTGGCGAATGCAGGAGGCGGCATACACGCGCTGTCCCACATCCACCACGCACACCCGGCACACCCCCACCGGATTTTCATTCTGCTGATGGCAAAGCGTGGGAATGGGGATGCCATTGACACGGGCAGCGTCAAAGATTGTCGTCCCCGCCGGGACCGAAACCTGCTTGCCATCGATAGTCAGCTGAATTTCGGGAGCAGGCCTCGAACTCATGCCGCTCCTCGTTTCGGGAGGCAAACGCCTGCGGGGCAGCGCCCGTTCTTGACGTGCTCATCCACCACCTGGGGAAAGTGCTTCAGCACCGATTGGATGGGCGCGGGAACAATCTGCCCCAGGCCGCAAATAGAAGTCAGCTTCATCGCGAATGAGAGCTCGTCGAGCAGTTGCAAGTCGGAATTCGACGCGCGGCCTTCAGTCCATCCCGTGAGCATTTCGACCATTTTTTGCGAGCCTACACGGCAGGGAACGCACTTCCCGCATGATTCGTTGCGATAAAAGCGAACCGCGTTCAGCGCCATATCCAGCATGCAGCGGCCTTCGCCGCAAACCACAATCGCGCCGGAACCCACCATCGAACCGGCAGCTGCCAGGGCATTCCAGTCGAGCGGAAGATCGGCCATGGACGCGGGCAAGTATCCGGAAGAGGGTCCCGAGGGCGCGAAGCCCAGCAGCGCGCGGCCGCCGAGAACGCCGCCTGCGTAGTCCTGAATCAGCTCGGAATATTTCGTGCCCATCGGCACTTCAAAAACGCCGGGCCCGTTTACATCGCCGCTGATGCCGACAAACTTCATGCCGGCCGATCCGTTCTTGCCTTGCGCCTTGAACCATTCCACGCCGCGCACCAGGATCACTGTCGCGAAAGCGAACGTCTCCACGTTGTTGATCGCCGTGGGTTGGTTCCACAAGCCATTCGTCCCCGGGAAGGGAGGCTTGTTCCGAGGCTCAGCCCGCTTGCCTTCAATGGCTTCGAGCAAGGCACTCTCCTCGCCGCAGATATAACCGCCCGGGCTGACGAAGATTTCCAGATCAAAAGCAAGGTCGCTGCCCAGAATGCGCGTTCCCAGCAAGCCCTCGCGGTAGCAGCGCTCGATCTCTTCCTGCAGAATTTCCTTCGGATTTTCGTATTCGTGCCGGATGTACAGGATTCCGCGCCTCGCGCCCGTGACCAGGCCGGCGGTGATCATGCCCTCAATCACCAGCCAGGGCGCGTTTTCCATGATGAAGCGGTCCTTGATCGTGCCAGGTTCGCTTTCATCGGCGTTGCATACAATGTATTTTCCCTTGCCAGCAGCGTTGCGTACGATCTCCCACTTGCTGCCGGTAGGGAAACCGGCGCCACCCATGCCGCGCAGACCGCTGGCCTTCAGGGTAGCGACAATGCCGGCCCAGTCGCGAGTTTCGACAAATTTTCGCACTACCGAATAATTCGACGAACCCTTATAAGGATCGGAAATCACCGGCGTCTGCCGACGGTCCCGCGTCGGCTCAGGAAGGGCCCCGCCCGAGAGCAGGTCTTTGATCACGGCGGCAGTACGCTCGCCCTGAACGTTGCTATAAATCCGGTCATTGATCGAAATCGCCGGCGCCTGATCACAGCGGCCCAGGCAAGACACATCGCGGATATTCACTGCCTCAGTACTGGCGCCGCGAAAAGCCTGGTCCAGCGCAGCTTTCACTTCGACGCCGCCGCGCAAATGACAACTCATGTCGGCACACACCCGCACATCCACCTGAGGCGGAGGGGTGAGCTGAAAATGTGGATAGAAGCTGGCCACGGCGTGGATCTGGCTCAGCGGCACATCGATCCTGGTCGCCAGCCGCCGCAGTTGGTCTGCGGGCAGGTAGCCGAATTCGTGCTGAATGCCTCTGAGTTCGTCGAACACGGCGCAGAAATCCCCTTAGCTCTGCATCATAACGTCACGCGTTCGCCCGCCCTCGTAACGGCAAAGGTTCTCTCGGGGGATGCTTGCGTGCTCACTACCGCCCGTCCCGAGGTTTTCCCCACGTACCACACTGTCAATTGATTTCGCTGGATGGAATGGGTATAAGCAAGCCAAATCGCTATTTTCTGGATCCTTGCTCGATATCGCTCGATCATGAAGTGCGAAATGCCCACTCTCGCCGCAGCCGGCCGCAAATATTTCCGGCACGTAGCCTGTATGGGGATGGGTTTCGCGCTTGTCACTGCCGCCGCCAGCCAGACTTCCCCGGTGGGAAAATACAACGGCCCCGGAGGCTGTGCTTCCAGCAGTTGCCACGGCAGCATTCAGCCCAAACAGATTACCCACGTCGCTCAAAACGAGTACAGCATCTGGGCTGGACAGGACAAACATGCCCGTGCCTATCAGGTGCTTTCAAATGACGTCTCGCTCCGCATCGGGCGCATCCTGAATCTGAAGTCCCCGCCCGAACAGAATGAAAAATGCCTGGCCTGTCATGCTCTCTCAGTTCCTGCCGAGGAACGCGCTCAGACCTTTGACCTGAACGACGGCGTGAGTTGCGAGAGCTGCCATGGTCCGGCTGCAGGCTGGCTGGGGCCGCATACGGTCAAGGGTTGGGAGAATCAATCGTCAGAGCAGAAGGCGAAGCTGGGCATGATCGATTTGCGCGACGTGGCTGTCCGCAGCCACACCTGCCTGCGCTGTCACGTTGGCACGGCGGAAAAATTCGTCGATCACCAGATGATTGCCGCCGGGCATCCTGACCTGACCTTCGAGCTGAACCTTTTCAGCGCGGTCATGCCGCGGCACTGGAAAGAACCGTCGGACACTCCCTGGTTCGGCGCCAAGGAGTGGGCCGTCGGCCAGGGCATGCAGCTGCGCGATAGCCTGCAGCGTTTGGCCCGGCGGGCACGCAGTTCAACCTGGCCGGAGTATGCCGAGCTCGATTGCATGGCCTGCCACCACAGCCTCACCGCCCCGAAAGACAGTTGGCGTCAGGAAGCAGGGTACGCCGGACGCACGCCGGGCGTCCCCGCATGGAATGCGGCGCGCTTCGTTGTCTTCCGTTACGCAGCCGTCGCGACCGATGCCACCGCCGCTGGCAAGTTGGAATCGGAGGTTGCAACTCTCAACAGTCTGATGGGACAGCTTAGCGGCGACCGCGAACAAATCGCGGCCTCGGCGGAACGGGCCGCCACGCTGGCGGACTCGCTCACGCGCGAACTGAACGACCGCGCCTACGACCAGGGCTTCACCCTTCAGGTCATGCGCCGCATTGCCGCCGACTCGAGTCTTGCGCTGCAGGGCCAGCGCGCCGCCGAACAAGCCACCATGTCGCTTGATTCGCTATACAACGTTTGCAAGCGGAGCGGCGCGGCCGACAACGATGTACAGAGCGCGATCGCAGGGCTCTTCGCCCAGGTGCAGAACCCGTCGGCCTATAACGCGCCCGCTTTCAGGGCCCAACTTCAAAAAGTCGGCTCGGCGCTCGGTCGCGGCACCGGGCAGGCAGCCAAGTAGCGGTGCTCAATCCGACCATGGAAAACAACACCTCCGAGCATCAACGGCTGCGCGAGAAACATTCCAGCCCGGTCGCGCCCTGGCGCAAGTGGGGACCTTACGTCAGCGAACGTTCGTGGGGCAGCGTGCGCGAGGACTACAGTCCCGATGGTTGCGCCTGGGAATTTCTTACCCACGACATGGCGCGCAGCAAGGCCTATCGCTGGGGTGAAGACGGCATTGCCGGCATCTGCGATCGTTACCAGCTTCTCGTCTTTGCTTTGGCCTTGTGGAATGGCCGGGACCCCATCCTCAAAGAGCGCATGTTCGGGCTCACCGGCAACGAAGGCAACCACGGCGAGGACGCGAAGGAATACTGGTTCTATCTCGACAACACGCCGACGCACAGTTACATGAAGATGTTGTACAAGTATCCGCAGGGCGAGTTTCCTTATCAGAAATTGCTGGACGAAAACCGTCGCCGCTGGGGACAGGTGGGCGCGCCTGAGTACGAATTACTGGACACGGGAATCTTCGATCAAGACCGCTACTTCGACGTCTTCATCGAATATGCCAAAGCCGGGCCGGAAGACATCTGCATTCGCATCGAGGCCATCAACCGCGGTCCGGAGGCCGCCGAACTGCACTTGCTTCCGCACCTCTGGTTCCGCAATACCTGGGCCTGGACCGATCCGCCGGGCGCTGAACCTTCCATCCGGTTGCAGGCTGCGGGAAATCAGATTGCACTCGTGGCTGATGACTCGAACGCCACCAGCCTCCACAACCTGCAATTTCCCTACTCGCTCGGGCCTCATTACCTTTACGCTCCGGAGGGCGGGGAGGCGATGTTCACCGACAACGAGAACAACGCGGTCCGCCTCTATGGCTGCTCGGACAATCGCAAGCCCCATGTCAAAGACGCCTTCCACCGGCACATCATCAATCATGAAAACTGCGTGAACCCGCGGCTGACGGGCACGAAATCGTGCATTCATTACCAGCAGAAAGTTCCGCCGGGCGGGTCGATGATCCTGCGGCTGCGGCTGACTCCGGAAAAACTGGCGGCGCCGCTCAACGAGGTGGACGAAATCGTCGGCCGGCGCAAGGCTGAAGCAGATGAGTTTTACGCCTCGGTACATCCGGTCCGGGCCACCGAGGAAGAAAAAACGATCCAGCGCCAGGCCCTGTCCGGAATGCTGTGGAGCAAGCAGATTTATTTGTGGGATGTGAATCGCTGGCTGGAAGGCGACAACCCAAAGTTTCCGCCGCCGGAATCGCGCAAGCAGATGCGCAACATTCACTGGCGCCATCTGAACTCGATGCGCATTCTCTCCATGCCGGACAAGTGGGAGTTTCCCTGGTTCGCGGCCTGGGACCTGGCCTTTCAGTGCACCACGCTGGCGCTGGTCGATCCCGAATTCGCCAAGGAAAACCTGTGGGTGCTGCTGTTCGAACAGTTCCAGCATCCCAACGGCCAGATTCCGGCGTACGAGTGGGAGTTTTCCGATCTCAATCCTCCCGTGCACGCCTGGGCCTGCTGGCGCGTTTACCAGAGTGAAAAGCAACGCACCGGCAAGGGCGACACCGTCTTCCTCGAAAGATGCCTGCACAAGCTGCTGATGAACTTTGCCTGGTGGGTGAACCGCGTGGATAGCGAGGGTAACAACGTTTTTGAGGGCGGTTTCCTGGGTTTGGACAACATCGCCGTCGTCGATCGCGGGGAGAAATTTCCCAATGGCGCCATCCTGGAGCAATCCGACGCCACCGGCTGGATGGGTTTTTTCTGTCTGTACCTGATGCGCATTGCGCTGGAGTTGGCCAGCCAGAACCGCGTGTATGAAGGAGTGGCCACGAAATTCTTCGAGCACTTCATCTACATCGGCGCGGCCATGAAGAAAATGGGCGGCCGCAACTACCAGTTGTGGGACGAGCAGGAGGGTTTCTTTTATGACGTCCTGCGCTATCCCAACGGCGAGTTTCACAAATTCCGCCTGCGCTCGCTGGTCGGACTGATTCCGCTTTACGCGATTGAGGTGCTCGAAAGCGAAGAACTCGCCGCTCACCCCGGTTTTTTACGCGATGTCGAATGGTTCATCCAGAACCGTCCTGACCTGGTGGGAGACGCCTGTTACACGGTGGGCGACGGCAAGAAGCGTTATGTGCTTTCGATTGCCGATCCCAACCAGTTCAAGCGCCTGTTGCAGCGCATCTGGGACCCGGCCGAATTTCTTTCGGCTTACGGCATCCGCAGCTTGTCCAAATATCACGAGCAGCACCCCTTCCGCTTTGAAGACCGTTCCATGGGCTACGAACCGGGAGAGGCGGCGGTCAAGCTGAAGGGGGGGAATTCAAACTGGCGCGGCCCCGTCTGGTTCCCAACCTCTTACCTGCTGATCCATTCGTTCCTGCGTTTTGGCGATGCGGTCGGCCCCCAGTTTTCGTTGCCGACTGGAGGCAGTAAGCAGCCCGTCACGCCCCATGACATCGCGCGCGAAGCAGCCAACCGGATGATCTCGATTTTTAAGCGTGGCTCTGACGGCAAGCGTCCGTGCTTCGGTTTCTACCGCAAGTTTCAGGATGATCCACACTGGAACCAGTGCCTGCTCTTCAACGAGTACTACCACGGCGATACCGGAATGGGCCTGGGAGCGAGCCATCAGACGGGGTGGAGTGGCCTGGTAGCGAATCTGATCGACGAATGGCGGCGATAACCCGATGGTCCTCCGCAAGCGCCTCCTGCTCGCACTAGGCCTGTTGCTGATCCTGATCGTGGTCAGCACCACGGGATATCGCGTGCTGGGCGGCCCCTCCATCACCTTCCTCCAGGCGCTGTACATGGCGGTCATTACCCTGGCCGGAGTGGGCTACGGAGAAGTGGTTGATACCAGCCACAATCCCATACTGCGCGTGTTCAACATCGGCGTTGTGCTGTTTGGGGTCGCGATCACAGTTTACGTTTTTTCGATCGTGGCCGCCTTCATGGTGGAAATGGAGTTCAAGAAGCCTTTCTGGAGGCGCAGAATGCAGCATCACATAGACCAGTTGACGGGCCACCACATTGTCTGCGGCCTGGGGGACACCGGCCGGCACGCGGTGGCAGAGCTGCAGAAGACGAACACTCCTCACGTGGTGGTGGACCTCTCCGAAGAAAATATCCAGAAGTTGAAGGAGTTGCATCCCGGGACCCTGCAGGAAATGCTCTATGTCATTGGCGATGCCACCGAGGAAGACATTCTGGAGAAAGCCGGACTGAGCCGCGCCGCCGGCCTGATCGCCGGACTGCCTCTGGATAAGGACAACCTGGTAGTGACGGTAATCGTGCGCCAGCGCTTTCCCAAGATGCGCATCGTGGCGCGTTCGGCCGAGCGCAAGTTTGCCGAACGCATGCTGCGCGCCGGCGCCAATTCCACTGTTTCGCCGAGCCAGATCGGAGGTCTGCGCATGGCCAGCGAACTCATCCGCCCGCACGTGGTCGGCTTCCTCGATACCATGCTCAAGGAGCAGGGCAGGACCGTGCGCGTGGAGGAGATCGAGGTCAATGCCACTTCCCCATGGAAGGGAAGCACCCTGCACGACCTGAATCTGAAAGGTCGTTATAACCTTCTTGTTCTCGGCCTGAAACGCCCTGGGGCGGAAGGCGGGTTAGACCTGCAAGTGAATCCGCCCGACCATTCTGTGGTAGAGAATCAGCACATTATTATTGCGATGGGAGACGTAAAGGAAATCCAGCGTGCCCGCACGGACGCGGGGATCTAGTTCAAACCACGGAAGAAGGGCGAAGAAATCAACCAAACTTACCGTGTCATCCTGAGCAGAGCCGGCTTGTTCGCTTGCGAACAGGCCGGTGAAGTCGAAGGCCCCCTATTTCAACTCCAAAGCGTCAGTCCGAAACGGGCTGTGAGGTGGGCAGAGATCCTTCGACTGCGCGGCTGCTCCGCATAGCGAAGCAGCGCTCCGCTCAGGTTGACACGTGAAGTCTTTCCCCCACACTTCGCTAAGCGACGCCGACCGCCGCATTGATCTGCACTTTGACCTTCAGAGCCTCACCCAGTTTGACGAAGCCATCCAGCCAGGCCTGCGCCTCGGAGTCTCCGCGTTCGGCGCGTACTCTGATTTCGCCCGCGATTCCCCGCATCATGCTGTAGTACGTATTCTGCGCCTCCCAAAGGCGGACCTGGAACGGCAAAGTGAGAACCAGGGCAATGGTTTCCTGCAATCGCTGCAGCAGGGCTGGTTCCATGGGATTGGCGACGAAGCGGGTGAATAGCCGCTCGATGGTGCGGCGCAAGGCAAATTCCAGAGTCACCGCGTCGGGGGTCACGCCGGTGCGCTTGATCTCCTGCAGAAGTTCCCGGGATTTCTTGAGGTCCACTTCGTCCGCGGAAAACGCATCAAGCAGGTCCGAATTCAGGGTGAAGTCTACCGCCAGCTGGAAACGCCGGGGCAGGGGTACGCCCAGGTCGGTCACGAAGCGGATCAGGTGCGCATGCTCGTCGTTAAAATTGCGATACATGGCGCGCGCCTCGTTGGTCGCTTCTTCCAGGATGATGCCAAGTATTTTTCTCTGCTCATCGCGAAAAAGAAGGCGCAGGGTGTAGGTGCCGGAACTGAAGTTCTTGTCGATCAGCCGCACCAGCTCCGCCAGATCGCCGCTCAACAGCGCATGGTCGAGCTCCTGGTCGAGAGTGCGGTAGGCCTCGCTGCCCTGGAATTTTCGCACTCCTCCAATCACACTATGGTCTGCGAGATACAGCACCCCAAAGGTGACCTGGTCCGACTCCCACGTGATTTCCGAGGTGACACTGGCCTGTCCCAGCACCGCCCGCAATTTTCCCTGCCGCGAAGTACGGTAGTCCATCTTTTCCACGTCGTAGCAGTAAATGCGCGTGTTCTGCCCATACTCCTCGAACAGCGAACTGACGGCGTAGTGGGCCCCGACCTTCTCCAGATCAACCATCGCGGGCTGAACGTAGCGCTCGAAAATGGACCGCCCATCGCCCTGTTCGGGAAGATTGCTGCGGGCCTGCGCCAGCAATGCGGAAAAGGGCGCGGCCAGACCGTCGTTGGAAAACAATTGTCCGGCCAATTGCAGGGCGCGGCCGGCATACTGGATCACCTGCACCGTTTCTATTCCGGAAAGGTCGTCAAAGAACCATCCGCAGCTGGTGTACATCAGCATCAAATAGCGTTGTAGTTCAAGCAATTGCAGCCCGGTCACGGTTTCTGCCTGCGAAAGCTCGCGCTTGGCCTGTGCGGTCATGAAGCGGATCACGTTTTCGCGCGAACGGTCGAGAATTACGTCGATATACGCATCCCGGGTTTGCCACGGGTTCACGAAAAGGGCTTTGGCTGCGGCTTCATAGCGAGGAGCAGTAGAATCGCGCAGCCAGTCGAAGGCTTGCCGCAAGGGCGCTCTCCACCGCTGGTTCCATCCGGCATGGCCCCCGGAATTGCAGCCGCAGTCACTACGCCAGCGTTCGATCCCGTGGGCGCAACTCCAGGAAGTGTCGCCGATGATTTTGGCCTCTTGCGTGGGCGGATGCTTTTCCAGATATTCCCCGTAGTTGGTCAGGCGCGCCATCTGGCTGGTTTCAATATTGTGCAGAGCGAACGCCAGCGCCATGTCGCCATACGCGCGGTGATGCCCGTAGGTTTCGCCGTCGGTGGCGATGTGAACCAGCTGGGGCCATGTTCTCGCATCGGAAAATGCCCCCAGAAGGCGGTCAGAGAATCGCTTGCCGTCAGCCAGCAGGTCCTCAAAAGCAATGGCGCGAGAAATTGGGCCATCGTAAAAGAACACGCTGATGGCTCGTCCGGAAGTCATGCGCACCGTGTAAGCCATCGATGGATCAACCCCGCCGCCATCCACCTTGCGCCATGCCCGTCCACCCAGCGGTCTTACCCGCCCCGCCTGGTAAGGGGAAAGAATCGTAAACTTGATGCCCAGTTCCGCCAGGACGTCCAGGGTCTGCAAGTCCACTGCAGTTTCCGGCAGCCACATACCTTCGGGATGACGGCCAAATCGCTTTTCAAAATCGCGAATGCCCCAAAGGATCTGCGTGTATTTGTCCTGGCGGGTGGCCAGAGGAAGGATCATGTGGTTGAAGGCCTGGGCAACGGCCGAACCATGACCGGAGAAGAGTCGCTGGCTCTCGCGGTCGGCGGCCAGGATGGCTTCATACACCGCCGGACTCTTCTCCTCCATCCAGGAAAGCAAAGTGGGGCCAAAGTTGAAGCTGATCTTCGAATAGTTATTGACGATTTGAAGAATTCTGCCATCGCCATCCAGAATTCGCGAGGCGCTGTTGGGGGCATAGCATTCCGCCGTGACCCGTTCGTTCCAATCATGATAGGGATAGGCAGAATCCTGGTATTCAACCGCTTCCAGCCACGCATTTTCCCGCGGTGGCTGGTAAAAATGCGCATGTATGCATACGTACCGTTCCATCAAATCTCCTGGATTGTCGCCTCAGTACACGCGCGACGCGGGGCGAGTAGGGCGGTTTCGCATAGATTGGGTCTCGTCAAGCCTGAATTCCTTAGCCATCCCGCTTATTCTCGGCACACTATTGGAGTCCCGCAGTCCTCAACAAATCGTGCGAGCTCCAGGGGGAGTTGTGTTTTGCCGACAGTCAGCATAGGTTACCAGCAAGTCGCCACCCCGCGTAACCAAAACGGGAGTTTAGACGTTGCGCGGCTGCATTCGATTCCGGCGCAACCCGCTCCATCTGTTTATACTGCATGCGGGCGTGCAGCAGACGGTCACGAAAACCGGCGGTTTCGGACGGATTCAACGCGACACCAGGTCCACGCTCGCGGCGACTTAAGCGGCCGCTGTATTATCCTGTACCGTCTCTGCGTCGCATTGCAGTATCAGATTACGATCGAGGAGATTGAGTGAACCGCAGAGCTTCACTAGAACCGGCTTACGTTCCGTGTTCGACTTATCGCCTTCAGCTCAATCTGCGCTTTACATTTAACCAGGCCGCGGCTGTGGTTTCGTATCTGCACGATCTGGGAATCACGGACTGTTATACCTCTCCGTTCCTGATGGCCCACCCCGGCACCATGCACGGCTACGACGTCACCGACCATACTCGCTTCAATCCGGAAATTGGTTCGGAAGAACAGTTCACAGAATTCGCCGAAAGCCTGCGGCAACGCGGCATGGGCCTGGTGGTCGATGTCGTGCCCAACCACATGTGCATCACCCATCCCTCGAACCTGTGGTGGTGGGATGTGCTGGAGAACGGACCCAGTTCGGACTACTCCCGCTATTTTGATATTGATTGGAACCCACCCAAATCAGAGCTGGCCAATAAAGTCCTGTTACCCTTTCTGCCCGACCAGTTTGGCCTGGTTCTGGAAAGCCAATCCATTCGCGCCCGGTTTGATGGCGGCGGATTTGTCCTGGATTCGCTGGGTACCCACTTTCCCCTGGCTCCGCGTTCGTGGTCCCCCTTGTTGGAACGCATTCTGGTAAAGGCGAAAGAACGACTTGCCGATACCGACGGTCATGTGCTGGAACTGGAAAGTATTCTCACCGCTATCTCCCATCTTCCGCTGCGTGAGGACACTGACCTGCCCAAAGTCCGGGAACGCCAGCGCGAGAAAGAAGTCATCCGCCGCCGTCTGGCTGCCCTGGTTGAGGACAGCGATCCAGTGCGTGCTTGTCTGAAGGAAGTATTGACCATCATCAATGGCAGCAAAGGACACCCGCACAGCTTTGACGCTTTGGAGAAGGTCCTGGATGACCAGGCTTATCGATTGAGTTTTTGGCGCGTTGCCTCCGACGAAATCAATTATCGCCGCTTTTTCGACATCAACGACCTGGCCGCAATCCGCGTGGAGAGCCCGGACGTATTCGCCATCGTGCATCGCATTCCATTTGAGCTGATACAAAAATCGCTGGTGTCGGGAATCCGCATCGACCACCCCGACGGTCTGTTCGACCCCCTCCGCTATTTCGAAGACCTTCAGTCCCAGGCTCCATTGCCCGGCGATACCTCGGAACACGGCTCTGGAAACGGTGTCCGGCGGCGTCTTTACCTCGCGGCGGAAAAGATTCTGGTGGGCAATGAAGAGCTGCGGCCGGGCTGGGCCATCGAGGGCACCACCGGCTACGGCTTTCTCAACCTGCTCAACGGCCTCTTCGTGGACGCCCCCAAGGGGCGTTTCTTCCAGCGGTTGTACGGCAAGTTTACCGGCTGGTCGCAGAGTTATCCGGACCTGATTTACGAGAGCAAGCGGTTAGTCATGCACGTTTCGATGTCCAGCGAACTCAACGTGCTTTCGCGCCGCCTGGACCGTATTTCCGAGCAGCACCGCCGCTCCCGTGATTTCACCCTGGAGAGTTTGCGCGACGCCCTGCGCGAAGTGATCGCCTGTTTTCCCGTGTACCGCACCTATATTCGGACCGACACCCAGCTTCCCGACGAGCAGGACGAACGCTATATCCGCAGTGCCATCAAGACTGCGAAGCGCCGCAACCCGGCGACCAGCGGATCGGTTTTCGATTTCATCCAGGACCTGTTGCTGCTCAACCATCCGGACAGCATCAGTGACGCTGAACGCGCCGAGCGCCGCCTGTTCGTGATGCGCTTCCAGCAGCTCACCGGGCCGGTGATGGCCAAGGGCCTGGAGGACACGGCGTTCTATCGTTACTGTCCCCTGCTTTCGCTCAACGAAGTTGGCGGATCGCCGGACAGGTTCGGGGTGGCGCTGGCCCACTTCCATGCCAAGAACCTGGCCCGTCGACAGTCCTGGCGCAATGCCATGCTGGCCAGCACCACCCACGACACCAAGCGCAGCGAAGACGTGCGGGCCCGAATCAATGTGCTTTCGGAAATTCCGGCAGACTGGTATCGGGCCATCCGTGCCTGGCAGCGGTTGAACGGAGAGAAGAAAATCCTGGTGGCCGGCGAGAACGTTCCCAGCGCCAACGAGGAATATTTCCTGTATCAGACTCTACTGGGCGCGTGGCCGCTGACTCCGATGGACAGCGCGGCGCACGCGGACTTTGTCGGCAGAATCCATACTTACATGGAGAAGGCCCTGCGCGAGGCGAAAGTCAACACCAGCTGGATCAGCCCGAATACGGAATATGAAGCCGCGGTTCACAGCTTTCTCGACGCCATCCTGGACCCCTCTGCCGGCAAGCTCTTCCTCGACCAGTTTGTTCCGTTCCAGGCAAGGATCGCGAGGGCGGGAATGTTCAATTCGCTTTCGCAGACCCTGCTGAAGATTGCAGCACCCGGTCTCCCCGATTTCTACCAGGGAACAGAAGTGTGGAACTTCAGCCTGGCCGATCCCGACAATCGCCGTCCGGTTGACTACGACCGGCTGCAGGTCCTGTTGGCGCAACTTCAGGCCGCCGAGTCCGAGGACCCCGCCGCACTTGTTGACCGGCTGCTCGCCGACCCCGCTGACGGCCGTCTGAAACTTTATGTCACCCGCTGTGCGCTGCGCTTTCGCCGCGAGCACCGCGCATTGTTTGGCCACGGAAGCTACTTTCCCTTGCGTGCCGCTGGAGAGAACAATAAACATGTAGTCGCGTTCGCCCGCTCCTTCCGTGGGACCACAGTATTGGTGCTGGCCGCACGCTTCTTCGCTCAACTCGGAGCGGATGTCCGCCTCCCCGTCGGTGCCGAAACCTGGGGCGATACGGAAGTCGTCCTGCGCAAGCAGCTTCCTGCCGGCCACTATCGCGACGTGTTCACTGGCAAGGCCGTTGCTTCGGTTCAGCGAGATGGAGACTTCGCGCTCCCGGTCGCTGCCGCCTTTGCGCACCTGCCGATTGCCATGCTGGTACATGCTGAGGGCAAGGCCGAGGGCCCCGCGGATGCCGGATAGGTCAACCTGCAAACCATGGGAACTTCGCTTCGGCGCCTCGCTCCGTGAAGGCGACAGTGCTGAGTTCCGGGTATGGGCGCCGAACCTGACGAACCTGTCAGTACGCGTCATCAGCGAAAACACAGGAGAACACCCGCGTACGATCCCCATGACCCGCTCGGCCGGCTCGGAGTTTGTGGCAACGGTGTCGCAGGTCGGCGAAGGATCAGACTATTTCTACCTGCTTGAAGGCGGGCGCGAACGTCCCGACCCGGTTTCGCGCTGGCAGCCGAACGGAGTGCACGGTCCTTCCCGCATCGTCGATCCCGGCTCGTTTCGGTGGTCCGATCAAGGCTGGTCTGGAATCCCTCTGCAGGATTTCATTGTCTATGAATTCCACACCGGAACATTTACCCGCGAAGGCAGCTTTGAGAGCGTCATTCCGCGCCTCCCCTACCTTCGCGACCTCGGCATCACCGCGATTGAAATTATGCCGGTCGCGGAGGTCCCGGGAAACCGAAATTGGGGATACGACGGCGCCAGCCTGTACGCGCCCCAGTCTTCCTACGGTGGTCCCACCGGTCTGAAGAAGCTTGTCGATGCCTGCCACCAGCATGGATTGGCGGTTGTGCTGGACGTGGTTTATAACCACCTCGGCCCCGAAGGGAATTATCTTCCCGAGTTTGCCCCCTGTTTTACCGACGCTCATCACACGCCCTGGGGAAAGGCGATCAACTTTGATGGGCCGGAGAGCGACGGCGTCCGCCGCTTTTTCATCGACAACGCCCTGTACTGGCTTACCGAATATCACGTGGACGCACTTCGCCTGGACGCCATCCACGGCATCTACGACTTCGGCGCTCGCCACGTTCTCGACGAATTATCACAGGCATTCCAGGCGCAGGCGCGGTGCCTCCAGCGCCGAGCCTGGCTGATTGCCGAGAGCGACCTCGAAGATGTTCGCATAATTAATCCTCGCGCAGCGGGAGGCTACGAGCTCGACGCGCAGTGGCACGACGATTTTCACCACGCGCTTTATACCCTGCTCACCGGGCAAAAGGAAGGCTTTCTCATGGATTTTGGCGCCATCGCCGACCTGTCGAAATCCATCACCGACGGTTTTGTTTTTGACTGGAAATATGCCCGCTATCGCCGTCGCCATTACGGCAGTTCTTCGAAGGACCGGCCGGGTGAGCAGTTTGTCGGCTTCATTCAGAACCACGATCAGATTGCCAACACCAGCCGGGGCAAGCGTCTGTCAACCCTGGTTTCCGCCGGAGAACAGAAACTGGCGGCGGTGCTCACGCTGTGCTCGCCCTTCCTGCCGCTGCTGTTCATGGGGGAGGAATACGGAGAGACGGCGCCTTTCCTCTACTTCACCAGCTTCGACGACCCCGCTCTGGCAGCCGCGGTTACTGAAGGACGCAAAAGGGAACTTGGGACCCATTACTCCGAAAGCGAGTTCGCGGACCCTCAGGCCCTGGACACTTTCGAGCGCTGCAAACTGGATTGGTCGAAGACTGCGATTTCTCCGCATGGGGAAATTCTGCGTCTCCACCGCGATCTGATTTCCCTGCGCAAGCGGTATCCCGTCTTGGGAAACTGTCGCAAGGATCTCACCGAAATCCAGTTTGATGAGCAGGCCAAGTGGCTGGTCACGAAGCGCTCAGACCCTTCAGGCAGCGGGGCTCTGCTGGTTTGTAATTTTTCTTCTGAGGCGCAGACTATCCCGGTGGTGGCCGACGCCCAACCTCGGCGGCTGGCGCTGTGGACAGGCGACTCGGCATATGGCGGCGGTGGCCCCCGTCCGATTGAAACTGGTTCACACGGGTGGTCCTTGGGTGGATTTGAAGCTGCCATCTTTTTGAGTTGATGGCGTGGGCTCCGGACTCTCCGCCCTGGCGCGCCTCTATCTTTGCAAGTTTGCCCGTTGATTCGTGGGGCTCATCAGGTCCCGAAGAGTGGCTGAACGGCCCCCGATTCTGCCATAGCATGTGATAAATTTGAAGAAGGGGCCCGATAATCGCTCTTTTCTCACACTGGCGCGCGGTGTGCATCTCGCCTGTCTTTGACGAATGGCGCAACAACTCTACCTGGGAGGTATCTACCACGAATGACGGGCGAAGGAAAAAACGTCATCCAGCCATCTTTTTCCCGCCGGGTCGTCATCGAAAATGTCCAGCCTGAAGTCGACTGTGGCCGTTTCCCCATCAAGCGTATCGTGGGTGATCGCGTGAAAGTGACAGCCGATATTTTCGCCGACGGCCACGATATTCTGCACGCTGTTTTGCGGCACAAGCCCGCTGCGCAGCCGGATTGGGAAGAAGTCCCCATGGAGCCGCAGCCCAACGATCTTTGGCAGGGCGAGTTCACTGTCCCGACTCTGGGCCGACACCTTTACACGCTGCAAGCCTGGACCGACCGCTTTCAGTCCTGGAGCCGCGACCTGGTAAAAAAGTTCGAAGCCGCGCAGGACATCTCCGTGGACATCCTGGTGGGAGTTCAGTGGATCGAAGCAACCGCGGCCCGGACCAACGGAAAAGATCAAGCCCTGCTCGCCGCTACCGCCGGCGAGATACGCAAGTTGGCATCGTCGGATGTTCCCGGGGCCGTTGAAAAATCATCGAGTCCGGAGTTGAAAGCTCTGATGCTCCGCCACGCGGACCGCCGCCGCGCCACCACGTACAGCAGGGAACTGGAGGTCATCGTCGATCGCGACCGGGCCCGCTTCAGCGCCTGGTATGAGATGTTCCCGCGTTCGTCCTCCCCTCAACCTGGGCGCCACGGAACTTTCCTGGACTGCCTCAACCGGCTGGACTACGTTGCTGGAATGGGCTTCGACGTTCTCTACCTTCCTCCGATTCACCCCATAGGCCGGGTGAATCGCAAAGGGAAAAACAACGTCGAGAAGGCCCTGCCCGAAGACCTTGGCAGCCCCTGGGCCATCGGAGCCAAGGAAGGCGGTCACAAAGCCATCGCTCCGCCGTTGGGAACGTTGGAGGATTTCAAGCGACTCACGGCCCGGGCCAGGCAATTGGGGCTGGAGGTGGCGCTCGACCTGGCCTACCAGTGCGCCCCTGACCATCCCTATGTACGGGAGCACCAGGAATGGTTCCGCATGCGTCCCGACGGCAACGTGCAATACGCCGAAAATCCTCCCAAGAAATATCAGGACATCTACCCCATCGATTTTGAGACCGAAAAAAGCCAGGAACTTTGGGAAGAGTTAGAAAGCGTGGTGCTTTACTGGATCGATCAGGGTATCCGCATTTTCCGCGTCGATAATCCGCACACCAAGCCCTTTGACTTCTGGGAGTGGCTGATCACCGACATCAAGAATCGCCATCCAGACGTGCTGTTTCTCGCGGAGGCCTTTACTCGCCCCAAGGTGATGTACGAACTAGCCAAGCTCGGGTTCACCCAGTCCTACACCTATTTCTCCTGGCGCAACGCCAGGCAGGAGCTTACGGAATACTTTACGGAACTCACGCAGACCGATGTCCACGAATATTTCCGCCCCAATCTGTGGCCCAATACTCCCGACATCCTTACCGAATTTCTGCAGCAGGGCGGACGCCCCGCCTTCATGACCCGCCTGGTGCTGGCCGCGACGCTGGGCGCTAACTATGGAATTTACGGGCCTGCCTTCGAGCTGTGCGAAAACCGCCCGGTGCGCGAGGGAAGTGAAGAGTACCTCGACTCGGAGAAGTATCAGGTCCGCAACTGGGATTTGGACAATCCCTCCAGCCTGGCGGGATTGATCACCAGGGTGAACCAGATTCGCCGCGAAAACCCGGCACTGCGCGCCGACTTGAGCCTGCACTTTCATCCCGTGGACAACCCGCAGATCATCGCGTACAGCAAGGTGAGTGACGACCTGCTGAACATTGTCGTCGCGGTCGTCAACCTGGATCCGTACCACACCCAGGCCGGCATGCTCGATTTGCCGCTGGACCTCTTCCACCTCGATCCCAGCCTGCCTTATCAGATGCACGATCTGCTGACCGATGCGAAATATGTCTGGCGCGGCCCGCGAAACTATGTCGAGCTCAATCCCCAGCGCTTGCCCGCCCACATCTTTTACATCCAGCGGCGAGTGCGCACGGAAAATGGCGTGGACTATTTTGTCTAACCGGCAATGAAGTGCAGGAGAGAAACCCTTTGCCCATGTCTCAGGACCAGTTCTGGTACAAAGACGCCATCATCTACCAGGTCCACGTGCGCACATTTTTCGATACCAATGCGGACGGCATCGGCGATTTCCGCGGCCTGGCCCAGAAGCTCGACTACCTGCAGGAATTAGGCGTCAACGCCATCTGGCTGATGCCGTTCTTCCCCTCGCCGCTGCGCGACGACGGCTATGACATCGCGGAATACAGGTCCGTCCACTCCAGTTACGGCAATCTGGACGATTTCAAGGCTTTTCTCCAGGCCGCCCACGAACGCGGGATCCGTGTCATCGTCGAAATGGTTCTGAACCACACCTCCGATCAGCATCCCTGGTTCCAGGAGTCGCGCAAGTCCAAGGACAATCCCAAGCGGAACTGGTACGTATGGAGCGGCACGGACACCAAGTATCACGGCGTTCGTATCATTTTCGTGGACACGGAGCTCTCGAACTGGGCCTGGGACCCGGTGTCCAAGGAATATTATTGGCACCGCTTCTTCAGTCATCAACCCGATCTCAACTATGACAACCCGGCTGTCCGCGAGGAAATGTGGAACGTGATGAAGTTCTGGGTGGAACTGGGAGTGGACGGCTTCCGCCTGGATGCGGTCCCCTACCTGGTCGAGCGCGAGGGCACTTCCTGCGAGAACCTGCCCGAAACCCATGCTGTCCTGAAAGAATTACGCGCCAAACTTGACCTCCACTATCCCGGCAAGATGCTGCTGGCCGAGGCCAACCAGTGGCCGGCTGACTTGCGCGCCTACTTTGGTGAGGGCGACGAGTTTCACATGGCGTTTCACTTCCCGCTCATGCCCAGAATGTTCATGGGCCTGAAACTGGAAGACCGCAAGCCCATCACCGAGATTCTCAAGGAGACCCCGCAGATTCCCGGACCCTGCCAATGGTGCCTCTTCCTGCGCAACCACGACGAACTGACCCTCGAAATGGTCACCGACGTGGAGCGCGACTACATGTATGACCAGTATGCCCACGACAAACACATGCGCATCAATGTCGGCATCCGCCGCCGCCTCGCCCCCCTGCTGGACAATGATCGCCGCCGCATTGAGTTGATGAATGGCCTGCTGCTGTCGCTGCCCGGCACTCCCATCATTTATTACGGCGACGAAATCGGCATGGGCGACAACATTTATCTGGGCGACCGCAACGGTGTCCGCACTCCCATGCAGTGGGAAGGCGGCTGGAACGGCGGGTTTTCCTCGGCGGATCCGGAAAGCCTCTACTCGCCTCTCATGCTCAATCCGGTCTATGGCTATCAGGCGGTGAATGTCCAGTCCCAGAAGCGTTTTGACCACTCCCTTCTCTCCTGGATGAAACGCATCATCAAAATACGAAAGTCCACTCCGGTATTTGGCCGTGGCTCGATCGAGTTTCTCTATCCGGCAAACCATCGGATTCTGGCCTACGTGCGACAATTGGATAGAGAGTCCATCCTGGTAGTGAACAACCTTTCCAGCACCGCCCAGGCGGTGGAACTCGATCTGCGACAATTCAAAGGAAATATCCTGATTGAGATGTCTGGCAGAAACATTTTTCCCCGGGTCGGGGAGTTGCCCTATCTGCTGACCCTGGGCCCGTACCAGTTTTATTGGTTCCGTCTGCGCAAGATCTGAAGATCGTCAGGCAGGAATTCTAACGGAGGCATGAGTTGGCCGAGGAAAGTGCCCTGACGGATGAGTTTGTTCGCCAGTTGATCGATGTCGGTGAGGCCGACGTGCTTGTAGGTGTGCCCACCTACAACAATGCCGCCACTGTCGGTCAGGTGGTGCAAACCATCCGCGCCGGCCTGCTGAAGTATTTTCCCCGGGAACGCGCGGTCATTGTGAATGCCGATGGCGGCTCGCGAGACCAGACCCCGAATCTGGTCCGCGGAGCTTCGATCAACGATATGCAGCACTCCACCGACCTGAACGCCCTGCGCACCTTGCACAGCATCAGCGCGGAATATGCGGGTGGTCCCGCCACCGGCACTGCCCTGCGCACCATTCTGGCCTCGGCGGAACTGCTGCGCGTCTCGGCTTGCGCCGTCGTCTCTCCCGAATCTACCACCATCGAGCCGGAATGGATCGAACGTTTGCTGCGCCCCGTGTACCAGGGGAATGCTGATTTTGTGACTCCGCTCTACCGCCGTCACAAGTTTGACGGGTTGTTGATGACCAACCTGGTCTATCCCATGACCCGCGCCTTCTATGGCAAGCGCGTTCGTGAGCCTTACGCCGCGGAATTCAGCTTCTCCGGGTCGCTGGCCAGTCATTTTCTCGCGCAGGAAATCTGGGTCCACGAAGCCGGCCAGACCGGAACCGAAATCGCATTGACCATCTCCGCGATCACTGGGGGTTTCCGCCTGGCGCAGTCCTTTCTCGGCGTCAAGCCCCGCCTGGATACTCGCTCCGCCGACCTGGTGGACGCCATGCGCCAGACCGTGGGCGCTCTGTTCTGGTCGCTCGAAACCAACTTCCCGCTCTGGAGCGGGAAAAATGATTCACAGCCTGTCCCCGCCGTGGGCGGAGAACAGGAAGTGACTTTGGAGCCGCTGCGCGTAAATCGCAAGCGGCTCCTGGATATGTTCCGCTCCGGAGTGGCTGAACTGGAACCCGTGCTCAAGTCGATTCTTTCTCCGCCCACGCTGGCCGAGCTGCAAAGGATCGCCACTCTCGCGGAAGACGACTTTGCCTATGGAGATGAGCTCTGGGCCGTCACCATCTACGAGTTCGCCGCTTCGTATCACAAGGCTGTCATCAGCCGGGACCACATCGTCCAGGCGCTGGCCCCGCTCTACCGCGGGCGGGCATTCACCTTTCTGGTCGAAAACCGGGAAGCATCGGGAGAGCAGGTTGAGCAGAACATCGAGAATTTTTGCCTGACTTGCGAACGTTTGAAGCCGTCCCTGCTGGACTTGTGGAACGGAAAAAAGTGAGGTCACCATGCGCGAAATGATTGTTCATGAATTGACTCAGGCCACCCAGGAGTTGGTCCGCGAATTCGCGCGCTTCCTGCCGCGCCTGATGGTGATGCTGATCCTCGTCCTCGTGGGCTGGATGATTGCCTACCTGGTGAAGGCGATCCTGCGCAGCTTGTTGCGCCTCATCAAGTTCGACAAACTTTCCGAGGGCGCTGGGGCCACGCAGTTACTCAACAAGGCCGCGTTGCCCTCTTCCACAGAACTGGTGAGCCGCTTCGCTTTCTGGACCGCATGGCTGGGCTTCGTTCTGGTGGGAGTGAGCGCGCTGGGCATTCTGGGCATGCAGGAATACGTGACCCGCTTCTTCGTTTTCCTGCCCCGATTGCTGGTCTCCCTGATTTTCCTTTTCATTGGATTGCTGGCAGCCAGCTTTTTCTCCCGCGCGGCCCTGCTCTGGGCGGTCAACACCGACATGCCTTCGCCCCGCCTTCTTAGCTCCGCCGCCCGGGTCCTGATCACCGTCTTCACCGCCTCCGCAGTCTTCGAGGAACTCGGTCTGGCCGACTCCACCATGCTCCTGGCCTTTGCCATCGTGCTGGGAGCGGTCATGCTGGGCCTGGCCATCGCTTTTGGGCTCGGCGGCCAGGAGCTGGCTAAAAGATTTCTGGAGGCCCGCTTCTCCTCGGAAAAAAAGGAAGGAAAAGAACGGGAGGATGAGCTGTCCCCGCTCTAGGGTGTCCCAGAAATGGGTGAGCGAACCTGGGCGGGGAAGACTCGCCTCCACGCGGTTTGGGAAGGGCACGACCCTGGTCGTGTCAACCATGACCGAAACTCCGTAAAGGCACTGACAAGGAAGTACTGAGAGCTGCAATACTCATGTCAACCAGTTCGCCGGAAAAGTCCTTCCTCGCAGCCCTGCAGAACAACCTCCCCTCCGTTCTGCCCCAATTTCTGCTGCAGCAACGCTGGTTTGGGGGGAAAGCACGCCAGATTCAGTCCGTCGAAATCCCGGACATCGTACCCACCGCTGCTGCAAACGCTTATCTGATTTTTGCCCGGGTCAACTACGCCACCGGTCCTGTTGAAACCTACGCTGTCCCTCTGGTCCGCATCTCGAGTGAAGGCGAACCTTCATCGCTGCGGATCCATCCCGACGGATTCTCCGAAGCGATCATTCTCAAGGATGCACTCACCGACCAGCAATTTCTAACCCACTTGTTCGACGCCATCACCAACCGTATGTCCTGGTCGGGAATCAGGGGACAGATTCGCGCAATCTCTACCGCCGCGCTGCAATCGCTGTGGCAGCCTACCCAGGGCCCGCTCCCGCCATCGCTGATGAAGGCCGAGCAGAGCAATACCTCCATCGTGTATGGCAAACGCCTGATGCTGAAAATATTCCGCCGCCTGGAACCAGGGCTCAACCCTGATCTGGAAATCGGCGCCTTCCTGATGGAAAAATCGTTGTTTCGAAATGTGCCCCCACTCGCCGGGCACCTCGAATACCTGGACGAGAAGGGCGCCGTAAGTTCACTGGGGATACTGCAAGGCTTTGTCGCAAACCGGGGCGATGCCTGGCAGTTCACTCTGCAAGCTCTGGCGGAGTACTACGGGAGACCTCCGCAGTCCGGTGGCCTCGGCGCCGGCGAAATCCCTCATGCGCCGCTGGTTGCTCTGTGCGGTCAGCCGCTCCCGGAGGAGGCCCGGCGGAGAATCGGTCCCTATCTCGATTCGGCTGCGCTACTGGGACGCCGGACTGCCGAGCTTCACCTGGCACTGGCGAGCGACCGTGAAAACGCCGATTTCGCGCCCCAGCCATCCTCCGAATCCGATCATCGCGCATTGGCAGAGTCGGCAGCACAACTCCTGACCGCTAATTTCGCCCTGCTGCGTCGTCTCAAGGATGGAATGCCCGACCAGACCCGGCAGGAGGCAGACAAGATTCTCCAACTTGAGGAATTTGCCCTCCGCCGCTTCGAGTTGCTCACCCAACTGAAGGGCTCGGCCATGCTCACACGCATCCATGGTGACTATCATCTCGGGCAGGTCCTCTTCACGGGTAGCGACTTCATCATCATCGATTTCGAAGGCGAGCCCGCTCGCTCGCTCACGGAACGCCGCAGGAAACGCTCTCCGCTTCAGGACGTTGCCGGCATGTTGCGCTCGTTCCACTACGCCGCATACGCGCCGCTGTTGCAGCAGAGCAGTAATGAGAGACCGCGGAATGAAGAGCTGCAGGCCCTCGGAAGCCGGGCCCAATACTGGCAAACGTGGGTGTCAGCAACTTTTCTGAAAACCTATCTGGAAGTTGCCGGCGACGCAGTCTTCATTCCCAAGGGAAGGGAAGAGCTGGCGCTGCTGCTCGACGTCCATCTCCTGGACAAGGCCGTCTACGAGCTTGGATATGAACTGAACAACCGGCCGCTGTGGGTCCGAATTCCGCTAGATGGCATTTTGCAGCTGCTTCGGGACTCCATCTAGGAGAGGATCGAACGCCTCGTGCGTTACGCCGGCCTGCTCTTTGCCTTCCCAAAGGCTTTCTGAATCAGCGTATAGCGCGCTGCGCCCATGATCCCGCAATCGTCATTCAGGACGACTTTCACTGGCATGTCCTCGAGCAAGCCCCGCATGCGTCCCTTGCTCAAAAATGCTTCCATGAAGGCGGGCTCCTGCATCCTGCTCAAGTTTCTCGCGGCGATAATGCCGCAAATGAAAATTCCTCCCGTGGACATGAAGGTCAAGGCGCAGTCTCCGGTCTTGGCCCCGTACAGGCTGGCAAAAATGGAAAAAGTCTGCTCGCAAATCGGGGCTTTCTTTTCCTGGGCCGTCTTCGATATCAACGCTGGCGCGTCGTGGGTTTTGTCCATCTGCTCTTTCAACCACGACGGTTCCTCAGCCTTCTTGCTGTCGCGAAGAAAGTCGTAAATGTTTTTGATTCCCGGTCCGGAGAGAACGCGCTCGCTGCTCACGTGCCCATGCTTTTTCAAAATGTAGCGGAACAGTTCAACTTCCAATTCGTTCCTGGGCGCGAAATCGGTATGTCCGCCTTCACAGGCAAAGGGATGATGCCGGAAGCCGTCCCAGTAGAGGCCGGCCACCCCCAGTCCGGTACGCGCCGAGATCACTGCGCGATTTCCTTCCGCGTCCTCCGCGCCTGCCCTCAAGGTCACCAGATCTTTTGACTCCAGGGCATCGACCCCATACGCATAAGCTTCCAGATCGTTGATCAGCCCAACCGAAACCAGCTTGAGTTGCGCTGCCAGTTCACCCGAATCGATTGTCCAGGGAAGGTTCGATATCTTGCTGCGCCCGCCGCGCACCGGGCCAGCCACGCCAAAACACGCGCTGTGCACCGGAATCCCCTCCGTCTTGACAAACTCAGCGACTACCTCGGCCAGGCCGTTACGCTCCTGGCTGGGATACGTCTTTTCGACCACACATTTCAGCTTGGTGCCCTCCGTTTCGAAGGCAGCCAGCCGGGTACGGGTTCCGCCAATGTCGCCTGCAAGTATCATGGTTCGATTTTCCTCCACCGCCGGCCGTCGCGGGCCAGCAATTCGTCGGAATCCGCCGGACCCCATGTGCCCGAGGGATAGTTGGGAAATCTGCGCGGGGGCAGCGCTCGCCATACGTCCAGAATCGGGTCCACGATACTCCAGCCCGCCTCCACCATATCGGCGCGCTGAAAGAGTGTTGCGTCTCCGATCATGCACTCATAGATCAGAACTTCGTAGCCCGTGTACGCGTCCGCGCCAAAATATTTCGTGTACTCAAAGCTCATGTCCACCGATCCCACCCGCAGCACCGGACCGGGAACCTTGGCCCCGAAGCTCAGCGAGATCCCTTCTACCGGCTGTATCTGCATGACCAGCTGGTTGGTGTGGTTATGCACCGGAGCGTTCCGAAAAATTTCGAAGGGAGTGCGCTTGAACTGGATCGTGATCTCCGTGTGACGCTGCGCCAGGCGTTTTCCCGTGCGGATATAGAACGGGACGCCCGCCCATCGCCAGTTGTCGATGTTCAGTTTCAAGGCCAGAAAGGTTTCGGTCTTCGATTCCGGGTTCACTCCGGGCTCGGCGCGGTAAGCCGCCACCCTTTCTCCATCGACTACTCCTTCTCCGTATTGCCCGCGCACGCTGGAATGCAGTACATCTTCCGAATCCAGCGGTTGCACTGCCCGCAGGATCTTGGCTTGCTCGTTGCGGACCGCATCGGCCTGAAACGACACCGGCGGCTCCATCGCGGTCAGGCTCAGCAGCTGCATGATGTGGTTGGGGACCATGTCGCGCAACGTGCCTGCCATGTCAAAGTATCCGCCGCGCAATTCGACTCCGACAGTTTCCGCGTTCGTGATCTGCACATGGTCGATGTAACGCCGGTTCCAGATGGGCTCAAAGATGGCGTTGTCGAAGCGAAACACCATGATGTTCTGCACCGTCTCCTTGCCCAGGTAATGATCGATGCGGTAAATCTGGCCTTCCGAGAGCACCTCCTTGACGTCGCGGTTCAGGGCTTTGGCCGAGTCGAGATCGTGCCCGAAAGGCTTTTCGATCACGACTCGCCGCCAGCACCCATCCTTCTGGTCGAAAAGTCCGGCCTTGCCCAATTGCTGAACGATTGTGGCAAAAAACTTTGGCGCCGTGGCCAGGTAGAACAGGTAATTGGCTTGGGTACCGTGCTCCTTGTCCACTCCCGCTAGTCGTGTGGCGAGAGTTGAATACATGGCTGGATCGGCGAATTCACCGCGTTGATAGTCGAGCCGCTGGGTGAACCACTCCCATGCTTCCGTGCCGCGGTCGTCGGCTTGCAGAAAGCCCGTTACCTGATCGCGGAATTGGTCGCGGCTTAAGTCGTCGAAGGCCACGCCCACGACCGCAAAATTCCTGGGCAGCAGCTTCGCTTTCACCAGGTTATAGAGCGCCGGTACCAGCTTGCGCTTGGTCAGGTCTCCTGACGCTCCGAAAATCACCATCACGCACGGACCAGCAGCCTTGCCAATCTGTTCGTGCTCCTCTTGTCCATTCAGCGTCGCTGCTGTCGCCATTTGCCTTTGTTCCCGATCCTCGAGCGTGGGTATCTCTCGAAAGCATTGTAGGACAGCGCAACCGGATATTCATAATTCTGCGTGACCTTCCGCCGAGGCCACGCTGGAAACCCCGGTCGCACGGGCGTGATACTCACGAGGTGGCACCGCAACCGCGGCCACCCAAATCGGCCGAGCCAGGTCTTACCGGAGAATCTGAATGGGCACGGCCCGGTCGCTGTTCCGACGATCGAAACGCAAGGACAACCTTCCCTATCGATTCACCCTCCGTCCGGTATAATCCAGAATCCGCTTGGGTATTTGCGAAGTAAAAAGGGGTGGAATGAAAGTTCGGCCCGGTGTGGAGCTGGCGGGCCTCAGCGATGTGGGCTGCCAGCGAGAAAATAACGAAGACCGCTACTCCTACTGGGAACCGTCCAGCGATTCGGAATTCCCGAGGAAGGGCCGCCTGGCCATTGTGGCCGATGGCATGGGTGGATACGAAGGCGGCCAGGAGGCCAGCCGCATTGCCGTCGAAGTGATCGAACAGATTTATGCCAACGCGGGCGATGGCGACCCGCGCGCCTGGCTCCTGCAGGGCTTTCAGACCGCGCACCATAGCATCCAGGAATACGCCGTCAAATATCCGGACCTCCAGGGTATGGGAACCACCTGCACGGCCATGGCCCTGCTCGACCACAAGCTCTATTTCGCGCACGTAGGGGACAGCCGGTTGTATCTGCTGCGGGGAACTTCCATCTCACGCCTTACCCACGATCACTCCTATGTCAGCCGATTGGTTCAGAACGGCGTACTCCGTGCCGAGGAGGCCGAATCCCACCCTCAGCGCCACATCCTCACCGCTGCTCTCGGAGCCGGTAACAACGTCACGCCCGATTCTCCGCCGCAACCGGTCACTCTCGAATCAGGGGACACGCTGGTGCTCTGCACCGACGGTCTCTGGAGTCTGCTCAGTGAAGCCGAAATTCAAAGCGCGGTTGTCGGGAAAACTGCAGCTGAAGTCTGTGATGCCCTGGTTGAAACCGCAAAGAAGCGCGGCGGCCCAGACAACATCACCGTCCAGGTCCTGCGCATAAACTAGCCGAGGCAGTATGGGGGACGGGCGTGCCGCCCGTCCCGCCGGACGGAGGCGCCCCGGCCGCCGTAAGCGAAGCGCAGGAAACCCCACCAACCCGATAGGGCTTTATGCCATCATAGGACGGTATGAAAATCTCCCAGAAAGGCCTTTACGCCCTGCAGGCCATGATGATGCTGGCCCGCCATTACAACCAGGGGGCCATCCGCATTCGCGATATCGCCTATGAAGAGGTGCTTCCGGAAAAGTTCCTGGAACTCATCCTCCTCGAATTGAAGAATGCCCGCATTGTCGAGAGTGTGCGCGGTGCCAAGGGTGGATATCAGCTGCGCCGTCCTCCTGCCGAAATTCGCCTCAGCGAGATCATTCGCCTGATTGACGGTCCGTTGGCCCCTTTCGGCGATGCCGAGCAGCTCCGCAGTCTGATCGATAGCGACCTCGAGCACCGCGCTCTCTACAAGGTCTTCATGGAGGTCCGCAACGCCGCGGCCAAAATTCTGGAGCACACCACCCTGGCCGATATTGTTGACCCGAAGTTTGTCAAAACCGGTAAACGCCTGGCGAAGAAAACCAGCGAGGATGCGAGGGTGTTACCCATGGTGGTGCCGGGGAACCCGCGCAGGAGGGAAGATTGAGTCGTTATCGCGGCGCCCGTTCGGCGCTGGTTCTGGCAGTTGTTTTCTTAGCCGGGTTTAGTGGACGGTTTTGCGCAGCGCAGGAAATCACCGTTGCCGCCGCTTCCGACCTTCAGTTCGCCTTCCATGATGTAGGCCAGCGTTTCGAGAAAGCCACCGGAAAACAGGTGAAGCTGATCTTCGGTTCTTCCGGCAACTTCTTTGCCCAGCTGCAAAACGGCGCTCCGTTTGACGTGTTCTTTTCCGCCGACATTGACTATCCGAGGCGACTGGAGACGGCTGGCTTGGCCGAACCGGGCACTCTTTATTCCTATGCCAGGGGCAAAATCGTGCTCTGGGCCCCCCCGCAATCGAAGCTCGACCTGGGACGAGGCCTGCGCGTCCTGCTCGATCCGGGCATTCAAAAGGTAGCCATTGCAAACCCCGCACACGCGCCCTATGGACGGGCGGCGGTCGCAGCCCTTCGTCACGAAGACCTCTACGGCCAGGTTTCCCCGAAGTTCGTGCTGGGCGAGAACGTCTCGCAGACCGCTGCGTTCGTCGTCTCCGGCAGCGCTGACGTTGGAATTCTGGCTCTTTCCCTGGCGTTGGCTCCTTCCATGAAAGACAAGGGCAGGTACGTGGAAATTCCCGCGGAAGACTATCCCGCCATCGAGCAGGGGGCTGTGATCTTGAAGTCTTCGCCCCATAAGGACATTGCTCGTCAATTCGTAGAGTTCGTAAAAACGCCGCCGCTTCAGGATTTGTTGCGCGGTTATGGGTTCGCCGTTCCAGGCGGCCCAAGCCCGGGCCCGGGCCGGTAAAGCTCAATCTCGCCAGCCAGCTTCGTCGTCCTCCTGTTCAACGGTAGTGGGTCAGTTTGGAAACCATGAACCACGAAGGGCACGAAGGTACACGAAGAAAACCGTGAAAAGCAAAGCCTTCGTGATACTTCGTGTCCTTCGTGGTTTATGCACTTGCCGTGTCTTATCACGAAACTGACCCAACACCGATTCAACCCGTTCCTGGACATTCATCTCTGCTAAAATCCACCATTCCTGTTCAAGGCAAGACAAGAGGAAGGGAGCCTACACTTGGCGGTTCTAGTCGTTGGAGGCGCAGGATACATCGGCAGTCACGCCGCGCTGGCGCTCAAGCGCCGCGGCTACGAAGCCATCATTTATGACAACCTGGGCGCCGGCCACGCCGAGCTCGCCCAGGGCTTCGAGTTGATCGTGGGCAATATTTCGGACACGGCCAGACTGGCGCCCGTGCTGGGCCGGGTCGATGCCGTCATGCATTTCGCCGCCCACGCCTACGTGGGCGAATCCGTGGTCAACCCCCGAAAATACTTTCAGAACAATGTGCTCGACGGAGTCACCCTGCTGAACGCGGTGCTCGATTCAAAAGTCCGCAAATTTATCTTCTCCTCCAGTTGCGCGGTGTACGGCGTCCCGTCGAAAGTCCCCATGACAGAGGATTTGCCGCGCGTACCGGTGAATCCCTATGGCGTCACCAAGTTGATTTTTGAGCAGGCCCTCGAGGCCTACGGCCCCGCTTACGGCCTGGGCTATATGAATCTTCGTTACTTCAATGCCGCCGGGGCGGACGAATCCGGGACCATCGGCGAAATGCACAATCCTGAAACCCACCTCATCCCTTCGGCGTTTGAAGCCATCCGCGGTCAGCGTCCAGCGCTCGAAGTTTTCGGAGACAAGTACCCCACACCTGACGGCACCTGTGTGCGGGATTACATTCACGTGAGCGACCTGGCCGAGGCGCATGTGCTGGCGCTGGAATATCTGGCGGGCGGGACCTCGCAGGCAGTCAATCTGGGGACAGGTCGCGGCCATTCGGTTCGCGAGATTCTCACCGCCATCAAGCGGGTGACCGGACGAGAGGTGCCAAGCCGCATGGCGCCGCCCCGCGCCGGAGACCCTCCAGAACTGGTCGCCGATCCCACTCGCGCCGAAAAACTGCTGCGCTGGAAAGCCACACGTTCGCTTGATGAAATTGTAGAGACGGCCTGGAAGTGGGACGAAAAGCGAACCGCGAAGAAGTGACTGTCGCGAGAGGAAAGCAAAGCGCTACCGACCCAGCGTCCAGGAGGCAGAAGGGACGCTACGATAGCGCTGCCTGTACTTGGCCCGAACTGACTGAAAGTCTAGGCCGAAGACTGCACCATTCCTAGTGCATCCCGAGATACCCCAATGTCTGTTGCGATGGTGCCCCATTCATTTCGCGCTTTCTGCGAAATGAGTGAGGGGCCGTTCCACCCCAACTCATCCGGCAGCCCGAAATCTCAGTCGCCTGGCTGCATTCGCCAACGCAGTTTGCAGGCCCAGCAGATGCCGCTCCTCGGTCAGATAACTGATCACCATCATCCGCAGCACGCTTTCTCCCCGGACCCTGGTCTCCGAGATCCAGCGGCTCCCGTCGCGCGTAACTTCTTCGACAATAGCGTCATGCTCGACGGCGAGTTGCTGCTGCCCGTCAGACTTGAGCCTGAAGGTGACGATAGGAAGCATGGGCGCCACGGCCAGCTCGAAGTCGTCTGAGGCCGTCACCCAGTCGGCAAAGCTCTTTGCGAGCCTCAGTTGGCGATCGATCAGGTCTTCATAGGCTTGCCGCCCGTGCACCCGCAGGGTCAACCAGAGTTTCAGGGAGTTCATGCGCCGCGTCCACTGGGTGCTGATGCGGGAATTGTCGGGCAACTGCGCCCCGGCGGCCTTCGGCATATAAGGCGCGGCCACGGAAAACGCACGCTCCAGAATCTCGGGATGGCTGGTCAGGATCACGCCGGCGGCAAAGGGCATCGCCAGCCACTTGTGGGGATCGACGGTAAGCGAATCGGCGCACTCGATCCCCCGTACCAGTCCGCGGTGCTGATTGGAGAAAATTGCCACCCCTCCATAGGCGCCGTCCACGTGCAGCCACAACTGCTGCTCCCTGCACACTTCCGATAGAGCAGTCAGATCATCGACGGTCCCCGAATTCGTGGTTCCCGCCGTCGCCACCACGCAAAACGGTTTTCGACCGGCGGCGCGGTCTTCCGCTATCGCTTGTTCCAATTTTTGCGCATCGAGCTGCGCGGCTTCATTTACTCCAACCCGCCGCAACGCCTTGCGCCCGATTCCCAGCAGACCCGCGGACTTGTCGAGCGAGTGATGCGACTCCTCCGAAGCGTAGCAAACCGGCTGTGCTCCGATCGCAGCCACGCCTTCTTCAATCACATTCGGAAACCTGGACGCCAGCGCCAAAGCCAACCCGCTGAAGTTGGCTTCATTGCCTCCGCTGGTGAAGGTTCCGTTGAACTCTCCGGGCCAGCCCACGCGCTCGCCGATCCAGCGTACGGTCTCGAGTTCGATCTTGGACGCCAGCTGGGAACGCGCCAGCGTAGCCAGCTGCGGATTCAGTCCAGCCACCAGGGCCTCGCCCAGCACTCCCATATAGGTGGGCGTAGGGTTCATCAGACCAAAATAGTTGGCGCTGGGCACGTGAAAGCCCTGCTCCACCATCTCCCGAAAGAGCTGGTCCAACACTTTTTCCGCATCTTCACCGGCCTCGGGAAGCGCATGGTGAACGGGTCCGTAACTACGCTGCTCCAGCGGCAGCTGCACCGGGCGGTCGGGCAGGGAAGAATAGAAAGAGTCAATCTGGTCAATCAGGCGGTAGCCCAGCCGCCGCCGGGTTTCGGAGTCGAAGTCGAAGCGCATAGCCATACGATTTTAGACGCACATACTGGGCAATAGAGAGTAGCGCTGGCATTCTTGCCGGCTGTCCCGAGGGCGTCTCGCCCTCGGCGCGACGGGCGAGATGCCCGCAGCCACAGCCGCCGGGACGGCGGCGCTACTAAAAAGATGTGCCAGCAGACAGCACGAGAAATAACAACACAAACAATCGTGTCCACGGCGGAATCCGGCACAAAGCGAGCCGGTATTACTCATGCTCCGAAGCGCTCAGCCGCACGGGCCCTCGCCTTGGCAGCTTCCTCCTCCCGGTTCTTCGGTGGCGCGGTCGTCTCGAGCGAGCGCAAGAGGCGGGTCGAGATGCCCGCTATTTCCTCGATCGCGCCCAGAAACGCATCTTCGTTGGTCTTTGACGGCTTGTTGAAGCCGGTGATCTTTCTGACGAACTGAAGCGAAGCCGCTCGCACCTCGTCGTCAGTCACAGGCGGGTCGAAATTAAACAGGGTCTTGATATTTCTGCACATCGTGAGACCTCAACTCTTCCTCATTTTAACAATCCGGTAAGCCCCAGGCGCCGAAGGTGCCCCATTCATTTCGCGCTTTTCGCGAAATGAGTGGGGCTTCTTCAAGTCCAACCGTCGGCAGAGTGGCTAAAAGTTCGCGGGCATCTCCCGATAGCAGGAAATCACTTCGCCGAGGGCAGCACCTGAATCGTGTGCAACCAGGTTTCCACAGACTGAGGCCAGCTAGTGATCGGCAGCGCGGTGCGGCGCAGTCCGTAGCCGTGTCCGCCCTGGGCGTAGAGGTGCATCTCAGCCGGAACTTTGGCGTTCTTCAGGGCCAGGTAATAGACGAGCGAATTCTCCACATGGACCGGATCATCCTCTGCCTGCACCAGAATGGAAGGCGGAGTCTTTTCCGTCACGTGAATATCGGGATTGGCCGCGAAATTCTGTTCGGACAGGGCGAGGTAGCCGGGATAGACGATCACCGCAAAATCCGGACGGCAGCTAAGCTGGTCGGCGCTATCCACTGCATCGTAGAGGCGTTGATCGAAGTGGGTGCTGAGGGCCGCAGCCAAATGCCCGCCGGCGGAAAATCCAAGTACGCCGACGCGTCGTGGATCGATGTGCCACTCGGCGGCATGCGCGCGGACGATGCCCAGAGCCCGCTGAGCGTCCTGCAGTGCCGCCGGCGATTTGGGATAGGGGCCGGAGTCCGGCACGCGATATTTCAGGAGCACGCAAGTGACGTTGATGGAATTCAGCCAGTCACAGACCTCGGTGCCTTCGAGGTCGATGGCAAGAATGCGGTATCCGCCGCCGGGAAAAACCACCACGGCGGGTCCGGTGGCGTTCGTTTTGGCTGGGTAGAGCGTCAGTGTCGGCGTCGAAACGTTGCCGACACGATACACCGGCCGATCGGCGACTATGTGGTCCTTGGCGGTGGTGGTGTTCATCTCCGGGGTCGGGTTGGGCTGAGCGCCAGGCGCTCCGTGCGGCCACAGGCTCAAAGTAGTACGGTCCGGCGACGGTGGCCACGCCGGCTGCTGGGCCAGCACTGACATTGAAACGCCAATGACCACAACCACAACACTCAGGTGCTCGCGCATGAAGCCTCCAGTGCCGTTTCCGGGCGGAGCTACTTGACCCCCTTCTCCGGGTCCCACGAGCCTTGCAGCTTGCGAATATAGACGATCTGTCCGATGTGGTACGCGTTGTGGGTGCCGATGTGAGCGATGATCGAATACCAGGACTCCAGCTTCTTGTCGTCCGCGGCTTCGACGGCTTTCTCCCAATCCGTCAGAACCTGGTCGAGTTGCTGCACGGTGGCCGCCCACTTCTTGCTGTCGAAATTGTTAAAGGTTTCGTTATTGTCGCCGCTGAACTTCACCGGCGGCTCACCCTTGAACTTCGCCAGTTCCTCCTGGTTCCAGAAAACCAGATGATTGGCCAGCTGTCCGATGGAATGATTTCCTTTTCCGTCCTGCCAGCTGGCTTGTTCTGGGTTAAGCCCCGCCACGGCAGTATTGGCGTCCACAAACCAGTCCTTCTGGTTGTGAGTGGTCTTGAGCTGCTCCAGCAGAATGCTCTTAAGGGTTGGCGTTGGTTTAGCCTCCTGCCCGTAGGCATGAAATGACAGCGACAGAACTAACAAGACAAGAATTCGCTTCATATTAAGAGTGCTCCTCTCGCCGGGAAATGTGTCCCGGATCTCGCGGTGCCCCATTCATTTCGTGCAAAAAGCGCGAAATGAATGGGGCACCGATAGGGTTTATCCCTCCGTCTCCCCACTGTCTCCCGCAGTTGAGCCCTTCTCCGGCCGCAGCAGGGGAAACAGAATCACGTCCCGGATAGTGTGCGAATCCGTCAGCAACATGGCCAGTCGGTCCACGCCAACTCCCACACCGCCGGCGGGAGGCATGCCATAGGACAAGGCGCGAATGTAATCCTCATCCATCTGATGGGCTTCATCGTCGCCGCGCTCTCGTTCCTGCAATTGCTGTTCAAAGCGCCGGCGCTGGTCCTCGGGATCGTTCAATTCGCTGAAGCCGTTGGCAATTTCCATCTTCCCTGCAAAGATTTCCCAGCGCTCGGTCCACTCCGGCTCATCCGGTTTTTGCTTGGACAGCGGCGAAACCGCGGTAGGGAACTCGTAAATGATCGTCGGCTGAACCAGATGCTCCTCTGCGGCAGCCTCGAACAGCGCCGCGATCGTTTTTCCCGCCGGCTGCTTGGGATCGTAAGCGACATGCGCATGCGCCGAGTTAAAGCGCTTCACCAGATTCTCTACGCCTTCGGGCGACGCGAAGTCGGACATCTGCGGCTTCGCCCCCGCTGCGTCGGGCCAGTACTGAATGATGGCCTCACGCATGGTCAACCGGCGCCAGTTCGAGCCCGCCCAGTCGATTTCATCCTCGCCCCATTTGACCTTGGTCCCGCCAGTTACGTCTTTCGCGGCCTGCTCGATCAGTTGCTGGGTCAGGTCCATCACTCCGCGATAGTCGGTGTACGCCTGGTAGAACTCGAGCATGGTGAACTCAGGGTTCCACCGCCAGCCCAGCCCTTCATTGCGGAAGTTGCGATTGATTTCATAGACCCGGTCGAATCCGCCCACCGTAAGCCGTTTCAGATAGAGCTCCGGGGCGATGCGCAGAAACAGGTCCATGTCCAGCGTATTGTGATGAGTGACAAACGGCCGCGCCACCGCTCCGCCCGCGATAGGCTGCATCATCGGCGTTTCCACTTCGACAAATCCCTGACCGTCCATGAAGCGCCGCAGCGATTGCACCAGCTTGCTGCGCTTGATAAACACGTCGCGCACTTCGGGATTCATCATCAGATCGACGTAACGTTGGCGATAGCGCAGCTCAACGTCAGTCAACCCGTGCCACTTCTCGGGAAGTGGCAAGAGGTCCTTTGAGAGAAAAGTAATTTCTCCCACGTGCACGGAGAGCTCCCCGGTGCGCGTGCGAAACAGATAGCCGCTGACTCCGATGTGATCGCCCAGGTCGAGCAGCTTGTACAACTCGAACCCTTTTTCCCCGACCGCATCTTTCTTGACGTAGATCTGCAGCCGTTGCCCATCCTGCTGCACGTGCGCGAACCCTGCTTTTCCCATCAGCCGGATGGCCATGATGCGTCCTGCGACGCGTAGGTTGACCCGCGGACTCTCCAGTTGCTCGGCGGTTTTCTGCGTGTACTCCGCCAGAATCTGCGGAATGGTGTGGGTGAATTCGTACTTGCGGGGATAGACTTGCTGTCCCAGAGCTTCAATCTGTTTCAGCTTCTCCCGCCGCAATTCGTAAATCTTCTCGTCGAGTGCCAAAGGGTTCCTTGTCGAACGATTACAAATGAGTAGGCGCACCGGTGCCGCAAACTGTGAACAGCGATTATAAACAAGCGGGGGAAATCAGGATTCCTGGATCATCACACCTTCAGCAGTTCGAGATAGATCGCCATTCCAACCACGGCATCGACCCCCATCGCGTCCAGACGGTCAACCTCTTCCTGCGTCCGGATGCCGCCCGCCACGATCAGGTGTTTATCCGTCACGCTACGCAGTTCAGAAACTACATCCAGCGGCATGCCCAGCAGCAGGCCCTCGGTATCGATGTGGGTGTATAGAAAGCCGTGGCACCAGGGTTCGAGCGCGCGCATCATCTGCGCCGCAGAAATCTCCGTAAGCTGGCGCCATCCCCGGACCGCCACCTTGCCGCCTTTGGAATCCACCGCGAAGATCAGCTTGTCCGCGCCCAGTTGGGCAGAGAGCTCCCCTGCAAACGTCTCTTGAACGCTTCCATCCTTGATAAGAGACGATCCGATGATCACCCGCAAGGCCCCATCGTCCAGCATTTCCCGGGCCCGCTCCACCGTCCGAATTCCGCCGCCCACCTGGCAAGGCAGCCGTCGAAAAAGTGACCGTACCAGTGCGCGGTTGTCTCCCTGCCCGATTGCGGCATCGAGATCGATGACCTGCACCAGCGGATACTTCGCAAATCGTTCCAGCCAGGGTTCGAAGTCATCGAACTCCAGGGCCTTTTTCTCGCCCTGCACCAGTTGAACGATCTTGCCTCCCATCAGATCGATCGAAGGAATCAGCATGGCCACCTCATGGGAATTCCCGCGGCCTGCAACTCCTGCTTCAACTCGCCGATGGGAGTGATACCAAGGTGGAAAATGGATGCGGCCAGCGCTGCATCTGCCCGCCCATCGCGGAATACATCGATGAAGTGTTTCGCCGCTCCCGCTCCGCCCGACGCAATGACAGGAATGTTGACCGCCCCCACCACCGCGCGAGTCAGTTCGCAGTCGAAGCCGTCGCGCATGCCATCGCGATCGATCGAGGTAAGCAGAATTTCGCCGGCCCCGCACTGTTCTGCCTGGCTGGCCCATTCGATAGCGTTCCGTCCCGTGGCGTGGCGGCCGCCCGTCGCCTTTACCCCGAAATGCAAACCGTTGCCGTTGCCGACGCGCAATGCGTCAATAGCCACGATGACCGCCTGTGAGCCGTAGCGGTGGGCAATTCGGCCGATCAGCGCCGGATCGGCCAGGGCGGCGGAATTGACTGCGACCTTGTCCGCCCCGGCGTCGAACACCGCCGCGGCATCATCAAGAGACCGGATGCCGCCGCCCACGGTAAATGGAATGAACAACTGACGCGCCGTCCGGCGCACCACATCCAGCAGGGTGGAACGATTCTCGTAGGTCGCGGATATATCCAGCAGCACAACTTCGTCGGCGCCGGCGCGGCCATGGGTCAGCGCCAGTTCGGCAGGATCGCCGGCATCCCGCAAGTCGGAGAACTGCACTCCTTTCACCACGCGTCCCGCGTCCACGTCCAGGCAGGCGATTATGCGCTTGGTCAACATGATTATCTGAATTCCTACAGTTCACAAAAATTGCGCAGAAGATGAAGCCCCGCCGTCCCTGATTTTTCCGGGTGAAACTGAACTCCAAATACCCGCCCGCTCTCCACCACAGCGGAAAAAGCTCCGCCATACTCGCACTTGCCTACCGTCGCCGCGACCACAGGCGCCCGGTAGGAGTGGGTAAAATACACGAACGAATCCTGGGGAAGTTCGTGCAGCAACCGCGACGCTCCGGCCATCTGCAACTGGTTCCACCCCACGTGTGGAGATTTCACCGCGACAGGGAACTTCTCGCACTCCCCCGCGAACAGGCCCAGGCCGCGAAGTTGAGGCGCCTCTCGACTCGAATCGAACATCCACTGCATGCCCAGGCAAATGCCGAGCAGGGGCACCTGCCGGTAGATGGCTTTTACGACTGCTTCCTGAAGATCGCCCGCCAAAGCGGTTGTGGCTTCGAAATTCCCCACGCCCGGCAGAACGATTTTGTCCGCCCGCGAAATCGCCGCCGGGTCCGCGGTGATCGCCGACTCATGCCCCAGATGGTCAAACGCCCTTTTTACCGAGGTCAGGTTCCCCGCCTTGTAGTCAACGATCGCGATCACAGCAGCCCCTTTGTGCTGGGCAACAGGCGGGCCATCCGCCGGTCCCGCCAGCACGCCGCCCGCAGCGCCCGGGCGAACGCCTTGAACAGGGCTTCAATCTTGTGATGGTTGGAGCGGCCATAGAGCACGCGAGCGTGAACGTTGGCGTGCGCCCCTCGGGCAAAACCTTCAAAGAAGTCATATACGAGTTCAGCCTGCAGGTCGCCGACCAATCTCTGACGGACTTTCGTATCGACAACGCTCGATGCGCGCCCGCCAAAATCGACGGATGCCAGGCCCAGAGTCTCGTCCATGGGCATGACAAAATATCCCGCGCGCAGGATTCCGCGCTTCGATCCCAGGGCTTTGGCGAACGCTTCTCCGAGGACGATGCCCACGTCTTCCACCGTGTGGTGCTGGTCCACATCGAGATCGCCCTGGGCCTTGAGTTCAAGGTCGAAAGCGCCGTGGCGGGCGAATAGTTCCAGCATGTGATCAAAAAAACGGATGCCGGTGGAGACCTTGTAACGGCCGTGTCCATCAATATTGAGCACCGCTCGGATCGCCGTTTCCTTCGTCTTGCGCTCGATCACAGCCCGTCTCATGCCGGCTTCCTTTCTCCCCAACCAATCTCTTTCAGGGTTTCGTGCAACGCGCTCAACAGCCGTTCGGTGTGTTCCCGCCAACCCGCGGTAATGCGAACGCACCCGTCGCATGCGAAATCGGAAGATCGGTCGCGCACCAGAATTCCGTGGGCCCTCATGGCGCGCACGAATTCCGTGTGGGCGGGCCCAATCCGCGCCAGCACAAAATTGCCCTGGCTCGGCCAGAAGGGAATTCCAAGAGCCTGGAATTCTTGTTCCAGCCGATTGCGGCTCCACTGCACCTGACTCACATAGCCGCGAACATATTGCTGATCGGCCAGCGCCGTCGGCAGGCAGGCCAACGCCACTCCGTTCACGTTGTAAGGAGAACAGGCCCGCCGCAGGCTCTGTATCTGTTCCGCGGCCCCAGCCAGCACTCCCACTCGCAGACTCGCCATGCCGTAGGCCTTGGAAAATGTCCGCGCCACAAAGAGGTTCTGCACCTGCCCCACGTATTCCAGCAGCGATTCGCCATGGAAGTCGAAGTAGGCCTCATCCACCAGCACCGCCGCCTGGGGCGCGCTCCGGGCGATCAGCAACAAATCTTCAGCCGATGCCACCGTCCCTGTCGGATTGTTCGGATTCGCAATGGCGATCAACCGTGTCTTCGGCGCGGTTGTATAGGCCATCACTTTGCTGGTGGGAAATTTGAAATCCTGGTCCGCGGGAATTGAAATGACCCGCGCTCCGGTTGCGGCCATGCAAATCTGGTACATCGCGAAAGTCGGAACCACGATCAGCGCCTCGTCCTCCGGTTCGAGATACGCCTCGCACGCCAGGTGGATGGCCTCGTCCACACCATTGGTCAACAGCACTTGTTCCGGCTGCAATCCCAGAAACGATGCCACTTCGCGTTCCACCGGTTCGCGCTCCGGGTAGCAAGCCATGTGCTCCGGTTGCAATTGGCGCAAACGCTCCATCACTCGCGGTGAACATCCTCCGGTGTTCTCGTTGAAATCCAGGCGCAGGCCCGAGCGGTCTCCCAATGGCGGCTGGTACTGCTTCAACTTGCGCACTGCCTCACGTGCTTCAAGCATGGCCGCACCTCAATTCGATCGAGTGCTTGTGGGCCCCGAGCCCCTCAGCCTCGGCCAAGGTCAGAATTGACGGCGCGATCTTCCGCAAACCCGCGCGCGAAATTTCCTGCACGGTCATCACCTTGAGGAAGTCGGTCACGCTCAGCCCGCCGCGGAAACGCGCGACCCCTCCGGTGGGCAGCACGTGGTTGGGCCCGGAGCCATAATCTCCGGCAGCCTGCGCCGAATAGTCCCCAAGGAAAATAGAACCGGCGCTGACGATGTCCGGCAGCCTGTCGCGCGTGGTGGTCAAATGTTCCGGAGCGATCAGATTGGCCCAGGCAATTGCCTGCGCAGAAGACCTGGCAAGCAGGGCAGCGCCGTGTTTTCGCAACGACTGCTGGGCCACCGCATTCCGTTGTGCCATTTGCGCGACCAAGCGCGAGACCGAACTCGCCAACTTTCGCGATTGCGTGACCAACAGCACCAGCGCGTCTGGATCATGTTCCGCCTGCGCCACCAGGTCAGCCGCGATGAAGGATGGCTCGCCGTCGTCACAGAGCACCAGCCCTTCCGTCGGACCCGCCAGAAAGTCGATCGCGCAATCAAACGCCACAATTTTCTTGGCGGTAGTCACAAACAGGTTTCCCGGGCCCACGATCTTGTTTACCCGGGGAACCCTTTTTGTACCGTAGGCCAGCGCGGCGACGGCCTGCGCGCCCCCGATGCGGTAGAACTCGCGCACTCCCAGCAGGGCCGCGGCCGCCAGCGTGGCCTGCGCCGGGCGAGGCGAAACCACTCGAATTTCCTTCACGCCCGCGACCTGCGCCGGAATCACCGTCATCAGCAAAGTTGAAGGCAGCGGATAGCGTCCGCCGGGCACATAACATCCAACGGAATCGAGTGGCCGCACCAGTTGGCCCAGCTTGCGCCCCTGCTTTTCTCGCACCCACTCGCGAGGTTTCTGCCATTGGCAGAAATCGCGAATGTTGCCGGCGGCCGTCTCCAGCGCAAGGCGCAGCTCGCGTGACGAACTCTTCAGTGCGGCCTGCATTTCGCCTTCCGAAATCCGCAGCGCTTCCCCGGCGCCGAGACCGTCCCACCGTTCCGCGTAGCGCCGTAGCGCCTTGTCTCCATCCCGTCGCACGCTCTGAACAATTCGGCGCACTCGCGGTTCCAGTGCGTCCAGTTTCTGTCCTCGACGCACCAGTTTCCGCACGTAATTCTCCGCCGCCCGACCTTCGAGAATCCGCATTAGATGACCACCTTGTTCAGCGGATATTCGACAATGCCCTCGGCGTTCGCCGCCTTCAGTCGGGGAATGATCTCCCACGCCGCCGACTCTTCAATGATGGTGTTCACCGCGACCCATGCGTCGTCACTGAGCGTAGCCACGGTGGGCTTCTGCAGGGCTGGCAGCACCCCGAGCACTGCGGCGAGATCTGATTTGCGGACGTTCAGCATCAGGCCCACCCGTCCCTGGGCCTCCATCGCCCCCCGCAGCATCACGGCGAGATTTTCGAGCTTGCGGCGCTTGCTCCCGTCTTTCCATGAGGAGGTGTTGGCGATGATCTGGGTGTTCGACTCAAGCAGGGTGTCGATGATGCGGAGGTGGTTGGCGCGCAGCGAGCTGCCGGTTTCGGTGACTTCCACAATGGCGTCCGCCAGCGTGGGAGGTTTCACCTCGGTCGCCCCCCAGGAGAACTCCACGCGCACATTCACGCCCTTCTTGCCGAAATAATTTCGCGTGACGTTCACCAGTTCGGTGGCCACGATGCAGTCCGTAAGGTCTTCCGCGCGCTGGTATCCTGAGGACTCGGGTACAGCCAGCACCCACCGCACCTTGCCGCGACTCTGCTTGGCGTAGATCAGATCGGCCACGGTCACAACCTCGAGGCCGCTCTCCATCACCCAGTCGAGTCCGGTCAGCCCGGCGTCCAGTACGCCGTGCTCGACGTACCGTGCCATTTCCTGCGCCCGAATCAGCATGCACTCGACGTCAGGATCGGCAGTGCTGGCCGAGTATGACCGGCCATTGGTGTAAACGTTCAGTCCGGCGCGCGCAAACAGCTGCAGCGTTGCCTCCTGCAGACTCCCCTTCGGAATCCCAATGCGAAGCTTCATGACAATGATCCTTCGGTCTGCGCCGATTGCGTGGTCACGGGAAGGCCTTCGGTGAAGCAGGAACGCGTGCCCCTATGGCAAACCACGCCTTCCCCCTGCACCCGCACCCGCAGCAGAACCGTGTCGCGATCACAATCGGTCGCCGCCGAGATCACTTCCAGTCGGTTGCCGGATGTCTCGCCCTTGGTCCAAAGCTGATGGCGGGTACGGCTGAAAAATGTGACGTACCCGGCGCGCAATGTCTGCTCAAACGCCTCCCGATTCATGAAACCCATCATCAGCACTTCGCCGCTACCCGCATCCTGCACAATGGCTGGCAGCAGCCCCTGCATTTTGTCGAAGTCAATCTCCAGGTTCATCGCAATCTCCAATTTATGGATAGAAACAAAAAGCCCGCTGTCGCGAATCGCGTCAGCGGGCCGAATCTTGTGAGTGGACTAACCTATCTCAACACACCCCCGCCGACATGTTGTGCACATGATGGTGACAGTGGAGATGGGAAAGAAAACTCATCTCTGAAAAGATAGCCGAAGCCTTAGCCTCCTGTCAAAAGATTTTGAACAGCGCAGAACCCACGTGGGGACAGCCGCCCTCGGCTGTCCGGCAGGGCGAAGCTCCGCTGAGGCCAGCCCTCTTTGATAAACTCAGCCCCATGCCCACGGGAATGGGGAATCAAGACAACGATCCAGTTACCCAGCGGCGGCGAAATCGGCCTCTATCAGCCCGCACATCCTACAGCTCTTGGGCGTGCGTAGACGAGTCATCCTGAGCGCAGAAGCTGCTTCGCGAAGCGAAGCAGCTGCGGAGTCGAAGGACCCCTACCCCTCCGGTCTCCTCGCATGCAAAAAGATGACTCCTCGCCGAGCGTCACAATTCCGAACTGATCTTCAGGCCATCCGGCTTCATTGACATTCGCGGTCGCTCAGAGTACGGTTCCGTACGCAACCTACCCAGCAACAGGAATCAGCACCGGCGCCGGCGTTCTCCCCCCAGCCAGCGACTCATTGAGGAGGAAATAGATGAACAGGAAATTGTGTGGAATTTTTACAGTTGCGTGCGCGCTCGCGATGATGGCCGTCTCGGCCCTACCGGCTCAGGCCCAGAACGAACCGAAGGAAAAACCGCCGTTGTACAGTTACGTCGCATTCTGGAATCTTCCCCGCGCACAATGGGCGGACATGGAAAAGAACAATGCCGTGGATCAGAAAATTCTGGAGAAAGCAGTGGCCGACGGAACCATCGTCGGTTTCGGCAGTGACCTGACTCTGGTGCACACACCCGATGGAATGACGCATGACAACTGGTGGTCAGGAATGTCCATGGCGGCCGTGCTGACCACGCTCGACAAGTTTTACAAGTCCGGTACGCCAACGTCACCCGTACTCGCCAGCGCCAACCGGCACGGGGATGGGATATTCGTCAGCCGTCATTACAACTGGCGGCCCGGCACCTACAAGAATGTCTATACTCGCGTGGGTATGTACAAACTGAAGTCGGATGCGCCGGAGGATGCGCTTGAAACTCTCAGCAAGGGTTTCGTCGTGCCTCTTCTCGAGAAGTTGCTGGCCGACGGTTCGATCGTCGAATATGAAATCGATACCGAGGCCATCCACACCGAGGCTCCGGGAACTTTCTGGATCGACGTCATCACCACCAATGCTGACGGCCTGGACAAACTGAATGCAGCCCTGACCGGTGCAAGTAAGGCGGGTCCCATGAACGTTGCAGCCTTCGAGTCGATGGTGGACTCGGTTTCGCACCGCGATAATCTGTCCTCCTCGACCGTAACCTACAAGTAAGTGCTCCCGGTTTCACCTGCGGCGGCTGGGTCTCTGATGCCAGCCGCCGTGCCCGCCGGTTATCTCCACGAACTCCGATCCACTCCTCTCAGGATGACAGGGGGAGAATGGGGTGATAACCTTCTGGATTTCCATTATGGCAAGTACGTCCACGGGCGCATCCACGGCAGACCGGAACCAACGATCTTTTTTCGCCCAAGGCATGGGAATAGTCCTGGTCATTGCCTTGGTCAAACTGCTCTTTCATTGTTACTTCAACAATCGTTACGGCTACTTCCGCGACGAGTTTGATTACATGGCCTGCGGAGATCACCTGGCCTGGGGATATGTGGACCAGCCGCCGATGATTCCCTTCCTGATTCATGTTTGCCGCGCGGTGCTGGGAGATTCGCTACGCAGCATACGTTTTATCCCAGCGCTGGCGTCCTCCCTTCTGGTGGTGCAAACGGCGGTGCTGGCCCGCGAATTTGGCGGGCGGCGATTCGCCCTATTGCTCAGCGCGGTGACGGCCGTTGTGGCGCCGCAGTACCTGTCCAATGGCAGCTTGCTGGGGACGAACTGTCTTGAACCCAATTTGTGGATGGGTTGCGCCTATTTCGCGATTCTTGCCATCAAGCGCAACGATCCCCGGTACTGGCTGTGGTTTGGCGTGGTCGCGGGCCTGGGCATGGAGGAAAAGTATTCGATCGCGCTGTTCGGCCTTGGCATCGTGGCCGGCCTGCTGCTCACGGAGCAACGCCGCATTTTCGCGGACAAATGGATCTGGCTGGGCGGAGTGGCTGCGTTCCTCATTTTCCTGCCCAATTTGCTCTGGAACATTCACTACGACTGGCCGTTTGTGCAGTTGATGCGAGGTATCAGGGCTGAGGGCCGCGACGTGGTCCTGCCGCTGCTGCCATACTTCTTTCAGCAGACGCTGCTCGTACTTCCTTTGACCGCTCCCATCTGGATCACGGGCCTGATTGCACTCTTTTTTTCGCGGCAGTTGAAGGTCTACCGCGTGCTCGGCTGGAGTTATGTGGTCTGCTTTAGTGTCTTTTTCGCTCTTCATGGAAAGAGCTACTATCTGGCTCCCATCTATCCCATGCTCCTGGCGGCGGGGGCGGTGACCATCGAGAACGCAATCGAACGGCCGCGCCTGTCCTGGATGAAGCCGGTGATCGTGGTGCTGCTGCTGGCCGCCGGATTTCACCTGGCCCCGGTGGTGGTGCCGGTGCTGTCTCCGGAGCGATTCATTGCCTACATGAAATACCTGCCGATGAAATTGCCGGTGATGGAACACGGTCACGAGCGGTCGCCCTTGCCGCAGTGGTACTCCGACCAGTTCGGATGGGAAGAGATCGTGGCCGAAACCGCGCAGGCCTGGAACCGGCTGAGCCCGGGCGAGCGCGGGGATTGCGGCATCTTCGCCCAGGATTACGGCCAGGCCGGCGCCATCGATTTCCTGGGCCGGCGCTATGGCCTGCCGCCGGCCCTGAGCGGACATCAAACCTACTTCCTGTGGGGGCCGCGAGGATATTCAGGAAATTGCATGATCGTGCTCGATGACAGTAAGGAGAAGCTCGAGCAGCTCTGGGACAACGTCGAGTATGTGGGTACGTCGGCCGACAATCCTTATGCGCTGGAAAAAAACATCGATGTCTTCATCTGCAAGGGGGCGAAATTCGGCACGCTGGCCCAAATGTGGCCGAAGGTGAAGCACTGGCGCTGAGGGAAAATCTCCCCACCCTTCTCTCCAGAAAGCGGAGAGACGAGGGTGGGGCACGCTTGCTCACCCACGCCAGTTTCGCCGGCAGAAGAAGCTTGCTGCGCCGTATTCCTGGACCGTGACGGCCGATCCTCCAGTTACAATAGTCGGTTCGAGTTCATGAGTCCTTGCTGGCATCTGACCCACCCTGTCTCTCCAAAAACCGGAGAGACGAGGGTGGGGCACCCAGATGCGGTGTCATCCGGATTGAGGGATCGATCATGTCATCTAGCCGCCCTGTGGGGCCGAAAGCTGTTTCCGACGAGATACCCGCTGTCCCGCTGACCATTGAGGGTTACAGCGTTCTGCATCAGATGGTGCGAGTTCGCTGGGCAGCGTGGCGACAACTCGCGGCACCGGAGAAGAGCGCGATCGTCGATGAGGCCGCGGGCGTTCTGGCTGGGATGGAGCAGAATTCCGCCGGGCCTTCCGCGCTGTTCTCTTTGCTGGGACATAAGGGCGATCTGATGCTGGTGCATTTCCGGCGTTCGTTTGACGAACTGAATTCGACGGAGTTGCAGCTGGCACAGTTGCGGCTGGCCGATTTCCTGGAACCTGCGACTTCTTACCTTTCAATCATCGAGTTGGGGCTGTACGAATCCACGATCAAGGCCTATCGGGATTTGAAGGACCGCGGCATCGAAGCGCACTCGGAAGAGTGGAAGCGGGAGATTGCGGAGGTGCTGGCGCGGCAGAAGGAGGCCATGCATCCGCGTCTGTTTCCGGAGATGCCGCAACACCGGTACGTTTCGTTTTATCCCATGGACCGGCGACGGGGAGAAGCCAAGAACTGGTATAGCTTGCCCATTGAAGAACGGGCACGGCAGATGAACGAGCATGGATTGGTGGGGCGGCGTTATGCCGGAGAAGTGCGGCAGATCATTACCGGGTCGATTGGCTTCGACGACTGGGAGTGGGGCGTGGACCTGTTCGCCAATGATCCGCTGGTGTTCAAGAAGCTGATCTATGAAATGCGCTTTGATGAAGTGAGCGCGGTGTATGCGCTGTTTGGGCAGTTCTATCTGGGTATCCGCGTGCCGGCGGCGGGGTTGGGCAAGCTGCTCAGCGGCGTGTTGCCGCCGGCCTGAAGCTTTTAACCGCAAAGGACGCGAAGGAAGACGCAAAGGTCGCAAAGAAAGTCAATCTTTTCACCTGTCCCGGAGCACACATGGCAACGCTTGGCCTGATTGAGTACAAAGATGCGAGTCCGGAAGTGCGGGCGGTTTATGACGACATCATGGCGACCCGCAAGACTGACTGGATCAATAATTTCTGGAAGGCGATCGCTCATGACCCGGCAACCCTGAAGCGCACATGGGAGGACATCAAGCAGATCATGGGACCGGGGGCGATTGATCCGCTGACGAAAGAGTTGGTCTATCTCGCGGTGAGCGTCAGCAATCAATGCAGCTATTGCATTGCATCGCATACCGCCGGGGCGCGCGGCAAAGGCATGACGGACGCCATGTTCAAGGAACTGATGGCTGTGGTCGGCATGGCCAACGAGACCAACCGGCTGGTGGCGGGATATCAGGTCGAGATTGACGACAAGTTCAAGGTCTAGGTCCACGGAGACCCGATGGCGCACGAATTGACGACCTCTTACCTGCAGGATTCCCTTTCCCTGTTCCGTTACTACAAGAAGCTGACTGAGCGCGCCATGGAGCAGGTTAGCGACGAGCAACTAGCTGCCGCTCTTGACGACGAAATGAACTCCATCGCAATTATCGTCAAGCATCTGGTGGGAAATATGCGATCCCGCTGGACCGACTTTCTGAATAGTGACGGTGAAAAGGCCGACCGCAAGCGCGACACCGAGTTTGAGCACCCGCCGGCCGGCAGGACGGCGTTAATGCAACTGTGGGAGGAGGGGTGGACGTACGTGTTCACGGCGCTCGAAGCTTTGTCGGACGCGGATATTGAGCGTACGGTCATGATCCGCGGGGAGCCGCACTCGGTGATGCAGGCCATCAACCGTCAGATTGCGCATTACTCCTACCATTGCGGGCAGATCGTATTCCTGGCGAAGCACTTGCAATCCAGGCAATGGACGTCGCTGACGGTGCCGCGGGGCAAGTCGGAAGAGTTCAATCAAAAAGTGGTGGCTAAGCAAATCAGCCAGCGCTAGGGCTTTCGTAGCGCCGCCGTCCCGGCGGCTGTCCGGCGGGCGTCCCGCCCGCCGCGGCGAGGGCGGGACGCCCTCGCGACAGCCGGCAAGATGCCGGCGCTACGGTCGAGGCTTCGTTGGGGATTTGGGGAATTTGTGCTCGTGCAGCTTCATGTCTGCCTTGCGGCCGCGGAAGGTGACGCCTTCAGCCTCCAGGCGGAAACGCTGTTCGAAGGCGTAGTCTCCGCGGAGTTTTATGGCGCCTCCGGCGCCCAGCACCCGTTGCCACGGCAGGCCGACGGCGCCACGGAGAGCAGCCACTACCTGGCGGGCGGCGCCGGGAAAGCCCGCGGCTTTCGCAACGGCTCCGTAGGTGGAGACTTTCCCGCGGGGGATGGCGCGGATGGTAGTGATGATTCTCTCGCGCATGCTGGGTTTCCGGGAGGGCATGATACTCACCGATTCGTCTGGTCAATCTACCTCAGCGGCTCGGGGCGCTCAAAGGGCAGGCATTTTTGCAGCGCTGAAGGGGTGCCTCCTGGACACCGATCCGACAGTTCGACGATTCTTGCCAGGCCGAGCTTCGCTCGGCTGGGCAGGTGAGACACCTGCCCCTACGTGGCTTTGAATGTATCTACGGTTCACAGCGCAATCCAGCCGATCCGGATCAGCCACAGGGAACCGGTTGAAATCAGGAGCCACAGGATCACTCCCAGCAGCATGGGGCGATGTCCTACTTTCTTCAGGGTGGCGACGGAAATACCGCTGCCGATCAGATAGAGGGTGGCGGTGAGTCCGATTTTCGCGGCGTGCGATAGAAGCTTGTACGCGGGCGCTCCGGCGGGCAGATAGGTATTGCATACGGCGGCCAGTGCGAACAGGGCGATGAACCACGGCCATTGGATTTTCGCTCTGGAATGCTTGATCAAGGCAGCGCCCAGCGACATGGGGACGATCCACAAGGCTCGGGCCAGCTTTACGGTCGTTCCCACCGCCAACGCGACGGCTCCGTACTTGGCGGCGGCGCCTACCACTGAACTGGTGTCATGAATGGCGAGCGCCGCCCAGAGACCAAACTGGGTTTGACTCAGATGCAATGCGGCGCCGATAGCCGGGAAGGTGAGCAGCGCAACCGAGTTGAGCACGAACACCGTGCCCAGCGAGATGGCCATCTGCTCGTCGCTGGCGCCGGTGATGGGGCCGACCGCGGCGATGGCGCTGCCGCCGCAGATGGCTGTTCCGGTCGAAATCAGAAAAGCTGGAGTACGCTGCATCTTGAGCATCGCGCCCAGGGTCATGCCGACTACCATGGTGAAGCCGATACCGAGGACGGTGTAAACGAAGCCGCTGCGTCCGGCGCGGACCACGTCGTGCAGGTTCATGCCGAAGCCGAGTCCGACTACGGAAGCCTGCAGCAGATAGCGGGAGAGCTTTTTTGCGCTCTTGTCGAAGGGGTGGGGGAAGGCAAAGCCAAAGACCAGCCCCAATGCGAGGGCCACCGGCGGCGAGACGAATCCGCTGGCGGCAATCGCAAGGCCCAGGAGAAATACAGCTTTAGCGATCATGCGGACGGGCGTGAATGCAAGAGCGGGAGAAAGCGCAAAATCCCTCGGCTAGCCTCGCCGCGCGAGCGGCTGCGGCTGCGCGCGGGATGAGTTCAGGGTTATCGGAAGTTACGCGGCCGCGCCTTTTCCGAAGGATTCGATGGCCTTTTCCTCGCTGTCGTACACTTCGAAAACGGTCAGCAGCTTGGTGACCTGCAGCAGATCGCCGACACGCTGGGTGAGGTTGGCCAGCTTTACCGCGCCTCCCGCATTGTGCGCGGTGGTGTAGAGCGCCACCAGCGTTCCCAATCCGCCGCTATCGATGTAAGTGATGCTGCCCAGGTTCAACACAATCTGGTTGCTTTCGCCGATCAGTTTCTTGAGTGTGTCTCGAAGCAGCGCCGATTCTTCGCCGAAGACGATCCGGCCGCTGCAATCCATGATGGTCACGCCGTTCGAGACCCGCGTATCAAGTTTCAACTGCATGGGACCTCCTGGTCTGGCCTGAGCCGACCCAGCCCAAAAGCCTATTCCTTGAGCGGGTTCTTCGCAAGGGGCCATTTTACAGTCGGGTCACATTTCGCGATCGATGCGGCCCCTTTTGCACGATCAAGAGCAAGAGCAATAACCACCCAGGACACGAAGGTACACGAAGGAAAGACTTTCTTTTCGCAAAGCCGCGTGGCATCTCGCGGGCGCGAAGGCATCACGTATAATTGAACATTCTCCTTCCATGAGCTATCAGGTCTTAGCCCGTAAGTATCGTCCGCAAAAATTCTCCGAGGTCATCGGGCAGGAGCATGTTACCCGTACCCTGAAGAATGCCCTGGAGCAGGGGCGGACGGCGCACGGGTACATTTTCAGCGGGCATCGCGGGATCGGGAAAACCACGGTGGCGCGCATTCTGGCCATGGCGCTGAACTGCCGGTCGTCGGACAAGCCGGTGGCGGAGCCCTGCGGAGTCTGCGAGTCGTGCACTGAAATACGGGCGGGAAATTCGGTGGACGTGATCGAGATTGACGCCGCCACCAATCGCGGCATCGATGAAATTCGCGAATTGCGCGAGGGCACGAGATACCGCCCGGCGCGGGACCGTTTCAAGATCTACATTCTCGACGAAGCACACCAGATCACCGATGCGGCTTTCAACGCGCTGCTGAAGACGCTGGAGGAGCCGCCCGGGCATGTGGTCTTCATGCTGGCCACGACCCAGCCCGAGGACATTCCGCAGACCATTCGGTCGCGGTGCCAGCATTTCAGTTTTCGTGCCGTGGGCTTTGAGGAAATCCTCAACCAGCTTAAGGACCTGTCCGGGCGGGAAAACATCGAAGCCGATGAAGATGCGCTGGCGCTGCTGGCCGAGGCCGGTGACGGATCGATGCGGGACGCGCTTTCCATTCTCGATCAGGCCATTGCCTCATCCAGTGGGCGGCTGACCGCCGACCAGGTGCGGAACCTGGTGGGCGCGGCGCCGTCCGGCGTGCTGGAAGAGGTCATGCAGGCGGTGGCCCAGGGATCGAGTGAAACCGTGTTGCGGCTGGTGGACCGGCTGATCAGCGAAGGCCACAGCCCTACTCATTTTGCCCGCCAGATGGTTCGTTTCCTGCGCAATACCGTGGTGGCCAGGATTGCGGGAGCGGACTCTTCCCTGCTGCAGATTTCAAGCGACGAGCGAAAGCGTGTGGCCCGTATCGCGGCGCTCTTTGAGGAAGAGGACCTGGCGCGGCATCTGCAGATCATGCTGCGCACGCACGGCGAACTCGGTTACCGTCAGGAACAGCGTTTTCATCTGGAGCTGGGCCTGCTGAAGATGGCGCACGCCCAGCGCTTGTTGCCCATCGAGCAATTGCTCAGCGAAACGGCAGGTACGGCTTCGCCGCGGCCGTTGGGCAAACCATCGGTGGTGCCGGACATCAAAAGACCTGAGCCGCAGGCGTCGTCACGTTCCACGAATGTTTCGCCGTTCGCGGCGGATTCGGCGCGCAAGAGCGGATCGAAGCCGGAGCTCTCCGCGGAAAGCACTCCGCTGTCGGGGGTGCGCGGGGTCGCGGGTGGCGCGGCGGCAAGCGTGGTGATGGGGTCGTCGGCACCGGCCGTGGCCGTTCAGCAGGAGCCGGAGACGTCTCCTGAAGTGCCGTCTCCTGCAATACAGAAGGCTCCGGAAGAGCGTGCAACCGATTTGCGCGATGCCGTTTTGACCGCACTAAACGGCGCGGGGCAGCGTATTCTGGTCAACCTGCTCGACGCCGGCGAGTGGCAGGTGGAAGGCAATGAGGTAGTGATCAAGGTGGCATCATCGGCGGCAGTGATTGAGATGTCGCTGGGCGCGGATGCGAAGCGGCTCATGATTGCCACAGCTAGTGGAGCGTTGGGACGGGCGATGAAAGTGCGCGTGGTGCCGGGTGGAACAGTTCCGACTGCGCCGCGTCCGGCATCAGCCAATGGCGGCGGCCGTGGCCGCGCCGAGCAGGACCCGGTGGTGCGGCGCATGAAAGAGAAGTTTGGGGCGGAAATTCGGACGATTATCGATTACAAGGACAAGCGCTAGCTCCCGGAGAGCGCCGAGAAAGCTGGAGACAGACGCCATGGGCGGATTCAACCTGCAGGAACTGATGTCGCAGGCCAAACAGCAGTATGAAAACCTGCAGAAGAAGATGCAGGAAACCGTGGTCGAGGGCTCGGCCGGCGGCGGCACGGTAACGGTAAAGATGGATGGAAGCAAGCAAGTGCTGGGCATCAAGATCGATCCCGAGGCAGTGAAGGCGGGCGATGTCGAGATGCTGCAGGACCTGATCACGGCGGCCATCAACGGCGCGGGCCGGAAGGTCGATGAAGCCATGCAGTCCACCATGGGCGGGATGCTGGGCGGAATGGGAATACCGGGATTGTAGATTTACCGATTGATGATTTTAGAATTGAAGGTCAAAATCTTCAGACCAATCATCTACTGTTAACTGAGCTCTGATTTTCCTGAATACAAATCATGTCTAAATTTGCGGAGCCGATGGCGCGGCTGATCGAATCGCTGAAGAAACTGCCGGGCATTGGGAGCAAGAGCGCGCAGCGGCTTGCCTTTCATATTCTTCGCTCTTCCGACGAAGATGCGGAAGGACTGGCGGCCGCGGTGCGCGATGTGAAGGCCAACCTGCGGCTGTGCTCCATCTGCAATAACATCACGGATGTCGATCCCTGCGTGTACTGCAGCAGCGCGACCCGCAACCAGCGGATGGTCTGCGTGGTGGAAGAACCTACCAACATCGGCGCCATCGAAAAGACCAGGCACTTCAACGGCGTTTATCATGTGCTGCATGGATCGATTTCACCGCTGCATGGCGTGGGACCGGACCAGTTGCGGATTTCAAACCTGATGCGGCGGGTGGAAGACGGGCAGGTCGATGAAGTGATCCTGGCCACCAATCCGACGATCGAGGGTGAGGCAACCGCGACTTATCTTTTCGGGCAACTGCGGCGTGCGGGACTCAAAGTAACGCGGATCGCGATGGGGATTCCGGTGGGCAGCGACATCGAATATGCCGACGAAATCACCATGCTGAAGGCCATGGAGGGACGGCGGGAGCTCTAGGGCTGTGGGTCTGCCGCCTTACACGCCCGCGTAGGCCCGGACGCCCGGTCCGGGCGGACGAGGGCAGCTCGTCATGTTTTTCGGTTAGAGAGCGGGCATCATGCATCGCTGAGCTTTGCTCGGCCGGGCGGACGAGGGCGTCCGCCCCTACGTGGTTCGTGGCACGATTCTTTTCCAGTTGAGAAAATCTTTTCTCACGAGCGCCGCCCGGCGTCCGGCAATCCCCGAACTAACAAGAACCACTCGCCTTATGAATCAACAAGTTACAGGTATTTTAGAAAGTATGAATTCACATTCAGGTTGGCATGGCGCTTGCACTAGGTAAGGCATGTTCCTCCCGTCTCCGTTTATTTTTGGCTGGCACGAGATAGCAGTGACATTTCTGGTCAAACTGACCAGAGAACCCTTGTTGCCAGTTCGCGCCGCGTGGTGATGTAACCGCATCTCAACCCGACGCCATTCGAAACCGGGCCAACCAGCCCGGTTTTGTTTTGGGCGTTGGGTGTCCGGCGTTGGACTTCGGGCGTAGTTGGCAGTGGAACACCTTGTCGAGCTTTGCTCGACCGGACAGCCGAGGGCGGCCGTCCCCACGTGATTCAGGTGATTCACGTGATTCGCGTCATTACGTGGTGGGCGGTGATTCCAGTGAACCCGCTTCCAGGAAATAGTTTTGCTCTTCTTCGGTGGGCTCTACGCCTGTGGGCCAGGCGCCGCCGTTGTATTGCTGCATGCGGTTTTTCCACTTGAGGAATTCGGTGATGGTTTGGGGCTCGATGCGTATTTCCACGCGGCGCAGGCTGGCCAGCAGCAGATTCATCTCATAGGCGAGGCCGGACGGGGTACGCAAGTCGCGGGCGGAGCGGCGGAAGACTTCGACTTTGCGCTTGCGCAATTCCAGAAGGCCCCAGCCCGGGGGTAGCTCTTTGAGTTGAAGCAAGGCCGGAGGGGTGAGATAGAAACGTTCGCATCCGAGTCCCAGCTCCTGCTTTTGCCGGAAGGGCTTGTCGCGGTCAGCTAAAAAGTCGGCGCGGGATATCTTGCACTCGATCAGAACGGAATGGGAGGCCCGCTTCCATCCGATGGCGTCGGGCATTTCTCCACTGACGCAGGCCTGCTCGGAGAGGACCACGCCGCAGCGATAGGCGCGCAGCCACTCCACGGCTATTGCCACCAGTTGAGCGTGGGTCATGGTGTATCTGTACGCGGCGGGCGCGGAAGATGGAAGTGACTGAGTAGCTTCTAGCTTCTAGCTGCTCGCCTGTTTCCGGTTTCTGGTTTTCTGACCATTGGCTTTGGGGTTGATGCCTTCATTGGTCTGATCATTACGGGGCGGCGATAGACCGATTCCAGCAGGTGGCGGGCGGCGGCGACGGCTTCTGCCTGGTCATCGCGGGAAGAATAGCCCTGGGCTGCGATCAGCAGGACTTTGCTCTTGTTTCCATCATTCCGGTTCACGACTTGCAGACGCTGGACGCGGTGATCGCGGCCGGTATCGAAGGCGTTGGCCAAGCGAAGAATGGCCGCCAATCTCGTTATGTCTTGCCTTTGTCCGAGAGGCATGCCACGGAGCGGCTTCTGCCCGGCGCGAGGTAGAGCGCCGCGATGATAGCGGGCCACGATGCCGGCGGTGAGCAAATCCCGGGCGCTCCAGCCCAGCGGAGGCGGAAGGCGGCGGATCATCTGATAAGAGGCTTTGTGGTGGCCCTTTTCATCTTTAGATCTGCCTACGTCGTGCAAGAGCGCGGCGGCCTGCACAATGGCACGCTCCCGGTCCGACGATCTTGACGCCTTGCCCATGGCCGCCAATCCGTCATAAAGCTGGAGTGTGAGCCGGGCCACGTGTCGTGAATGCTCGAAGTCAGGGTCAAGCGACGAGGCCCATAGCGTCAGGCGAAGCAGGGCGGCGGATTTGATTTGCTTTCGGTCGGGGAGCTGGCTGCGCCAGAGCTGCCACAGCGAATCTTCATTGTTCTTTGAGGTCATTTTCTGGCGGTAGGCGTCGATTCTCTGCGCGCGCTCCTGGTGAATTCTGTTTTGCCAGCGGGAGCGGGCATCGTCATCGGGGAAGACGTTGGCGCGTACTGCGGCAGGCCCGAGAACGTCGAGATCGTGAATCTCGCCCAGCACGTCCTGCATGTGTTTGAGATCGTTGCTCCAGGCGGCGTGCTGCTCGGGCAGAAAGTTTTCGACGATGTAGCGAAAGCGCTTGATGCCGATGCGAAGGCGGTGGAATGCCGCCGGCGAGCCGCTGCGCAGGGCCTGGCGATGCAGCCTGTGAGCCTCCGTCCAGCGCTCGAGCGCGAGATGGCGGAAGACCAGGCTGCCCGGGCGGAACCTTGCCATGTGGCGGGGAAGCGAACGGCCCCAGGCCCGCCACTGTTTTCGGTCGAATTCCAGGAGGGCCTGCATCGCGTCCTGTTGCAATTGAGGCTCGCGGGCGGCGACGGACTGTAACAGCGGCCCGGTGACGGGATCGTCCGGCGTGTCAAGAAGGTGAACCCATTCCTGCATCACATGCACATCGCGCAGTTCTCCCAGGCGCCTGAACAGGCGTTTGCCTGCTTTCTTCATGTCCTTCCAAGCCCGATCAGGATCGATAACGGCGATGCCGTCAGCCATGGAACAACAGCGGCGCAGCGCCACTCGCAGGTCATGTACGGGGTCGGGCGCGAAGCTGAGACTGGCCCGGTCGCACTCTTCAAGGACGCGCTGCATCCAGAAAGCGAGGCCGGATTTCTTTTTGGCGGGCTTCGTCGGCATGGTCGGGGTGGGCAAAAGGATGGTCAATCAGGCCGCGAAACCCCCAAATGGACCTAACGGAAGGCCAATTCGCGGTATTACCTCCGTAATGTGTATCTTCTCACGGTTTCGCATTACCCTTAGCCGGTACGAGAAGCCCTTTAAGAGGAGCCGCGTATCTCAACGGCAGACACAAGCAAAGACACCAGGATCGCGTCCGCCCGGGCGTTTGTCCACAGTCTGAACATATTGGTGAAGTACGTCCGCCTCTATGGGCTCGACCACAAACGCACCGAAGGGCAGTTCGCATCCACGTGGAAAGAACTGCAAGACGGCCTGCCCAAAGGAGCGGACGGGGCGTTCCTGTTGGGCGTATCGGAAAACAAGCTGCTGCTGGACGGAATTCCGCTGGAGACGGGGCAAGCGGAGCGCAGCTTCGCTCAACTGCTGACCACCGCGGGTCTGGCCAGTATCCATTTTTCGAACCAGGTCACCAAAGACGAATTTATCCAACTGGTGCGGGCCTTTGCCATGGGCGGTGCGCGGGCGCAGGACGTGGTCAAAGAGATCAAGAGCACCTTCGGGGACAGCAAGACGGCTTCGATCCGCATCAACGAAGTAAGGTTTGTTGCCGCCGATCCATCGACCGGCGAGATCAGCATTGCCGCCCAGATTGCAGCCCAGACCCTGGGCCCGGAATTCAAGCAATGGCTTAACGATCCGCAGAAACTTCTGCAATTGATTGCCGCCGCGGAAGGCGCGAAGAGCGGGGGTGTCGCCGGGGGCGCTCCGGTAGGCAGCGTTCCGAATGCTGGCCCGGCGGTGGAAGGAGCTGTTCCGGCCACCGGCGGAACCGGGGCGGGCGGCGGAAACTGGGCGGGCGGCGTCGTGCCCTTGCAGGAGGAAGAAGTCATCCAGACCATCCGCCTGCTGACCCGATTTGGGGAAGTGGGTGGCGACCCCAATGCCGATACCACGGCCTTACAAAAGGAATTGACCGCGGTTGACGACAATACCAAGGTCAACCTGCAGCAGTTGCTGGGAAGTCTGGCGGCCCAGGCTTCGGTAGAGCAGACGGACAACACGCCTCTGCTGATGAAGGCGGCCGAGCATATGGCCATTCGTTTCGCCCTGGAACGCTTCCAGAAGGGCGAAGTGAAGGTCAACGCCGTGCACCAGATGATGGAGCACATGAGCCGGCAGATGGACACCCTGCGCCAGATTCTCAAGCTTCAGGAAGACAAGATGAGCAAGGCCGGCATCCTGGTGGAGTCGCATGCCGACATCCTCGACCGGATGTTCTGGGCGGAAGTGCCAGAAGCGGGCAAGAAGAGCGTGCTGCTCTCGCATGAAGCCCCCTGCGTGCCGCCGCGCAACGTGCGCCAGTTTGTCGAGATACTGCTAGATCGCGGCGACAAGGAAACCGCGGTCGCCATCCTGAACAATTACTTGAACTGCCTGGAGGCGAAAGACATCGAGCCGCGGCGCAAGATTGCGACCGGCATAAGCCAGCTGGCCGACCTGTTCGCGGCTGCCGGCGGAGAATTGATGGCGGCATCCATCCGCAAGATCGGCGATCTGATGGGCAAGGAATCAGACCCCGACCTGCAAAGCATGCTGAGCGCGTCCTTTGTGCGCCTCAGCACGGAAGCCAGCACCAACAAACAGTTTGGTGCGTTGAATGAACTCTGTATCGCGATGGAAAACATCGCGAAGCAACGGCCAGTGCTGGCCACCGAATTGCGCCCTCGCATCGGCGTGGAAAACCGTTTGCCCGAATTTATCGAAGAAGCGATGTACCTGCCCCAGCTTCCCGCCGACCTGCTCCAAGTCTTGCGCCGGACGTCGGGAGCGGCCGTGGAACATCTGTCAGAGCGGTTTTTCCGCTGCATGCGGCGGGAAGAGTGTGACCGCATCATCGACATTGTGAAGGAATTGGGAGCGCCCGCCCAGCAACAGCTGCGCGAGATGCTGCGCACGGGACAGCCGCGCCAGGCCGCTTCGGTGGTTGGCCTCCTAAGCCGTCTGGATGTGCCTACTTTGCTGGAGCTGTTGCCGACGCGATTGCCGGAGTGGAACCGTTTCTATCACGACGTGGTGGTGCGCCAGGTGGCTTACGGTGCGGCCCATGACCGGGGACGGTCGCTGCTGGAGTTGCTGGAAATTCTCGATGCGCTGGTCCTGCCCCAGGCAATTGATGAAATCGGAATGAGCGGCGATCGCTCGGCCGTCCCGCCGCTGGTGGTCATGGCCGAAGCGGGAGAGACCCAGGGTCGCTCTGCGCTGCTGCAGCTGAAAGCGGTAGAGTCGCTGGGCCGACTGCGCGAGAACGATGCCGTGCCAGTGCTGCGCGGCCTGCTGGAAGCGAAAAAGATGTGGCGATGGAGCCATCACCGGGAGTTGCGCATTGCCGCAGCCCAGGCGCTGGTCAAGATCGATCCGCGTTACGGTAGCCAGGTCATGGCCGAAAGCGGGCTGGAACCCGGAGAGCTGGCTATCGCACCCCTGGATTCAGCACCGGCTTGCCCTTGGGTACGGCAGCGCCGATACGAGCGCATCGTCTTGCGCCGGACGCTGCATGCGACCATCAGTAGCTCCTGGGGAAAATCCAGCATCCTGATCCGGGAATTGAGCCTGGGCGGGGGCATGGGCACGAAAGAAGACAATCTCCGCGTGGGCTCGGAAGCGAATATCGACATTGCCACCGGCGGCCGCCATATTCGCGGACAAGTATTGTTGAGGCGCGCGCGGGTGAACGAAGTCGGCTTCGAGATCGTGAACACAGATCTTGAGAGCCGCTTCCGGCTGCGCCGCATCCTGATGGATTCTCTGGAACACTCGCCTGGAACCAAGGAAGGCGATTGGGACGGGCAGCGCAAACCGCAATTGATGTAGGCCTGACTTCACCCCTAAAAACATTCCCCACCCATTTCGCTAAGTGCGCGAAATGGATGGGGCATCTTCGACTTATTCGCAATAAACCCCTTACTTTACCTTGGCAAAGATAATAACCAGCGTGTAAAGCGCCAGGGACTCGATCAGGGCCAGACCGAGAATGAGGGCGAACTGGATGCCGGAGCGGGCTGCAGGATTGCGGCCCAAAGCTTCCGCCGCGGCAGCCGTGGCTCGACCCTGTGCCAGTCCACAGACCGCGGAGGCGATCGCCATGGAAAATCCAGCGGCGATGGCCACCCAGTTGACCGCGCTGGCCGTTTCTCCGCCCTGCGCGAACACCGGCACGGCCAGGAACATGAAGGCCAGCGCCATGAACAAATAGCTCAATAATCTACGCATCGTGTTTTTCTCCTCGTATGAATTACCGCCAGTGGGTGGTTGACGTCTGTTAATAGTGCAGACGCCCTCACGCTGAACGGCTGGTTTCTAGTTTCCAGTTTCTGGTTTCCACTTGCTGGAAACCCGAAGCTCGACACTAGAATCCGTCTTTGTGTTCTGAACGGCTGTTGCCAGTTCCCGGTTTTCAGTTGAAATTGCTGGAAACTCGAAACTGTCTTTAATGCTCTTCCGAAACCGCTCCCGACAAATACACCATGGTCAAGAGGACGAAGATATAGGTTTGCAGCAGCGATACTCCGATATGAAGGCCTAGAAAGATAATCGGAACGCCGATCGGGACCAGGGAGAAGAACACCATGGTCACCATGTCGCCGGCGAACATGTTGGCGTAAAGACGAACGGTCAGCGAAAGCATGCGGGCCAGATGGCTGATGATCTCGATAGGGATCATGATAATGGCCAGGGCCCACATTGGCCCGACGAATTGCTTCAGGTAAGCAATGCCGTGGTGTCTGAAGCCCTGGGCCTGGTAGTACACGAAGGCGCAGACGGCGCATCCCAGAGGGACCACGGGCACGGCTGTGGGCGATTCGAAACCCGGAATCAGGCCGATCAGATTACAGATCAGGATGAAGAAAGTCAGGGTCATCAGAAACGGAGTGAAGCGCTCGCTGTGATGCCCGATAATTTCCTGGCTCTGGTCTTCGACGAAACCATGGGCCCCTTCAAAGACATGTTGCAGGGCGCCGGGCTGGTCGACAGAGAGCCGGGCACGCACCAGGAAAAACAAGGCCACCAGAAATAGAAACACCAGAAGTTCCATGGCCACGGCGTTAGTGATGGGGGCTTGCGGGTAGTCGGGATCAATATGGAGAGCTTGCAGCAGCCCGGTGACGGGGCCGGCAAAGAGATGGTTCAGGATTTCGGTAAACCAGAGTTGTTCAGGCATGAAACAGGCTTCTAGCTACTGGCTTCTAGCTTCTAGGTTTAACCGCTAAACACTAAACTTGCGCCAACACGCTTCATTTCAAGCTAAAGGCCAGAAGCCAGTAGCTAGCAGCTAGAAGCCGCTTTTCAGAGCGACCCACGTCTCATAGGCGGCTTCGCACGCGATGGCAGCCACGGGGAGGAACAGGCCGGCAAATAACCCGTAGAGACTCGCGGGAGAAACAGTGAATATAACATAGGCTCCGAGACCCATCAAAACGTAGCGCAGCAGGAAGCGCAACACCACTCCGCCGCTGGATTGCACCTGGCCGGGTTGGGTGGCGCGGTCGGCCAGCGCGGATACGACGCGCTTCAGCCAGTAGAAATTCAGGTAAGCAACAACGCTGCCGCAGGCAAAGCCGAGGGCGATGCGCCAGCCATAGCGCCACCAGGCGGCTGCGGTCAGGGTCACTGCCAGAACCAGCATGAAGCGAGAGATGCGGTCGATAGCTCCGGAGTAGAAAGCTTCGCTGCTTCGGTCAGAGGTAAAGGGCTCAGCGGCTGTCATCTTGAAGACGTCATTTGGATTCCGAAGACAGGGCTGCCCGGATCAACTCGACGAAGCCGGCAATGATGCCGAGGATCAGTCCTGCTAAATAGAGCCAGGTGGTGTGAAGCCAGCGATCGAGGGCGACACCGATTAACCAGCCGGCGACGGTCGCCGCCGGGAATACGAAGGCCAGTTGACTGTACTTGGCCATTTGGACCCAGCCGCTGCGCTCGGGTTTCGACTTGTTGTCCTGACCAGGCATGGCGACCGGCGGGAGGGTGCTTCCCTGCTCTGCTTCCCTGCACCGCGAGTCTTAGCGTATCAGAGTGGCGACCGACGTGGTCTGTGCGATGCCTAGAGACCAGTTCACGATACGGATGAACTGTTCCGGGAAGATTCCGATGTAAACGGTGGCGAATGCGGTCACACCCAGCGCCACGCGCATCCCGGCACTGATCGGAAGCAGGGTCTTGTCCAGGGCTTCGCGCATGAACATCTGGTTGGCGATGCGCATGTAGTAATAGAGGCCGAAGACGGCATAGAGGACGGCCAGCGATGCCAGGATGTAGTGGCCGCTCTCGATGAGGCTGAGGAAAATAAAATATTTTCCGTAGAAGCCGGCCAGCGGCGGGATGCCGGCCAGCGACAGCAGGAAAATGAGCATCAGCACGGCTTCGGTGGGAGCGCGGAAGTAGAGGCCGGCGATGTCGTCCATTTCGTCACCGATCACGTTGCGCTGGCGCAGGGACGCGATCACGCCGAAGGCCCCCAGGTTCATGAAGGTATAGACCAGCAGATACAGCAGAATGCCCTTGAAGCCGTCGAAGAACGCGGGCGCCGGGTAAGTGACCGAAGCCAGCGCAACCAGGCCCAGCAGCATGTAGCCGACATGCGCGATGGACGAGTACGCCAGCAGGCGTTTGAGATTGCTCTGGGTCAGTGCGGCCAGGTTTGCGCCGGTCATGGTCAGAATAGAAACGAAGATAAGCAGCGGCACGTACACCGTCCGCAGGGGATACAGGCCCCAGATGAAGATGCGCAGCAGCATGGCCCAGGCAGCGGCTTTGACTGCGACGGACATGAATCCGGTTACGCTGGTGGGGGCGCCTTCGTAGGCGTCGGGCAGCCACTGGTGAAAGGGGATGGCTGCGATTTTGAAAAACAGTCCGACCGAGGTGGTCAGCAGGGCGACGATCGCGATCGGGTCAATGTGATTGGGATGAGCGGCTGCCAGACGGACCAGGCCGCTCCTGATTCCCAGGAGGCTGGTGCTGCCAGTGAGTCCGTAGAACAGGGACAAGCCATAGGCAAAGATGCCTGACGAAAAGGCCCCCAGCAGCAGATACTTCAGCGCGGCTTCATTCGAGCGGCGGTCGGTGCGCAGGAAACCTACCAGCACATAGGTGGAAATCGCCATCAGCTCCAGACCGATGAAAATCAGCACCACGTCAAAACCTGCAGCCATGCACATCATGCCCACTACGGAAAACAGCAGCAGAGAATAGAACTCGCCGTGGTTTTCGTGCTCGATCTCGAGATAGCGCATCGACATCAGGATGGAAATCGCAGCCCCGGCCAGGAACAGGTACCAGAAGTAGATGGTGAAGCGATCCACCACCATCGAATTCAGGAAGGCTGATTCTCCAGGCAGGCCGGCCGAATTCAAGGCCATTTGAATCTTCACGATTCCGGCAGCAGAAAAAAGAATGCCGACCAGCGCGGTCAGCGCATTGACACGCTTCCATTGCGCGGGCAACAGCAGGTCCAGCAGCAATATGCCCAGGGCGAACAGGGTCAGCAGAATGACGGGGAGCGCCATCAGGTAATCGACCCGGCCGAAGTTTTGCGCCAGATTGCCCGACACTTATTTGGTCCCCTTCGACTGATTCAACCCCGCCTGCACGGCCGCGGCATCCCCGGCTTCCCCGGCGGGCTGGATGGTAGCGCTCACACTCTGAGCAACAGGCTGCAGGCCGGGATAGTCCTTCCCCCGCACGGTGTAAACGATCTGGTTCACCGGTTGTTCAAGAATCTGGAAAAATGGTTTGGGATAGAGGCCAATCCAAAACGCAATGATGACCAGGGGCGCGAAGGTCAGCAGCTCGCGCGGCGTGAGGTCGTGCAGTTTTTCGTTCTTGGGATTGGTGACTGTCCCGAAGAATACCCGCTGGTAAAGCCACAGGAGATAGGCGGCCGCCAGAATCACGCCCGGCACGGCCCATGCCGCCCACTTCCAGTTTTCCATGAAAGTGCCCTGCAGGATGGCGAACTCGCCGACGAACCCGTTGAGCAGCGGGAGTCCCATGGAGGACAGGAACATGATCATGGTGATGGTGGCGTAAACCGGCATGACGTTCGAGATGCCGCCGTACTCGGATATTTCGCGGGTATGCCGCCGCTCATAAAGAATGCCGACGATCAGGAAGAGCGCGCCGGTCGAGATGCCATGGTTGATCTGCTGCAGGACCGATCCACTCAAAGCCCCCGGATTCAACGCAAAGATTCCCAGAGTGCAGAAACCCAGATGGCTGACCGAGGAATACGCCACCAGTTTCTTCATGTCCTTCTGCATGAGGGAGACCAGCGCCCCGTAAATGATGCCGATGATGGAGAGAGCGATCATCCAGCCGCGCACCTTGGGATGCATCACTACATCTGGGAAGAATGGGAGTGCGAAGCGGACGAATCCGTAGGTCCCCATCTTCAGCAGAACGCCGGCCAGGATGACGGAGCCCGCGGTCGGCGCCTCGACGTGGGCGTCAGGCAGCCAGGTGTGGAAGGGGAACATCGGCACCTTGATGGCGAAGGCCAGGAAGAACGCGAGGAACAGAAGGATGGCAAAGGTTGAGCCGTAGGCCGGATCGTGGAAGATCAGCGGGGCCGTCTTGTACAAAGCCTGAATGCTGAAGGTGTATTGCCCGGTCTGATGGAAATTATAGAAATACAGGAACAGCACGGAAAGCAGCATCAGGACCGAGCCGAAGAGCGTGTAGAGGAAGAACTTGATGGCGGCGTAGAGTTTTCGCGGGCCGCCCCAGATGCCGATCAGAAGATACATGGGCACCAGCATGGCTTCCCAGAAAACGAAGAACAGGAAGAAATCGAGGGCCATGAAGACGCCCAGCATGCCGGTCTGGAGGACCAGGAACCAGATGTAGTATTCCTTGACCCGGTTTTCGATTGCGCTCCACGAGGAGAGGATGGAAATCCATCCCAGGAGCGTGGTCAGCATGATCAGCAGGAAGGAAATGCCGTCGATACCGAGGACGTAGCCGGCGCCGATCGAAGGGATCCAGTTGTTGGGTGTGCCTTCCATGAACTTGAAACCGGGTTCGAAGCGTTGTGCCCAGAACCAGGGCACCAGTGGGATCGAAACCAGCAGGCCGGCCAGGGCGAAAATGTTCGCGATCCAGCGGATGGCATCCTTGTTCTCTTTAGGAACAAAGATGAGCAGCAGCGCGCCGGCCAGCGGCGTGAAAAGAATGATGGAGAGAATGTGATTGTGCATAAAGGCAATTCTCATTTGTAGCGCCGGCATCTTGCCGGCTGGCTCGGGGGCACCCTGCCCCCGGAAGCTGAGGGCGGGACGCCCTCAGGCCAGCCGCCGGGACGGCGGCGCTACACAAAACCGCTCAGCGCACTGCGTAATAGAACACGAATCCTACCAGTCCAATCACCATCACCAGGGCGTACCACTGCACCAGGCCCCACTGCAGCATGCGAAGAGGATACGACAACATCCGCGACAGAATCGCTGGCCCGTTGACCAGGAGCCCGTCGATGATCCACTTGTCCCACCAACTGGAAATGGTTCCGCTGAGGCGTGTCATCCAGCCGGCGCCGTTGACTGTTCCATCGATGATGCGTGAATCGACCCAGTACGAGGCTTCGCCCAATCCCATCACGCCCAGGCGCACGTCTCCCACCTTGCGGCGGCCGGTGAAGGCGTAGTCGTAGGCTTCATCCACGTAATACTTGTTGAGCAGAACGGTGTAGAGCTGTGGCGAGGCTTCGGCGATGGGCTCGGCGTAGCCCTTGCCGGCATCACGGTAGGCCTTCCAGGCCATACCGAATCCAGCCACCGCCGCAGCGATGGAGAAGACCATGAGGAAATATTCCACCGGGCTGGTGTGTTCTTCCTCTTTATGTCCTGCGGCGAGCTGAGCCGATTCTCCTTCGGCCCGGAATACCGGCGCTTCCCGGGCGAATACCGGCCCGAGAAATTTCTCGAAACGATTCGATCCGCCCAGGCTGTGGGGCCAGCCCAGCCATCCGGCGCTGATGGCGCAGAGGGCAAGGACGATGAGAGGGACCGTCATCGATTTCGGCGATTCGTGGATGTGGTGTTCCACCTCGTGGCTCATGCGCGGCTGGCCATGGAAAGTAAGGAACATGAGGCGAAACATGTAGAACGCGGTCATCAGGGCAGTCACGTAACCCACCAGCCACAACAAGCGGTACGCCCCGCCTTCGGAGGTCCAGGCTTGCCACAGAATCTCGTCCTTCGAGAAAAAGCCGGCGAAGGGCGGAATGCCCGCGATGGCAAAGGTCGCGATGAACATGGTCCAGTGAGTAATCGGGATGCGACGGTGCAGGTCGCCCATGTTACGCATGTCCTGCTCGCCGCTCATGGCGTGGATCACCGAGCCGGCGCCGAGGAACAAAAGGGCCTTGAAGAAGGCGTGGGTAAAGACGTGGAAGGCGCCAGCCGCAAATGCGCCGACACCGAGGGCGAGGAACATGTATCCCAGCTGCGAGACGGTGGAGTAAGCCAGCACGCGCTTGATGTCGTTCTGCACCAGGGCGATGGTGGCGGCAAAAAGCGCCGTGAACGCACCGATGATTGCCATGGTTTTCATCGAGCCGGGGGCAAGTACAAACAACGCATTCGAGCGCGCCACCATATACACGCCAGCGGTGACCATGGTCGCGGCGTGGATCAGGGCTGAAACAGGCGTGGGGCCTTCCATGGCATCGGGCAGCCAGACGTAGAGCGGAAGCTGGGCGGACTTGCCGCAGGCGCCCACGAATAAGAGCAACGTTGCCGCGGTGATGATGGGATCGCCGATGGCGAAGTGTCCGCTGCGCGCCATGTGCGTGATTTCCGTCAGGCGCATCGAACCGAAGTACCAGGCGATGGTGAACATGCCCAGCAGGAAGCCGGCGTCGCCGATGCGATTGACGATGAATGCCTTGTTGGCAGCGGTGCTGGCCGACTGGCGATGGAAATAGAAACCGATCAGCAGATAGGAACACAGGCCCACGCCCTCCCAACCCACGAACATCAAGACGTAGTTGTTGGCCAGGATGAGCGTGAGCATGGAGAACATGAACAGGTTGAGGTATCCGAAGAAGCGGTAGTATCCGCCTTCGTGCGCCATGTAGCCGATTGAATAAATATGGATAAGCGTGCCGACACCGGTGACAAACAGCAGCCAGATGGCGGAAAGCGGATCGAGCAGGAAGCCGGCATCTGCGTGGAATGCGGCCGGAGTGCCGTCTTGTTTGACGTAGTTCATGTGGCCGGTGTCGGTACCCAGCCAGGTGTAAACAATCTTCTCGAAGGGCTTGCCCGGATTGTCGTGAGCGTATCCGGTGTATTGCCACACCGCGAGGCAGGCGAAGACAAACGCCAGCGCCACCGCGCCAACACAGACCGCGCTGACCGTCGCCTTCTGCAGCTTGCGGCCGAAAAAGAACATGATGGCCGCGCCGAAGGCGGGGAGCAGTGGGACGAGCCAGATGTGGTCGAGAAAGAACATTTTTTGAATTCAGCTTCTAGCTTCTGGCTCCCGGCTTCTAGCTAGTAGCCAGAAGCCAGCAGCTAGAAGCTCTCCTACCATTTCATCAAGTCCACTTCGTCAATGTTCACGGTCTCTTTATTCCGGAAGAACGCGATCAGGATTCCCAGGCCGACGGCGGCTTCCGCGGCGGCGTCGGTGATTACAAAGATGGCGAAAATCTGTCCGTGCAGACCCCATATGCGCGAGAAGGCCACCAGGTTCAGGTTCACCGCGTTCAGGATCAACTCGATGGACATGAGCACGATCACGACGTTGCGCCGGGTCAGCACGCCGATGACGCCCACGATGAATAGGGCGGCGGCAACGACGAGATAGTGAATTGTTGATATTGGAGCCATTTCAGCTTTTAGCTTCTGGCTTCTGGCTTCTAGCTAGTGGCTAGAAGCTAGCAGCCAGAAGCTGCCTTTCAGATCCTCTTCTTTGCCATGACTACTGCGCCGATGATCGCCACCAGCAACAGTAACGAGGCGATCTCGAAGGTAAACATATAATTGCCATAGAGCAGGACTGCCACCTGCTGGGTGTTGGACGTTTCCGGCATCTGGACTGCGCGGTCCGGAAACAGCGCCCGTCCCTTCACATACACCAGCACGAAGAGCGCGCCCAGGGCGATCGCGGCCGCCAGCCCCACCAGCCATTGCTTGTTGAACTGCTCTTCCTTCTGCGCTTTTTCGATATTGACCAGCATGATCACGAACAGAAACAGGACCATGATGCCGCCGGCGTAGAGAATGATCTGCACGCCGGCGACGAAGGGCGCATACAGCATGAGGTACAGGGCCGCCTGGCCCAGCAAGGACACGATCAGGGCCAGGGCGGAATGCACCGCATTCTTGCGGGTGATGACCAGCACGCCGCTCAGCACCGTCAGGGCTGACAGAAAATAGAAGAAGAAGGTTGTGGCCACCGGAGCCATATGCTTTCCCTACCTCAAAACAGTATTCCCGCAATCGCCGTCAGGACCAGCACGCCGATTCCCAGGGGCAATAGGACTTTCCATCCTACTTTCATCAGTTGATCGAAGCGATAGCGCGGGAACGTGCCGCGGTACCAGATGTACATGTACATGGAGAACGCGACTTTGGCGCTGAACCAGAAAATGTCCTCGATGCGATCACGCACCGGCGGAAGGAAAAGAACCACGCCGATCAGGGCCAGGACTGCGCCGAATCCGCCCAAGCCAATCGTCTGCACTTTGAAGTACGGATGTTTGGGCATGCGGGCGGTGCTGTAGAAAGTCATGGCAGCCAGGAACAGGAACACCAGGCCGGGCACCAGAGAGAACACCAGGTCCCAGGTTTCGCCGCTCAGGGCGTTGGGGAAGGGACGCATCCATCCGCCCAGCCACAGCGTCACCGCGATGGATGAAACCGCGATCATGGCCGAGTATTCCGCCAGGAAGAACAGGGACCAGCGGAAGCCGCTGTATTCTGTGTGGAAACCGGCGGTCAGTTCAGACTCGGCCTCCGGCAGATCGAAGGGCGCGCGATTGGTTTCCGCAACCATCGCGACCGCAAAGATAAAGAAGGCGATCAAGCCCAAGGGGAAAAACTTGAAGGCGAACCAGACCTGCTGGGATTGCTGGGCCTGCACGATTCCGATCATGCTCAGGGTGCCGATGCCCTCTTTGTTCAGGCTGGTCATCAGGACCGCTGAAATGACCGCCAGGCCCATGGCGATTTCGTAGGACACCATCTGCGCGCTGGAGCGCAGGGCACCCATCAGCGGGTAATGCGAATTGGACGCCCATCCCGCCATGACCACGCCCAGCACGCTCAGTGATGACACACCGAGCATGAACAGGACGCCGATATTCATGTCAGTGACGGCATGTGTGGGGCCGAAGGGCACAACGATGAAGACGGTGAATGCGGTGATGACTACGATCAGAGGCGCGACCCAGAAGACAAATGGGTCGGCTTCAGCCGGCATGATGTCTTCCTTGATCAGCAACTTGAGGGCGTCGGCGATGGGCTGCAACAGGCCGTGAGGGCCAACTCGCATGGGGCCGAGGCGGACCTGCATGTGCGCGAGAATTTTCCGCTCCAGCCAGTTCATGGCGATTACAGCCACCGACAATCCCAGAAAGATCAGGACGATATAGACAAATGCCCAAAACATGTTGCCCGCGGAGCCCGGTGTGGTGTCGCTCCTGAGATAGGACGTGATGTAATCAAGCATCAGCGGTCCACCTCGCCGAGAACGATGTCCAGGGTCCCGATGACTGCGATGACGTCAGCAACCAGCGCGCCGCGCACCATCATGTCCAGGGCTTGCAGGTTTACGAAGGACGGCGGCCGCACGCGAACCCGGTAGGGCTGTGTGGAGCCATCGCTGACGATGAAGTATCCCAGTTCGCCCTTGGGAGCTTCGATGGAGTGATAGATCTCGCCCACCGGAGGCTTCATCACTTTTGCCACCTTGGCCATGATGGGGCCGTCGGGAATTTTCCCGATGGCCTGCTCGATGATGCGCAGCGACTGCCGCATCTCCTGCATGCGGACGATATACCGGTCGTAAGTGTCGCCGTTCTGGCCCACCGGAATTTCGAAATCGAAATCAGAGTAGGCGGCATAGGGCTGGGCTTTGCGCAGGTCCCACTTCACGCCGCTGGCGCGCAACACCGGTCCGGTCACACCCAGGGCAATGCACTCTCTGGCGGAAATCTTGCCAACGTCTTTGGTGCGCTCGACCCAGATGCGGTTGGTGGTGAGGAGCTCTTCGTACTCGTCGATCTTGGGAGTGACGAAGTCGAGGAACTTCTTCACCTCGCGCTCGAAACCGTCGTAGGTTTCGTAGGAACATCCGCCGATGCGAAAAGCGTGCGTGGTCAGGCGGGCGCCGCAGTATTTTTCGAAAATCTTGAGAATCTCTTCCCGGTCGCGAAAGGTGTAGAAGAGCGGCGTGATGGCGCCGATATCGAGCGCGTGCGTGCCCAGCCAGAGCATGTGGCTGGCCAGGCGATTCAGTTCGGTGAGGATCACGCGGATGTATTGGGCGCGCCGCGGAGCTTCCACGTTGAGCAGCTTTTCCACCGCTTCGCAGTAGCCCAAGCCGTTCGACACCGCTGCCACGTAGTCCATGCGGTCCACGTAGGGATTGAACATGGTGTAGGTGCGGTGCTCGGCGATCTTCTCCACCCCGCGGTGCAGGTAACCAATCACGCATTCGGTGCCCAGGACCTTTTCGCCGTCGAGTTTGAGGATAACGCGCAGCACGCCGTGAGTGGCGGGGTGCTGCGGCCCCATGTTGATGATGAGCTCGTTCGAATCGAGAAACGTTTTCTCGTGCTGTTCCAGTTCCAGGTGGGAGGTCCGGTCGATAGTCGTCCGGTCGGTCATTGCCCGCTCTCGATCCCCAGGTTGATCTGAACCCACTCCTGGTCCTGCTGGATGATGCCGTAATCCTTACGCAGCGGGTGTCCTTTCCATCCATCCGGCAGCAGGATGCGCTTCAGGTCGGGATGACCCTCGAAGCGAATGCCGAACATGTCGAAGACCTCGCGCTCCAGCCAGTTGGCGGCCGGCCAGATGGGAACGGCGCTGGGCACGGATTCCACTTCGGCATAGGAGGCTTTTACGCGGATGCGTTCGTTGAGCAGGAACGAATAGAGAATCCAGACCACTTCGAATTGCTTCTCGCGATCGGGATAGTGGACGGCGGTGATATCGACGCAATAGTCAAACTGTTCCTGATCGCGAAGAAGTTGCAGCACTTCGGGGATAAGCGAGGAATCGGCGACGATATATTTCTGTCCCAGATAGGTATTGGCGTCACTGATGCCGGAACCGTACTGTTCCTTGAGCCGGGAAATCATGGGCGCATCCCAGGGAACCGGTGTGGGACCTGTAGGTTTGGGAGGCGCGGCGTGTTCCGCTGTTTTCGGGGGCGCGGGTTTTTCCGGGGACGACTGAACGCTGCCGGGAATGGGTTCGCCGGCCGGCTGTTTCGGCTCACCACTGGGCGGCGGTGTAGGGGATTTTGTGTCCTCAGGCATAGCTACGGAAGGTACAAACCTCCGGCGCCGTGGGCGTTTGGAAGAACGTTAACTTTTAACAGCTTGCAAAGTAAGTGTCAATCGCGGTGAGGACGCAAATTCTTGAACCACCAAGGGCACGAAGGTACACGAAGGAAATTCATACTTCGGGAGTTTGGTCGATCGTCACCGTCCTCCAAGCCGCAGTCCCCAAGAGACCTCCGACGGCAGACTGGTTCACTTTTTTTGCTCGGCCTGATAGGCCTCGATCAACTCGCGAATGCGCAGCGCGTCAGCCTTACGGTGGCCGTGGCTGGTGATGGGATCGGTGCCACCGGAAGAGTCGATGCGAATGTTGGACCAGATGATCCCAGTCGAAATCTGCACCGAAGCGACTTTCCCCAGCGCAATGCTTTCTTCGTTGCTTCCGAAGAGTCGGGACTTTACCCGGCTTACGTGCTGTGGAGTGACGATGATACGCACGGGGAAGAACAGATTGCCTTTGGTCCAGCGGCTGGCGGTGAAGGTTTCGGAGTTGGGAGAATCTGGCATCAGGGTCGTACGAACTAAAAACCTTGCGGAGCTGCGCTCCGCCGGGCAGATGAGGACATCTGCCCCTACGTGATCAGATCCATTCCAGGGCACCTTTTTTCCAGATCCAGACGTAGCCGACGACCAGGATGAGCAGGAAAATCAGCATTTCGATCAGGCCGAATACGCCCAGCGCTTTAAACTGCACCGCCCACGGGAACAGGAAGATGGTCTCCACGTCGAAGACCACGAACAGTATGGCGACGATGTAGTAACGAACGGTGTAGCGTCCGCGGGAGCTGTCGATGGGATCGATGCCGCATTCGTAGGGCATCAATTTGGTCTTGCTGGGATTGTCGGGGCGCACCAGCTTGGCCGCCAGCAGCGTGACGGGAAGCAGGACAGCGATAAATGCGATGAAGATAAATATGGGAACGTAATTTTGTGGCATTGACGCCTCGGAGACGCAGCCCGAACCACACATACTACCGCCGACCCCTCTTCGCTTCAAGATCGGAGTTCGTGCATGCTTCGCCGTGCGAAGCATGCACGCAGTCGAAGGACCCGTTTGAGCCAATAAATCTGGACCAGCGTGTGTTCCCCGACCCCTGTTTCGAGCCTGGACTTCTTTCGTTTCCTGGCCGATCACAGCTACAATCTAACCGTCCTTCTGGAGGCAAAGCTCGCAATGGGCGACCTGATCCAACTCACTAAAGACGGCGACATCGCCATCATCACCATTAATAATCCGCCGGTGAATGCCATCAGTCCCGGCGTGCCCGAAGGAATTTCCGAAGCCATCGATCAGATCAACCAGGATAGCGCCGTAACGGCAGCGGTAATGATCGGGGGCGGCCGCACTTTCATCGCCGGCGCCGACATCAAAGAATTTACAAAAATGACTTCGGGCAAGGCAAAAACCGGCCCAGGCTTGCTCCCGCTTTTGCTGAAAATAGAAGACTGCACCAAGCCCGTGGTGATGGCAATTCACGGCACCGCCTTCGGCGGCGGCCTGGAAGTGGCCATGTCCGGCCACTACCGCGTGGCTGTCCCCGGCGCGCAAGTCGGACAGCCCGAAGTGAAACTTGGCCTCATTCCGGGAGCAGGAGGTACGCAACGCCTCCCGCGCCTCGCCGGCGTCGCCAAAGCAGTTGAGATGTGCACTGACGGCAATCCGGTCAAAGCGCCGGATGCGCTGAAGGCCGGCATCATGGATCAATTGATCGATGGTGATCTGCTGGAAGGCGCTGTGGCCTTCGCGCGAGAGATCGCAGGAAGGCCCGCTCCTAAAACTCGCGAACGCAATCAGAAACTGGGCACACCTGAGCAAAACGCTCCGATCTTTGCTGCTGCCCGCGACACCGCGCGCAAGAAGCAGCGTAATTTGATCGCTCCCCTGGCCGCCGTCGACGCCATCGAAGCCGCTGCCACGCTGCCCTTCGAGGAAGGCTGCCAGGTTGAGGCCAGGCGGTTCATCGACTGCCTCTACTCCGACCAGTCGAAGGGGCTCATTCACGTATTTTTCGGCGAGCGCGAAGTGGCCAAGGTCCCCGATATTCCGAAAGAAACGCCGATCATCCCAATCAATTCCGCTGCCGTGGTTGGCGCCGGGACCATGGGCGGCGGCATCGCCATGGTATTTGCCAACGCCGGAATCCCGGTCGTGCTCAAGGAAGCCGACCAGGCCGCTCTCGACCGCGGGTTGGCCAACATTCGCAAGAACTATGCCGTGTCAGCGCAGCGCGGGCGCTTTACCCAGGCAGCGGTTGACGAGCGCCTACATCTGATCCGGCCCACTCTGGACTACCCCGATTTTGCCCAGGCCGACATTGTCATCGAGGCCGTCTTTGAGGGCATGGCGCTGAAGAAGGAAGTCTTCGGCGAACTCGATCGCGTGTGCAAGCCGGGAGCGATCCTTGCCAGCAACACATCCACCCTGGATATCGATCTGATCGCGTCCGCCACTTCGCGGCCCGCTTCGGTCATTGGCACACATTTCTTCAGCCCGGCCAACGTCATGCGCCTCCTCGAAATCGTCCGCGGCAAAGCCAGCGGCAAAGAAGTGATCGCCACCTGCATGCAGCTTGCGAAAAAGCTGGGAAAGATTGGCGTGCTGGTGGGCAACTGCCGAGGCTTTGTCGGCAATCGCATGTTCCATCCCTACGTCCGCGAAGCGGTTTTTCTGGTGGAAGAGGGCGCCAGCGTGGAAGCCGTGGACAAGGCGCTCTACGATTTCGGCATGGCCATGGGCCCGCTTGCTACCAACGACCTGGCTGGGCTCGACGTGGGCTGGCGCATCCGCAAGGAATATCGCCATCTGGAGAAGCCGGGCATCCGCCAGCCGTTTGCGGCAGACAATCTGTGCGAGATGGGCCGCTTCGGCCAGAAGACTGTTGCTGGCTGGTACAAATACGACGAAAACCGCCGCCCGTCGCCCGATCCCGAGGTTGCCGCGTGGACGAAGAAATGGTCGGCCGAACACGGCATTCAGCAGCGCCAGATTCCTGCCGAAGAGATCGTCGATCGCTGCGTCTACGCCCTGGTGAACGAGGGCGCCCGCATTCTTGAAGAAGGTTACGCAGCTCGCGCCGTCGATATCGACATCATCTACATCAACGGCTATGGTTTCCCCGCTTATCGTGGCGGCCCCATGTGGTACGCCGACACCGTCGGGCTGAAAAAGGTCAACCAACGCATCACCGAGTTTCAGCGCATCCATGGCGAACTCTGGGAGCCCGCTCCGCTGCTAGAAAGATTGGCCAGCGAAGGCCGGACCTTCGCCGATTACAAACAATAAGTTGCGGCCAACGACCAACGACCACAGGCCACCGACCGTATGAGAGAAGCCGTCGTAGTAGCCAGTTCGCGCACCGCCCTTGCCAAATCGTTCCGCGGTTCCTTCAACATGACGCGGCCCGAGGACCTGGCCGCCCATTGCATCAAGGATGTCCTGCGCAAGGTCCCGCAACTCGATCCCGCAGAGGTCGAAGACGTGATTCTGGGCTGCGGTCAGCCCCACGGAGTGCAGGGCCACAATATCGCGCGGGTGTCAGCGCTGCGCGCCGGCCTCCCGGTTTCTACAGCTGCCATCACCGTGAACCGCTTCTGCTCCTCCGGTCTGCAAGCCATTGCGATGGCAGCGCATCAGATCGTAAGTGAGGGCGCCGACGCCGCCATCGGCGGAGGTGTCGAAACCATCAGCCTCATTGTCCGCGATAACGATCCCAGCCCGGCGGTCAAGCAGAGATACCCCGGCCTCTACATGGTGATGGGCGAAACCGCCGAGGTTGTCGCCAAGCGTTATCAGATCAGCCGCCAGGCCCAGGATGAATATTCTCTCGTCAGCCAGCAACGCACCGCCCGCGCCCAGCGGGAAGGATTTTTCGCCGGCGAAATCGCTCCCATGAAAGTCACCAAGGCAGTGCTCGATAAAAAGACCGGCGGAGTTATCGGCACCGAAGAGGTCTGCTGTGACCGCGACGAGTGCAACCGTCCCGACACCACGCTCGAAGGTTTGCTGGCGCTCAAGCCCCATTTCGATCCCAACAGCGGACAAGGCTCGGTGACGGCAGGGAACTCCTCTCAACTCTCCGACGGAGCTTCCGCGACTCTACTCATGTCGCGTCAGCGCGCCGACCAGCTGGGCATTCCCTACACCTTGATTTTCCGCGGCTTCCAGGTCGCCGGCTGCGAACCGGATGAAATGGGCATCGGGCCAGTTTTCGCCGTACCCAGGCTCTTGCAACGCCAGGGCCTGAAAATTGACGACATCGATCTCTGGGAACTCAACGAAGCTTTCGCCGTGCAGGTCATCTACTGCCGCGATCGTCTCGGCATTCCCATGGACAAACTCAACGTGAATGGCGGATCCATCTCTATCGGCCATCCCTTTGGAATGACCGGCTCGCGCATGGTGGGAACGATGGCCAACGAAATGAAGCGCCGCCACTCGCGCCACGGTGTGGTAACTATGTGCGTAGGCGGCGGCCAAGGTGCAGCCGCCCTCTTCGAGCGCAGCTGAGAACTGAGAACCGGCAACTGACAAACTGGAAATCCGTCACGATGAAACGCCCACACAGCGGAATCAGACCTCCTGCCCCGGACTCCCCCTCCACCTGATTCGGTAATAGAAAAGCTCGGAAATTAGAAAAGCGCGGAGGTGTGAAAGAGCGGCCGCATACACGGCCGCCAAAGTCATAATATAGTTGCGCCTGTAGAACGCTAGGGTTTCCGATGCCGCCCGTGATCTTCAAAAATCTCGACGCCCTCGGCAATTTCGTGGGACGCGAGATCGCCACCACCGATTGGTTCGAAATCACCCAGGAGCGCATCCGCCAATTCGCCGAAGCCACGGAAGATCGCCAGTGGATCCATCTCGACCCCGATCGCGCCCAAAGGGAATCGCCCTACGCCGCCACCATCGCCCACGGATTTCTAACTCTCTCCCTGCTCAGCTATCTCTCAAAGCAGGCCTTCCAGATTCAGGACGGCGTGGGCCTGATCGTGAACTACGGCTTGAACCGGGTGCGCTTTCCAGCGCCAGTTCAATCAGGTTCCAAAATTCGCGCCCGATTCACCCTGCGATCTATGAAGGATGAAGGCAACGCCCGTGCAGCTGTTTTCTCCGTCGTCGTGGAAGGCCAGAGCCAGGAGGGTCAGCCCCAGGCCAAGCCCTGTTGTGTAGCCGAGTGGGTCGTTCGCTACTACCCTTAGGCAGTGCATTGCGAGCGTCCGGCGGCAGCGCTATAGTTGTCGCGTCATTGCATTGGAGGCACCCATGGCCGTAGCTACCCAGAATCCTCTCAACATTCCCGGAGCTCCTCGCTTTGCCACGCCGGAGGAAGAACGCCGGCATCGCAAGCAGCGTCTGGCCGGGGCCTTCCGCCTGTTCTCACGCTTCGGATTCGATGAAGGCGTAGCTGGCCACATCACCGCCCGCGATCCCGAACGCCTCGACCACTTCTGGGTCAATCCTTTCGGCATGCACTTTGGCCAGATCCGCGCCTCCGACCTCATTCTGGTGAATGACCGCGGCGAAGTCGTGGAAGGCAAGTACCCGGTCAACGGCGCCGCTTTCGCGATTCACTCTCAGGTCCACGCCGCTCGTCCCGATATTATGGCCGCCGCTCACGCCCACTCGTTGTATGGAAAAACGTGGTCGTCGCTAAGCCGCCTGCTCGATCCCATCACCCAGGACGCCTGCGCCTTCTACGAAGACCACTCCTTGTTCGCGGATTTCACCGGCGTGGTTTACGAAACTTCCGAAGGCGAGCGCATCGCCCAGGCTCTCGGAGAGAAGAAAGCAGTCATCCTGCGCAATCACGGACTGCTGACGGTAGGCCACACTGTGGACGAGGCCGCATGGTGGTTCATTACCATGGAACGAAGCTGCCAGGCCCAGCTCATGGCCGAAGCCGTCGGCACCCCGGTAAAAATCGACGCCGCCAGCGCGGCCATCACCCACCAGCAGATTGGCTCCCACATGGCCGGTTGGTTCCAGTTCCAGCCGCTATGGGCAAGAATCGTCCGCGAACAACCCGACCTGCTGGAGTAAATAAATGTAGGCGCGAGCGTCCCGCTCGTGCAAAGCCAGACCAGACCCAGAGATGCGTCATCCTGAACCCGGCGTCGACCGAGTGAAGGATCTGGCGCGCATCATACTCACGCCAGACGATGTCGAAAAACCTCTGCGTCGCTCGTGATGCGCCTCGTGTATCATGCCCACCGGGATTCACCATGAACGTTCCCCTTACCCCCATCCGCTGCCTGTACCGGGCGGTTGATCTCTACGGAAAAAAGACAGGCGTAGTCTCGGGCGCCAGTTCGTTCACCTACGCCCAGTTCGGAGAGCGGTGCGAACGTCTCGCCGCCGGATTTCTTTCCGAAGGCATCCGCCCCGGCGATCGCGTCGCCTATCTCAGCTTCAACAACCATCAACTTCTTGAAGGCTATTACGGGCCCGCCTCTCATTCGGGCCATCGCCATGCCGCTCAACGTCCGCCTGCAGCCCGCGGAGCTGACCGCTATTCTCAATCACGCCAGCGCCGGCACGCTGGTGTTCGAGAGCGACTTTGCTCCGCTGGTCGAGGAGTTGCGCAAGGCATGCCCCAGCATCCGCCGCTATGTCGCCATTGACCGTCCCGTCCCGCAGGCGGATCTGGTGCTGCAGGACCTGCTGGCGCGCGACCGCATCCCGCGTCCCGATATTTTCTCCTTCGACGAAAACGAGATCGCCGAACTTTTCTACACCAGCGGCAGTACCGGCACGCCCAAGGGAGTTATGCTCTCCCATCGCACGCTCTACGTGCACGCGCTGGCTCTGCTCGCGTCCTTTCCCTGCAAAGACACCGACGTCGAGCTGCACACCATCCCCTTGTTCCACGCCAACGGCTGGGGACGTCCCCAAAGCATCACCCTGAGCGGAGCCAGGCACGTCATGGTCCGCCGTTTCGAGCCGACGACTGTGTTCCGCCTTATTCAGGAGGAAAAGGCCACCGCCATGACCCTGGTTCCCACCATGGCCAACGCCCTGCTCAATTGTTCCGAGCGCGGCAGCTTCGACCTTTCCAGCATGAAAATGATCAATACCGGCGGCGCCGCCTCATCGCCCGAGCTGATCGCCCGCCTTGAGCAGGCCTTTCCTTCGGCTGTAGTGTGCTCAGGTTACGGCCTGACCGAGACCGCGCCGGTGATTACTACGGCGCAGCCCAAGGGCACGGTTGCTTGCCGCGATGAGACCGACCGGCTCACGCACCTCGCAGCCGCAGGCTGGCCCCTGGTCGGCTCCGAAGTGCACGTGGCCGATGCGGAAATGCGCGATGTACCCCGCGACATGCAGACCGTAGGTGAGGTAGTCGTCCGCAGCGACAACGTGATGGACGGCTACTACCGCGAGCCGGATGCGACCAAGGCCGCCATCATCAACGGCTGGCTGCGCACCGGCGATATGGCGGTCTGGGATGAAGAAAACTACGTCCACATCGTAGATCGCAAGAAAGACATCATCATCAGCGGCGGCGAAAATATTTCTTCCATCGAAGTGGAAAAAGCCATCTTCGCCCACCCCGCGGTGCTCGAATGCGCGGTGGTTTCGGCCCCCGATCCGCGCTGGGGTGAGATCCCGGTCGCCATCATTGTGTTGAAACCCGATCAGCAGCTCAACCAGGAGCAATTGATGCACTTCCTCAAACCGCGCATCGCGAAATTCAAGATGCCTCGGGTCGTGAAGTTTGTAGAAGGCCCGCTCCCCAAGACAGGCACGGGAAAAATGCTGAAGCGCCAACTCCGCGAAGCCTTCTGGAGCGGCAAATCCACCCGCGTCCAGGGATAATCCACCCGATGTCATCCTGAGCGGAGTGGCTGCTTCGCCCGGCGAAGCAGCCACAGAGTCGAAGGACCCCTATCACCACCACGACCGTGTTCGGCTGCCGAAGTCGCGCAAGGAGAGTCCCCTGGCACCAACCAATCCGCCTCGCGTATATTGGACGCCTTCCCCGAGCCATGGCCGACTCTCCGCAAAAGCCGATCATCATCCGCGACCTGCAAAGCGTCGATGATCTGGAGCAAGCCGAGGCCGTTGAACGCGAAGTATGGCAACTCGCCGATCGCGACGTCATGCCTCTGGCCCTGATGATTGCCACCAAAGAGGCCGGCAGCCTATGGCTCGGCGCCTTTGACGGTCCCAAACTGGCCGGATTCGCCTTCGGTTTCCTGGCCATGGAGGCCGGACACGTCACCGTGCACTCCCACATGCTGGCCGTGCGCGAGCCTTATCGCAACCTCGATCTCGGCTACAAACTCAAACTGGCGCAACGAGAACGCGCCCTGGCCATGCACGTCCCGGAAATGACGTGGACCTTCGATCCGTTGCAGAGCCGCAACGCCCATCTCAACTTCGGCAAGCTGGGTGTGGTGTCGGATATCTACAAAATCAACTTCTACGGGCCGGAGACTTCCAGCATCCTTCACCAGAACGGCACCGATCGCTTGTGGGTGAGGTGGCCGCTGGCCAGCCGCCGGGTTCGCGATCGCCTGCAGGGCAAAGACTACCGGCCCGAGGTCCTCGATGCCTTTTCGCGGCTGGAGCCGCTGGTCCAGTTCAACGGTGACGGCAAACCTCTGCGCCACGATCTGACCGCCGCACTGGCGCGCCAGCGCATTGCCATCCAGATCCCCAGTGACATTGGGGAGGTCGAACGAAAAGATCCAGGGCTGGCGCGAGAATGGCGCGAAGCAACCCGATGGGCTTTCACCGAAGCTCTGCGCGCCGGCTTCTTCGTGGTCGAGTTCGCCCGCACCGTTCGCGGTCATCAGGGTCCGGGCAATTACCTGCTGGAGAAGGGAAGCATCGCCGAATACGTCCCTGAGCTGCAGAGAAAGGCCTCCTCCCCGCTAACCTGACCGATCACCGAGGCACAGCCGCTTGTGTGGGTCGGACACTCCTGTCCGACGCCTTTGAAGTTGGTTTTGGGGTTGTTAGTTGGTGTTGGGTTGGTTTCAAGTTGCTTCTAGGTCCATCGGCTATTCTGGAACTCCAAGTCAAAGGCGTCGGACAGGAGTGTCCGACCCACACAAAGCTGCGAAACACCTGCAAATCGAACTGCCAGCGAGCCTCATCGAATAGAATTGGTCGATAAACGGAATCGCAGACACAGCCCTGAAAGGGCGAAAGAAAAGAATGGTTGTAGCGGAAACCCGGCGGCCTGGTCCCGCCTGCGCATGCCAGATCCCGCCAATCCGGTCCTGCTCTACGACGGCGTCTGCGGCCTTTGCAACCGCCTGGTGCAATTCGTCCTCCGGCGCGATCGCCTCGCTCGCTTTCGCTTCGCCTCGCTGCAAAGCGACTATGCCGCTCGAATCCTGAACCCTCGCGGCCTCGATCCTCATGACCTGAACACCCTCTACGTCCTGGACGGCGAACGGCTCATCACCCGCGCCGATGCAGTGATTTTCATACTGCGAGAACTGGGTGGTTTCTGGCATGCCCTGGCGATGGCTCTGAGAATTTCCCCCAAACCTCTACGGGACTGGGGATACGGCATCGTGGCCCGCCATCGCTACCGCGTCTTCGGAAAATACGAAACCTGCCTGCTGTCCGAAAAGCAATTCCAGGACAGATTTCTGGATACGTAGTCTACTTCTGCCGCGCCAGGCAGCGAAATCCAGAGCTTTCCTTCGTGGACCTTCGTGTCCTTCGTGGTTCAAGAATTTATGCCGGCACTCCCAGCAGACATTCCCCTCCCGCCCTTGTAGAATTTCCGGAACGCCAATAACCCGAGGGACCCAGCATGCCAGAGAAGCCTGCCGCGACCGATGCCCAGAGCAACATCGAGTCCGTCCTGCAAGAGGTCAGAAAGTTCGAATGCCCCGAGCCCTTCCGCCGGCAGGCGCACATCAAGAGCCTGGAAGAGTACGAGCGCATCTACCGCGAGTCGGTCGAGCAACCCGAAAAATTCTGGGGCGGAATCGCCGGCGAACTCCACTGGTTCAAAAAATGGGACAAAGTCCTCGAATGGAAAGTGCCCTGGGCCAAATGGTTTGTCGGCGGCCAGCTCAATATCTCCTACAACTGTCTCGACCGCCATGTGCAGACCGATCGCAAGAACAAACCGGCGCTGATCTGGGAAAGCGAGCCCGGCGAAGTCCGCACTCTTACCTATCAGCAACTTCATATTGAAGTGCAAAAGTTCGCCAACGTCCTGAAGTCTCTCGGGATCAAAAAAGGTGACCGGGTTGCCATCTACATGGGGATGACTCCTGAGCTGCCGATTGCCATGCTGGCCTGCGCACGCATCGGGGCCCCGCACACGGTCATCTTCGGTGGATTTTCTTCCAACGCCCTGGTTGACCGCATTCACGACTCCCAGGCCGCAGCGGTCATCACTCAGGACGGCTCCTACCGCCGCGGCGTCGAAGTAAAACTCTTTCCCGCCGTCGAGGAAGCGCTGAAGTCGTGCCCGTCGGTCAAGCATGTGGTCGTTTACCGGCGCACCGGAACCCCCATCAACATGCAATCCGGCCGTGAGCACTGGTGGCACGAGCTCATGGCGAATGCCTCCGACAATTGTCCCGCCGAGCCTCTCGACTCCGAGCACCCGCTCTACATCCTTTACACCTCCGGAACCACCGGCAAGCCCAAGGGCGTGGTCCACACCACCGGCGGCTACTCCGTCGGCACCTACATCACCATGAAGTGGATCTTCGACATCAAGGAAGAAGACATCTACTGGTGCTCGGCCGACATCGGATGGGTCACGGGCCACAGTTACATCGTCTATGGACCGCTGCAAAACGGCACCACCTGCGTGATGTACGAAGGCGCGCCCAACTTCCCCGAGCCCGACCGCTTCTGGAGCATCATCGACCGCCACCGGGTAAGCATTTTCTACACCGCGCCCACCGCGATCCGCACTTTCACCAAATGGGGCGACGAGTGGCCCAAAAAACACAAGCTCGACAGCCTGCGCCTGCTCGGTACCGTCGGTGAGCCCATCAATCCCGAGGCGTGGATGTGGTACCGCGAACTCATCGGTCACAACCGCTGTCCCATCGTTGACACCTGGTGGCAGACCGAAACTGGACACATCATGCTCAGTCCCATCCCCGGCGCCATTGCCACCAAGCCGGGCTCAGCCACCCGCCCCTTTCCCGGTGTCGTTCCCGAGGTCGTCACGATGGACGGCACACCAGTTCCGGAAGGATCGGGCGGATTTCTGGTGCTCAAGCAACCCTGGCCGGGAATGCTGCGCACCATCTACGGCGATCCTGACCGCTACGTGCAGCAATACTGGTCACAGATTCCGGGCATGTATTTCACCGGCGACGGCGCGCGCAAGGACAAGGACGGCTACTTCTGGGTCATGGGCCGCGTCGACGACGTGATCAACGTCTCCGGCCACCGCCTGAGCACCATGGAGGTAGAGTCCGCCCTGGTGGCCCACGAAGCCGTCGCCGAAGCCGCGGTAGTGGCCCGCCCCGACGAGATCAAGGGCCAGGCCATTTCGGCGTTCATCACTCTGGAGCAGGGAAGAAAGCCCACACCCGAACTGAAAGATGATTTGCGTAAGTGGGTCGCGAAGGAAATCGGCGCCATGGCCAAGCCCGACGACATTCGTTTCACCGACACTCTGCCCAAGACCCGTAGCGGCAAAATCATGCGCCGCCTGCTGCGTGAACTGGCCAGCAGCGGCGAAGTAAAAGGCGACACCACCACACTGGAAGACTTCGGTGTGATAGCCAGACTGAAGGAAAGCGAAGAAGCCTGACACCGCCAGCGGTCCTGAGAAAGTAGCGCCGGCATCTTGCCGGCTGTCCTGAGGGCATCCTGCCCTCAGGTGGGGACGCGAGTGCGAGATCGCAAGTTTCAATGCCAGCAACCTGGTACCGCCCAGCATTAGCGCTAACCTAAGCAGTCATTGTTTCCGAGTAGCCCGGCATCCAAATGGAATTTGATTCCGGTTTAACGCTCAACGAAACGGTGTCCGAGAGAAGCCGCTGCCTTCGCCGTCTGCCTTCGGTGGCCGCCGCGGCCTTGCGAGTATCGCCGCCAGGCGCCCGCTCCGCGCGGTGGGCCACTTCCGGAAAAGGTTGCGTTCAGATCCCCAACCGATGTATGTTTCCCAAACCTGTGGGCAGGGTCCTTCCTCTGCGGGTTCAGGGAGAATTTGTATGGGTCAGCACAGTGTCCTTGAGGGTCAGGACGATGCACGGACGCTGGAATTTCAGCAAGCCTTGCTGACGGACCTGAACGTTTTTGAGCAATTGTGGGACACAGGCGCCTTGGAGGATAGTGTAGGCCGTGTGGGTGCCGAGCAAGAGTTCTTCCTGGTTGACCAAGCATGCAATCCTGCGCCAGTGGGCCCGGAAGTGCTGGCCAAGATCAATGACCCCCGGGTAACGACCGAACTTGGCCGCTTTAATCTCGAAGCCAATCTTTCACCGCGCACTTTCAGCGGTCGCTGCCTCCGCGAAATGGAGCACGAAGTCAACGAGGTGCTCGATTCGGCCAGGCATGCGGCCGCTTCCTATGGATGCGATGTGCTGCTCGCCGGGATCCTCCCTACAGCCCGGCAGCGCGACCTCACACTGGACAACCTGACTCCGAAGCCACGCTACTTCGAACTTGATCGCAACGTGCGCCGCCTGCGCGGAGAGAATTACCACCTGCTGATCCGCGGCTTGGATGAGTTGCAAATTACTCATGACAACATAATGTTGGAAGCCAGTTGCACGAGTTTTCAGGTTCACTTCCAGGTTTCTGCGAGTAACTTTGCCAGGGTATACAACGTGGCTCAACTGGTTGCGGCCCCGGTGCTGGCCGCCGCCACGAATTCTCCCGTGTTCCTGGCGCATCGACTGTGGCACGAGACGCGAATTGCGCTGTTCCAGCATTCGGTCGACGAGCGGTCCGGCAGTCAAGTAGCGCGAAATCATCCAACCCGGGTTGGATTCGGGGAAAGATGGGTGGAGCGGTCGGCGATCGAAATTTTCCGTGAAGACATAACTCGGTTCCCCGTGATCATGACCGTGGGAGTGAAAGAAAATGCCAGGGAGCAGCTTGAGCAAGGCAAGCCCCCGGAGCTTGCGGCATTGCGTCTCCACAACAGCACCGTGTGGCGGTGGAACCGAGTCTGCTATGGCGTGTTGGATGGGCAACCTAATCTTAGGATCGAGATTCGCTCCTTGCCCTCGGGGCCGACTGTCTTGGATGAAGTCGCGAACGCAGCATTTCAGTTTGGCTTGCTCGTGGCTGTCGACCAAGAATACGGACCGGTTGAGAAGAGATTCCGATTCGAGGACGCCAAGTACAACTTCCTGGCCGCCGCGCGCCATGGCCTAGGCTCGCAGTTGACCTGGCTCGACGGTCAGCGACACCCGGCGAGTGCTCTCATATTGAAGGAACTCCTGCCTCTTGCTCGCGCCGGTCTGAAAGACGCGAGTATCGAATCGGAAGACATTGAGCGCTATCTCGGCACTGTGGAAGAGCGCGTACGCAAGGACCAGACCGGCAGTCAGTGGGCTTTTCGCGCGCTAACCTCCCTCGATTGCGAGGGCACGCAAGAAGCGCAGCATCGGTATCTAACCGAGGCCATGCTCGCCAACCAAAAAACCGGAAGGCCCGTTCATACTTGGGGCCTCCCTGGAGGCGACGCCATGACCAGGGTTGGACAGCAGGTGCAGGATATTATGTCCACCGACCTGGTCACCGTGCAGCCCAATAGCACAGTGCAGTTGGTAGCGAACATTATGGATTGGCGTCACATTTGCCACGTGCTGGTAGAGGACGAAGATGGGAGATTCTGCGGCCTGATTTCGCATCGCGACCTGCTCCATGTGCTCGCGAAATGCGGATCCGACCAGGGCTCCCTGGCCAGACCTATCCGGGAAATCATGAACCCGGATCCAGTAGTAACGGCTCCCGCAACTCAGTTGGGAAACGCAATTCAAACGATGCTGGACGCCCGAACCGACGCGCTACCCGTGGTTTCCGGCGGTCGACTGGTGGGGATCGTCACCACTCATGATGTGCTCACGTTGCTCGGAAAAATACTGACTGCGGACCAGAACGACTGCCCGAAAGAAGAGATCGGTGACTCGCCCGGTTGCACATCCGAGGCGGCGTAGCAACCTTCGTCACCCGATCACGCGACGTGTCCTTCAGCCATATCCAGGGCTTCGAGGTGCTGAATTTCGGCTTGCAGCCAGGCTTTCACCTTCTCCCGCACTTCGGCCTGCGAGTATTCGCGCGTCAAGCTGCCGAGTGATTTGCCATCGTCCGTCATGGGAATGAAGTGGCATGCCGGCAGCTCCTGCCCAAACTGCTCTGGAACGAAGTTGAACAGCCAACATTGCGGGCAGGGTGTGCTGCGCTCGACGTCAAGCCGGTTGGGACAAGAAGGAGAATCGAGAAACACGGAGAGAGGCTTCCAGGACTTTGTTCCGCCGTAGCCGCCACGCTCAATAAATTCCAATTCCTTCTTGAGGAGTGTCAACACTTCTCGCCTCGACTTTGACATAAGCATCTCCGGACTGGCTTCTTGGATATCCACCCCGACTCGCGAACCGGGCTTTCGACATCGAGGCGGTAAAAACGACGCCCATTATATGCCCGCTGACAAAGGGCAGATATCCCTTTTGCCAAAAATGATCATCGAGTACCGCCCCCACGACAGCTACCTGGAGGGCGGCGCTGCAACAGGGAATTACTCTCCGGCGCCCATCATCACAATCGGCATCGTAGGTGTTGCCGAACCCTGCTCCGGCTCCACGGTAATTGCAAAAGTCTTGGCCTCTACCCCGCCCGGCAACGGTGGTTCAATCACACTCGCGCTGCCCCGAGCGTCAGGCTTGAACACTCCAGCCGGGATGGGCGCCCCGTCTGCCGGAATCAGCCACAACTCGTAGGCTTTTTGCGCCGGCAGGCTCGGCAGGTTGCTGGCCAGGAAAATCAGACTCGAGCGGTCGCGAACGTAGATCGCCCTCCCCTGCGGTTGTGGCGGCGCCTGCGCCGCCACCAGGGTCACGCGCATCGCGCCGGTCGAAGTCAGCGTTGAAACTACTTCGCGGGCGCGTTCGAGCTCGGCCTGTCGTTGCCCTGATTCGTTCTGCAACTGCGCCACCCGCTGCGCCAGACGGTCGCTCTGCCGCCAGAAGAATCCCGCCACCAGCAAGAATGCCGCCGCTACCAGCCACGGCACGAAGTTCGATGACGACCGGCGCGGCGGAATTTTCTGGTCCCGGGGCTCCTTGGAAATTTCCTTCAACAGGCGTTCGCGGGAGGGTTGCGACGGCTGAGGTCCTGAGGCTGAAAGCGCGAGCAAAGCTGTATCTCCGCGCAGCCGTTCCAACTCACGACGGCACGCGGGGCACTCTTCCAGATGTTTCTCCAGCGCGACGCGCTCGTCGCCCTGTAGAGCCCCCATGGCCAGCCGGGCGAGATCGTCGGCGAATTGTTCGTGTTCGCTCATACTTCAAACGCCTTTCGCAGGGCCAGCAATCCGGCGCGAATGCGAGTCTTGATCGTACCCAGCGGCTGTCCGGGCCTGGCCGCGATTTCGATGTGCGTCGGTCCTTCGAAGTAAGGCATTTCCAGCCCGCCTCATGTGAGAGCGTATCCCCCCACCAGTGAACTATCCGCCCAGCCCGCAATCGATTACATCAGGGAGAGTAAACTATTGCCGGAGAGGGCCTTTGATGGGAGAACTGAGCCGCATCGGTGTCGCGATCGATACCCAACTGCTTCGGCGCTTTGACCGCTTCATTGCGCAAAAAGGTTACCAGAACCGCTCCGAGGCCTTCCGCGACTTGATTCGGGACCGCCTGGTTGGCTCGGCCGTGGTTGCTCCCGACGCCTTCGTGGTCGGTACCGTCACTCTCATCTACGATCACCACACCCGTCTTCTGCCCGAGAAACTCACCGATCTCCAGCATGAGCATCATCACGTGATCATCTCCACGCTTCACGCTCACCTTGATCACGAAAGCTGTCTCGAAGTAGTCGTGCTGCGCGGCCAATCCAAAGAAGTGCAAAAACTGGCCGATCGCCTGATCAGCACCAAAGGAGTTCAGCACGGACGCCTGGTCATGAGTTCGCCCGAAACCGCTCACCATCACCACTGAGAACTGGGAACAATGAACTGATAACTGGGTGTAGAATCCGCGACACCGTCGGCCAAGTGAAGACCAGTTCCTACTGGCTCTTGATCGCCACCTGCCGCTCCTCCGGCGTCATCTGTTTCCACAGCACTTCCAGATCACGCTGCACCCGCGAATTCCCCGGGTCCCCATGCAGGGCCTTGGCGAACCAGCGATAGGCGGTCGGAAGATCGCGGCCCACGCAGTGCCCGGTCGCGTACATGGCACCCAGAAGGGTCTGCGCCTTGGCATTTGACCCTCGAGCCGCAATCTGCAGGTTTCTCTGCGCCCGGGCACAATCTTCCGGGACTCCCCGCCCGTACAGGTATTTTTCGCCGTCCGCCACCAGCCGGTCTTCGAATGTCGCCGCCGGAGCCGTCGGCGAAGGTTTGGCTGCAGGCGCCTTCGGCAGGGGCACCGCAGCTGCCATTCGCGTTTCCTTCGGCGCTTTCGTTGCCGTCGGAACGGGCTCCGCAGCTTCGGGTTCACTCCGCTTCGAAGCGGCGGCCGGGCTCGGCGCCTCGGCCTCGGACTGTCCGGTGTCGGGGTTCTGGTCCTGTTTTGAGGCTTGGTCGGCAGGCTTGCCGACGGCGGCGGCGTCATCAGGAGTGCTGCTGTCGGCCAAAGGCTGCCCGGCGGGAGTGGATGCTCCGGGAGCCTGTATCGCTTCTCCTGGCGTAGATTGAGACTCCGGCGGCGCCGGGTTTGCAGTTGGCTCTATCGGCACAACCGGGGATGCCGCTGCCGCGGTTGCATCCGGCGCAATAGCCGACGGAGGACTGACTGGCGCGTTACTGACGGCTGCCTTCGGCGTGTACTTCCAGGGATAGCCGTCGCGCTGCCAATGCCAAGCCAGTAATCCGCCGCTCAGGATCAGCAGAAACAGGGCCAGGTACAGTCGTCCGTGGCTCCGCGGGGGATCATCTTCCAGCAGGTAGTCCAGGTCGCGGGTGCGATCATCGCCCAGCCCCAGGAAAGAGGGTCCACTCACCGGCGGCCTCATTCTTTCGCGTCCCGGCTCGCTTGCGACCGCAGCCGGCGGTGGCCCTAGCGGCGCCCCACACATACCGCAAAAACGGTATTGGGGATTATTCTCCTGGCCGCATTGAAGACAGCGCACTGTCATGGCAGTCGGCATAACTATACTAATTCAGATGCTGAATCGGCATATCCCTTTGGTATGACGCCCCCTGCTGTGGATAGGAAGTTGCTGGGGTCCGAACTCTGACGTCCGAAGTCGAGGGCACGAAGGCACACGAAGAAACCCTGGAAAACAAACCTTCGTGATACTTCGTGTCCTTTGTGGTTTATGCACTTGCCGTGTCATATCACCAAACTGACCCACTGTCCCGGAGTCCTTCGCCTTTACACCTTGGTCTTCAGCGTGTTACCTTAATTGCACGTTACGATCAAATTGAAACTAGAAGACAGGAGTGCATCGGGTTAGTGCTAGCCAGAGAGCAAAAGAAATCCCTCATCGACCAGTACGGAACGCATCCCACCGATACGGGCAGCCCCGAAGTCCAGATCGCGTTGCTTAGCGAGCGCATTGGCCAATTGACGGATCACTTCAAAACGCACCAGAAGGACCACGGTTCGCGCCGCGGTCTTCTCATGCTGGTCAGCAAGCGACGCCGCCTGCTCGACTACCTCAAGCTATACGATTCCGACCGTTACAAGACGGTTGTGCATAAGCTGGGCCTGCGCAAGTAGGTTTCTGCGGGGCCGTTTCCGGCTCGGGGTGGATTCGCCGGATCACCATCGGAATCATCGGGCCGTCGCGCAGACGGCCATCACGAAACAAGGAAAAAGCCGCGAACGGTGTGTTTCCGGCCTCCCAGAACGCTACTGGCTCTTGCCCTTCAACCGTGCCGCCTCTCCAGACGCACGCGCGAGTGTCCTCCTGCCAAAAGGAAATGAATCATGAAACAGGAAGTATCGGTTGAACTTGCCGGCGGTAAAACCATCTCTTTTGAAACTGGGAAATTAGCCAAGCAGGCGCACGGTTCCGTCGTTGTGCGCATCGGCGACAACGTCGTTCTCGCCACGGCCACCGCCAACCCCGATCCCCGCGAAGGCATCGATTTTTTCCCCCTGACCGTCGATTACCGCGAATACACTTACGCCGGCGGACGCATCCCCGGCGGCTTCATCAAGCGCGAAGGCCGTCCCAGCGAGCGTGAAATTCTCACCAGCCGCCAGATCGACCGCCCGGTGCGCCCCCTGTTCCCGGATGGCTTCCGCTGTGAGACCCAGGTCATTGCCTTCGTCCTCTCCGCCGACACCGAGAACGACCCTGACGTCGCCGGCATCAACGGCGCTTCCGCCGCCCTGACCATCTCCGACATCCCGTTCGAAGGCCCCATCGGCGCCGTGCGCGTCGGCCTGGTGAACGGCGCATTCGTCATCAACCCCACTTACACCGAGATGCGCGAAAGCCTGCTGAACATCATGGTGGTCGGAACTTCCGAAGGCATCGTGATGATCGAGTCCGGCGCCAAGGAAGTGAAGGAAGAAACGGTGGTGGACGCCATCGAGTTCGCCCACACCGAAATCAAGAAGATTTGCGCCGCCATCAACGACCTGCGCCAGAAAGGCGGCAAGCCCAAGCGCCAGGTCACTCCTCCCGAGTTCGATCAGGCCTACTACGACGATCTGAAGTCGCGGGTGGGCGCCGACCTGAGCGACCGCCTCGACACCGAGAAGCATCCCAAGGCGGAAAGCTACACTCTTGTCCGGGAACTCAAGAAGAGTCTGCAGGCTGCTATCCCCGCAGAAGACGAAGCCGCGCAGAAAAAATTCAAGACTTACTTCGAGACCCTGCGCGAACGCATTTTCCGCGAGCAGGTTATCAACCACAAGCGCCGTCCTGACGGCCGCGCCTTCGACCAGATCCGCGATATCTGGATCGAAGTCGGCGTCCTGCCCCGCACCCACGGGTCCGCCATCTTCACCCGCGGCGAAACCCAGGCCCTGGTCACCACCACCCTGGGCACCAGCGACGACATGCAGCGCCTCGAAGTCTTCGAAGGCGAAGCCAAAAAACGCTTCATGCTGCACTATAACTTCCCGCCGTTTTCGGTTGGTGAAGTTGCGTTTCTGCGCGGCGCAGGCCGCCGCGAAATCGGCCACGGCGCGCTGGCGGAACGTTCCATCACGAACGTCCTTCCGGGCGAAGACAACTGGCCGTACGCCATGCGCGTGGTGTCCGACATTCTGGAGTCGAACGGTTCATCCTCGATGGCAACAGTTTGCGGAGCCTCGCTGTCGCTCATGGACGCCGGCGTTCCCCTGAAGTCTCCGGTCGCAGGCGTAGCCATGGGCTTGGTCAAGGAAGGCGAGAACTACGCCATCCTGACCGACATCGCAGGCGCCGAAGACCACTACGGCGACATGGACTTCAAAGTCGCGGGCACTAAAGACGGCATCACCGCCCTGCAGATGGACATCAAGGTCGGCGGCATCACGGCGCAGATCATGCGCGAAGCCATGGCTCAGGCCCAGCGCGGACGCCTGTTACATTCTCGACAAGATGAACGCGGTCATCTCCGCTCCCCGCGAGAAGGTTTCGTCCTTCGCTCCGCGTATCTACACCCTGCAGATTCCGGTGGACAAGATTCGCGACGTCATCGGGCCCGGCGGCAAGATGATTCGCAGCATCATCGAGCGCACCGGCGTGAAGATCGACGTCGAGGACTCGGGCAAGATCAACGTAGCCTCGAACGACGAGGCTTCGGCCGCCAAGGCCCTGCAGATCATCGGCGACCTCACGGCCACGGCCGAGATCGGCAAAACCTATCTGGGCACAGTCACCCGCCTGGCTGATTTCGGCGCTTTCGTCGAAATCATCCCCGGCACCGACGGCTTGCTGCACATCAGCGAAGTCGCCGAGCACCGCATCAAGGACGTTCGCGACGAACTGAAAGAAGGCGACCAGGTGCTGGTAAAGGTGCTGGCTGTCGAAGGCAACCGCATTCGGCTGTCGCGCAAAGCGATCCTCAAGGAGCAGCGCGCGAAGATGGGTGGCGGCGAACTTCCGCCGGAAAACGGCGGAGGAGAAGGCGGCGGTGAACCCGCTCACGCCCCCGCCCTGACCATCGAAGGCGGCGCCGATTTCGCCGACGACGAACCCAACTTCAATCGCGACGCCCCGGTAGCCGGAGGCGGCGGTGCAGACCGCGGCCCGGAACGCAGCGGAGATCGTGGCCCCGATCGAGGTGGTGACCGCGGACGTCGCCCCGGCGGCGGAGGCGGTGGCCGGGGACGTGGCCGAGGCGGCCCAGGCCGCGGTGGCCGCGGCGGTTTCGGCGGCGGCGGACACGGCGGAGGTCGTCACTAACCACCCAAAAAATGGAGGACGGGCGTCCCGCCCGTCCGGAGTCTTGAAAGGCCGCGATAAAGACATCGCGGCCTTTATTCTTTCCAGTGCTCACGTAGGGGCAGGTGTCTCACCTGCCCAGCCGAGCAAGGCTCGGCCATTTTCCGGGAGGAACCAGATTGATGGGCCGAAGGGAACCGGAAAGCAGCTCTTAGTGAACCGGAACCGCCAGCCGGGCTGGCCCACCCTTCTTCATTCCGAAGTAGGGATCGCCACCACTGAGGCTGCCCCATCCTTTTCGCGCTCTTTGCGAAAAGGGTGGGGATCTCAAATCTATCCCGCAGGTGCCCCTGCATCCCCACCTGCTCTCTGCATTCCATACCTACGGGTAAGAGAGAAATCCCCACCCTTGCAAAAAAACGCAAGGGTGAGGCAGCCTAGGAGTCGTGGTAGCAGAGCACCAGCGGGAAAAGGGTGGGCCAACGCGCCCCTAAAAAAACTGTGATCCCGAGCGCAGTCGAGGGACCTGCTGTATGGCTGCCGCAACTCACTGATTGCCCGGTTTCTTCTCGCCGGCCGCCTTCCACTCCGCCGCCAGCGCCTGAAACTCCGCCAGCCCCTGAAAGGACTTAAACTCCCCGCCAGTCAGCGCCGATTCATCATGGAGTCCTCCGGCCAAGGCCAGCCGCAACTCAGCCAACATGCCTTTCTTGTCAGACAGCATCGCGTATGCGCGCGCCCTCTGGTAGTGCGCAAAGGCCGGATTCGCCGATCCCGCTGCCGCCAGATCAAAATAGGCCAGCGCCGCCCGATAGTCCTTGCCCTCCATGCTGTGCTGCCCGGCCTCATACGCCGCGATCACCAGTCCTCCCAGCGCCCGCCGCACCACCAGTACTTTCAAGTCGTCCGATTTCGGCATACTGTCAGCGCGCTTCTTAAGATCGGCCAAGTCGCGTTTGAGGGCGTTCAGGTCAACGTTATCGCTGTCACCCGATGCAATGGCCGACATTTGCTGAGCCAGGGGATCGCTGATCCGCGCCTGCTGCTCCAGCGCATGGAAGCCTCCTGTTTTTCCTCTAGCTCGCACCGCCTTGTTCTTGCCGAGTTCAGCCAGCGAAGCTTCGGCAGGACCTACGTCAATCAGGCCTTTGAAATCGCGCACCAGAGACGCATACTCGCGCACCACCGCCAGCAATTTGTTCTTCGCCTGCCAGTCGCGGGCCCGGGCCAGTTCTTCATCGGCCGTCTGCCGGATGCGCGCCGGATCGCGCGGCAGGGAGCCCCGCTGCCATGGCTCGAATATCCATCCAGTTGAGCGCCTCCAGCCATACCTCCGGCGGCGCCCATCCATGCTGGCCATCAAAGATGCGGATCCGGTACTGCGCCCCGGCCTCTTCCAGCTTCTTCCTCAAGTCCACGAATTCGCCATAGTTGAAGTCGGCATTGCCCACGGCGCCAAAGTAGGCGAATTTCATGTTGCGCTGCGGCGCCCTGCCGATAGGAAAGCCGGCGGCATTGGCGATCACGCCGGCAGCGCAACCGTTGCAGGACACCGCGATGGCCGTGACCAGGCGCGCTCCACCCGACATCCCAGCCAGGTAACGACGCTGTTCTTCGACCGGAAACCTCTCCTGCGTGTCGTGCCATACCGCATTCGCGGCCGAGGTAGAGTCCGCCATGGGGCCGTTTCGGGAGTTGTTCGAGGCGACGACGATGTATCCGAATTTCTCCGCCGCCGCCCGCGCCGCTTCCACCGCAACTTCACCCCGGGCAAGAGGGTCAAAGAGATAGACGATCGGCCACTTTCGCGTGGCGAAAAAAGTAGAAGGCAGGTACAAGGCATAACTCTGGTTGCTGTCCGCACTGCAAACAACTTTGGGAATCACTTTGCCGGCGGGAAATTGAGATGGCGCGATCTGTGCCAGGGCTGGCCGACAGAACGAAGCCAGCAAAACTATCGTGAGGAATCGTCGAAGCACTCCAACAAAATAACTGCAGCCCTAAACCGGAAGCAAGAGGGGCGATTCAGTACCCCGAACCGCGTGTCAACATCCCCCCTCGGCTGTCCAGCCGGGCAAAGCCCGGCAGTGCGTGGGACGCCTCTCCGCCATAAATACCCCACTTTCGCAAAAGACGCGACAAATGAGGCACTCCGTTGTCTAGATAATTCAATACTGTCCGTACCGTCCCCGCACCGAGTCCAGCAGCTTCCGCGAGTCATACCCGACGCCATCCTTGAACACGATCTCGACATTCTCGACGTCTGAAATCTGTTTCGAGGGATCTCCCTTGATCACGACCAGGTCCGCATTCTTTCCCGCGGCGATCGAGCCGATCTGCTTGTCTTTCCCCATGTAAACAGCGCCGTTCAGTGTGGCAATCTTGATGGCCTCGACTGGCGAAAATCCGGCCTCGACCAGCAGTTCAATCTCGCGTTGGTCCCCAAATCCTGGCAGCACGTCGCCCCGGCCGGTGGGATCGGGACCGGCGAGCAGCAATCCGCCCGCGGCGACGAATGCCCGTTCCAGTTCCAGGTCATGCTTCCACAGCAGCGCCGGGTCGATTTTCGGCGGCGGCGCCGAGTAGGCGGCCGCTGCCGCAGCAGGAAGAAATCTTCACGGGCCTGCGGAGTCATTGCGTCCAGGGCCTGCTGCCGCACTGGCGGAAACCCTGCGCCCCGAAAGCTTTCGAAGACCGGCAGGGTAGATGTGATGGCCACGTGATGGCTGACCAGCGTCTTGATCAGGTCTTTCGCCTCGGGGCTGTCCGGATCCATGCGAGCCAGAGTTTCGTCGCCCTCGCTTTCACTGCAGACGTCGGGTTTCTTGCCGGCATCGAGCTGGGTGTTGACGAAAAAGCCGTGCTCAAGATCATCAATGCCCAGCTCGGCCGCTTCTTTGTAAGTCACCGAGCAGAGGTGGCCGGTAACTTTGATCCCGCGCTTGTGGGCCGCATCGATCGCGGCTTTCAGTTCGGCGCGGGTGATGTTCATGTACGCCTTGAACGAGGTCACGCCGCGATCGGCCCAGTAGTCCACCGTCTGGCGCGCGTCATCGGGACCGGTCAGGTGCGGCATCTGGATAAAGTAACTCTGGCTGCCCTCGAGGTAGGGTCCGGTAACGTCGAGATGCGGCCCCGGCAGCTTGCCCGCATCGATGTCGCTCTTCAGGTTCAGGTCGGCATACGGTTCGACGCTGCCAGTGGTGCGCAGGGTCGTGACTCCGCCGGCCAGATACATCCGGGGCGCGGAGAACGTCATCTGCGTGCACCAGGACAGGATTGTCAAAATGCCTGCGGCTGTCGAGATTGGGCCGCACAATGTAAAAAAGGTGGTCGTGCATCCCCACGATGCCCGGCATCACCGTGTACCCGTGAAGATCGAGAACGGTCGTGCCCTCGACTGCCGCCACATCGGCGCCCTTCTCGACTGCCGCGATCTTTCCGTTTTCGATCACAACATTCTGATCTTCAACCGCCGCCGCTCCTGT
>CAWCPY010000007.1:0-12100 GCA_963797385.1 Terriglobia bacterium
TATTGCGGAAAGGTGAAAGGTGACGTCTGTCCGTTCAGGTTTTCGATGGTTAACCCTTCAGAGTTCGTAACAACGTTGACGTGATTTTCCAAGATGTGATCCACCATCCCTTGAAGTAGTTCGGAGCTGATACTGATCGACCTTCCGCCGGGGCTGTTGTCGTCCACCCGGTGCAGCAGGATGATCAGCCACAACTTTTGTGAAACGGCGTAGTCGATGAATCCGGTCAAATTGTCCAGCGTGGTGTTGTAATCCTCTTCTCCGGCCTCGCTCCATAGATAGTAGGGCTTGGAGCCATCTTCGTGTCCGGAACCGATGCCGTTGTAGCCGGTGTCGGAGTCGCGTGCGCCCAGGTAGCCGGCGTTCTTGACAGTCAGTCCTATTGAGCCATTGGGATACCCATAGTCCCCATACGGGTAGGCAAAAGTAAGCGGCGAAAGGCCCTGAGCGATCAGGTCCTGCTTTGATCCGGCTATCTCAGCGGTACGTTGTTCCGGGGTAAGCAGTGACAAGTGCCGATGGGTTTGTGTGTGCGCACCGATTTCGTGTCCCCTGGCGGCCATGGCGCGCACCTCTTCCCAGGTCACGAAGCCGTCGGCGCCCACGCCTACCATGCAGCCGCAACCCACGCCGTCGTCATCAGGTTGAAAACCGCCCGTGACGATGTACTGCGTTGTCTTGATTCCGGCTGCGTCGAAGATGGGCAAGCCATTGTCGTACATGGACTGATACCCGTCATCGAAGTCGATAGAGACAAATCCCTTGTCTGTGATGGAGAAAGGAAGGGCGTTCGAGGTGGCCGCGCCCGGTTCCGGGTTCGACACGCTCACGAGCGGTGACGCCGGTGCCTGCAGTTCGCCCGCCGGTACCACCACTGAGATCGAAGTGTCACTGATGGAAACCGGAGTGAGAACGTTTGAGCCGAAGTTGACTACGGCGTTGGTGCCAAAATTTGTGCCGGTGATGGTGAGATAGTTCAGGTCGCCGCTGCCCGTCAAAGCCATGGGCGGCGACAAGCGAGAAATAGTCGGAGGTGCCGGTGGAGGGGGCGGAGGAACGGTTACGGTCAGGAAAACATGCCCGGTAATTCCGCCCGCTGTGACGGTGATTTGCGCTGAGCCCGGAGACACGGCAGTGGCTACACCACTATTGCTTACGGTCGCGGCGCTTGAGGCACAATCCCAGACTGCGGAGGCGACGCCAATCGGCGCCCCAAACTGATCGAATCCGGTGACGGTAAAGAACTGCGTCTGACCCACCTCGATGGTGGCGTTTGTCGGGAAGATGCCTAGCGTGGTGAGCACGGGCGGGGCCGGCTTGACCGTCAGGTGAATGGAGGGAGCGGACTTGCCGTTAGCGCTCACCGTGATGGTTGCGTCACCTGCCGCTACTCCAGTAGCAATACCTGTGTTCTGGCCCTCTCCGTTAAGAGCGTTGACCGTTGCTATGGTGGGGTCGGAACTAGTCCACAAGAACGTTATCCCGGTCATTGGAGTATCGAATTGATCGAAACCTACGACCGTAAACGGCACCGTGTTCCCTGCCTGAACACTGGCCGTCGTTGGTGTTGCTGTAATGCTGTTCAGCACAGAGGCCGGCCTGACGATAGTCAAAACGCTACCGTTCCCAAGGACTCCATGCGCCGATGCGTTGATCGCAGTGGTTCCCGGTGCCACTCCGGTTGCCAGCCCGGCTTCGGTGACGGTCGCAGTGGCGGGATTTGCACTGGACCACGTGAACGCTATTCCGCTCATCTCGTTTCCATATTGGTCCTTACCCACGGCACTGAACTGCTGGGTTCCTCCCGCCAAGACTGACGGTTGCGACGGAGTCACTAGAATGGTGGCCAGGGTCGGAAGAGGGGCGAGTACCGTCAGAGCCGCGGGTGCGCTAGTTACTCCTGAAGCTGACGCCGTGACGTGCATTACGCCGGCCGATACCCCCGTGGCAACTCCGCCGTGAAACATCGCGATGGCATTGCCGTTAGCACCATCATCGGAGGAACTCCAGTCGAACGTAACTCCAGTCATGGGATGGTTGTACTGGTCCAAAGCCTGAGCAAGGAAAGCTTGCTCCTCACCCACATGAATCGAAGCGGTTGCGGGGGACAGGCTAATCCTGGTCAGGACTGGGTCCTTTGATATCGCCACAGAGGGTGGGTTCGGGGCTTGAGAATTCACACCGCCGCACCCGAGAAGGAAAAGAGTTACCAAGACTACAGATACAAGCTTCACTCGGCCCCACTATTTCCTCCGGCAAGTGCGAATAGCCGGAAACTGTTCCTGATCAACAATCGTCAGGCGAAAGCGACACCGCCTCATAGGGTCAAAAGCACGCAGAAGACCAAAACCAGGTGTCCGCAGCCGAGGTCTTGAGCACATTTTCGGTAACAGTTACCGCAAAGGCTTGCACTTCGGTGGAACATGGGCGCGAACAAGATTGGTTTCGCCGACCGGGGCAGATGCTGCCGACTTGCGCTGGAGTCGCAGACAGGCAGCTCGCAGATGCTGCGGGGACCCGTAGTGCATCAGACTCACGAGTCTACGAGAGGAAACTTCGCTTCGAGAAATGAGGGAGCGCTCGACCTGCCAAGGGAATTGGATGACCAGCCGGAACCAACGTTAACTCTGAGCGTCTGTTGGTCAGGAACCCAGAAAATCCGAAGGCGAGCGCAAGACTCAAATGACAACCGACTCAGTTATTTTTTCAGCGGTCGACGGAGCCTGTGGAAAACCCGGAACTGTGAGTCTTGCTATACTGTGGCTGCCGCTTCTTCGTCTATTGCTTTAGCTCTCGTTGTTTTTGTCCGGGTCCTCAAAATGGACGCGGTAAACCTTATCGCAACGTATCCCGGCAGTTCTAGTCTCCGCCACGTCCTTCCGTAACAGGGCGCTCTGACGACGTGATGTTACTTTCGCTTTAGGAAGTAACGAACGGGCGAAGTTACCAAGCGGGTTGGTAAGAGCGGGCCGTAGGGGATTTGAGCCGGGACGCCGAGAGAAATCTTCAGAGTTCGGCAATCTGAAATTTGACCTTGCTTTTGGGCCCCGGCAGTCACTCTGGCCATAAGGGGTTGGTCTGTTCAATCCCTATCCCCATGATCAAAGGAAATTTCATGCTGAGGATTGGCGTTGTAGTGGTGGCGGGCCTTTTCCTAGTCGGTTGTGGTGGCGGGATCATGCCCACCACGCCTCCCCACAACGGATCGTCGGATGGCACCGGCTCCAACAGCGGGTCAGGCAGCGGATCCAGCACCGGGTCTTCGGGTAGCGGTACCTCGAGTAGCGGGTCTTCGGGTGGTTCCAGCAGCGGGTCCTCAGGCAGTGGCAGCTCAGGCAGCGGGTCTTCCAGTAGCGGGAGTTCTGGTAGTGGGTCGGGCAGCGGCAGCAGTGGTTCGGGAAGTAGCAGCGGATCAGGCAGCGGCAGCGGATCAGGAAGTAGCAGCGGTTCAGGAAGTGGCAGCGGGTCAGGCAGCGGCAGCGGGTCAGGCAGCGGCAGCGGGTCGGGAAGTGGCAGCGGGTCGGGAAGTGTGACGGGTCCGAGCACGTTCACCTTTTCGGGCTACGACTGGGAGACGCATGGCGGATCCGCACCCCCGGTGGGCAACGCGAATGGCAACGTCGGCACCTTCGATCCTATGAACGTGACCGTTGGATCTGAACTTGTCCTGTCCCTGACCCAGACCCAGAGCGGCAGCCAGATTCTGTCCAGCGGGGCAGAAGTCATGACCAAGCAGAAATTCGGCTACGGCACGTTTGAGTTCACCTCGAGGGTGGCCGGGGTCTATTCGGGTTCGATTACCACGGGCTTCCTGTACGCGCCCAACTCCGAAACCGAAATTGACATGGAGCAGGTGGGGAACAAGGCGGACGCTGTGGACTGCACGAACTGGCACGGAGTCTCGAACTTCCAGGACACGCAGGTCTTTGGTTTTGACCAGGGGAACAGCCACGATTTCAAGATTGTGTGGCAGCCGGGTTATGTGGATTGGTACGTGGACGGTCAGCTTGTCGTCCATCACACCCAGGCGGTACCCAGCATTGCCGCGCCATTTCTTTTCAGTGCCTGGGGGACGAACAAGTCCACGTGGGGAGGCATGGCCACGATTGGCCCGACGCGGTACATGTACGTCAGCACCTTCAAGTACACGCCATAGTTAGGCGGCATTCTCCTGCGTTCCCTGCCGCATTTGAGGGGGCGCATCTGACACGGGTTGAGCGGGTCAAAAGGGATCGGTTCGCCTTTGGTGCTTCCGCTCTGGGCTTAAGGTGTGTACGAAAACGATGACACGTAAAGATAACGAGTGACGCCGTCGGTAGCCACTCCGCCAAACAAACTGGAGTTCGTTCCCCATAGATTGATCAGCACTGCTGCGGGGAAGGACGGAACATGTTCCGTATGCGTCGAGACCAGCTTCCCGTCCACATAGAACTCAATCCTGGCGGCGCGCCAGACATACCTGTACTCGTGAAAGCTGTTTTCCGCCCCGGAAACAGGCGTGTTAGTGCTCTGGCTGTTTGACACCGTGGAAAAGTTCGTCATCTCCAACGTCGAAGGCGATGTGCCCTGGTATTCGAAGTCAATTTCCGTCTCGCTGTCGTTGATGAAGTTGAAGAAGTCGGTAACGGTACCGGAGACCGCCGAGCCGACGCCGTTCGGCGTGTCTGAGGTAGAGGCTGCGCGCGCCACCCATACGTAGCTCCCATAACCGAATAATTGCTTCGAGCGAATTTCGGCTCCCTCCGAAGTAGCCAGCCCATTCGAAACGCTTTGAGTCAAGGTCAGCCGTAACATGCCGGTGATGAGGTCTACGTTCTTTGGGTTGAGCGTGCCGCTGTTTTTCCCCGGAATATTTCCTGGAGCTCGCCCAGTATCTACAAACCACTTGGTCGCATCTAGCATTCCGCCCGAGAAAGTGTCGCTAAAGGTGGGCGGATTCGCCGCAGGTGAGCTGCGGACCGACTCTATCGCCGGTCCGGTCTCGTTCTGGGCAACAGATCGTGAAACAATGAACAGCGATAAAACGAGAAGAACAACTCTCCGCATTGATAGGTCCCTTACTGCTCAAACTGCTGGATATAAGGGGAAGCGATAAAAGCTGTCAGTAAAACCGCAAACCAAAACGTCCCAGACTCGTTAGAGTGCTGGGACGCTCGTCGAACAACCCTTCCCCCGAAGTCTGCTCAAAGGCAGCATACTGGCTCGGCCCTTGAGCGGGAATGGCCCGGATGGGCCACGGAACAACTACCCGCCATCAAAAGCCGCCCCGATGGCTGTCGTCAATGAGCGGTTTAAGCAAGGCTAAGCGGTTGGGCTAGGGAAGTGGGACGAAACTGAAACTCCGCACAAACATGTAGCGGGTGATGTTGGTGGTGGCCAGACCGCCCCAGCCCCTGCTGTTCGTTCCCCAGTGGTTGATCATGGCGTACGCTGGAGTTTGCGGGACGACGCCGGTGTGCGAGGACACCAGCACGCCGTCCACATAGAACTTGATTCCCGTTCGCGTCCACACACACTTGTAATAGTGAAAGCCTTTCTCGGGGGCGAAGGGCGCTTGCGTCGAGGTGGATTGCTTCCGGTTCAGGCCAGCCCAGGTTGTCCACCACAGCTTACCGGGATTCTGTCCTTCAATCTCCGGGCTGTCGATCTCTGTCTGTGAGTTGTTCACAAATACGAAGCCCGAGCTGATCTGGCCGGAGACTGCTACGCCGGATCCTGTGGGAGTGCTTGAAGTCGAAGAAGCGCGGATGACCCACCTGTAGGTTCCGAAGCCGAGGGTCTTTTTGGACTGCAACTCGCCGCCGACCGAGGAGATTCCGCCGGTCGAGGTGTACGTCTGCGTGACTTTGATCCGCAGCATCCCGGAGGAGAAGTCGAGATACGATGGAACGAACTTGCCTCCACCAGGAGCCCCCCAATTGGAGACGATCCATTTGGAAGTGTCGAGCGACCCCTTCGAGAAGTCATCAAAAAACGTCGCGCCAGCCGGAGCTGCTACATGGCTGTTAGGCCCGCTGGCGATATTCTCGGTATCATGGGGGCTCGCGAAAGGCATGTTTCCTCCGCCGCAACCTGCCAGGGAAAGAGTTGCCAAGACCAAAACACTCATCCTCTTCATAGAAATCCTCGTTTGCATTTTGGGATAGGGAATGGCGAACCATTCCCTGATTGGCCAGAGGGACAGCGGGACCTTAGAAACGCTTCAAATTTCCGATTGCTGAGTTCTTGAAGACCTACGCTCAGTGTGCCAGTTCGATATTCAGCGGCTGTCTACCCGAAAGCAGGACACCGGTCATTAACTTCTTTGTACTGAAAACCGAATGCCACGTCCTTAGCGCATCGAGATGTGAGAACTGGAACGCGAGATCACTGCTGCAAACAGGTGTTCCCGAGTTTGCATCAGGACTGGGAACAGCACCATGAGCTCGACGAATTGCGGCCCGTGCATAGTAGCAAAAGCCCCGCTAAAAGTTTTGCACAGGCAACCACGACCCCGCTACCAGCGGGCGATTTGGCCCGTGGAGGTCTCGGCTCACCGGCGCACACGCCTAAGATGCAGCAACTTGATCACTGACTTTTGGAACGGTTCCCAGCGACCAACAACCGCAGCGGCCCCGACACTTACATGGAGTGCCGCAGGCCGAGGCAGGCCGACGACACGATGGGCCATTCACAACCGATAAGTCGATCAGAGTTACGGAGAATCATGAAAAGCGATAAGAGGGGGAAATCAATCAATATCTGCGAGTAGCGCTTAGGCGGAACCCAGCGTTTCGGACTGGTCGCCTGGCGGCCTTTCCGGGGAGTCGGTCATCGGTTGGACCCTTAAACTTCGGCTTGATCTTCAGGTTCTTTCTACACAAAGAACTCCGCCGTTCCGTTCACTACTATTTTCTGCTGCTCTTCCGTCATTTGCGGAAACACGGGCACGGCCAGGACATGCCGGCTGGCTTCTTCGGACTCCGGAAATGCCCCCGGGCCATAGCCCAGACCGGCAAAGGCGGGCTGAAGATGAAGTGGAGAAGGATAGTAGATCTCGGTGGGTATCCCACGATCGCGCAGATGCTCGCGCAAGTGGTCCCGCTGCGGCGTGCGAATCACGAACTGGTTGTAAACGTGATGCAGTCCCTCAGGCTGGACCGGCAGGGCTATCAACTTTTCCAGGCCAGCCTGCCGGAACAACTGGCAATAGCGATCGGCGTTACGGCGGCGAGCCTGGGCCATGGCCTCGAGATGTTTGAACTTCACCAGCAGGATTGCGGCTTGCAGGCTGTCCAGTCGGCTGTTCATGCCCAGCAGATCGTACTGATACTTCTTGCGGCTGCCGTGGTCGCGCAGCACAGAGATGCGGTCGGCCAATTCGGGATCGTTGGTCGTAATCATTCCCCCGTCGCCTGCCCCGCCCAGATTTTTTGACGGAAAGAAACTGAAGCAGGCGCAGGCGCCGAGGTTGCCGGCATATTTGTCATGGTAGCGAGCGCCGATCGCCTGGGCCGCGTCCTCGATCACCGGCAGGCGGTGGGCCTGCGCGATTTCGTTGATCTTTTTCATCTCGGCCGCAAGTCCGAACAGATGGACCGGCATGATCGCTTTGGTACGGCTGGTAATGGCTGCTTCCAGGAGCGCCGGATCCAGGTTGTAAGTCTCGCGATCAATATCCACGAAGACCGGCCTGGCCTTCAGCCGCGAAATGCTGCCGGCTGTGGCCACGAAGGTAAAAGGCGGGGTGATGACCTCATCTCCCGAGTCAACTCCGAGGGCCATCAGCGCGAGCAGGAGCGCATCCGATCCGGAGGCGCAGCCCAAGGCAAAACGAGAGCCGATGAAGGCCGCGATTTCAGCTTCCAATTGCCTGACCTCGGGGCCCATGATGAATTGCTGGCTCTCGAGGACCTTCTCTACAGCGGTCCCGATTTCCTCCTTCATCGTGGCATATTCCGCCTTCAGGTCGAGGAAAGGGAAGAGCAGCTTGGGAGCGCTGTGACCGGACGCGGGGAGCGATTTGGCGAGAGACTGTCTGGGATTCACTGCTTCTTCCTGCAAGCCATAACTATAACCGTTGTGATGATCATAGGCGACTATCCGGCTTTGGAACGTGTGGAGCGGGCGCCCTCGCCCACGAGGGTTGAGCTTAAGGTCAAGGGCCGCCGGTACTTCGTCTCGAGGGTCAAGGTCAAAGTCAAAGCCTAAGGTCGAACTCTAGTCCAAGTCAAAGGCCGCGGGCGGGGGCGCCCGCGCCACACGGACACGCCTCACGGTCAGTGACTTTCGTACTCAAGGCGGCCTTCATAATCACCGTATAATCGGTGTAAATCGGAAGGAATTTGCGCAAAGGATAAGGGTGGACCCTGTTCTGGCATCGGCGATTTTCGTACTGGGGCTGGCTTTCGGCAGCTTCCTGAATGTGTGTATCTACCGCCTGCCCCGGGACTTGTCCGTGGTGCGGCCACGCTCGAGTTGTCCCCGCTGCGATTACCTTATCCGGGCTTACGACAATATTCCGGTGTTGAGCTGGCTGATTCTGCGCGGCCGTTGCCGCAACTGCAAAGCTTACATTTCGCCGCGCTACCTGGCGGTCGAACTTCTGACCGGGGGAATCTTCCTGGCCTGTTACGCGCACTTTGGCGCCAGCCTCGCCACCCTCAAATATTGCGCTTTCGGATTTCTGTTGCTGGGCCTGATCTTTACCGATGCCGAAACCCAGCTTCTGCCGGACAAGATGACCCTGCCGGGGCTGGCCCTGGGACTGGGCCTGAGCCTGCTGGTTCCGGTCAATGATCTGGCTTCGCAACTCTTACCTGGCCTGGTGTCTTTGCCCGTGAGTTCCGATGTTTCCTGGCACCTGCTGTCGCTGGTGGACGCCGTGCTGGGCGCCGTCGTCGGCGCTTCTTTTATTTATGGCGCGGGCGCCATCTATCTGCGGGCACGGGGCGTGGAAGGCATGGGTTTTGGCGACGTGAAGCTGATGGCCATGGTGGGCGCGTTTCTGGGCGCCAAGCTGACCATCTTTACTCTTTTCTCGGCATCGATTGCGGGATCGCTGTTTGGTGTGTCCACCGTGCTGGCGGTTTGGATCAAGCGCACCCGCCGGCGCATGAAACTCAATCATGAATCCGCCGCGGAGGCCAGACGGCGGGCCTGGGCATCGGCCGCCATTGCGCTGCGCCGCCATCAAATGCCTTTTGGCGTTTTTCTGGGCGGGATGGCGATGGTCGCACTCTTCTACGGCAACAGCTTCCTCAAGTGGTACTGGGGGTTGCTGTGAAACTGGTGACCAATCCCATTGTGCTGCGCATGGCGCTCATGTTCGTGGCCGCCGGCTTCGCTTTCGTTCTGGGCCTGCTCCTGATGAAGCGAATACGCCGGAGCATCAGCGAAGACGCTTCTTTTTCCGAGGCCTCCGCATCTTCGGCATCCGAGAGTTTCCCGCTGCACACCTATCATGCCGTGATCCAGCAGCTGAAACAGCAGAAGCACGAACTGCAAAGCTCGCAGGTAGTGGAGCGACGGCGGGCCAAGACATCGGAAAACATCAGCGCCGCCGTGCTCTCGAATCTCTCATCGGGTGTCCTTTTCTTCACTCCCAACGGGCTGGTGCGGCAGGCCAATGCTTCGGCCAAGCAGATTCTGGGCTTCGCCTCGCCCGCCGGGATGAGCGCGGCGGAAATATTTCGCGAGGCCGAATTGATTTCCGCATCCGAGACCACGTTCGCGAACCTGGCCGAGGCGGTGAACGTCAGCTTACGGGAGAAGACACGGTTTCAGCGCCTGGAAGCGCGCTATCGCACCCCCGCCGGCGAGGAGCGCACGCTGGATATCACGGTAAGTTCGGTGCACGCGCCAGACGGCGAAGCTCCGGGCGCGGCTGGCCCTGGCCCTGCTTGCCTGGGCGTTGCTTGTTTGATCAATGATCGCACGGAAGTGACCGAGATTCGCCGCCAGCAGGAGTTGCGCGGAGAAATGTCCGCCGAAATGGCGCTGGGCCTGCGCAACTCGCTGACCACCATCGCGGGCTACGCCCAACAGCTGGCGGCCAGCCGCGACCCGGAACTGGCGCGGCAGCTGGCGTCCGACATTGCCGCGGAGGCGGCGCACCTGGATCGCACGATTGGCGGGTTTCTGGCCAGCGCGAAGGCCGCGAAGGCCGGTTTGAAAGCTTGAATTGACTACGTCGAATGCCGCCTCGATTGAAGCGGCACGACCGAAAGAAACGGAGCATCTCATGAAGCGAATTGGATATGTTGTTCTGGCCGAAGTCGTTCTGGCGGGATGCTGTGTCACTCTGGCCGGAGCGCAATCTGAGCCTCTGGGCGACTATGCCCGCAGCGTCCGTAAGGACGAAAAGCCGGCGTCGGCCAAGAAGTACGACAACGACAACCTGCCCACATCCGACAAGATCAGCGTTGTGGGAAATGCCACGGAATCGACTGGCGCGGAGGACGCCAACGCATCCTCAACCTCGGGCGATAACTCCGCGCAACCCCAGGACGGTACCACGCCAGCGGCGCAGGATGCGAGCAAACCGGCGGACGCCTCCGACGCGCAGAAGACGACCGACGACTGGAAGCAGAAAATTGCCGCGCAGCAGGGCAAAGTTGACCTGCTCGCACGCGAACTGGATGTGAGCCAGCGCGAGTATCGCCTGCGCGCCGCCGCCTTCTATGCCGACGCCGGCAACCGGCTTCGCGGCTCGGCCACGTGGGACAAGGAAGATGCCCAGTACAAACAGCAGATCGCGCAGAAACAAAAAGCCGTCGACGACGCCAAGAAGGCCTTGGATGATATGAAGGAACAGGCGCGCAAGGCTGGCGTGCCGGCCAAGATGCGAGAATAGTCAGCGCGTTGATGTCCGGGTTCACAAAAGCCTCCGGTTCAGGCCGGAGGCTTTTTTGTGGTTAGCGGGTGGCTGCAGATGGTCTTCGTTGCAGAATCTGCTTTACGTGATGGCGTCCGTGGGCGAGGTGAAACTTCCGCCATTGGCGTGCCGTCAGAGGTCCGAGGACGGGATGGTCGAGCACCCTGACCCGCGATCCGTAACGCTGTTCGCATTGCGCGATGACCTCATCCATGGCGGCAATCCGGGGACCGATCTGGGCAACCACTTTTTCCGCGGACATGCCGCGGGGAAGAACCTGATCGGGCGACTTTCGTCCCTTGGGGAAATATCCGAAGTCCGTGACCGCGGCCACGGCCACCTTCTGCTTTAACGTGGGCACTCCTCCCAGCGGCTTCCCGGCCTTCAGGCAGCGTTCAAAAGCTTTTTGGGTTCCCGCGTAGGTCAGGTAGAGATGCTCGAGTATTTCTGCCGCGCACCACTTCCCTTCGGCATGGCGAGTCAACTCGTCGGTGGTCATGCCGCGAGTGGCGGAAGCGATGGCCTGCTGCAAACGTTCCAGATACGAATCCATGGTCCCTCGGAGTGCTTGGTCTAGTAGAATAATCCCGGCGTTTCCGGTTGCAAAATTTCATACGCATGACAGGAAGGTGGCTATGAAGAAGTTGCTGATGGCGATGCTCGCGCTGATGATGATGGCGGGGTGTTCGTCGGAGACGTCCAAACCGGCGCAAGTCGAGAAGCCACAGCCCAAGCCCGCGGAATTCGTCACCGGGCGGGCCGCCTTCCAGAAGCTTTTCATTACCGCGCGCGGCTGGGCGCGCGATGCCCAGCCCTACCGCCTCGAATCGATGATCACCGACGACTCCAAGGGCAAAGAGGGAAAATCGGCGGTGTGGCGCGCTTCTTTTGCTTCTCCCCTGCAGCACGGCGTGAAGGCGTACACCTGGTCAGGAGAGGTTTCGTCCGACCGCGGCATCAATGCGGGCACCGAAGATACTTATAGTCCCACCAATACCTCCACGCAGATTTTCGACGTCGCCTTCCTCAAGGTGGATTCAGACCAGGCCCTGGAAACCGCCCAGAAACATGGAGGCGAGAAGCTGCTCACCAAGGAACCTGACACTCCGGTCCTGTACATACTCGATTGGAGTCGGTCGACCAATGAGCTGATCTGGCATGTGATTTACGGCAACAACCGCGACGATTACAAGCTGCGGGTGGCGGTGAATGCGTCCAGCGGGGTCTTTATTCGGGTGGAAAAGT
>CAWCPY010000008.1:0-146394 GCA_963797385.1 Terriglobia bacterium
GCAAATTCGCCAATGCGCTTACCACCATGATGATTGGATCATTGGGCATTGCCGCCGCGCAGAACAAGCTCTCCGTCGGCTACGGGGCCGAAGCGGGGCACATGGACCCGCTGATCGCGAAACTGTGCGCCCGCTATTGCCAGAATTCGCTGGTGATCACGCGCAACGAAGAATCGCGGACCCTGCTGCGCGAACTGGGCGTGCCCACCGAGCTGGGTACCGACACGGCCTGGACCTTCGAACCCGCGCCGCCTGAATATGGCCGGGCGATCTTACGGCAAATCGGATGGGACGGCAGTACGCCGGTGCTGGTGGTTTGTCCCATCAATCCCTTCGAGTGGCCGGTGAAGGCGTCGGTGGCAAAATTTGCGGCGCGTACGCTGGCCGGGGCCTACAAAGACAGCCACTACCGTTCGGTGTACTTCCATAACTCCGGTCCGGCAGCGGACCGCGCTCTGGAGCACTACCTCACCGCCATCGCCAACGCGGTTGATGCATTCCGCAAGCAGCGCAAAGTCTTCGTGGTCCTGGCCGCCACCGAACGCCTCGACGCGCGACCGGCGGGACGCATCTCGGAAAAGCTCGGAGGCATCCCCGTGCTGAGTTCGGAAGACTACAAGATGCACGAACTGGTCAGCATCCTGCGGGCCTGCCACATGATGGTTTCATCGCGCTATCACGGCATTGTGACGTCGATGCCGGGACTGGTGCCGTCGGCCGGAATCACCATGGACGAACGCATCCGTAACCTGATGCGCGAGCGCGGGCATCAGGACCTGCTGATGAACGTGGACGATCCGGATCTCGAGCCCAAGCTGCTGGTAGCGCTCGAGAAGCTGGCCGCGCAGGGAGAATCGATCTCGGTGGGAATCGGGCAGACCGTGGTAAAGAATTTGAAGGTGATGGCCCGCATGGGCGTGTACTTCGAAGAAGAGGTGCAGCGGCGCTATCCCGAGTTCCCCACCCGCAAGGGAGAATGGAGCTGGGAAGATTACCTGCCGCCGATCAGCAAGGGTCTGAGGCAACTGGTAGAAGCCTTCGGCTAGCAAGAACCACGTAGGGGCAGGTGTCCCACCTGCCCAGCCGAGCAAGGCTCGGCCGAGGTTCTGTTTGCCCGGGGACAAACAGCGGAGCGTGGCTCCGCCGGGCGGGTGAGGACACCCGCCCCTGCGCAACTACATGAACTTTCTGGAAAACATTTTCGCCCAGCTAGAAGCCGCCGGAAATACGACGGTGCTCTGGGAGCTCCACGATCAGCAGGCAATACAAGAGGTAAGCTGGGGCTTCGGCGGCCACGGATTGTTGAAACACATAGCGCAAGCCCGTGCGTTCCTATTGTCCAAGGGCCTGAAGAAAGGCGACCGCTGCGCCCTGCTGGCGCACAACAGCATCGACTGGGCGGCGCTCGATCTCGCCATCATGGCGGAGGGTCTGATCGTAGTTCCGCTCTACGCGCGCCAGGCGGCAGCCGAACTTTCTGCCATGATGCAGGACTGCTCTCCGGCAATCATCTGCTGCGGTGATGCCGCGTTGCGCGACGGCATTCTGCAAGCCTGGCCTGACGCCCCTCCACAATATTTATTCGAGGAAATATTTTCCCATCCCGGCGCCAGCGTGAACGGCAATCCAAAGCTGGCGGAATCGGATCCCGTCACCATCATCTACACCTCGGGGACATCGGGCGAGGCCAAAGGTGTCATCCTGACCGCCGGCAACGTGGGCCACATGCTGGGTTGCACCTCAGCGCGCCTCGATCTACTGATGGAAGATAAGCCCGGGCAGGACCGCGTGTACCACTATCTTCCATTCTGCTTTGCCGGCTCGTGGATCATGCTCCTGACCTGCCTGCTGCGGCGCAATCTGCTCACGCTGAATATGGACCTGGGAAAGCTGGCGGGCGAAATGCGGGGCGCTGCGCCCGATTATTTTTTGAACGTGCCGGCGCTGCTCGAACGCATGCGCAAAGCCGTGGACGAACAACTCTGGAAAACCGGCGGCTTCGCACTCGGCATCTACCGTCGTGCCAAAGCAGCGTGGATGCGCAAGCGGGATGGGCACGCGCGCCTCTCCGACTCCGCCTGGCTGGCCATGGCCAATGCCGCGATCTTTCCCACCATCCGCAAAAAAATGATTGGCGACAACCTGAAAGCCCTGATCTGCGGCTCGGCCCCCCTGAGCTTGGACACACAGCTCTATTTCAATATGCTCGGCATCTCAGTGCTCCAGGTTTACGGCCTGACCGAGACCACCGGAATCTGCACCCTGGATGATCCTCGCCACGTCGAACCGGGACGCGTGGGTCCAGCTATCCGCGGCATCGAGATGAAGCTCGGCGAGAACGGCGAGATTATCGTGCGTGGTCCGAATATTTTTCCCGGCTACTGGAACCGTCCGCAGGAAACCGCCAAAGCGCTGTACGACGGCTGGTTTCATACCGGCGACCAGGGAGAAGTCGACGCGGCAGGGAACTGGCGAATTATCGGGCGCATCAAGAACCTGATCATTCTGGGTTCAGGCCATAACATTGCTCCGGAGCCCATCGAGGATGAGCTGCTGAAGAACCTGCCCGGCGCTCAGCAGGCGGTGCTGGTGGGCAACGGCCGCGGATTTCTATCGGTCATCGTGACCGGAGACGTTACCCGGGAACAGGTACAGGCCGCGGTGGACGCGATAAATCCAGGCTTGCCGCACTACAAACAGATTCGAGCGCTCCATGTGCACGCCGAGCCGTTCTCGATCGAAAACGGATTGCTGACGGCCAACGGCAAACTCAAGCGCGACCTGATTGCAGCGCGCCTGCAGAGTGAAATCGAAGAAATGTACGCGGTCAAGCAGGCCTCATGAAGGTAGCGCCGGCGTCCCGCCGGCTGTCTCGAGGGCATCTTGCCCTCGAACCGTCGGCGCTATTTTCAACGTATGCTTATAGAAGATGAATCAATTTAAGGGCCAAACGCTCTCCTGGGAGCTCAAAGACGGGGTCATCGAGCTGGCCCTGCACCGCGATCCCTGCAACGAGATCGGTTCGCTTACCCTCGAGGAGCTGGAGAAGTTTGCCTCCGCGATGGAACGGATGCAAAACGATGCCCACGCCCTGATTCTCTATAGCACTCTGAAATCGGGATTCTGCGCCGGCGCCGACTTGCGCGAACTCTATCACGGCGCTCAGGGCCTCGAAAAACAGGCGGCGGCGAGGGGCGTCCGTGAGTTTCTGGAGCGCATCCACAAAGTGATGAATGCCATCGACAGCTCGCCGCTCACGACTATCGCCGCGCTCAATGGCGTGACTTTCGGCGGCGGCCTGGAGTTGGCCCTGGTCTGCGATCTGATCATCGCCGACAAAATGGCGCGCTTCTGTTTTCCCGAGCTGCGCTTGGGCCTGATCCCAGGCTTCGGCGGAATCCCGCGGCTGAAGCGTGATCTGGGCAACGCCGTGGTGCGCGACCTCCTGCTCACCGGGCGCAGCTTCAACGCCACCAAAGCTCAGCAGGTCGGACTGGTAAGCCAGGTAGTGGGAGAAGGCGAGTCATTGAAAGCGGCCCGGAGCACTGCCGCTCAGCTCGGTAAATTCGACCGCCGCACTGCGATTGCAGCCAAAAAGTTCATCAAGCCGATCCCCTACGAGGAACTGCAACAGGAGATCGACATATTCTGCGAGCTCTTTACCCAGCCTGCGGTCGAGGCCGGACTGAAGAAGTTCGTCGAAAGCAAAGACGCGCAACCGTATTTGCCATGACCTCTTTCGGCTAGAATGGAATTAGCGATGACCGACAAGCAAAAAACTTTGGAAGAGATCCTCAACCTGGCGGCGGCGCAATTCAAAGTTCCGCGCGAGAAGCTCACTCCCGACGACGATTTCTTCAAGACCCTTGGGATTGACAGCCTGCAGGCGCTGGATCTGCTCACCCGGCTCGAACATCATTTCAACGTCGAACTCCCCGACTATGAATTGCAGGGAGTATCGGACTTCAGAACGCTTGCCAGCCGGATCCAGGCTCGGCTGTGAAGAGCAGCCCGTAAACCTTCGGCGATAAGCACCTCGACACTGCATGATGAGCCCAGTGCGAAGAAAACCGGTTATCAGTTTGGGGTTCTCTGTTCTCAGTCCTTCGACATTCGCCGGCCCGGGGTGGTGAGGTAATAAATAGCAACTGCCACCCCGTTGGGGTGGTTGTCCGAGTCAGAAACTCTCTCAGTAGCACTCGGTACCATCGAGCGCTGGGCGCAATTAGAATCGGATGCACAACATGGCTCGGCAGCTAAGGCCGTATTTTCTCTGGAGCGTTCCTGCCCGATAAATAGCATGGCTCCGGTATTGGCGATTGTGTAGATGGTGGCGGCGTTTACCCTGAAAAGGATAAAGACCGACCCCGCTGGAGAGACTGTGGAAGTTTCGCCGACCGGGCCGAGTCAAGTTGAATTTCAGCGTGGTAGGTTGGCATGAAACCCAAACAAGAGGAGAAAACCAAGAACGCAAGCTGTCGCCCTACGCCGAACCATTGGCACGAGATGAACCGCAAGCAGCGGCGAGAGATGACGCGGAAGATCCAGAGCGAAGACCTCAAACTGGAGGTGATACATCCGGATGCTGCTGGCATTGATATCGGCAACGAATCCCACTATGTGGCTGTGCCACCGACAAGAGTGAGCGAACCGGTACGTCGCTTTGGGTGCACCACAGCCGAACTGAAGCAGATGGCCGATTTTTTGAAGCAATGCGGGATTCGGACCGTCGCCATGCAATCCACAGGCGTGTACTGGATCGCGGTATACGACATCCTGGAAGAAGCTGGGTTGGAAGTGTATTTGGTCAACGCCCGGGAGACGAAGAATTTGCCGGGGCGCAAAAGCGACGTGCAAGAGAGTCAATGGCTGATGAAGCTGCACACCTATGGGCTATTGCGGAATTCGTTTCGGCCTTCGCAGGAGATTCGCACGATGCGGACATACTGGAGGCAACGTATTGATCTAGTGCGGGCGGCGGGGCGGCACATCCAGCGGATACAGAAGGTGATGACGCAGATGAATATCCAGTTGGCGAATGTGTTAAGTGACGTGAGCGGAATAACTGGACAAGCAATCGTTAAGGCCATTCTGACAGGCGAACGCGATCCGCATCAGCTAGCTGGGCTTCGGGATTGCCGGGTGAAGGCGAGTGAGGAGGAGATCGCGCGGAGTCTGGAGGGCAACTGGCAAGAAGATCTGCTGTTTGTGCTGAAGCAGGAACAGGATGGTTACGAGTTTTGCCAGAAGCAGATGGCGGAGTGCGATCAGCGGCTGCAGCAGTACCTCCAGCAAAGGGAAGACCGGAGCGCAGGGGCGAATTTGCCGGAAGAGAAACGGAAGGAGCGGCTTAGGAAGAAAAAGAAGGGGAATGCGCCACAGTTCGACCTGCGTACAGAGTTGTTTCGCACGACCGGTACGGATCTGACGCAGATTGACGGGATCGACGTTATGACCGCGACGACGATTCTCAGCGAGGCGGGATGGGATATGAGCAAATGGAAAACGGAACACCATTTTGTTTCCTGGCTGCGGCTGTGTCCGGACAATAAAATCAGCGGCGATAAGGTCATTGGTAAAGGGCGGCTGCCGACCAACAATCGGGTCACGACTGCATTGAGAATGGCGGCCAGTACCTTACGACTCAGCAATACGTATCTGGGAGCGCAGTTTCGCCGACTGAGAACCAGACTTGGCGCCCCGATTGCGATCAAGGCTATGGCCGCCAAGCTGGCCCGATTGGTCTACCGCATGCTCCGCTACGGGATGCAATTCGTGGACCAAGGAGCGGAGTTCTACGAGGCCCAACATCGCAAGCTGCAGATCAACTATCTCAAATGGAAAGCCGGCAGCCTGGGATTCCAGATCATCGAAGCTCCTGCAGCTTAAAGGCCGGAGTTTCTGGAGAGACTTTTCTTCGTGGCTCCGTGCCTCTGTGATGAAATAAGTCTTTAATGCTTAACCTCGACAAATACAACAGCCTGGGCGCGGCGCTGCGCGAGGCGCTCGACCGTTGGCCGAATGAAACCTGCCTGATTGAATCGGACCGCGACAAGGAAAAGACGCGCCTTACCTATTCTGATTTCAAAGAAATAGCCATGCCGCTGGCGCGCGCGCTTGAGGACGCTGAGTTCGCCCCCGGCGACCGGGCCGCGATCATCATGGGCAATCAGTCGAAGTGGCTGATTTCAGCCTACGCTATTTTCCATGGCGGGGGCGTGCTGGTGCCGCTTGATTACAAGCTGACTGCGGCCGAGCACCTGCAGTTGCTGGCGCACAGCAAAGCCAAAGTCCTGGTGATCGAGTACTACTTGTGGCGCGCCATCATTCAATCGCCGGAGTTCAAGGAATATAACGTGCAGACGGTTCTGGTCACCGAAGCGCCGCCCGGAGCGGACCTGGCAGCGGCGTTTCGCTGGGAGGATTTCCGCCGCAAGGGTGAGCCGGTGTTCGTACCGCGCCAGCGTCAGGACGTGGCCTGCATCGTCTATTCCTCCGGGACCGGCGGACGTCCCAAGGGTTGCGTGCTCACCCATGAAAATTATCTGGAGCAGTGCAAGGCGCTGATCGCTTTGTTTCCCTTCTGGCCGGGCGTACGTTACTTGAGTATTCTGCCCACCAATCATGCCATCGATTTCATGGTCGGCTTTATCGGACCCTTCGTCTGCGGGGCATGCGTGGTGCATTTGCGCACGCTGCGGCCGGAGTTCGTGCGCGACGCCTTCGTGCGCTACAAAATTACCTATGTCAGCCTGGTTCCCATGGTGCTGAAGAATCTGGAACGCGGGCTCAAGGCCAAGCTGGAAGCTGTGTCTAAACCCAAGCGCTTTCTTTTGGAGCGTTCGATTGCGGTCAACAAATTCTTCACCGGCTGGCGTCCCGATGTGCGGCTGAGCCGGGTGCTGCTGCGCCAGGTGCACAAGGCTTTTGGCGGTGAATTGCGCGCCATGTTTACCGGCGGCGCATTCATGGAGCCGTCCACCTTGCAGTTCTTCTACGATCTGGGCGTTCCCGTGGCTAACGGATACGGTTTGACCGAGGCTGGCACCGTGCTCACGCTCAACGATCTCAAACCGTTTCGCGCCGATACCGTGGGCAAGCCGCTGCCCGGCGTGGAATTGCGGGTGCTCAATCCGGACGCGGAGGGTATTGGCGAAGTGGCGGCTACCGGCAAGACCGTGATGTCGCACTACCTGGACGACCCCGAACTCACCGCCGAGACGATCGTCGACGGCTGGCTGCTCACCGGCGACCTGGGCCGCTTTGACAGCAGTGGACATCTGCAACTCTTCGGCCGCAAGAAGAACATGATTGTCACCGAGGGCGGAAAGAACATTTATCCGGAGGACATTGAAACTGTCTTCGACGGGATTCCGGTGAAGGAGTACTGCATCTTCGCCGCCAACTATATCTGGCCGGCAAAGACCCTGGTCCGCGAAATGCTGGTACTAGTCCTCCGCCTGGAGCCGGGGTCAGAAGGGCAAGCGCAGGAACTCAGCGATACTCTGAAGCAGGAGATCATCACCCGTAACCGCCGCCTGCCTGATTTCAAGCGGGTGGGTGGATGTGTCGTCTGGGAAAAAGACTTCCCGCGCACCGCTGCCATGAAGATCAAGCGCGTGGCTCTGGCCGAAGAGATGCGCAAGACGCTCAGCCGCGCCGCCGTAGTCGAGCTCTAAAAACTTATGAGCGACAAGCGGTGATCGATCCCGGCACTTTCCTGGCGGTAGTAAACCCCGCCGCAGGCGGAGGGCGTTGCCGCAAATTGGTTGGACCAGCTCTCGATCGCTTAAGGGCGGGCGGGATTAGTCTGAAGATGGTTGAGACCAGCGCTCCGGGCCAGGCCACTTCACTGGTTCGCGATGCTTACGCGCAGGGCTATCGCAAATTTATTGCCGTCGGGGGAGACGGGACCTCATACGAAGTCGTCAACGGTCTCTTTCCATCGCAGACCGGCGATCCGGCGACGCTCGCGTTTCTTCCCCTGGGAACAGGCAATTCCTTCCTGCGCGACTTCAGCGATCGTGGGGTGGAGTTCGCCATTGAAGCGCTGCTGGCCCGGCGTTCATCTCCCTGCGACGTTCTCCGGTTGACGCATCAGACCGGGGTGTTGCACTACATCAACCTTCTGAGCATGGGATTTTCCGCCGACGTGGCCACCTTGCGCGCTCGCCGTTTCAGCGGCTGGGGAGAAATTGGTTACCAGTCATCCATTTTCATCTGCCTGGCGCGTTTTCGGAGGCGTCCATTTCCCTTGCGGGTGGATGGTGAGCCTGAGCTTGACCGTCGACCGTGTCTGTTCCTCACCTTCAGCAACAGCAAATTTACCGGCGGCACCATGATGATTGCTCCCAAAGCCGAGGTGAATGATGGGCTGATCGAGTACGTGCGCTGGGGCCCGATCGGGCGCCTGGGGTTGATTCGGAATTTGCCCACGCTTTACGACGGTACCCACATCAACCATCCGCTGGCGGAACGACGCCCGGTGAAGCGTGTTGATTTCCAACTCGACGCCCCGGTGGATGTCATGGTCGATGGGGAAGTGCTCACCTTAAACTGCCAAAGCCTCGACGTGCTGCCTGCCGCGCTGAACGTCGTGGTATAAAAAGGTTCCATGGCGAACGACAGCGAAAGTTCCTCAAAGCCGGTGCCGCCGCAATCATCGCTCGCGCGCAAAATTGTCGTCGCGGTGATGATCGTCGCCGTTTTCGCCGTAGTCATCTTTCTGGGACTTCGCAAGCGCAACACCCGCCTCGATGCCTTTGCGAAGTGCCTGGCCGCGAAGCCGGCGAAGATGTACGGCGCCTACTGGTGCCCGCATTGTGCGGACCAGAAAGCGATGTTCGAGGCGTCCTTCAAGTACGTGCCCTATGTCGAGTGCGGCGTACCCGGCTCCCGTGAGGAAGCTCCCCTGTGCAAGGATGCCGGAATCAAACACTTTCCTACCTGGGAATTTACCGATGGAGAACGTCAGGAAGGCGCACTGTCGCTGCAGACGCTGGCTACCAGGACCGGATGCAGCCTGCCATGATGTCACCGGCAACGCCGCGCTTTACCCGGCGCATTCTCCTCTCAATAGCTCTTCTGGCCTCCGGCGGTGTGCTGGTTTCGTCGGTGTCGCTCTATCATCACTATGGCACCTCGGCGACTTCCTACTGTGACATAGGAGAGAATTTCAATTGCGACATTGTGAACCGCAGCACCTACTCGACCATTGCCGGTATTCCAGTGGCCACGATTGGCATCCTCGGATATCTCGCCACGCTGCTACTGGCGACGGTTTATCGCAGCAAACCCGAAGTTCCGGCAGTGCTGGCAGTCGCTTCTCTGGCGGGATTGGGCTTCGCGCTCTACCTTACCTACATTGAGGGTTTCGTCCTGGCGGCATGGTGCGTCTTATGTCTGTCATCGCTGGCCTTGATTTTCAGCATCGCTGTTCTTTCATCAATCCTGTGGATGCGTAGCGCCGGGCGGGTCAGCTGACTCATGGAAGAACCCACCTTACCTTCAACCCCTGGCAGCGAAGACTCTCCCGACCTGGCCGGAGAGTTGCGCCTGCATGAATTGCACAGCCGGATTTTCCGCAACACGCGCCAGCTGCGGATATGGTTGCCGCCGGGATACAGCGCGCCCGAAAATCAGGCTCGGTACTATCCTGTGTTCTATCTAAACGACGGACAGAACCTGTTCGATCCGGCGACTGCGTACATAGGGGTGGACTGGCAGGCTGATGAAGCGGCGGACCGCCTGATTCGCGAGGGCCGGATTCCTCCGCTGATCATCGTGGGCATCGATAACGCGCAGATGGAGCGCGCCAGAGAGTACCTGCCCTACCGCTCGTTTCATCCGCCCATCATGCGGCCCCAGGGCAAGCGCTATCCGGATTTTCTGTTGAACGAAGTAATGCCCTTTGTCTATCGCCAGTACCGTATTGCCCGCGGTCCGGAAAATACGGGACTGGGAGGATCGTCCCTGGGGGCGATCGCTTCTCTCTTCACCGTGATGGCCCGGCCCGGTGTTTTCGGCCGTTTGCTGTTGGAGAGCCCCTCTTTGTATGTTTCCAACCGGCAGTTCTTGAGATCCAGCCGCGCCTTCCGCCAATGGCCCGCCCGGATCTTCATGGCGATGGGAACCAAGGAAGCTGGGCACGAAGAACGGGACCGGGAGGCCGTGGAAGATGTTCGCGAGTTGGAACGCGTTCTGCGGCGCGCCGGGTTAAGAGAAGACCGCTTACTCGTGAGAGTCGACCAGGACGCTATCCACAGCGAACATGAGTGGGCCAGGCGCTTTCCGGAGGCGTTGGCATTTCTATTCGGCGCGTGATCCTGAGCGGGGGGATCTGCTTCGCAACGCGAAGCCGATGCGCAGTCGAAGGCCCCCTACCTATTCAGGAACCTGAAGCGCTAGAGATTTCTTTGCGCCCGCAGCGAAAACGGTTACCCGCACTGATGAGCAAATCATAGGGGTCCTTCGACTGCATCTTTCCATTCGCAAGCGAATGGAAAGATTTCGCTCAGGATGACAACTCGTAGGATGAGCACATCAGAGCTGGCAGATCAGAAATTCTCCAGCTGGTCCACAACAGCGCCGCCATCGCAGCCACTGAAAACTGCAGGTGAGTGATCCGGGCCAACGGTCCCATCAGGAACAGCAGGAAGCAGGCGTACAGGAGCTGTTGGATCCGCCGTGCTGCCTGCTGTTCGCGATGCGCCACCGCCCAATCGCCGAGCAGCAGGAACGCCGGGGCCAGAATCACCAGATCATAGACGGTCAAATGTGGAGAGACGAGAACGGTAGCGAACAGTAGCGCGGAAAAGCGAATGGACAGCGGCGCCTTGCTTCTCCAGACCTGCAACGCGAGCACAAGAACACCAATGGCACAGATCGCATACAACGCAAACGCGACACGCGGCCACGGCAACAGCAGAGACCAGAAGGAGCGCAGCGAGTGCGTCTGGTAGAGCCGCGGTTCAAGCAACGGCAAGACTTCGCTCAGGTGCATCAACGCGCGGAAGTAAGCGCGCATGACCTCGCTGCCATGGTGCACCCAGGCCGCCGCCAGTTGAATTGCAGCAGCCGCTACTGCGCCGGTTACAACCTTCCACTCGCGCGCGAACACGAAGACGACTGCCGCAGCCAGTCCCAACTGGGGTTTGAACATGAGCGATCCAATGGCCAATCCTGCGAGTAGCGGCTGATGGCTCCGCAGTGCAAGATAAGCCAGCGTGAAACACAAAAGCGCGAGGCCGGAAGTCTGTCCCCAGGCCAGCAGGTGAAAGAATCCCGGAAAGGCAATTGCCAGGATGAAAACTGTCCAGCGATGTGGCTGAAGACTGGAACAACCCTTCCAAACCGCGTGACAACAGAAGGCATAAACAAGAAGGTTCACCGCCAGCCAGGCCGTGAGCGCCCAGCCGTAAGGCAGGCGTGCGAACGGCGCGAAAAACAGAGACAGCTGCGGCCCGTAAAGCGGGACGTACAAACTATTCGGCGCTTGCGCCACCAGTTCGCGCGCCAGCTCGGCTTGCGCCCGCATGTTGTAAAGAAGGTCTCCGCCGCCGTGCAACGCGAGTATGCCCAGCGTGTAGAAATGCAGGAAATCCGTTCCTTTAACCAGCCCGTTGCGGTCGAGCAGCCCAGGCGTGGACATATCCACCGCATAGACAGTCCAGAGGCATACGGCCAGCAACAGGCCATGAATACGCACGCGTCCGGCCGTAAGCCACGAATCAATATTCATGGCTCAGCCTCGGCGGCGACTGGTCTCCGTTCAGGCGCCACACCTGCCGGTCATGAAAATACTGGAGCAATTCCTGATTATCGCGGGCGCCCATGTCACGGGCCCAAACTATTTTTGCACCGTCGATGTCAGCGGCGTTGTACACCCATTCCCAATCGACATCATGATGCGGACCGTAGCTAACGATTACCAGATGACGCCCCGGCATGGCATCCAATTGGCGGGTAACTGCCACGCGGTCCAAATTGCCGCGGGGCCACGCCGGCTCGATCTGAGCATGGGCCGCTGCCGTTCCCACCCGCAACAACACCATGGCACAGGCGATCGCCGGAATGGCTCGCACCAGGGCCACCCCGGTCGGTTGCCCGCGCCAGTGCCACAGCCGCAAATGGCGCATACACTGCAGCAGCAGAAGATAAATAAGGCCCGTCGCCGGAGCTGCGTAGTGCGGCATGGTCCATGTTTCGACGGCCAGGCCGAGCAGGAAAAAAGCGCCGGCAAGAAGAGGGAAGCGCATTTTCCTGTCGCCGAGGATCCACGGCAAGGCCAGCAGCGGAATTGTGAACAGTGGTCCGCAGTAGAATTTCCACGAACCCACCAGCTTGTCCCAGGTGCGGTAAGCGGCGCCGCCCAAAGTGCGGTATTCCTCGAAGCGCGCCAATTCCCAGCGATAGAAATCGCGCATCACCGCGTGCCGGTAGGCCGGTTCAGGCCGCGGCGACTCCCAGAGGAAATACGGAGCCGTCGCGTAGGTTTCACGATTGACCTGGTAAGTCATGCGCAAGGGACTGCCCGTGACCCGCCAGTAGTAGTAGCCCATGCCCGCACCAGTTGCAGCCAGAACGAGAATGATGGGTATCACGACGCGCCTTAAGGAAACCGAAAATGGCGGGTGTGACCTGCCAAAGATCCAGATCGCCAGCGCAGCCGCAATCGGCAGGCTGAATATCAACCCTTCATACGGCCGGCTGTTCGCCAGCAGGGCAAGGCCGACAGCCATGACAACGGCGTCGATCACGCGCGCACTCTTCTGCACGCGGGGCAGCGCTCCCAGCACCAACGCCCCGCCCAGTGCAACCACGGATCCGCTCCAGTAACCATTCATCCAGTAGGTGAGAATCCCCAGGCGCAGCGCCGCCAACATTCCGCCGAGGAGAGCCCAGGCCGGAGGCATCCATCCCTGAAGCATCCAGGTGATGGCTGAGCACATCAGCGCCGTGATGATCAACTGGCCTATCCACGGATGCCCCAGCCGCTCCCCTGCCGCCAGCACCAGTCCCTGCGCCGGCGGGTACATCGACATGTAAGTCGGCTGCTGGATGATGTGGAAGCTCTCGAAGTGTACCCACATGGGATGGGTAGGATTGGTCACGCGCCCATGCGCGAAGGTGTCGGCAGCGAGCAGATAACTGAATTCATCATTCCAGCGGGGCGCGGGAATTCCGAGGACGGGGATCAACGACACGCGAAGGGTAACCACCAGCAGCCCGACCACAACGACGGACAGCATCTTGCGCTGCGCCAGCCGTCGAAAGCGGTCTTCCACATACTCAAAGCCGGCGAGCCGTCGCTTGCCGCCGCCCGCTTTGCGTGAGCCAAAAAAGATTATCGCCAACGCGGCGATAACCAGGGTCAGCTCGATGATCTGAATCAGTGAAGGAGCGAGGCGGGCGTAGAATCCGGCCATGTTCATTCGGGCGTCAGACCTCTGGTCCTGTAGCGCCGGCGTCTCGCCGGCTGTCAGGCGGGCGTCCCGCCCGCCCATGAGGCTGTAGCTCGCTGACGAGGTGCGAGGCCTGACGTCCGAGGTCTGACGCCGGACGCCGCCTTACTTTTCCACTGCCACCTTGTCCGTGTTCAGCTTGTCCAGGATGCCGGATGCCACATCAATCGTTTCCTGGTCAACCGTGCGGTTTTTGGCGATGGCGTCGGCCAGGGGCACGGAGACGATCTTGTTGCCGCGCAGCGCCGCCATGCAACCAAATTCGTTGCGATGCACCATGTCGATCGCCCCCAGTCCGTAGCGAGTGGCCAGCATGCGGTCGAAGGCGCTGGGTGAACCGCCGCGCTGCACATGTCCCAGGACGACGGTGCGGGTTTCGAAGTTGGTGCGTCTCTCAATCTCGCGCGCCAGAATGGCGGCGATCCCCCCCAGCCGGGCGTGTCCGAATTCATCCTTGCCCATATCCACCACGATGGGCGCTCCATGTGCGGGATCAACGTCGGTGGAGAACTTCGCCCCTTCGGCCACGACCACAATACTGAAGTAGCGGCCGCGCGCGTGCCGCAAGCGGATGGTTTCCGCGACTTTGTCCACGTCGAAGGGTATTTCGGGAATCAGGATGACGTCGGCGCCGCCGGCAATGCCGCTGTACATGGCGATCCAACCCGCATCTCGCCCCATCACTTCCACGACCATCACCCGGTTGTGCGCTTCAGCCGTGGTGTGCACTCGGTCAATGGCCTCGGTGGCGATGTTGACCGCGGTGTCGAATCCGAAAGTGAAGTCAGTACCGGCCAGGTCATTGTCGATGGTTTTGGGGACGCCCACCACATCGACGCCCCTTTCGTGCAGTTGTTGTGCCACGGAAAGCGTGTCATCGCCGCCGACGGCGATCAGGGCCTCGATCTTGTGCTGCTTCAGCGTAGCAATGCACTTTTCCAGCCCGTCTGCTTTCTTCGCCGGGTTGGTGCGCGATGTGCGCAGGATGGTGCCCCCCCGTGGAAGAATTCCCCCCACGCTGGAGAGATCCAGCGGCATGCTCTTGTCTTCGATAACCCCGCGCCAGCCCTCCAGAAAGCCTACAAATTCGTCTTCGTAGTGAAAACAGCCTTTACGCACCACGGCGCGGATCACGGCGTTCAATCCTGGGCAGTCGCCCCCGCCGGTGAGTATGCCAACTTTCATTGCCTGCTCCTCGTCACGTGCAATAGAGTGAATCCGGCGCTCCCGCGGCTCTGCCCAGCCCATGGCAACGTTGGATACACTTCTGCTGTAATCGCTTGCAACGGAACATGAAAGATTACCACTAAATGGTGCACTTTTGTTCCGTTCGGGCGCCCGGACCGCCAGCACACAACTGATTGTGAACTAAGACTCTGAACAGGTAGCGCCGCCGTCCCGGCGGCTGTCCGGCGGGCGTCCCGCCCGCCGCTTTCGAGGGCGAGACGCCGGCGCTACTCTGGACCGGAGCCTCTCTTGCCGATTGCGCCCCGGCGAGGGATTCGCCACAATGTCTCGGGTAAAACTCATGCCGAAAACCTTGAGCATCCTGATCTGGCTCGCGGTCGCCCTACTGGGCGCGCTGGCTCTTGCTACAGTTGCGTTACATCGCGGCGAACAAATCAATGCCATGTGGCTGGTGGTCGCGGCTGTTTGTACCTACGCGGTGGGTTACCGCTTCTACAGCAAATTCATCGCGGCCAAGGTCCTGACCCTCGATGCCTTGCGCGCCACTCCGGCCGAGCGCCTGGAGAACGGCCGGGACTTCGTTCCCACCAACAAATGGGTGGTCTTCGGGCATCACTTCGCCGCCATTGCCGGCCCCGGACCTCTGGTCGGCCCAGTGCTGGCGGCGCAATTCGGATATCTTCCCGGAACACTTTGGATACTCGCCGGCGCAGTCTTCGGCGGCTGCGTGCAAGATTTCGTGATTCTGCTTTTCTCGGTGCGGCGCGACGGCAAGTCGCTCACTGAAATGGCGCGCGATGAGATCGGACGCCTGGGCGGACTGGTGGCCTATCTCGCCGTGATCAGCATCATCGTGATCCTGCTCGCGGTTTGCGCCCTGGTGGTAGTCAACGCGCTCAAGGCCAGTCCATGGGGCACATTCACCATCGCCATGACTATTCCCATTGCGCTTCTCATGGGCGTGTATCTGCGCACGCTGCGGCCCGGCAAGGTGCTGGAGACTTCAGCGCTCGGTTTCGTGCTGGTGATGCTCGCTATATGGGGCGGACAGTGGGTTTCGCAGACCCCTGCGGTGGCCAATTGGTTTACGTTCTCAGGTCCGGCGCTGGCAATCTTGATCATCGTCTATGGATTTGCCGCTTCGGCCCTTCCAGTCTGGCTGTTGCTGGCTCCCCGCGACTACCTCAGCACATTTGTGAAGCTGGGAACCATCTCACTGCTGGCGCTGGGAATCATCGCTCTCCGTCCCACTCTGCACATGCCGCCGCTCACCCGCTTTATTGACGGTTCCGGCCCGGTGTTCGCGGGAAGTGTATTTCCCTTTGCGTTCATCACGATCGCGTGTGGCGCCATTAGCGGCTTTCACGCGCTGATCTCGAGCGGCACGACTCCCAAGCTGATCCGGCGCGAGACCCAGACCCGCATGGTGGGATACGGCGCCATGTTGGCAGAATCCCTGGTGGCCATCATGGCGACCATTGCCGCCTGTGTGCTGCAGCCGGGAATCTACTTCGCCATCAATAGTCCCGCGGGAATCGTCGGCCAGGCGCCTGAAGCCGCGGCCGCGACCATCAGCAACTGGGGATTCCCCATCAGCGCCACCGAGATGCATGCCCTGGCGCAGTCGGTGGGCGAGCAGTCGCTTTACAACCGCACTGGCGGCGCGCCCGCCTTTGCCGTGGGAATGGCGCATATTTTTTCCAACAGCCTGGGCGGACAGGCCCTCATGGCGATCTGGTATCACTTCGCCATCATGTTTGAAGCGCTATTCATTCTTACCGTGCTCGATGCCGGCACGCGCGTAGGCCGCTTCATGATTCAGGACGCCCTGGGGCACGTGTGGAAGCCGATGGGCCGTACCAGTTGGTATCCGTCCATTCTCGCCACCAGCGCCCTGATCGTAGCCGGATGGGGGACCTTCTTGTGGCAGGGCGTCAAGGACCCGCTGGGCGGAATCAACTCGCTATGGCCACTGTTCGGCATCGCCAATCAGCTACTAGCCACCGTCGCCCTGTGCGTGGCCACCACCATCATCATCAAGATGGGCAAAGCCCGTTATGCCGCGGTGACGCTGGGCCCGCTGGTGTGGCTGGTCGCCGTGACCTTCACCGCCTCCTGGGACAAGGTTTTTGATCCCAATCCGCGCATCGGTTTTCTGTCTCATGCGGCGCAACTAGCTTCCGCTCCCGCCGCCAATGCCCGGCTGATCTTCAACGACCGTCTCGACGCGGTAGTGACCTGCACCCTGATTGTGATGGTCGCTCTGATCCTGATCGAGTCCGCGGTGGAATGGCTGCGCGTGCTTTCCGGCCGCAAGCAGGCCCGGGTAAAAGAAACACCCTTCGTGGCCACACGCTTTGCCGAGGAGCAAGGATGAAAAAATTGACCCACGTGGGGACAGCCGCCCTCGGCTGTCCAGTCGAGCGCAGCTCGACCGTTTTACTCCCGGGATTTGCCAAACGCCTGAAGTCTTTCGCAACCATTGTTGTCGCCGCGCTGCGCGAAATTTTCGACGAATCCGCCTATGCCCGCTTCCTCGATCAGCGGCATTTGGAATCGTCCCGCGCTGCCTACGCCACTTTCCGCCGGGAGGACGAAGTGGCAAAAGCCCGCCGCCCCCGATGCTGCTAGAAGTTGAATGGAGGACGGGCGTCTCCGCCCGTCAAGCGACGGAATCTGTGTGGGGACGGGTCTCCGACCCGTCCGGCGGAGCGCAGCTCGGCAACGCTTTGACTGTTTGCACCGCTGGATCTCAAAGAACAAAGCCCAGCCGAGTCTTGCTCGGCCTGGACGGGTCGGAGACCCGTCCCCACACGGACCCCGCCTTCGCCGACGTTTGCGCCAGACGGGCGAGGACGCCCGTCCTCCATCTCACCAATAAGGCAACAGCGAACCTCTGAAACTGGGATAAACTTTCTCTCATGCGCGTCCTGGGCGTCGATTGCGGCACTGAGTACACCGGCTTCGGCGTGGTCGAACTCGGCCCCAACGACACTCTGGTCTGCCTGACTTGCGGGGCCATCAAGCTATCGCCGCGCGAGTCCATGGCCCGGCGGCTGGCCATTATTTTTGACCGCCTCGGAGTCATCATCCACGAACACCGGCCCGACAATGTCGCCATCGAAGACGTGTTTTATGCGGTCAACGTAAAATCCGCGCTCAAGCTGGGACAGGTCCGCGGAGTGGCCATGCTGGCCGCATCTTCCGCCGGACTGGATGTCGCCGAGTACTCGCCTCTGTCCATCAAGTCCGCCGTCGTGGGCTACGGCCGAGCGGAGAAGCCGCAGGTCCAGCACATGGTGACGCGCCTGCTGAATCTCGACCAGGTGCCCGAACCCGCCGACGCCGCCGATGCCCTGGCCATTGCCATCTGCCATCTGCATACGTTCGCCACCCTTCTCCGGCAACGCGCCGTGGGCGGATGAACGTCCGGGCATTTTTTGGCATAATCTCTCTGCGCATGATTCCCAGGAACAATGTGGCCGCGAGCGTCCCGCTCGTGCCAGCCTCTGCACGAGCGGGACGCTCAAGCCCACATCAAAGCCTTGGCCTCCTATTGCTTTTAATCGCGAGCCTGCAACTTCCCGTCCGCGCGCAGGAGACGGCGGTCGTGACTTTCACTCTCGATTTTCCCGGCTCCGAGCCCTCGCACTATGCGATTTCTGTTTCCTCCGACGGCCGCTCCACCTACGATTCCGATGGCAAACTCAGTCCCGACTCCGAGGGCGATCCCTTCCACCTGGATTTTTCCATGTCGCATGAGACCCGCCAACGGGTTTTCAGGCTGGCCGAGCGCGCGCACTACTTTGAAGGTGAGATAAATTCCAAAAAAAGGAACTTGGCATCCACTGGGAGCAAGACGCTGACCTACAAGGACTCCGGACGGAGCACGTCCGCCACCTACAATTACTCTCCGGTAGCCGCGGTGCAGCAGGTAACCCAGCTCTTCCAGAGCCTCTCCACTACCCTCGAATTTGCCCGCCGCCTGCAGTATTTCCATCGTTACCAGAAGCTGGCGCTCGATGAGGAACTGAAGCGCATGGAAGAAGCGGCCACCGGAAACGGTCTGGAGGAACTGGCTGCCGTCATGCCGATTCTGCAGGTCATCGCGAGCGACACCACGGTAATCAATCCAGTCCGGGCCCGAGCCCAGCGCATGATGGAGCGAGCTCACTCCGTAAAACGATGATTCCCTAGAGTAATTGCCGGTATCGAGTTCAAATACTTCCAACGGTCATCCCGAGCGCGGCTCGAGCCGCGCCAAGCGCGGTGAGAGCAAGTCGAGGGACCCCTATCAGACCGCGGACGTATCCGCTTATAGGGGTCCTTCGACTTCGCCAAACGTTTCGCACGCGAAACGTCTGCCTCCGCTCAGGAAGACAGGGGGTATCAGAGGCCCAATTCCCTCCCCCTTCTCGATTTGTTGACAACCAACGGCCCCAAAAGGTGTTCTAATACGTTAACGGGCAGTCTCGGGAGGTGGCATATGTCTCTGCGCCGAATAGCGGTTCTATCCTCTCTGGCGGTTTTGTTGTGCTGGTTAACGGTCCCATCTTTTGCCGACTCACAAGCTCGCATCGTTCGCCTGAGCCAGGTGGACGGGGACGTTCAGATTGACCGCAACACTGGCCAGGGCTACGAAAAGGCCTTCCTCAATTTGCCCATCACACAAGGCACCAAGTTGCGCACCGGGCAGGACGCGCGGGCTGAAATCGAGTTCGAAGACGGCAGCACGCTGCGCATGACTCCCGGCACATCCGTGGAATTCCCCGAGCTGGCGCGACGCGATTCCGGCGCCCGGGCCTCGAGTCTGGATCTTCAGGAAGGAACGGCCTACCTGAATTTCAAGGGCGACAAACAGGAAGAGTTCACTCTCGCCTTTGGAGAGGACAGGCTCGCACTTATCAAGCCGGCTCACCTCCGCATCGAATTGAAGGACGCCAGCGCCACCGTGGCCGTCTTCAAAGGTGATGTCGAAGTCGCCAGCGGGTCAGGCAGAGTTAAGGTCGAGAAGAAGCATAGTGCGACCTTTGCCCTGGCTGGGACCGGGAACTATACCCTGGCGAACAATCTGGAGCCCGATCCCTACGACGAGTGGGACAAGCAGCTGGACAAATATCATCAGCGATACAGCGTGTCCAATAGCTTCTCGCCATACGGCTACGGGGCCAGCGACCTGAGCTACTACGGCAGCTTTTACAACATCCCCGGTTACGGAATGATGTGGCAGCCCTATCTGGTCGGAGCGGGCTGGGACCCCTTCATGAACGGCGCCTGGATGTGGTATCCGGGGTCCGGATATGCGTGGGTCTCCGCTTATCCCTGGGGATGGACGCCTTATCGTTACGGTTCCTGGACCTACCTCAACTCCTATGGTTGGTTCTGGCAGCCGGGAAATAGCTGGGCAGGATGGAACACCGGTCCCAACATCGCGCGCGCTCCCCAGACTTTTCGCGCACCCAGACCGCCCGCGACCCCGGGACGGACGTTACTGGTCAACCGCATCGCCCTGGCAGGCCCGGCACGCGTGGTCCAGAACAGGGCCGAGATTCGCAGCGATTCCGCAGGCCTGGGAGTGGCGCGCGGCAGCGTGCGCAATCTGGGGAAAGTCTCGCAGCAGATGGAGCGAACCAGTTCAGCCCGCGCAGCCGGTATGCATGCCCCGCCGGCCGCTTCCGCAATGCGCTTGCCCCCGGCGAGCTCGCGCGTGTCTTCCTCATCGCCTCGGGGCGGGGCTCCCATGCACGGCGGTGCTCCAGCGCGGAGTGCGGGTCCGTCCTCGATGTCAGGTCCGCGAATGAGCGGCGGGTCAGGGTCTTCCGCTCCCGGTTCGCGCAGCGGTACCCATCGATAAGGAGCCGCGCGAGTTACACAATGTTCAGAACTGATAAGCTGCAAACTCGTTTGCCCATTACTTTTCAGGAGGTGGGTATGTTCAAATTCAGGAATTGGCTTCCACTCGGCCTCATGGCTGCCGCTTTTTTCATTTTCACTCCGCGCAGCTCGGCCCAGACTATTTCATGTTCTTCCGATGACGGGCACCGGCATTATTGTCCGGCGGATACGCGCGGCGGAGTTCGCCTGCTGAAGCAGCGCAGTGAATCCCCTTGCAATCAGGGCTACAGTTGGGGATTTGACCGCGGAGGCGTCTGGGTGGACCGCGGCTGCCGGGCAGATTTTGTCGTCGATGCCTACCAGTACAGAGGGCCCGCCCCGGGCAGCACCGGTACCGTCTCATGCTCGTCTGACGACGGCCACCGGCATTACTGCGACGCTGGTTCAGGAGGCCGAATTCGACTGGTGAAGCAGCGCAGCGAATCGCCCTGCCGGGAAGGCTACAGTTGGGGCTCGGATGGCAGAGGCATCTGGGTGGATCATGGTTGCCGGGCTGATTTCGCGGTCGAAGGCGGCCGCGGCGGCTGGGACCGCGACCGAGATCGTGACCGCGATCATTACGGGGACCGCGACGACTACCGGGGAGGCGCAGACCAGGTTGTCTCCTGTTCGTCCGACGACATGCACCGTCACTACTGCACGGCGGACACGCGACGCGGCGTGCGCTTGCTGAAGCAACGCAGTGACTCTTCCTGCCGGCAAGGCTACAGCTGGGGCTACGATCGCCGTGGCATCTGGGTGGACCATGGCTGCCGCGCCGACTTCCAGGTCGTCCGCTAATCTGAAACCCGTGCCCCACCCTGGTTCGCGTTCTTTGCGACTAGGGTGGGGATTTTTCAATCCCGCAAAATTATCACGCCGCGTGAAGTCCAGAGCCTGAACTGCAAGATGTACAAATTCTAATCAAATTCTCATCTTCACTTCGAACATCCCCAACAATTACCATCGTCACTTGAGACCTTAGCTCCCCGCACGTAACCTATAGATACCCCAGAACACTTGGAGTCTTTATGGCCACCCCGGCCCGGACGCCCCTGCCAAACGCCGCTTCCGCCACTGTTCCACCTACACCCGCGCTGCTCCTGGCCATGCTTCAGGTCTCGAGTCACGTCAGCGATCTGATCTTTTCTCCGGGAAGCCACCCGCACGTTGAGGTCAGTGGTCAACTGGTCCCGGTAAAAATGCCCGGCCTGTCGGTGCTTAGCCCGGGAGACACGCTTCGCATTGCGCAAGAATTGATTGGAGAGAACCAGCAAGCGACCTCGACGCTGCGGAGCCAGGGGTCATGCGACATTTCCTACAGTCTGCCGGGCACGGCGCGATTCCGCGTAAATATCTTTGTGCAACGGGGCAGCCACGCCATCGTGATGCGGGTGATCCCCAAGAGCATTCCCACTTTCGACGAACTGAAACTGCCGTTGGAACTCGCTCACATCGCTGAAATAAAAAACGGTATCGTGCTGGTCACCGGACCCACCGGCTCGGGAAAGTCTTCTACCCTGGCTGCGATTCTCGACCGCATCAACGAAACCAAGGCGTACCACATCCTGACCATTGAAGATCCGGTGGAATTCATGCACCGCCACAAGCGTTCCATCGTCCATCAAAGAGAGCTGCACAGCGACACGCCCAGCTTTGCCCTGGCCTTGCGGGCGGCCCTGCGGCAGGCCCCCAAGGTGATCCTGGTCGGCGAAATGCGCGACAAGGAAACCATCGAGATCGCGCTGGAAGCGGCGGAGACCGGCCACCTGGTGCTCTCCACCCTGCACACCACCGACGCCTCGAAAACTGTGGAACGGATCATCGGAGTCTTTCCGCTCACCGAGCAGCACACCATTCGCAACCGTTTCGCAAAAAGTTTCCGCTACATTGTTTCGCAACGCCTCCTCCCGCGAAAGGGAGGAACTGGGCGCGTGGCCGCCATCGAGATCCTCAAATCGACTCTCCGCACCCGCGAGTATCTGGACAAGGGCGAGGTCGAAGGCAAGAGCCTGCTTGACGCCATGCGCGACGGTGATACCGAGGGCATGCAGCACTTTGATGGAGAGATTGAAAAGCTGATTCGCGCCGACTTGATCGACTACGACACCGCTATAGCCTACGCCACCAACCCGGGAAATTTGCGGCTGCAACTAGGAGACCTGGGACTGGATCTTGGTTCGGCGCCAGCAGAAAAGGCCGCTCCGCCATCCAAACCCAAACCGGACACTGAACTCGAAATCGAATAAACCAGAATTTCTTGGCGCCCTTTGCGGAGTTCTTTGCGTCCTTTGCGGTTAAAGGTTCTTGACCTGATCCGCCGCCAGGAACTAGTGCACCAGGATGCCGGCATACCCCACCACCCGGTCGCGATCGCCCGAAACATCCCCCGATGTGGCATACCTGACCAACTCCGCCCTGCCGGCGCCCAGTCGCCGCGCAGCCGTAAGCATTGCGACGGTCGGTCCGAAGCCGCACATGCTGATGTCCTCATCCATCACTACGTCGAATAACCCGCGCGCGTCCATGACCAGGATGCGTTCCATGGCCTTCTGATCTTTCACCCGGGTGATGGTGTCGTTCTCGTAGTGGTTCATGTCACTGGAGGCAATCAGCAGCACGCGCTCTCCCGACGCTCGCACCACGTCCGCGATGGCCTCGCCCAGTCCCGAGAGTATTTCATATTGGCTGGTACCGAGAACGATCGGAACAAACCTGCCCTCGGGTTTTCTGACCTGCAGAAAAGGCAGTTGCACTTCAGCGCCATGCTCGGCGCGATGCGCCTCGGTGTCTTCACCGAGCGGCGGAAATCGTCGTTTCAAATCGGATGCCAACTGGGAATCAATGGACACCCGTCCCAGCGGCGTCTGCCATGCTCCCGCACTCATCATGGAAAGAGGATGCCCCATGCCAGTGTGATTGGGACACATCAGAATGCAGCGTGGCGGCACATCAAGCCGGGCGTACACCGCGCCCGCGACATGTCCCGAGTACATGTAGCCGGCGTGCGGCACAACGCAACCCAGGGCCGGAACACTTTTCTGCAGCGGTGATAAGTAAGACTCCACCTCGGCCCGCAGATCGTCGGGATCGCGCGGATAAAAGCGTCCAGCTACGGCAGGATGTCGGATCGACGAGGCCATTGCACTCTCATCTTTCACCAAATTGTCATCCTGAGCGGAGCAACTGCTTCGCGTCCGCGAAGCAGTTGCGCAGTCGAAGGACCCCTATAGCTGGAACTGCGGCCGGTGGCCCGATGCTTCTCGACCTTGTCGCTTCTCCAACAAATCCTGCTTCAGATGGGGGCACCGCTGTCATAGGGGTCCTTCGACTCCGCTTTCCATTCGCAAGCGAATGGAAAGACTCCGCTCAGGATGACAGCGTCCCCAGTGCCCGAAACAATGCCGCCGTCTTCTCCAGGCTCAGCGCCTCGGCGCGTACTGCCGGTTTCACTCCCGCTTCTTCGAAAGCCGCGCGCAAGATCTTGGGCGTATATTGCGCTTTCAGATTGTTGGCGAGAGTCTTCCTCTTCTGTCCGAAAGCCAGTTTAAGAAAAGCAATGAACTCCACTTCAGGCACTGCCAGGCTCTCGAGCTTCGACATCATCCGGAGCCGCACCACGCTCGAGTCCACTTTAGGCTGAGGTGAAAACGCGCCGGGCGGAAGCGTGAACAATTTCTCCACCTCGGAGTAAAGCTGGGCGGTGGCCGAAAGCAGGCCGTAGTCGCTCCTTCCCGGCGCCGCTGCCAGGCGGTCCGCCACCTCGCGTTGCACCATCAGGACGATGGTTTCGAAATACTGCCGATACTCAAACAGCCGCAACAGGATGTCGGAGGTAATGAAATAAGGAAGATTCCCCACCACGCGCACCGCTTCAGGCTGATGATTCAGGCCGGGCCGGGTGCTTCCGGGCTTGGGCCCGAACAGGGTGTGGAAGTCGATGGCCAGAACATCGCCCTCAATGATCTCGACGTTGGGCTCCTGAGAGAAATTCATACGCAATTGCGCCGCCAGCACCCGATCGATTTCGATTGCGATAAGCCGCCGCGCCCGCCTTGCCAGGGCCGCAGTGAGAGCGCCACGCCCGGGGCCGATTTCAAGCACCGTGCTCTCTGAGATATCGCCCAGAGCGTCCACAATGCGCATGGTGGCTGAGGAATCAACCAGAAAGTGCTGGCCCAGTTTGGGCCTGGTACGACGCTTCTCCGCGGCCGCAATTTTTGTCACGTTCACCACTTTCCTCTCGCCTTGCCGGAGTTTAGACTGACCGGTTCCTTCTGCCGTTGCCTGGTCAGCAGAGTATGCTGTGAACAGCCCCCTATGATAGCTTGTGCCGGCGCCTCCGGGGACCGGCACTTACAAGGAGTCGCTATGCACATCGTTTTTGCTGCGTCGGAGGGCGTGCCCTTCTCCAAGACGGGCGGACTGGCCGACGTGGTGGGCGCGCTGCCCCACGCCCTGGTGGCAGCCGGACACCAGGTGAGCGTCTATCTTCCCCGCTACCACCAGACCCTGCTTAGGGACCCGCGAACCATGGTCAGTAGCATTACCATTCCCTTCGATGACCGCTACCGTTTCTGTTCCGTAGTCAGCGGCGGTGAGCGCGCTGGAGTGAACTTCTATTTTATCGAGTACCCGCCATTTTTTGATCGCGAGGCCATCTACGGAACCTCCGCCGGCGACTATCCCGACAATGCGGAGCGCTTCGCATTGTTCTCCCGCGCCGTGCTGGAGGCTTCGAAGATTCTCGGCGTGCCCCAAGTCTTTCACTGCCACGACTGGCAGTCCGCGCTCGTCCCGGTGCTGTTGCGCACGCAATACGCCGAAGACCCGGCTTTCCGCGACGTGGCCACCGTTTTCACTATCCACAACATGGGATACCAGGGTCTCTTTCCGGCCGATACTTTGCCTTTGCTCACGCTGCCCTGGGACCTGTTCACTATCTCCAGAATGGAGTTCTTCGGCAACGTCAACTTTTTGAAGGGCGCGCTGGTATTTTCCGATTTCATTACTACCGTGAGCAAAAAGTATAGCCAGGAAATCCAGACCACGGAATTCGGCTTTGGCCTGGAAGGCGTGCTGCGCACACGCTCTTCAACCGTAACCGGCATCCTGAACGGGGCGGATTACGACGAATGGAGTCCCGAGACCGATAAATTCATCGTGGCCCGCTACTCAGCTCAGGACTTTTCCGGCAAGGCCAGTTGCAAGCAGGACCTGCTCGCCACCTTTGGCCTGACCCAGGCCAATTTGCGTTTGCCGGTGCTTGGCATCGTGTCGCGCTTCGCCGCCCAGAAAGGCTTTGACCTCATCGCCCAGATCATGGAACGCCTGGCGCGCGAGGAGATGATCATCGTCGCCTTGGGCAACGGCGACAAGACCTACGAAGACATGTTCCTTCGTCTGAGTAAACAATTTCCCCAGAAGATTGCGGTCAAAGTGGCTTACGACAACGCGGTTGCCCACAAGATCGAGGCTGGCAGCGACATGTTCCTGATGCCATCCCGATACGAGCCGTGTGGCCTCAACCAGATCTATAGCCTGCAGTACGGCACGGTCCCCATAGTCCGTGCGACGGGCGGCCTCGACGACACCATTGAGCACTGGGACCCGCGTACCGGGAAGGGCACCGGCTTCAAGTTTACTGACTACAACGGCGAAGCTCTGCTGTTAACCATTAAAGAAGCACTGCGGGCCTTCCGCGATCAGAATTCCTGGCAACAGCTCATGCGCAATGGCATGAGCAAGGACTTCTCCTGGGATGCCTCGGCGAAGGAATACGTCCGGGTGTACGAACGCGCACGGCAGCTCCGCGGACTTTCGAGCGAACCCCGGACCACCAGCGGAAACCCCATCCTGGCCCTGGTCTAAATGTGTGTGGGTCGGACACTCTTGTCCGACGCTTTTGGAGTTGGTGCTGGTGTTGATTTGCCGATGTCTTTCAGGGTAGGAAGGTCTGAGCCAGAAAGTGAAAGTCAGAGTCAAAATCAAAATCAAAATCAAAAGACAGAGTCAAAGGGCGTCGGACCGGAGTGTCCGACCCACACAGGGGGCACGTTTACGGCGCCTCGGGCAGCGTGGGGCCATTTCGCACCAGATCAACCTCGATTACTTCCCCCGGCTTGAGTTTCACCTCGCGGCCCTTTTGCAACAGAAGAAACGCAGTGCTGGCGGCCAGCCCGTACCAGCGCGCAGCGCCCGCGCTCGTGGCCAAAGCTTCTTCGGAGAGATCGTCGGCCAGCTTTGCCACCAGTGCAGTCCCACCCAGCTGGATGGCCAGGCGCTTCTTGCTCACCGTGGGACGGACCGTTCCTTCACTGTCGGTCCTGGCCGCATTGCTCTCGGTTGAAATGAGTTCGAAACGGGCAGGTTGTACCGTGCCGTCGGGCAGCTTGAGGCGATCGAAAATGATGCGCAAGGCGCCGCGGCGCATCATGCGGCGCGCCGGAGTTGTCTCCAGGTGGCCTTCCACCAGCGTCCCCTGAGGCAGCACCGGCTTGCCGTTCACCGCGACCGCGTCCTCCAGCTTGGCCATGAACGAAGAGCCGTTGGGAGATTTAGAACTGATGGGCGAAAGCAGGGTCAGACGGGTCTTCGTACCCTCCGCAAGGGAGTGCTGAGCGCTGCTCTCCTGAGCGAATGAACCGGCAGCCCACGCCATGCACCAGGCAAACAGGAAACAGCGAAGCAGAGTCATCAAGATCCTCAGCCGGAGAGCGGCCAGAAGACTATAAACGATATTTGGCCGGCTAAATTCCTCAGCACCAAGGACGCGAAGACCCACGAAGTAAGGATTCTCGGGCCTCCCTTCGTGAACCTTCGTGTCCTTAGTGGTTGACGCTTTTAGAATCACAATCAGCACTCCCAAGCCTTGGTAAAATTGGTTTGCGCGCTCGCTGTTTCCCATGAGCACCTTCACCAGGACGATCTTCCACGTCGATATGGACGCCTTCTTCGTCTCCGTGGAAGAGCTGTTCAATCCCGAACTGAAGGGCAAAGCCGTAGTCGTGGGAGGACAACGCGACGAGCGCGGCGTGGTTTCGGCCGCATCGTACGAAGCGCGCAAGTTCGGGGTGCACTCAGCCATGCCGCTGCGCACCGCGGCCAAGCTCTGTCCCCAGGCCATCTTCGTCAACGGCCATCCTGACCGTTACCGGGAGTGCTCAGAGAAAGTTCATCAGGTGCTGACTTCGTTCTCGCCCCAGGTCGAAATGGCCTCAATTGACGAAGCCTATCTCGACATGACCGGCACCGAACGCCTGCACGGTCCGCCCTTGCGCGCCGCCCACCTGCTCCATCAGAAGATGAAGGCCGAGACCTTGCTCAACTGCTCGATCGGGATCGGCATCTCACGCCTCATCGCCAAAATTTCGTCGGCCCGAGCCAAGCCCAATGGAGTGCTTTGGATTGTCCCCGGGCAGGAAGCCAACTTCCTGGCGCCGCTCGACGTGCGCGAGATTCCCGGCGTCGGCAAAGTCACCGAACAAAACCTGCACGGACTGGGCATTCGCAAAGTCGGAGACCTCACTCGTTTCGACGAGACCTTTCTCGAAGAACGCTTCGGAAAATGGGGCCTGGCGCTGGCGGGGAAAGCGCGAGGTGAAGACGCCGGCGGCTGGTTCGACAGTGAAGTCGGCGCCGATACCGATCCCAAGTCGATCAGCCACGAACACACTTACAACGAAGATACCGCCAGCGTCGAACAGCTGGAATCCACGTTGATGCGTCTCTCGGAGATGGTAGGGCGCCGCCTGCGTGAAGGCGGGTTCCACGCTCGCACTCTTCAACTGAAACTGCGCTACCAGGATTTCACTACCATTACCCGCGCGCACAGCTTGCCAGTTCCCACCCAACTCGACACCGAAATCTTCGAGCAAATCCGTCTGCTATTCCGCAAAAACTGGCGCCCCGGCGCCCAGGTGCGGTTGCTGGGCGTGCAGGCGTCGTCGTTCGAAGTCCAGGCCGGGCAGGGAGACTTGCTGGAAGACGGACGCCGCCAGCGCTGGCAGCAGGTTTTATCCGCCGCCGATCGCCTGCGCGACAAGTTTGGCGAATCCAGCGTGTCGCTGGCCAGCGGCCTGCGCGGCGGATTCCGCGAACGCACCCACGAAAGCCCAGTCGGATTGCCGGGAAAGGGCAAGCCGCGAGAGTAAGCTCCCCGAAGTTGTCATCCTGAGCGAAGCGACTGCTTCGCTTTGCGAAGCAGTCGCGCAGTCGAAGGATCCCTATAGCAAGGACACTGCGTACATCGGAAGATTTGCCAAAAACTCATTGATTGGAACGCCCTGTAAATCCGGACGTCAGTTGGGTTAGGTAGGGGTCCTTCGACTCCGCTTTCCATTCGCGAGCGAATGGAAAGACTCCGCTCAGGATGACAAACTGAAAATACGAGGGCCGGAATCCGGAATTCCTCCGGTCCGGCCTGCGCTTGCTTCAACGTGCTGGTCTAGTTGGTGGGCGCCGCGTTCGCCGTGGTCGGGGATCCCGGGTTCGCGCCGCTCCCGTAGCGGGTAAGCCGCGGGAAAAACGGCGTCACTTCAAAGGGCATCTTGTCCCGGGCCGAGGTGATTGCCACCGGCGCAGTCTTGATCAGCTCAACATGGTCATCCCAGGGGTTCACCTTTACGCGTCCGCCCAGCGGCAACGCGGGAATCTGGTCCAGCTTGTTGGGCTCGAGCGCCGGCGCTGAAGTCATCAGCGCTGCCATGCGTTCCACGCCGCCCTTGGGGTCCGTCAGGCTGTTCCCCAGGTGGGGTGTCAGGAGCGCGGAAAGCGCCGGACCTCTTTCGGCCAACTCACGCAGGAACAAGCCGGCCGTGTCCAGCTTTTGTGCGTACGGCGAGCTCTTCAGCAGGTCGATCGCTTTCTTGTCGGCCGCGACCTCTTCTTCCGGAATATGTCTGAATCCCAGGTTCTGGTACGTCGATTCGTCGGAGAAGAGCATGCGGTCGTTGAAGGCATAGCGGCTGCCCAGGTTATGTCCCAGGACAATGTGCGCCAGTTCGTGGGAGAGCACCATGGCCAGACTGGCCTCGTCCGGCAGCACGTCGATCAGGCCGCGGCTGACGATGATGGTGTTGCCCACGCTGAAAGTCTCCAGCGGCGAAGTCAGCATCACCCGGGTGCGGACCGGCCGGGGCAGGTCAATATTGTTCGTGACTTCCAGGTTGGTGACCACCGTCATCAGGATCTTGTCCACTTCGCCTTGCGGGGCCAGCAAGCCGGCATTCTGCAGGCGCTCGACTACGTTGTCTTCCGCCTGCTGCTGCCACTCCCGCTGCGCCTGCAGCGGAGAAGCATCCTGCGCCGTGGGGCTTAAGTCGTTTACGCTTGAATCCACCAGCACCTGCGTGAGCTCGTCTTCCTTGTTGTTCTTTTTCAGGTCATAACCCCAGATTCGGGTCTGGGCCTTGAAAGCCATCTTGTCCTTGGAGCCAGAACTGAAGTCGCCTTCTTCGCTGTAGATGTAGGCGGGCACCCAGTATCCGGGAATCAGGTTCAGGCGCCAGCTATCCATGTGGAAGAACTGCGCGTTGCGGGGACGGGGCGCGTAAGTGCCGTTGAGCCGGACGATGTTGTAATCCTGGTCTTCCACCCAGATGCGGCCCAGGAAGCGTCCTTTGCCGGCATCTTTCTTGGGGGTCACGTCGAACACGATGCAGCGCACGTCACCCTGAAACTCGCGGTGCACATACTTGAAATTGTAATGGGCACGGTCAAAATCGTCGCGGTCGGCGAAGATCATCCAGGAAAAACCGATGGGCTTGTATTCGAACTTGAACAGCTTGGTGACGCCGCCCAGCATACGGCCCTGGAAACTTGACTCGCCCGAAAGATAATCCTGCCGATCGACTGAATCGCTGAGGTCCAGGCGGCCCAAGAAGTAATGGTCCTGCTTGGGCGACGGTCCCATCTGCGGATCCAGTTGCAGGTTCTGCAGATAGGTCTCTACCAGAGGGGTACGGGTCTCGAGGAAAGTGATGAGTGCATGCTCGCGTTCAATGGCGCGGTCCACGACCTGGTCCATGGTGGTGGGCGCGGCCGCGGCAGGCATCGGGGCCGGGGGGGGCGGCGTACTGGTCGCGGGCTGCGGAGCGTTCTGCAGTGCAGCCGGACTCGAGGAGGGTTGCGCCGGCGGCATCTCCGTCTGGGCGGGCGATGCGGGCGCTGTCGTCTGTGCCATCGCACCGAACCCGAGCAGCAGGGAAGCGGTGAGCGTCCATTTCCAAGTACGCATGACTAAATCCTCTCTGTCGCGCCTAATACGCCAACTGGAAAACCACATGCACAACCGCCGTCGAATCGACCGGCTGATTGTAATGTTGGGCAGGTTTGAAGCGAATCTTGTTGGCAGCCGAAACCGCGGCCTCGTCGAGGCCGTGTCCCATTCCCCGCACAACGCGATTCACGTGCAACTGCCCGTTTGCTCCGAAAAGTACTTCCAATAATACTTCACCTTGCAACCTGAGCTGCCGCGCTTCATCAGTGTAGACCGGATTAGGCTTGGAGATGATTTCCACAGGTGTAGTAGCAGGGCCGGTCTCCGCCGGTTGTGCCCGATTTGGTCCCTGGCTGACCTGCTGCGCCGAGAAGCCCGCGGTCTGCACCGTTGTGCCCCGTCCGTTGCTGCGGCCATCGCCCTGGCCCGCTTGTGCGATCCCGTTGCCGAAGCCGGCGCTGGCAATCGTGCCCTTGATTCCTTTGGTCCCGCCCGCCCCGTTGCCGCTTCCCCCTCCGGGCGGCAGATCGAACGAACCGGTGCTCGCCGCCACCAGGTGCGCGTTGGGCTTGCCTTGTCCGGGAATGCCGTTGGGGTCCCCAAAACCGCCCGTCTGAACTTTCTGGATCGGTGCGTTCACCGTGGGTGTCGCTGAGCTGCCGAACTCGCCGGTGTGCACGATCAAAGTCGGCCGGGCTCCGCCCGTGATCAGCTTGGTCACCGCAGGGGTAAAATTGTTGACCTCGATCTTGGGCGCCGCCACTTCCGGTTGCTCTGGCCGCGGGGTACGAACCTCACGCGGTACAGTCAGCTTCGGCGCTTCAAAAACCGGCGCTTTTGGCAGCAGTTTGACCTTCAAAGGGTGCGCTGGAGGTTTCGCCTTCAGCGGCTCGGGCTGCAGACTCGGCATCGGGATCAGTTCGGTCACGTGATACTGCCGCGTGATATTCAGACTGTCTGGCCAGATCCAGCCGACATTGACCATCAAAACCAGCAGAAATATCAGGAAGGCGTAGCCGGCCGCCAGCGCACGCTTGTTCAGCTTGCGCTCCGGCAAAAGTCCTAATTGAAAACCTGCAGGCGTAGCCATGCCATGAACTCCAGAATCGGGACCCGTGCCTGGGGAGAAATGCGCCGGGTGGAGTTTTTAACTTACGGGAGAAAGCGAGGAGGGTAAACGTGCCCTGCGGGGGTGTCCTTCAGTAACCCTCGTAATGCCCAAAAGAGGATTCGCTCTAAACTCGCGTATTCAATGGCAGTACTTCAGGCATTTGCCCGTCGATTTCGTGAAAAGGCGTAAAAAACAGGTATTCCTGCCAGAATCACCAGCAGGCCGATGCCGGAATTCGGGTAGTTGTCCCTGAAGGTAAAGTAAAGCAACAGCCCCGCCGCCAGAACAAACAGGATGGGAACCACCGGGTATCCCCAGACCCGGTAGGGCCGGATTGCCTGAGGGTCACGCCAGCGAAAGATAAACACGGTGCTCGCGGCGATCATGTAAAAGAGCCACTCCGCGAAAATCGCCAGGGTAAAGAACTGGCGGAAGCTGCCCCCCAACAGCAAAAGTATGATCGCCAGGACCGCCTGTACCACAATGGCGACCGAGGGCGTATGGAAGCGGGGATGCACCTCTGCCAGCGCGGAAAAGAAGTAGCGGTCGCGGGCCACGGCATATGGCACGCGGGCACCGCTCATCACGGTGCCATTCATGGCCACCAGCATGGAGAGCGCCATGCCGGCTGAAACCAGTCCCGCTCCCACGCTCCCGAGCACAACCGCCATGGCATCGGACGCCGGCCTCGGCGAAGCCCCGATGGCCGCCGCGGGCAGCACATACTGCACCGCCGCATTCAACAGCATGTACAGGATCCCCACCAGCGCCACCCCGAAAATCAGCGCACGGGGAATGTCGCGCTCGGGATTGCGGATTTCTCCCGAGACCATGTTCAGGTCATTCCAGCCATCGTAAGCCCACAACGCAGCCACCAAGGCCAGCATGAATCCGCTCATTCCACCTTTGGCGCCGGAAAAGCTGCCGGCAAAGTTCTGCCAGCTGCCTCCGCTATAGCCCAGGCCGATCACCACGATGCTGAGAATGATGGCGACTTTCACGAAGGTGAACACCAGCTGAAAGTCGCCCGCCCTCTTGATCCCGATGTAGTTGAGGACCGAAATCAAAGTGGCCGCCGCAACCGCCACCAGTTGCCCGTAGGTGACCGGAAGCGGAGTCGAAACAAAATTATGGGTAAAAAAGCCGAAGGCAGGAAAATTTCCCAGCACGCGGACAAAGCCAGTGGCCAGGGTGGCTATCGACGCCGGCTTGGCGATCAGGAACCAGGTCCAGGCATAGAGAAATGAAGCCAGAGGTCCATAACCGTCGCGGATATAAACGTACTCGCCGCCCGCCTCGGGCTTCATGGCGCCGAGCTCCGCGTAGGTCAGTGCCCCGAAAAAAGACAGCAATCCGCCCACCAGCCAGGCCAGGTAAACCAGCTTTGCCGACCCGGCCGCCTGCATCATCTCGGCCGGAACCAGAAAGATTCCGCTGCCGATGATGGTGCCCACCACAATCGCGCTGGCATGACTCAAGCGGAGATCGCGAAGCAGTTCGGCAGGACGGGCCATAACAGGAGGGGAAAGTATATACGGGGAGACAATGCAGGACGGAGATGGTTTTCTTTGCGGTCTTTGCGGTCTTTGCGGTTTGCTTTGCGTCCTTTGCGGTTAAATCGCGAGGGCGATCGGCTCACGATAGTTGTTGACCATGCGCCGGATGCCGGTTCTCAGGGACACGACGTGGAAGTTGATCAACAGTCCAACGGAAATATTCAATAAACGGAGATGAGACAGTAGTTGAGCGTCGTCAACCGGATGCAGCGCGTCTTTACATTTGGTCTCGACCACGACTCTGCCTTCCACGACCAAGTCAGCCCGGAACCCGCACTCAAGCTTTACTTGTTCGTAGATGAGCGGCACAGGTTTCTGGCGTTCGACCTTCAGGCCCAATTTTTGCAGTTCATACGCCAGGCAGGCCTCGTACGCTGACTCCAGGAGTCCCGGTCCTAGCTCGCGATGGATCTTGATCGCGGCACCGATGATTTCGCGGGTGAGGTCGGGGCTGGGCAAGGCAAAAGATTACCGCAAAGGACGCAAAGTAAACCGCAAAGGCCGCAAAGAAAATCACTTGTGAATCCCATATTGGCATTTTTCTTAGGTTCTCTTTGCGACCTTTGCGGTTTACTTTGCGTCCTTTGCGGTTAAAGGCTTTTCCGTCATGCTCAAGCTGACCGCATACCCCACCGCGAAAGTGACCACCGTCCCAATCGCCACATACCAGGTCCAAGGCACTTTCGTGAAAAGCCAGATATACAGCTCGGTCACAAATCCAAACAGCATTCCCACCATCGCGCCGGACTGATTGGCGCGCCGCGTCAGCACGCCGAGCAGAAAGACTCCAAGCAAGGCCCCGTAAGCCACGGACGCGATCTGCAACCCCACCTCAATGACCCGGCCGACCTTATGCAGCGACAACACGGCCAGCCCAAACAGCAGCAGTGCCCAACCCAGCGTCGCCAGACGTGAGAGCCGAATCTTGCGCCGTTCGTCCGTCTGCGGATAACGTTGCAGATAGAAGTCAATGATCGAAGTGGAAGAAAGCGAGTTGAGCGCCGCACTCAGGTTCGACATGGCCGCCGCCAGAATTGCCGCAATCAGCAATCCCGAAATCCCGTGCGGCATCTGGCTGACGATAAATGTCGGAAAGATCCTGTCCGCTCGACCGAAGTTTGCCGAGGGCACGTGATAAAACGCGAACAGCATGACGCCAACGATAAGAAAAAGAGCAAACTGGAAAAGGATTGCCGCACCGCTCGAGAGCAGTGCAGTTACCGACTGCCGCTGGTTCCGTGCCGCCAGAAGACGCTGCACAATAAGCTGATCGGTGCCGTGACTTGCGGTAGTCAGAAAAGCCCCGCCGATCAGCCCCGCCCAGAACGTGTAGGGCTTCCAGAAGTCCGGGGTGAAGTCGAACACCTGCAGCTTGCCCGCGCCCGCCGCCAGATGATGAATCGCCGGCCAGCCTCCAGGCACGAGATGCAGAATCGTGAACAGTCCCACCAGTGTCCCGCCCACGTAAATCATGGTCTGCACCACATCGGTCCAGATCACCGCCGCCAATCCGCCCTCGAAGGTATAAACCAGCGTAAGCGCCGTAATGATTGCGATGGAGGCGACCTCGCCCGTCCCCAGCGCAATGGCCACTACGATGGAAACGGCGTAAACCCGCACCCCTTCGGCTGCGGCCCGCGTCACCAGAAAGAGCCCGGCGGTGAGCGAGCGCAGCTTCTTGCCGAAGCGTCGTTCGATCAGTTCGTACGCGGTGTACAGATCGCCGCGAAAATAGTGTGGCAGCAGGACGAAGCTGATGATGAATCGTCCCACCACGTATCCCAGCACCACCTGCAGAAACGTCAGATTGGTGTCATACGCCAGGCCGGGAATGCTGATGATAGTCAGAGTGCTGGTTTCAGCCGCAACGATCGAAAGCGCAATTGCCCACCAGGGAATATTCCGGTCGGCGAGAAAATAATCACGCAAGGTGCGCTGCTTCTTGCGGAAACGCAACCCAAACAGCGTGATCCCCGCCAGATAAATCGCGATGATGCCGAGATCAAGCTTGTCGAGAACCATAGATATCGCGTGGCAAGTGTCAGTGTGGTCGCGGGCGACTCGCCCGCGAGCCGTTAGACCGTAGCGCCGGCGTCCCGCCGGCTGTCGCGAGGGCGTCTCGCCCTCGCATACCATTGCCACCCCAGAGTAGCGGGCTTTGAAGAGAAAGTCCGCCGATCTGTAACGAGGTACCTACCTCGTCAAGCTCAAGGTTTTCAGCAATCGCCAGTACTTCGGTGTCAGATGCCAAAGCGAACTCTTATGGTAGAACTACGCTCGTGGCCATCTATCTCGGCATCGACGGAGGCGGCAGCAAGACTTCCTGCCTCATCGGCGACGAGACTTCCGTCCTGGGCACGGGAACAGGCGGAGCCAGCAACCTGGTCCGGGTCGGCGAGGCCCAAGCGCGCGAGTCACTCACCAGCGCCATCCGCCAGGCCTGCACGGTTGCCAATCTCAACCCCTCTGAGATCGGCAGCGTCTGCGTCGGTCTCGCCGGCGCAGCCCGCTCCGAGATCAGTGAACTGGTAACACGCATCGTCTCGGAGCTGGTTTCCGGCAAAATCAAAGTTGTGGGAGACAATGTCATCGCTCTCGAAGCCGCTTTTGGCGACGGCCCGGGCGTCATCGTGATCGCCGGAACCGGCTCAATCGCTTATGGACGCAACCGCGAAGGCCAGACGGCGCGCGCCGGGGGTTGGGGATTCGCTATATCGGACGAAGGCTCGGGCCACTGGATCGGCCGCACCGCGGTTGCCGCCGCTCTCGGTGCCTGGGACGAGGACCCCGAACAGAACCTGCGCCTGATCGAAATTCTGATGAAGTCCTGGCGCCTGGAAACCGTCGAACAACTGGTCCCGGCCGCGAACGCTACGCCACCGCCGGATTTTGCGGCGCTTTTTCCCGTGGTACTTTCCCTGGCGGATTCCGGCGATCGCATCGCGCGCGACGTACTGACTCAAGCCGGCACTCAACTCTCGGGCCTGGCGGGAATCCTGCTCCGACGCCTGTTCCCCAGCGCCGGCGCTGTCCCGGTGGCCATGTCCGGCGGTGTTTTCGGTAGTTCCGCGCTGGTGCGCCAGGTTTTTTACAATAGTCTTCGTTCCGGTTATCCCGATGCGGTCATCAATCCCACGGTGATTGAGCCGGTCCGCGGGGCTCTCGAGTTAGCACGCAAGAGCGCCGCGAAATAGGCGGTGGAGAGGCATTGGTAAATGCGGTTTGGGAAGGGCACTACCTTGGTCGTGCCGACCAAGCTACGGAGAATGGATCGCGCTTTAGCGCCTGAGGTTTGCCGTTCGGGTTTCTCCGCTGCGGGTGGCGGGACAGAGCCAATCTTTGCCACCGAAGCCGGGTTGTGGCAGGAACCTCCTTCGCCTCCTGCGGATCTAGGCCACGTTGGCGAGCAATTGTTTTTGAGTTAATAAACTCATGTCTTCCGACGACCCAACCGCGGCCCGCACTGCACCCGAGGCCACTCTCCTGCAAGAGTCTGCCCGCGCCTCTGCTGAAGACCTGGTTGCCGCTGCCTCTGATCCCGCACTCACTGAAGACCTGGCCCTGGCCCTTTTGAAGCACAGCGATTTGCCCACCCAGGCGCTCGATCGCCTCAGCCGCAACCGCGGCATCATGAAGAGCCGCAAAGTAAAGTTGGCGCTGGTCGAGCATCCACGAACGCCGCGACACATCTCCGTTCCCATGGTGAGGCACCTGTTCACCTTCGAACTCATGCAGGTAGCTCTTACCCCGGTCGTTCCCGCCGACATCAAAATGGCCGCCGAAGAATCTCTCGTCAACCGCCTGGAAAGACTTTCGCAAGGCGAACGGCTCACCCTGGCGCATCGGGCATCGGGACGGGTTGCCGCCGCACTGCTTCTCGATTCGGAGCCGCGCGTAATTCATGCAGCGCTGGAAAATTCCCGCCTGACTGAATCGGCGGTCATCAAGGTGCTGATGCGCCTGGACGCGCCCGCAGCTTTCGTAAGCGCTGTCTGCCATCATTCCAGATGGTCGCCCAGGAGGGAAATCCGCATAGCCCTGTTGCGTAATGAAAAGACGCCACTCAGCCGGGCCCTGGCATTCTCGCGCTCGCTGCCACCTGCACTGGTACGCGAGATCCTGCACGGCTCGCATCTGCCGTCCTCGACCAAAATTGGTTTGTTGAAGGATGTTGCGGAGAGAAGCGGCGATTCTGCAAAGTCCGGCTTCTAGCGTGCAGCCTTCGCGCTGGCCGCTGCTGCTGGATCCTCTTGCCGCCGGTGCAGCAACTCCACCAGGGACTGGTACAAACGGGTCTTCATGGCGTGCCGCTCACCCGCGCGTGTGATGTAACGCACGTGCACATCGATTCCAGAACTGGTGGGACGCAGACTGACGGCGGGCGCCGCTGAAACCGGCTGCGCCCGATAGTGCCCTTTGGAACGTTGCCACTCCTGCTCGGCGGCCTCTACATTCGCTTCGGTTTGCTGCGCAACCATTTTCTGGATGGCATCAATCACCGGGTACGGATTCGCGCTGGCGGGCACCAGGATTTCCACTTCGTCCCAGAGCCATTGTCCACTGGTCGAGAAGTTAAAAAAGTGACCCTCAATTGCGTAGCTGTTCATGAACGCGACTTTGCGGCCGGTGGGATGTCCACTGTCCGTCCAGTTTCCGGTTTCGAGTAACACCGTGCGCAACAGACCGATTTCGGCAACCTCGCCTACAACCCCGTCGATCTCCACCCAGTCGCCCACTCGCAGCCCGTTACGACCCATCAGCAGGAACCAGCCAACGAATCCGATGATGAAGTCCTTGCACGCTACAGTGAGCCCGGCGCCGGCCAAACCGAGAATTGTGGACAGTTGGTTGGGCACGCCAAACAGCATGATCAGAATTACGGCCAGGCCCAGGGCCTGCACCGCGAACCGGATCACCCCGCGCAGAGTATGCAGGCGGGTGCGCTCCACCGCCAGTCCAACGAAGAAATGGTCCACCAGTCGATTGGCCAGATAAACCGCGAACACCACCAGCAGCATCAGCATCGCGAACTGCAGAATGTCGTGTAAAACGGCGCTCTGCCGGGTCTTGACCACATCCATCCAGTTGCCGTAGGCGGTGGCCAGATCGTCCTGGTCCTGGATGCGTTTGTCGAGATCGCTGAGGTCTTTCTGATCCACGGAAATCTGGTGCAGGGTAGTGATCGCTCTTGCCGTGCTGCTTGAGGAGTTCGAATCGCTGCCTGCCGTGGCTGCGATTCCGCTTCTGGCCTGCTCCGTAATCGCATCTTTGTTCGAGACTTCCATGGCAACCTGCGATTGCAGCCCATCACGGCTCTCGCGAAGCTTGCCGGCAACCTGCCGGGCATCGTCCATGGCATGCTGCAACCGCGCCGCCCGGTCGCGCAGACTTTTCCAGGCGGAAACCTCGGCGATGGCGGATGCCGAACCCTCCTCTGCATTGCTCTTTTCGTTATCCGTGACGGTTTGTGGATTATTTGCCTCGTACTCCTTCTGCGTCGCCTCGTGCCGGTTGAACTGGCGCTGAATTCTGCTCAGGCGGTCGGCCCCGGAACGGATCAGCTCTCCCTTGATGTTCTCCAGTTCATCCTGATCGGTTTCCAGTTTTGCCTTGGTTAAATCGATCCGCTGCTGCAGCGCATCCCGTGCGCGCCCGTCTTTCTCGCTTGCGATCTGCTTCTGCAGGCGGTCGATCCGTTCCTGGTCTTCCGCGACCGCTGCCTGCGCTTCGTCGGCCTGGGCAAACAGTTTCTTGCTCGCGGGTGTTGGCGGGGCCGGATGCTCCGTGGCCTGGCGCATTTCGTAGCTGAAGGCAACATCTACGGAGTGGTCCGCCAGTTTGAGCGCCTGCCGCGAATATCGTTGCTCATCCCAGCCCGAGGCCAGGGCCGCCATGGCGCGGGCAGTCGCCAGGGGTTGCTCATCCACGATCGGAGGCTTGCGACTACGCGAGGCGGCAGAGTTCGACTGCGCCGATTGCCGGGTCAGAATCAGCCCGACGGCAGCCGCCAGCACCAGGGCCAGGAGCCCCAGCGTCACGATCCATTGATGAGCTTTCATCCACATATTGGATTGCGCTGCTTCGATCTTAGGGGATTATACGGGCGTAAGCGCCGCAGCGAATCTACTCACTAGTGCATTACGACGCCCTGACGCTGCAGCACCGAGGTAACCTGTTTGGCGGCTGGCGATCCATTACAATCCGCCGCATGGTCGACTACTTGCGAAGAATGTGGACGCAGGAGTGGCGGCCCACCTCGCGCTACAGCGTCGCCGCCTGGCTCGTTTTCTATGTAGTGTTTCTGAGCTACGCCTTCAGCAAGCACGGCGCCTTCCTCTTCATCGATCTCGCCAACCTGGTGGTCCACGAGGGCGGACATCTTCTGTTCGGCTGGTTTGGTCCCACGCTCGGCCTTTGGGGAGGCACCATCCTGCAATGGCTGGTGCCGCTGCTTCTGGCGGCATATTTCTTCAGCCAGAGACAGGCCGCCGCCTTCGCCTTCTGCTCATTCTTCTTCTTCGAGAACTGGCTCTACACCGCCACCTACATGGCCGATGCCCGCGCCATGCTTTTGCCCCTGGTCACCGCCGGCGATTCCAATTACATCGAACACGACTGGCACACCATCTTCTCCAGCCTGGGCGTGCTGCAATACGACACGAAGATCGCGGCGGTCATCAGTTTTCTCGGCTGGTGTGGCATGATCGTGACGGTGGTGTGGCTGGTACGGCGAGGCCTGGACGATGTCGCGAGCAGCGCAACAAATCTCCGAGTGTCATCCTGAGCGCAGGCCTTGCGTTCGCTTGCGAACGCAAGGCCGGAGTCGAAGGACCCCTATCTTCAAGAGAAAGTTCGAGGATTTAAGGCTCAAAATACACCGGCCTCGATTCGCTCATAGAGGTCCTTCGACTTCGCAGAATGTTTCGCAAGCGAAACATCTTGCTTCGCTCAGGATGACAGGGGCAACTTGGTCGGCACCACAGGTCGTTAACCACCGGGGACGCAGAGTTCGCCGAGGAGTAGTGAAGGTTTTCTCGGCGCCCTCTGCGATCTCGGCGGTAAATGTTCTCGCTACTGTACCGCGTCCTGCTTCCGGAAGTGATCCAGAATCGCCTCTGCCTGACTGCGCGTCACCACCGACGAAAGCGCTGCCGAATCCGCCTGTTTGATCGCCTGCACGCTGCCGAAATGCTGCAGCAAGCGCCGGGTCGTGCTCTCTCCCACCCCAGGGATTTCCCGCAGTTCGGTGGAGCGGTCGCGCATCTGACGCCGCTTGCGGTGAAAGGTGACCGCGAAGCGGTGCGCTTCGTCGCGGATCAACTGCACCAGGTGCAGCACCGGCGAATGATGATCCAGCGCGACCGGTTCGCTCTCCTGGCCATAGACATAGATAATTTCTTCACGCTTCGCAATCGCTGCCAGCGGCTGGTTGATGATCTCCAGCGCTTCGAGCGCTTCGGCTGCGGCGTGCAGCTGGCCCAGGCCGCCGTCGATCAGCACCAGGCTGGGCATTTTCTTTTTCTCTTCCTGAATGCGCTTGTAGCGGCGCGTGACCACCTCGCGCATGGAGGCAAAGTCGTCCACCCCAATCACGTCGCGGATGATGAACTTGCGGTAATCCGACTTCTTCATCTGCCCGTCTTCCCACACCACCATCGAGGCCACGGTCTCCGCGCCCTGGATGTGCGAAATGTCGAAACACTCAATGCGCTTTGGCAACTCCGGCAGGCCGAGAGCATCCCGCAACGCCTCTTGAATGGCTTTGGCGTTCGGTTTCATCACCCGGAAGCGCTGGTCGTAAGACTGCTTGGCGTTATTGCCGGCCAGATCGAGAAGCCCGCGCTTGTCCCCACGCTGCGGAACCAGAATATGAACCCGTGTGGGGCGGGCGCCCTCGCCCGCCACTTGCTCGGAGAGCAGGTCTTGCAGGGCCTCGCGATCCTCGAACTCCACCGGCACATAAATGTTCCGCGGAACGTAGGGCTGACCAATGTAGAGCTGATTGAGAAAAGCCGAAAAGAAATCGCCGGGAAGGAACGATTCGGTGGAGCGGCTGGCGTCCTCGTCCGTGAGCCCCAAGGAAGAGGCCGAGCTTTGCTCGGCTGGGCGGGTGAGGGCACCCGCCCCTACGTGTTCTGTGGTCGCCTCGGGGAGGTCTTCCCAGAAGAATTCTCGGCGGTCGAGCACCCGGCCGCCGCGCATGTGGAACAGGTTTACCGCCAGCATGCCGTTTTCGAAGTGATATCCAAAGACGTCAGCGTCGTCGCCTTCCACGGCCGCGATGCGCTGTTTCTCCTGCAATTGCTCCACGGTCGAAATCAGGTCGCGATATCTGGCGGCGCGCTCGTACTCCTCGGACTCAGCCGTCTCCTCCATACGCTGGCGCAACGAGCGCAACAGGTCGGTAGGACGTCCTTCAAGAAACAGCTTCACGTCTCGCACTGCCTCCTGATAGATCTCCGGCGTGGTCAGTCCCTCCACGCACGGCCCCAGGCAACGCTTGATGTAGTACTGCAGGCAGGGACGCGGATGAAATCGCGTCAGGTCCACCTTGCACGAAGGCACCATGAAGTGCCGGTGGATCAGGTCCACAATGCGATAGGCCAAATTGGCCGGAAAATATGGACCGTAATACGAACTGCCATCCTTCCGCAGCCGCCGTGTGACGTATACCCGGGGAAAACGCTCGCCCAGGGTGAGCTTCACGTAAGGGTAAGTCTTATCGTCGCGGAGCAGGATGTTGAAGCGCGGCTGCTTCTGCTTGATCAGATGGTTCTCAAGCGCCAGCGCCTCCTTGTTATTGGCTACGACGATGTAATCAACGTCCACCGCCTCCCGCACCAGGGAATCGGTCTTGGCGTCTTCCCAGCGCCCTTCGCGGAAGTAGGAAGAAACCCGGCTGCGCAGGTTGTTGGCCTTGCCCACATAGATGATTTCGCCCTCGGCGTTCTTATAGAGATAAACACCGGCCGAAGTCGGCAAGCTGCGAATTTTGGCCTGAAGGTCCATCTGGTGAGTCTGGAATTACCTATTTTAGATGAGTGCGATGGTTGCCGGGCGCCGCCCTGCCAATCGCATTCGTGCCAACCCCTGCTTCTGCAAAATTATCCTTCCAGTCCTTATGTGTTACGCTAAGGCTGTATGAGTCATACACTGACAATACGTCTTACCGAGGAACTGCTGGCCTGGCTGAAGGAGGTTTCGCGCCGAACCGGCGTGCCGGTGGGGCGGATCATTCGCCAGCAACTAGAAAACGCCAAGTCGCAAAAGGGAAATCAACAATTCCTGCGGCACGCCGGAAAAATCAACGGACCGGCGGAACTCTCCTCACGCAAGGGATTTTCGCGGCGATGAAGGGAATTGCCGACACGGGATTCATCGTCGCCTTCGGCAATCGTGGAGACAGCCATCACCTCTGGGCCGTGGATATTGCCCGGACGATTACCGAACCTTTACTCACCTGCGAAGCGGTTCTGGCCGAAGCCGCATTTCATCTGGGATCAAGCGCCTATGTTCTCTCGCTCGTGCAGGATGAAATGCTGCGCATTGCATTTGATTGCGCCCGCAACTTCGACCAGCTCTGCGACCTCGCCCGCCGCTACGAGGGTCGCAAGCCCGATCTAGCCGACTTGTGTCTGGTCCGCATGAGCGAACTGTACCCTCGTCACGCGGTGATCACCGTGGACGAGAACGATTTCAGAGTCTACCGGCGTAACAAACGGGAAGTCATACCCACCATCTCTCCCCCACATGCATAAATCTGCACCATATAAAATTTCCTCACTTATATATCGCCTTTGCACGAAAGTCGGTGGCCGGCGGCGCGTGCCCGCTGGAAGTAGGGCCGTAAGTCTATATTAATGAATTGGTTAGCTGACATCTCCATCATTTCCACCGTTGGCACCCTCCGTGCTCTTGTACAATGCGAACGCGAGAAAAGCCCTCCCCGGCTAACCGCGTCGACAGAATTTAGAATCAAAGAAGTTGAGTTTTGCGAGATGAGTGAGGAAGGAGCCCTCCTACAATGAATCGCACTTCGTTAATTGTTCTACTGGCGACAAGCATGGCGGCAACGGTCGGATGCGCCAGCAAGAACTACGTCCGTCAAGAGACCACGCCGCTGATCAACAAGACCAACGAGCTTGATGATCTGACTGCCAAGAACACCAACGCCATCAAGGATGTCGATGCGCGCGCCCAGGCCGGCATTCAAGAAGTAACGGCCAAGGCCACTGAAGTTGACCAGAAGGCGCAGGCCGCGGCCACCCAGGCGGGCGAGGCCCAGACCCAGGCCGACAACGCCGTCCATCGCGTCGATTCACTGCAGAACACCGTGGCCAATCTGGACAACTATAGAGTGGTCACCGAAACCGCAGTGCATTTCGGTTTCGACAAAGACAACCTGACCAAGACCGCCCAGGAAGCCCTCGACCAGCTCGCCACCGACGTGGCCAGCGCCAAGGGCTACATCATCACGGTTGAAGGTGGCACGGATTCGGTCGGACCTTCCGACTACAATTACGCGCTCAGCGAGCGCCGTGCTGATTCTGTCATTCAGTACCTGGCCTCGAAGCACGGCATCCCGGCGCACAAGATTTATTTGATCGGGCTGGGCAAGGACAAGCCGGTGGAGTCGAACAAGACCCGCGACGGACGCGCCAAGAACCGTCGCGTCGATGTTCGTCTCATGACCAACTCGGTGGATGCTACGGCGCCTGCGGCTTCCGCTCCGCCATCCATGTAAAAGATCCTCCTCTCCGAGGATTCGCAACTCGAACTGCTCCGCCTCCCCCGGTGGAGCAGTTTTTTTGACCCCAGACGTCGGACGTCGGACCTCAGACCTCGGGATTCACCCCTCGGACCTCAGTGTTGGGTCAGCTTCACGAATGACCCAAAAATGCATAAACCACCAAGGACACGAAGTATCACGAAGGCTTTAGTTCAATGGTTTCCTTCGTGTACCTTCGTGTCCTTGGTGGTTTAGGGTTTTCGAGTCTGTTTCGGATTTTGGCCAAGGTCCGACGTCCGAGGGCCGAGAGCCGAGATACAATGGAGCCATGCGGCGACTGATTTTTCCGCTAGCAGTGTGCCTCGGCCTGATCATCCCCGGCGGAGCCCAGAGCCAGGAGAACAAGGATTCAAATCAAAATCAGCCTCCTCCGCGCTCCGAGCGCAGCCGGGAAGCCGGAGAGAGTTCCAGCCGCGAGACCCGTATCGACCTGAGCCCGCCCCCGAATGATGCCAAGGACCATCCCAACAGCACGAATCCCTTGGATGATACGGATGAGAATGCTTCCGGCGGCGTCGGAGAATTTCATCCCTTCAACCCGCACCGGGCCCTGAAGGACATCGAGGTGGGAGACTTTTATTTCAAGAAGAAGAATTACGCCGCCGCGCTCGACCGCTACCAGGAAGCGCTGTTTTACAAGCCCAAGGATGCCGTCTCGAACTTTCGCATCGCCCAGGCTCTCGACAAACTCGCCCGACCCGACGAAGCCGCCGAGCACTATCAGGAGTACCTGAAAATCCTGCCCAACGGACCGCTGGCGGAAGAAGCGAAGAAAGCGCTCGATAAAATCAAAAGCGCGCCGTCAGGAAAAGCCCAGGCCAGGCAGTAACTTTCATTCGAACCAAACTCCCCTGCCATCCTGAGCGGAGCGACTGCTTCGCTTCTCGAAGCAGTCACGCAGTCGAAGGACCTCTATAGCTGGCAGTCAGGCAGGCACGCCCAGATTCAAAAAGATCACGTCGCTTGCTGCGCCTACTTTTCCACCCGAATAAAGACCCCGCTGGACGCATTCACCGCCACCCGCAGCTTGTAATCGTCGCGGTTGTTGCCGTAAATCACATGCCAGATCAGCTCATTGGTCGACCGACTCCAATCGAGTATGTACAGGACCGGAGTGTCAGGTTCCTTGGTGAGCAGCTTCTCGCCTCCATGTTTCTGGGCGGTTTCCAGGGCCTGGTCTGAATCCACCTTGAGGAAGGCGACGTCGAAAATCTGCGTGGAGGTATTGGTGGGACTATAAGTATCTTCGGTGCCCGCATTGATGCCGCGGTCGGACGAAACCTCTCCTGACCAGGTGTACGCCTTCACGCCGTGCTGCAGGGGAGAAGCAAAAGAAGCGCGCCACACCGCCGATTTTCCCTCTTTGCCCTTGGAGTCGTCGGTGATCATCGATTCGAGGCGGTAGGGCTGGGCATCGCGCGCCCAGCCGCGCGCGGTAATGAAAAGCTTCTGGAAGGCGGCCCGCCCGGTGACGAATTCCGCGGGCTTGGGCTGTGGCTTCTCGACTTGCGCTGGTTTGGACGTCTCCGACGAACACCCCGCCATCATCATCAGCGCGAGCATCGCCATCAGCAACTTCTTCATAGCCACCTTCCTGTCATGCGTATGAAATTTTGCAACCGGAAACGCCGGGATTATTCTACTAGACCAAGCACTCCGAGGGACCATGGATTCGTATCTGGAACGTTTGCAGCAGGCCATCGCTTCCGCCACTCGCGGCATGACCACCGACGAGTTGACTCGCCATGCCGAAGGGAAGTGGTGCGCGGCAGAAATACTCGAGCATCTCTACCTGACCTACGCGGGAACCCAAAAAGCTTTTGAACGCTGCCTGAAGGCCGGGAAGCCGCTGGGAGGAGTGCCCACGTTAAAGCAGAAGGTGGCCGTGGCCGCGGTCACGGACTTCGGATATTTCCCCAAGGGACGAAAGTCGCCCGATCAGGTTCTTCCCCGCGGCATGTCCGCGGAAAGAGTGGTTGCCCAGATCGGTCCCCGGATTGCCGCCATGGATGAGGTCATCGCGCAATGCGAACAGCGTTACGGATCGCGGGTCAGGGTGCTCGACCATCCCGTCCTCGGACCTCTGACGGCACGCCAATGGCGGAAGTTTCACCTCGCCCACGGACGCCATCACGTAAAGCAGATTCTGCAACGAAGACCATCTGCAGCCACCCGCTAACCACAAAAAAGCCTCCGGCCTGAACCGGAGGCTTTTGTGAACCCGGACATCAACGCGCTGACTATTCTCGCATCTTGGCCGGCACGCCAGCCTTGCGCGCCTGTTCCTTCATATCATCCAAGGCCTTCTTGGCGTCGTCGACGGCTTTTTGTTTCTGCGCGATCTGCTGTTTGTACTGGGCATCTTCCTTGTCCCACGTGGCCGAGCCGCGAAGCCGGTTGCCGGCGTCGGCATAGAAGGCGGCGGCGCGCAGGCGATACTCGCGCTGGCTCACATCCAGTTCGCGTGCGAGCAGGTCAACTTTGCCCTGCTGCGCGGCAATTTTCTGCTTCCAGTCGTCGGTCGTCTTCTGCGCGTCGGAGGCGTCCGCCGGTTTGCTCGCGTCCTGCGTCGCTGGCGTGGTACCGTCCTGGGGTTGCGCGGAGTTATCGCCCGAGGTTGAGGATGCGTTGGCGTCCTCCGCGCCAGTCGATTCCGTGGCATTTCCCACAACGCTGATCTTGTCGGATGTGGGCAGGTTGTCGTTGTCGTACTTCTTGGCCGACGCCGGCTTTTCGTCCTTACGGACGCTGCGGGCATAGTCGCCCAGAGGCTCAGATTGCGCTCCGGCCAGGGAGAACAGCAATCCCGCCAGAACGACTTCGGCCAGAACAACATATCCAATGCGCTTCATGAGATGCTCCGTTTCTTTCGGTCGTGCCGCTTCAATCGAGGCGGCATTCGACGTAGTCAATTCAAGCTTTCAAACCGGCCTTCGCAGCCTTCGCGCTGGCCAGAAACCCGCCAATCGTGCGATCCAGGTGCGCCGCCTCCGCGGCAATATCGGACGCCAGCTGCCGCGCCAGTTCCGGGTCGCGGCTGGCCGCCAGCTGTTGGGCGTAGCCCGCGATGGTGGTCAGCGAGTTGCGCAGGCCCAGCGCCATTTCGGCGGACATTTCTCCGCGCAACTCCTGCTGGCGGCGAATCTCGGTCACTTCCGTGCGATCATTGATCAAACAAGCAACGCCCAGGCAAGCAGGGCCAGGGCCAGCCGCGCCCGGAGCTTCGCCGTCTGGCGCGTGCACCGAACTTACCGTGATATCCAGCGTGCGCTCCTCGCCGGCGGGGGTGCGATAGCGCGCTTCCAGGCGCTGAAACCGTGTCTTCTCCCGTAAGCTGACGTTCACCGCCTCGGCCAGGTTCGCGAACGTGGTCTCGGATGCGGAAATCAATTCGGCCTCGCGAAATATTTCCGCCGCGCTCATCCCGGCGGGCGAGGCGAAGCCCAGAATCTGCTTGGCCGAAGCATTGGCCTGCCGCACCAGCCCGTTGGGAGTGAAGAAAAGGACACCCGATGAGAGATTCGAGAGCACGGCGGCGCTGATGTTTTCCGATGTCTTGGCCCGCCGTCGCTCCACTACCTGCGAGCTTTGCAGTTCGTGCTTCTGCTGTTTCAGCTGCTGGATCACGGCATGATAGGTGTGCAGCGGGAAACTCTCGGATGCCGAAGATGCGGAGGCCTCGGAAAAAGAAGCGTCTTCGCTGATGCTCCGGCGTATTCGCTTCATCAGGAGCAGGCCCAGAACGAAAGCGAAGCCGGCGGCCACGAACATGAGCGCCATGCGCAGCACAATGGGATTGGTCACCAGTTTCACAGCAACCCCCAGTACCACTTGAGGAAGCTGTTGCCGTAGAAGAGTGCGACCATCGCCATCCCGCCCAGAAAAACGCCAAAAGGCATTTGATGGCGGCGCAGCGCAATGGCGGCCGATGCCCAGGCCCGCCGTCTGGCCTCCGCGGCGGATTCATGATTGAGTTTCATGCGCCGGCGGGTGCGCTTGATCCAAACCGCCAGCACGGTGGACACACCAAACAGCGATCCCGCAATCGATGCCGAAAAAAGAGTGAAGATGGTCAGCTTGGCGCCTAGAAACGCGCCCACCATGGCCATCAGCTTCACGTCGCCAAAACCCATGCCTTCCACGCCCCGTGCCCGCAGATAGATGGCGCCCGCGCCATAAATAAAAGAAGCGCCGACGACGGCGCCCAGCACGGCGTCCACCAGCGACAGCAGGTGCCAGGAAACATCGGAACTCACGGGCAAAGACACCAGGCCAGGTAAGAGTTGCGAAGCCAGATCATTGACCGGAACCAGCAGGCTCAGGCCCAGTCCCAGGGCCAGCCCCGGCAGGGTCATCTTGTCCGGCAGAAGCTGGGTTTCGGCATCGGTAAAGATCAGGCCCAGCAACAGAAATCCGAAAGCGCAATATTTGAGGGTGGCGAGGCTGGCGCCAAAGTGCGCGTAACAGGCCAGGAAGATTCCCCCGGTCAGAAGTTCGACCGCCAGGTAGCGCGGCGAAATGTAAGCTTTGCAGTTGCGGCAACGGCCGCGCAGAATCAGCCAGCTCAACACCGGAATATTGTCGTAAGCCCGGATAAGGTAATCGCAGCGGGGACAACTCGAGCGTGGCCGCACCACGGACAAGTCCCGCGGCAGGCGGTAGATACACACATTCAGGAAGCTGCCGAAAGCCAGCCCCAGAACGAAAATCGCCGATGCCAGAACAGGGTCCACCCTTATCCTTTGCGCAAATTCCTTCCGATTTACACTGATTATACGGTCATTATGCAGGCCACCTTGAGTACGAAGGTCACTGACCGTGAGGCCAAGGTTACTAAGTGCCTGTGCCCGTGTGGCCGCGGGCGACCCGCCCGCGAGGGTCAAGCTGGAAGGCAAAGGCCAAGCACAAGGACATCTCGCCCATCGGGTCGAAGTCAAGAGCCGCGGCCGGGTCACCCGCGACCACAGAAACACTAATACCGTGTGGGTCGCACAAAACCACCACACTCGATATAGTTATTAAAACTCAAAGCTTCCATTTCGCTTGCAGGAAGAAGCAGTGAACCCCAGAGAGTCTCTCGCCAAATCGCCGCGCCCGCCCGATCACAGCGCTCCCAAGCTGCTCTTCCCCTTCCTCGACCTGAAGGCGGAATACGCCACGATGAAAGAGGAAATCGGGACAGCTGTGGAGAAGGTCCTCGAGAGCCAGCAATTCATCATGGGCCCCGAGGTCAGGCAACTGGAAGCTGAAATCGCGGCCTTCATCGGCTCCCGTTTTGCCTTGGGCTGCGCCTCCGGATCGGATGCGCTCCTGCTCGCGCTGATGGCGCTCGGAGTTGACGCGGGAGACGAAGTCATCACTCCGCCCTTTACCTTCGTGGCCACAGCCGGCAGCATTTCGCGGCTGAAGGCCCGGCCGGTCTTTGTGGATATTGATCGCGAAACCTACAACCTCGATCCGGCGCGCCTCGAAGCAGCCATTACCAGCCGTACCAAGGCGATCATGCCGGTCCATCTCTTCGGTCTTGCAGCCGAGATGGAAAAAATCAACGAAATCGCGCGGGCCCACCGCCTGCCGGTGATCGAAGACGCGGCCCAGGCGATCGGCGCTCGCTACCATGACAAATATGTGGGCAACCTCGGCGCCTGCGGCTGCTTCAGCTTCTTTCCCTCAAAAAATCTGGGCGGGCGCGGGCGACGGGGGAATGATCACGACCAATGATCCCGAGTTGGCCGACCGCATCTCCGTGCTGCGCGACCACGGCAGCCGCAAGAAGTATCAGTACGACCTGCTGGGCATGAACAGCCGACTGGACAGCCTGCAAGCCGCGATCCTGCTGGTGAAGTTCAAGCATCTCGAGGCCATGGCCCAGGCTCGCCGCCGTAACGCCGATCGCTATCGCCAGTTGTTCAGGCAGGCCGGCCTGGAAAAGTTGGTGCTCTTGCCGGTCCAGCCTGCGGGGCTGCATCACGTTTACAACCAGTTCGTGATTCGCACGCCGCAGCGGGACCAGTTGCGCGAGCATCTACGCGATCGTGGAATACCCACCGAGATCTACTATCCTTCTCCGCTTCATCTTCAGCCCGCCTTTGCTGATCTGGGCTATGGCGCGGGGGCGTTTCCGGAGTCCGAGGAAGCCAGCCGGCAGGTCCTGGCCTTGCCCGTGTTTCCGCAGATGACGGAAGAACAGCAGAAAATGGTAGTGAACGTAACGGCGGAGTTCTTTGCGGAGAGAAGTTGAGCGCGGCGGTCTAGGATCCCGAGGCGGAATCCGATCGATCTGGCTGAGTAACCAGGACGGATGCTTCGGCTTCAGCGGAATGCGGCAGAGGTACCGCTCGTTCCTTGATCGAGTACTTCATCAGGCACCACAGACAACGCACGCCATCCTTCCAGCCGATCTTCTTGCCTTCCTCGTAGGTGCGCCCCCAGTAGCTGATTCCTGCTTCGTGGCCCTCCTGCCGCACTTAGCTCGCTGCACGAATGGGTTTGTCCGACCATGTGCCTTCTCGTCTTGCGGAAGCTGAAGGACTTCTTGGCTTTGTTTTGCAATATTACTTAAACCTTGGCGGGGGTCGCCTCTCCCTTCCTGCGTGGCTGTACCCTCTCCAACTCGGCAATCGCATGGTTGAGTTGCCGATTGATCATCGCTTCATACCGCAACAGCTTGTCGAGTTCTTCATTCTCTGGCAACAAGAGATGATCCGTCATCGCGTCCATTTCCGAGTTGCGCGATGGGGCAGATTCCGGTTCCCCTAGATCATCTGCTTTTGTTTGCTGGAGCTCGTAACTGTGTTCGGCAAGAGCTCGGGTAATCAGCCCGCTCTCATAACGTATCGCGCGGCGCAGCCGCCAAGACCACGCCGCAATCTTGTCCACCAAGTCTTCCTCATGCCAACCCACCGGCTGACAGTCTTCAACAATTCCTCCGTACAACTCGTCATATTCTGCCTGGCTCTCCTCTCCATCCTGGTGCTGGACCAACAACCATTTGGAGTAGAATCCGTGCTTGGTGGCATTTCTCGAAACTCTTTTCTTGCCGGCCACGGTTTTTGGTCCGGTGCTCTTCTTTGCATTCCTCCGGTTAGCCTCGATTTTGCTGGAAGAGACTGTGCGTTTCCCCCTCACTTCACCGACGACCCCGCCCGATTTTCCGGACTGTTCATTCCGCGCGAGTCCGTCGTTGCCTGCGGGCGACCGGTCCGAAGTGGCTCGGTTTCGCCTCAACGCTACTTGCAGATGTTGATTGATTTCCCGCCCATCGTTTTTCATGATTCTCCGTAACACTCTCATCGATATCTCGGTTGTGACCGTCCATCACGTCGTCGACCTCCATCGGCCTCTGGCAGTCCATGCAAATGTCGGGGCCGCCGGAGTCATCAGATTCGACCTTGATCTTGGGGGTTTGCTTGAAAGCTGTGTCACGCAAGTTCCGCTGCTGTCGGAGAATCGCGGATGTCAAACTGCTGAACACCCGAAAAAGCTCAATTGGGTACATGCCGCGTGACTCGCAACGCGCCGATACCCGTTCTTCGGTACGGCGGGCAAGCTCCAGTAAAGAATCGATTTCTTTCACATGCGCCGGATCCAGTTTCAGAACTTCACATGTGGCAGGTTCATCGTCGTCTGGCCCTACGTGCATATTTGTCGAGCAGCGGTCACACCGTAGGCCAAAACCGATCACAATCAGAGTTGGTTGCTGTCGCCGGCCAGCGATCAGGATCCCCTGGCGAACTCGCAGCGCCGAGATCATTTGAATCGCTATGATTCTAAGGATGTCGCCCCCTTTACTGCATTGTGTGTGGGTTAGGTCCGTACCTACGAGCCGTCGTAACTCTCGGTTCGCGTCGCGATTAAGTTTGCGCAATTTGTTAATAATCCGTTTGAGTTGCTGCTCTTGATCGTCCGTAAAGTTAATAGGTCCTTGATTCTGTCGTGTCAAATGCGTGACTCCTTTCAAGTAGGGTAGGTTCCCCGTCTCGGCAGAACGGAGCTAGCGCGAGGGGATGTTGATTTTGCCGACGAAGGGAATGCTGATACGCACGAACGCGAGTTTCGGGCGACGAGACACTGGCGCTGGGATTGCGCTCTGGTCGTACAATACCTCGACTGACTAAAGCAGCTGAGGTTTTCCCATTATGTGAGGGTAAAACAGACCTAGAGCCAAGCATCAGGCCTCCGTCGCACCAATCGTGCCGATCGTGGCCCTCGGCTCAGCATCCCGCTGAACGTTGGGGAAGGAGTTCTTTGAGTCCAGCTTCCCGCTGGAGTAGATTTGGAGGTGTTCGGACCTTCTCGAGTCGTCCCGACTCTAACAGGTTCCTTGGAAGCATCCCGCTTCCGAGTAAAGAAGTTATCAAATTTTCTTTCCTCGCGCAAGACAGTCTGCAGTTAGCAGATAGGTACGTGCCTGCTAACCCGCATTATTCGTGAATGTGAAGAGATCGGAAGACAAAAGAAGCCTCCTCTGTTACAAACATGTTGACTAGACAATGTTTGAGCAACAAAAAAGGCTTCCTTAATGTCAGACGATAGCACAACACAGTGTTTGTTGTTCCCAGGAATTTTTCGCAAGCCAATCGTTGCCCAGTTCGATCAGCGCGAGGGGAGTTCCGACGGCGGGGCTCTGCTGCTGAAGGCCGCGGATCGACACTATGGGTTGGTGGCTGGACTGAGTTCCTGCCTTCGAGATGATCGGCAAGCGGGCAAGGTCGATCATTCGTTGTGCGAGTTGGTGGCGCAGCGAGTGTTTGCGATCGCCTGCGGCTACCCGGACACCAACGATTCAGCCCGCCTGTCCGAGGATCCGATTCACAAACTACTTCTGGATCGCGATCCGATCGAGGGTCGGAGCCTGGCTTCGCAGCCGACGTTGTCGCGTTTCGAGAACGGAGTTGGGGTAAAGGAACTTTATCGTTCGGGCGAGTTCATGGCCGAGAGTGTGATCCGGCGTCACGCCAAGCGGCTGCGTCATCGCACTTATCGCGTCACCATCGATCTGGACCCGACCGACGATCCCACGCACGGCGTGCAGCAGTTGTCGTTCTTCAACGGACATTACGACACCTGGTGCTACCTGCCGGTGATGGGTTTTGTCAGCTTCAACGACGAAGCCGAACAGTATCTCTGCGCCGCGGTGTTACGGCCCGGCAACGTGAGCGCAGCGGCGGGAGCAGTTGGCATCCTGCGGCGTTTGGTGAGGATGATTCGTCACCATCTTTCTGGAGTACAGATTCGGGTACGCCTGGATGGCGGTTTTGCGCATCCTGCCGTGCTGGAGTTTCTGGACGCCCAGCCGAAACTGGAATATGTAGTCGCGATGGCCAAGAATACATTGTTGAAGCGCGTGGTCGAAAGCGGAATGCAGCGAGCGCGCCAGCTCTCGCGGCGCAGCGGAAAGACCGAACATATTTACGGGGAAGTCCGCTACAAGGCCGGGAAGTGGCCAGGCCTGCGCCGCGTCATCATCAAAGCCGAGGTCGTCCGCGCTGCCGATAAGGACCCCAAAGACAATCCCCGGTTTGTCATCACCAACATGAAACAGAGCCCGCAATGGATTTACGAACGGGTCTACTGCCAGCGCGGGGACATCGAAAATCGCATAAAAGAATTGCACGAGCTCGACATCGACCGCACCAGTTGCAGCAGCTTCTGGGCCAACCAGTTTCGCGTCCTACTCACCGCCGCGGCGTACGTGCTAATGCAGGAATTGCGCTTGCGCGCTGCCGGCACCGCTTGTGCCCGCGCCCAAGTTGGCACGCTGCGCGAACGATTGCTGAAGCTAGGCGCTCGGGTCTTGGTCTCGGTACGACGCGTCGTCGTCCATCTGCCCGCTTCCTTCCCGTTTCTACCCGCCTTCCGTCGTGTGGCTCTGGCGCTCGGCGCGGCAACCGGCTAAATCCCTTTTCCGGTTTACTAGCTCAACCGAATTCCACACCGACGACGGTCACGGCGCCCCTGTCTCTCCATCCGGCAACTTGAACATCCCGATCTTGGAACTCTTCGATTCCTTTGCTCCTTTGCTCGACCAAACCCAACTATCGGGATTTACAACCCACTGCGCACCAATAACTGGGCGCTTGCGATGTCTTCACGAATAATGCGGGCTAACGGGACGCTGTCGCCCGCAACGTGGCGTTCTGGTCGGAAGGACTTTGCTCATAGACTGGATCTTTGACCCGAACTCGCAAAATCTACTTCGTTATCCTGCAAGAGGACATGAAGAGTGGACGCGAAGTGCGATGCAAACCTGCACCAGCCTGCGAGTTGCCGGGGGCCCACCGATAGGTTTGGTCGCTCATACGAGCTTCACTAGGCCCCGCTATTTTCTCCGGCAGTGTCCCCCGATGACTGGAATAACCCTTCTGTGGGATATTTCCAACTCCAGAGTAGCAAAGGTCAGCGCTCTTCACGCGGAACGCCTGAACGCGGGCATCACACCTAGAGTAGCAGCAGGGGCCGCACCGTCACGCTGAGCGCTGCATCGCCTTGATGACAACTCGGACCGGTGGCATGTCTATCAGCATCAGCCCGGGGCGCAAGGGATGGTGGATCACCAGGGCAAGTTACGAACACTGAAAGGCTGACCATCGAAGACCTGAACAGACAGACCGCAACTTCCACATTCCAGCAACAGCAGACTAATGCGTTTCAAGCGGTGAAACATCGCATCTATTTGATCGACAAGCCGGTTCAGAGTGAATGCTTCCGCGAGAAGCCCGGTACTGCCAAGAACTATCGTACTCACCGAACTCGGCGGTTCGGATTCCTTTGTCTACACTGCTGCGGCCGACACGCCGTGGTTGCGGAGCGATTCGTAGACCTCGGCGCCCAGTCGATGAAGCAGTATCTGACGGGTCGGACTGATTGCCTGACCTGAAGACCATTGCGAGCGAGTCCTGTTGGATCGTGCTTCTTCCACTCGAGCGGAATGGCGCGCTCTTCGGGCAAAATTAATCGATTGAAGGCCCGGTGATGAGTCGCGCGAGCAATCTTTTTACAAATCTGGTGCCGTGCTTCTTGTAGGCCTCGGATCCCGCGAGCAAGAACGCCTCACAAATTTGGCCAACACTGTGACCCTCGCGACGCGCTATTTCTTCCACGTCTTTCTTCAAGCCAGAGCGGATGCGTAGGGTCAAACGTGCATCTTTTTTCATCCCCAAAATCTTAGCACTCGCCTTCAAGTCCCACTTCCCGAAATTCGGGTTGACTCAAGGGCGGCAATATGTCATCCTTATGTCAGACGTATGTCATCCATTCACGGTTGTCGAAATGCTGATGAGCGAGGATCGCCATGAAGGCAAAAATACCGCTGCTACTCGAAAACTCGACTCTTGCCAGGAAGAAGTGGCCATCGCGAATGAGCATTCTTCTCTTGCAAGCGTTGAAATCTCTAACCGATCGTCACAAATTCTCGATCAGCTCGGGCGACCTAATCCTTCTCGAGAATCACTGGTATGTGACGCATACAGGTCTAATAAGGCTGGCTCGTCGCAGCAGATGCGCAGGAATTCACGCCGAAGCAGCACATCTCCTTTCGAACCCGGCCATTGGCCGTTGGGCTTTTAAAGCGACGGTCTACAGATCGCAGAGGTGCAAGGGCTTTGTCGGCTACGGCGACGCCGATCCGTCCAATGTTTCTCCCCTGGTTCACGGCGCCGAAATGCGTGTGGCCGAGACCCGGGCGGTCAACCGGGCCCTGCGCAAAGCCTACGGCATCGGCATCTGCTCAGTCGAGGAGATCGGTTCCTTTGCCGAACCAGTCCCCTCCCCTCGGGAGTCGAAGAAAATCCCGTCGCAGGCGGTCAATGGAAAGAACGGAAACCACGGAAACTACGGTGGCCCCAAAGTCCGCGACCGCCTCTGCCAGCTGATCCGCCAGCATCAACTTGATGCCAACCTGGTTAAGTCCTACGCGATTGATTTCTGCGGGACCGAAAGCCTCCGCGAGGCCACTCGCGAGCAGGTCGAGGCCTTCGTCGCCCACCTGTCAGACTGGGCCGAGAAAGACCGCAACGCCCTGCTCTGCCAGCTGAATAGCTATCCGGCAAACAAGGAAGGTGCAGCATGAGGCGCTATTTCGAGTCGCTGCGCCCCTCGGACGTTTCGGCCATTCACTCGGTTCCGGACGGGATCTTCTTGGTCCGGGTGGATCGGGCCCAGTATCGCTGGCACAAACAGAAGCCTTATTACGAGATCCGCTTCGCCGTCCTCAAACCCAGGCATCTGACCGGGTGTTTCATGACCGGCCGTCTCTACTGCACACCCCGAGCCATGTGGAAGGTGAGCTGGTTCCTGCGGGACTTCGGCTACGACGCCGAGCTGTTAGGAAAAAACGAGGTCGATGACAAGGCCCTGATCGACCTGTGGGGCGTGGTCAAGGTCAGCGAAGTCACAGTACATGGCACCCCCATGCTCAACTTCGACGGATTTGCGCCGGCGGCGCGCTGGGAAGAGCTATCCGTCTTCAATGAGACTGATTCTCACGGGTCAGAGGTGCCCTTATGACCTACAGCTATACCCAGATCAGCCAGTACCTATCCTGCCCACGCCGCTACAAGCATCGCTATCTCGATGGCTGGAAAGAGAAAGGCACTCGTGCGGCCATGTTGTTCGGTCGGGCATTTGAGCAGGCTCTCGGGGCCTACTTCCAGCGACGGGATGCCGTCGCCATGCTCCACCAGGAATGGGGTAGTCACCGAGAGAGCGGTTTCCATTATTCCGAACGTGACACTTGGGACCGCATGCTGCAATCGGGGGTTCAGCTGCTCGACCGATTCGCCCAGGACGATCGGGTCCGCATTCGTCACCCTCGGCGCAACTTGCAGGTGAAGTTCACCAAGGCCTTGGCAGGGGAAAATGACTTCGTGGCCTTCGTCGATGCCATCGGGGAACTCGATGGCACCCGCTGCCTGCTGGAGTGGAAAACCACTGCCAGCCGTTATCCAGAGGAGCCGACAGGACTCCTCGCTCTCGATCCGCAGCTGGTTTGCTATTCATGGGTCACCGGCATCGCAGACGTAGCCCAAGTGGTGTTTGTCCGCAAGCGGCTGGTCGAGATCCAGTACTTTCGAACCACTATCAGCGACGAACAACGGGAGGAATATGGCCATCTGGTCCAGGACTCGATCCGAAGGATCGAGGCGGCCGAGTTCCTGCCTCACAGCGGCATCCGCTTTCCCCAAAACCCCTGCACCAGCTGCCCCTACATTGGGCTGTGCTTGGGGCGGCCGGATCTGACCGAACCAGCGCTCGTGCGGCGCCCAGGAGCGGATGACCTTGGTTGGCTTGACGAGCTTGCATACTAGGATTCCGCGCATGCTGCCCAAGCTCAATCGCAAACGGGCCCTGTTCGTTCTGACCAAGATCGACGAGATCCTGGCATGGGAGCGAAGGTCTGAAGCCGAGCGGGACACCCGGTTTGTAGAGCTGGGGCGATATCTGTGCGAAGTTCGGGCGGGGCAGTACTGGCGGCTGGAGAAGCTGAAGTCCTTTGATGAGTTTCTGGCAAGACGCTTCCCGGAGTCGAGGCGGAAGGCGTACTACCTGATGTCGATCCATGAACACCTGCCGCCGCAGGCCAGGAAGGCACTTAAGGACGTGGGATGGACAAAGGGACTGGAGTTGGCGAAAGTCGCCCGGCGGGACGGGCAGGAGTTCGATTGTGCAACCTGGCTGCACAAGGCGCGGTCTCTGCCGAAGGATCAGTTCAAACGGGAGGTGGAGAAGGAATTGACTGGGCGGGAATCGGAACCGTGGGAGATTATCTACTTCAAGCTGTACAAGACCCAGATTCCGGTGGTCGAGCAGGCTATTGAGACGCCGCTGTAATGCTGGGCACGGACAAGTCACGAGGGTACTGCCTGGAGATGATCTGCGCGGACTTCCTGGCGGGAGCAAACCTCGAAAATGAAGATCCAACCATCCTGTTGCAGTCAATTTCGAGGTTCTTCAGATTTCTGCCCGGAGAACAACGGCAGGCCTTTCTGCATGAAGTGATACGGAACGCGTCGTGAACCGGATTCGTCCCAAACAGCCTCGGCTTAAGTTGGGTTCCAAATTGTATGACCGGCTTCGACAAAAGGTGCTACGCCGTGACTCCTGGAGATGTCAGTATTGCGGGACCAAGTCGAACTTAGAAGTGCATCACAAAGAATCTCGAAGCCACGGGGGCGATGATTCAGAGGAAAACCTGATCGCGTTGTGCACGGATTGCCATGCCAGATGCCACCGCCGGAGTCGTTTTGCGGGTCCGATGCGCTGAGAGCGTCCCCCAGCAATAGCACGGGAAACCATAGAGAGTCCGGAACCAGACGAAGCACCGTTGCACATCGGCCAGAGTTACCCTCCTTTCAGGCATTTGAACTAACAGACGATTGTCCGCCAGCGTAGGGCCGAAATCCCTTTCTTTGACCGCGTTTTTCCGGGCAGCCCGGCCCACATCGGGGTTCTTCTATCCTTGGCACTCCGCGGGCCATCTGGCTTCTTTTTTTTGTAACTGCCTGACCGATATTAGCCTGAGCGACATGGGACAGCACTGAGCGGAAGGTTGAAGTGCTGACTTTTGACCTGCCCTCCGCTGCAGCGCCCCGAAACCGCACATTGAGACGCGCCAGTTTTCAGCCCTACCGATGAAAGCTCCAGGTCAGCGTAAATGCGCGGTTTAAGCATTTATCTGATGCCCCATTGGCCATGCAAATCGCCCGCTGGGAGCGGGATCCTGGCTGCCTGTGGGAAACTTTTAGCGAGGTTTTTGCTACTATGCCGGAGCCGCTATTTCGTCGAGCCAATGGTTCTGTCCGAGTCTTGATGCAGACTCGGGAAACACCTGTTTGCAGCAATGGCCTCGCGTTCCAGTCCAGTCACGTCTCGATGTGCTAAGAACTGGCACACTGAGCGTAAATCTTCAAGAACTCAGCAGTCAGAGTTTTGAAACGTTTCTAAAGCCCCGCTGTCCCTCTGGCCAATCAGGGAGTGGTTCGACATTCCCCATCCCGCAATTCAAGAGAGGATTTGTATGAATATGAAGAGGATGAGTGTTTTGGTCCTGGCAACTCTTTCCCTGGCAGGTTGCGGTGGAGGAAACATGCCTTTCGCTATGCCCCAAGATGCCGAGAATACCGCCGGCGTGCCGAATAGCCACGTAGCAGCTCCGGCTGGCGCGACGTTTTTTGACGACTTCTCGAAGGGGTCGCTCGACACTTCCAAATGGATCGCCTCCAATTGGGGGGCTCCTGGTGGAGGCAAGTTCGTTCCATCGTATCTCGACTTCTCCTCCGGGATGCTGCGGATCAAAGTCACGCAGGCATACACCTCGACCGGCGGGATCTCCTCGGTCGGTGGCGAGCTGCAGTCCAAGAAGACCCTCGGCTTCGGAACCTATAGGTGGGTCATCCGCGCTTCTTCGACTTCAAGCACTCCCAAAGGGTCCGGCGTAGCAGTCTCCGGCCAGATCAGCTCGGGCTTCGTATTTGTGAACAACTCACAGACAGAAATCGACAGCCCGGAGATTGAAGGACAGAATCCCGGCACGCTGTGGTGGACAACCTGGGCCGGCTTGAACAGGAAGCAATCCACCTCGACGCAAGCGCCCTTCGCCCCCGAGAAAGGCTTCCACTACTACAAGTGCGTGTGGGCGCGGACGGGAATCAAGTTCTATGTGGACGGCGGGCTGGTGTCCTCCCATACCGGCGTCGTCCCGCAAACTCCAGCGTACGCCATGATCAACCACTGGGGAACGAACAGCAGGGGCTGGGGCGGTCTGGCCACCACGAACATCACCCGCTACATGTTTGTGCGGAGTTTCAGTTTCGTCCCACTTCCCTAGCCAACCGCTTAGCCTTGCTTAAACCGCGCATTGACGACAGCCATCGGGGGCGGCTCTTGATGGCGGGTGGTTGTTCCGTGGCCCATCCGGGCCATTCCCGCTCAAGGGCCGAGCCAGTATGCTGCCTTTGAGCAGACTTCGGGGGAAGGGTTGTTCGACGAGCGTCCCAGCACTCTAACGAGTCTGGGACGTTTTGGTTTGCGGTTTTACTGACAGCTTTTATCGCTTTCCCTTATATCCAGCAGTTTGAGCAGTAAGGGACCTATCAATGCGGAGAGTTGTTCTTCTCGTTTTATCGCTGTTCATTGTTTCACGATCTGTTGCCCAGAACGAGACCGGACCGGCGATAGAGTCGGTCCGCAGCTCACCTGCGGCGAATCCGCCCACCTTTAGCGACACTTTCTCGGGCGGAATGCTAGATGCGACCAAGTGGTTTGTAGATACTGGGCGAGCTCCAGGAAATATTCCGGGGAAAAACAGCGGCACGCTCAACCCAAAGAACGTAGACCTCATCACCGGCATGTTACGGCTGACCTTGACTCAAAGCGTTTCGAATGGGCTGGCTACTTCGGAGGGAGCCGAAATTCGCTCGAAGCAATTATTCGGTTATGGGAGCTACGTATGGGTGGCGCGCGCAGCCTCTACCTCAGACACGCCGAACGGCGTCGGCTCGGCGGTCTCCGGTACCGTTACCGACTTCTTCAACTTCATCAACGACAGCGAGACGGAAATTGACTTCGAATACCAGGGCACATCGCCTTCGACGTTGGAGATGACGAACTTTTCCACGGTGTCAAACAGCCAGAGCACTAACACGCCTGTTTCCGGGGCGGAAAACAGCTTTCACGAGTACAGGTATGTCTGGCGCGCCGCCAGGATTGAGTTCTATGTGGACGGGAAGCTGGTCTCGACGCATACGGAACATGTTCCGTCCTTCCCCGCAGCAGTGCTGATCAATCTATGGGGAACGAACTCCAGTTCGTTTGGCGGAGTGGCTACCGACGGCGTCACCCGTTATCTTTACGTGTCATCGTTTTCGTACACACCTTAAGCGCTAAAGCGGAATCCCCAAAAGCGAGCCGCCCCCTTTTAGCCCGCTCAACCGTGTCAGCTGCGCCCCCTCAAATGCGGCAGGGAACGCAGGAGAATGCCGCCTAACTATGGCGTGTACTTGAAGGTGCTGACGTACATGTACCGCGTCGGGCCAATCGTGGCCATGCCTCCCCACGTGGACTTGTTCGTCCCCCAGGCACTGAAAAGAAATGGCGCGGCAATGCTGGGTACCGCCTGGGTGTGATGGACGACAAGCTGACCGTCCACGTACCAATCCACATAACCCGGCTGCCACACAATCTTGAAATCGTGGCTGTTCCCCTGGTCAAAACCAAAGACCTGCGTGTCCTGGAAGTTCGAGACTCCGTGCCAGTTCGTGCAGTCCACAGCGTCCGCCTTGTTCCCCACCTGCTCCATGTCAATTTCGGTTTCGGAGTTGGGCGCGTACAGGAAGCCCGTGGTAATCGAACCCGAATAGACCCCGGCCACCCTCGAGGTGAACTCAAACGTGCCGTAGCCGAATTTCTGCTTGGTCATGACTTCTGCCCCGCTGGACAGAATCTGGCTGCCGCTCTGGGTCTGGGTCAGGGACAGGACAAGTTCAGATCCAACGGTCACGTTCATAGGATCGAAGGTGCCGACGTTGCCATTCGCGTTGCCCACCGGGGGTGCGGATCCTCCATGCGTCTCCCAGTCGTAGCCCGAAAAGGTGAACGTGCTCGGACCCGTCACACTTCCCGACCCGCTGCCACTTCCCGACCCGCTGCCGCTGCCTGACCCGCTGCCGCTGCCTGACCCGCTGCCGCTGCCCGACCCACTACCAGAACTGCCGCTACCCGAAGACCCGCTGCCTGAACTGCCGCTGCCTGAAGACCCGCTGCTGGAGCCACTCGAAGACCCGCTACTCGAGGTACCGCTACCAGAAGATCCGCTGCTGGAGGTGCCGCTACCCGAAGAACCGGTGCTGGACCCGCTGCCTGACCCGCTGCTGGAGCCGGTGCCGCCCGACGATCCGTTGTGGGGAGGAGTAGTGGGCATGATCCCTCCACCACAACCGACCAGAAAAAGGGCCGCCACCACTACAACGCCAATCCTCTGCATGAAATTTCCTTTGATCACGGGGATAGGATTGAACAGATCAATCCCTCATGGCCAGAGTGACTGCAGGGGCCCAAAGAAGAGTCAACATTTCAGAGTGCCGAACTCTGAAGATTTCTCTCGGCGTCCCGGCTCAAGTCCCCAACGGCGCCCTTACCAACACGCTTGGTAACGTCGTCCGTTCGTTACTTCTTAAAGCGAAAGTAACACCACGTCGTCCTGGTGCCTTGTTACGGAAGGACGTGACAGAGTCTAGAACTGCCGGGGCAACGTTGCGCTGAGGTTTTCCGAGTCCATTCTTAGGGACGCGGCCAAAACAGCAAAAGCTAAAGCTGTAGACGAAGAAGCGGCGACCACAGTATAGCAAGACTTGCAGTTTCAGGTTTTCCACAGGCTGCCTTGGCTGCTGGAAACCCTGGTCGGTACAAACCCAAACCCGACTTTGTCGCTAAGGCGGTTCTCCATTCCCGCTGGCACGGCCCACTTCTCTTGCCTACGATGTTTTTGTTTCTCGAAAGGCGGGCAGTGTCGTCTGCTGACCTGGCCCGTCTTGAGTACTTCTGGTCCTTCAGCATCTTTGACCAGCTAGTTCGCGGGCCTTGCGCAAGGTCTGCGCCTTCGAAATCCGACCGGTAAAGATCGAATCCTGTTCGCGTCCTATGTTTCCCCGAAGTGCAAACGCTTGCGGTAACCGTTACCAAGGACGTGCCCGAAACCTCGGTAGCGAACACCTGGTTTTGGTCTTCGGCGTGCTTTTGACTCTGTGGGCGAGTCGATTTCGCCTGATGATTGTTGATTAGGAACAGCTTCCGGCTACTCACATTGCCGGAGAAAATAGTGGGGCCGAGTGAAGCCTGGATTCGTAGTCTTTTTAACTCTTTTCCTTTTCGGGTGCGGCGGGATGGGTTCTCAAGCCCCGACCCCGCCCCCCTCCGCTATATCAGCAAAGCCAGTCCTGACGCGGATCAGCTTGTCCCCCGCTACCGCGTCGATTCATGTGGGTGAAGAGCAAGGCTTTTTTGCTCAGGCTTTGGACCAGTACAACCATCCCATGAACGGAGTTACGTTCGACTGGACTTCGGCCGATGATGGTGGGAATGGTAATGCCGTCGCGATGTTTCACGGCGGGGTTGCGACCGGAGTAAGCGCCGGGGTGATGCACGTCACTGCGTCAGCTTCAGGAGTAACGAGCGCACCCGCAGCGTTGACCGTGCTCGCCCCTCCTCCCACCCTGGCCACCATTTTAGTGACTCCGTCGCAACCGTCAGTCTTTGCGGGAGGAACCCAGCAGTTCAGCGCCGTGGGCAAGGACCAATACGGAAACGAGATGAGCGGAATAGCGTTCACTTGGTCCAGCGCAAATCCCGGCACTGCGACCGTCACGGACGCCGGGCTGGCAACCGGAGTGGCACCGGGCACTACCGCGATCAACGCATCGGCGCAAGGAGTCCTTGGGAACGTCAGCGTTTTGACGATCGTCAGGCCGGCCTCTGTGCTGAACAGCATTACAGCCACACCAACAACGGCCAGTGTTCAGGCAGGGAACACAGTGCAGTTTACGGTCGTAGGTTTCGATCAATTCGACACTCCGATGACCGGGATAACATTCTCGTGGGCCAGTTCCGACCCGACCATCGCAACGGTCAACGCTCTTAACGGGGAGGGCCAGAACACAGGTATTGCAACTGGAGTAGCGGCAGGTGACGCAATCATCACGGTGAGCGCTAACGGCAAGTACGCTCCCTTCATCCATCTCAAGGTGAATCCCGCCCCGCCCGTGCTCACTTCGCTCGGCATCTCCCCGACGAACGCCACCGTCGAGGTGGGTCAGACGCAGTCCTTCACTGTCACGGGACTAGATCAGTTTGGGGCGCCGATTGGCGTGCCCTCCGCAGTCTGGGATTGTGCCTCAAGCGCCGCTACCGTTAGCAGTAGCGGTGTAGCCACTGCCCTGTCTCCGGGCTCAGCTCAAATCACCGTCACAGCGGGCGGAATTGCCGGGCATGTTTTCCTTACCGTAACTGTTCCTCCGCCTCCTCCACCGGCGCCTCCGACTATTTCTCGCCTGTCGCCGCCCATGGCATTGACGGGCAGCGGCGGCCTGACCTATCTCACCATCACCGGCGCAAATTTCGGCACCAACGCCGTGGTCAACTTCGGCTCAAACGTTCTCACCCCGGTTTCTATCGGTGACACTTCGATCACAGTGACGGTGCCGGCGGGCGAACTGCAGGCGCCGGCGTCACTGCTCGTGAGCGTGTCGAACCCGGAACCAGGGGCGGCCACCTCGAACGCCCTTCCTTTCTCGATCACAGACAAGGGATTTGTCTCTATCGACTTCGATGACGGGTATCAGTCCATGTACGACAATGGCTTGCCAATCTTCGACGCGGCCGGAATGAGAACAACCCAGTACATTGTCACGGGCGGCTTTCAACCCGATGACGACGGTGCGGGTTGCGGCTGCATGGTAGGTGTCGGCGCCGACGGCTTCGTGACCTGGGAAGAGGTGCGCGCCATGGCCGCCAAGGGACACGAAATCGGTGCGCACACACAAACCCATCAGCACTTGTCACTTCTCACTCCGGAACAACGCACCGCAGAAATAGCCGGATCAAAACAGGACTTGATAGCGCAGGGCCTTTCCCCGCTTACCTTTGCCTACCCGTATGGGGACTACGGGTATCCCAGCGGGGCGATAGGGATGGCGGTCAAGAACGCAGGGTTCCTGGGCGCACGCGACTCCGATACCGGCTACAACGGAATCGGCTCCGGACAAGAAGATGGCCCAAAGCCCTACTATCTATGGAGCGAGGCCGGAGAAGAGGATTACAACACCACGCTGGACAATTTGACCGGATTCATCGACTACGCCGTTTCACACAAGTTGTGGCTGATCATCCTGCTGCATCGGGTTGACGACAATAGCCCTGGCAGCATGTCGATCAGCATCAGCTCCGAGCTGCTTCAAGGGATGGTGGGTCACATCGTGGATCAACACGTCAACGTCGTCACGAACTCCGAAGGGTTAACCATCGAAAACATGAACGGACAGACGTCAACTTTCACCTTTCCGCAATAGCACACCCGCGGCGTCAAGCCCTTCTCCTGGCACAACAGTCTTCCCCGTAACGCTCGCGCCTCTTGAGTTGCACTCTCGCGCACGGCGGCATAAATGCTCCCGACTCTGTAAAGAATCGTCGTAGGCAAATCGCAGGGACGAACCCCTGCCCGGCTTGAAAGCCGCCAGCTTCGTTTCGATGCCCAGCCAGCCAGCCGAAAAATGGTTCCAACCCGAATCGGAAAGCCTACTACCCCATGTCGATCCACGAGCACCTGCCACCACAGGCAAGAAGGGAACTGAAGGAAGTGGGATGGACGAAGGGATTGGAACTGGCGAAAGTGGCCAGGAGGGATGGCCAGGAGTTCGATTGTGCAACCTGGCTGCACAAGGCACGCTCGCTGCCTAAGGATCAGTTCAAACGGGAGTGGAGAAGGAGCTGACGGTACAAGACCCAGATTCCGGTGGTCGAGCAGGCCATTGAGACGGCAGCTCTGATGCTGGGAACGGACAAGTTCCGAGGCTACTGTTTGGAGATGATTTGTGCGGACTTCTTGGCCGGAGCGAACCTTGAAAATAAAGATCCGACGATGCTCCTGCAGTCCATGTCACGGTTCTTCAAATTCCTTCCTGGCGAGCAGCGTGAGGCATTTCTCCATGAAGTGACCGAGAAGGCATCGTGAATCAGATTCTACCCAAACAGCCTCGCGTGCGTCTTGATCCCGACTCGTATGTACGACTCCGGGAGCAAGTTCTACGCCGCGACGGTGGGAAGTGCCAATGTTGCGGGATCAGATCTAATCTCGAGGTGCACCACAAAGATTTCCGTACTCAAGGCGGCCACGATTCCGAGGAAAACCTGATCACATTGTGCGCCGGTTGCCATTCGATCGTTCACGGTATTCGCTGAACATCTCGTCGAATGCCACTGTCGGCGGTGGGTTAGCAACGCAATCCCGATCAGAACTTTTGGCGCGACGGGCTGGCTGGTGCACCTGCTGGAAGTCCGGTGACGCAATGCCGAAAAAATGGGGCAGTGGACGGGGTGTCAGAGCTCTGTTCGACCGCGACATTACGCAACTTCTTATAAGAGACGTGGAGTTCGTGCAAGCGGCTCAGAAGCTATGCCAAGAACACAACGAGAAAATTGGGGACTGTCGCACCAATTTCCTGCACCCAGAATCCGATCTATGCTCGCGAGAGACTAAGGCCCCTTATCAGACTGGGGCAGTGTGACGGCTCGTTCCTTGATCGAGTATTTCAGCAGGCACCACAGGCAGCGCACACCGTCTTTCCAGCCGATCTTCTTTCCTTCTTCATAAGTACGCCCCCAATAGCTAATGCCAACTTCGTAGATCCGCAGTCTGCGTTTGGCGACCTTTACCGTAATCTCCGGCTCAAAACCAAAACGGTTCTCCTCAATGCGGATGGCTTGGACAATTTCCCGGCGGAACACCTTGTAACAGGTTTCCATGTCGCTCAGGTTGATGTTGGTGAGGCAGTTTGAAAGCAAGGTGAGCATCCGGTTCCCTACTGAATGCCAGAAGTAGAGCACCCGGTGTGGACGGCTGCCCAAAAAACGTGAGCCGTACACCACATCGGCTTTTCCCTGGATCAGGGGATCGAGCAGGTAGACATAGTCGGCCGGGTCGTACTCGAGGTCAGCATCCTGAATCAGGACATAGTCTCCGGTGGCTTCCTGTATGCCGCGTCGCAGGGCCGCGCCCTTCCCCATATTTTTGGGCTGCAGCAAGACTCGAAGGTTGGAGTGTTGGTTTTGCAGATCGGCCAGAATCTCTCTGGATCCGTCACGCGAGCCATCGTCCACGCAAATCAGTTCCACCTCTAACTGCACCGCGAGAACACGCTCCACTACCGCCTGCAATGTGCCGCGTTCGTTATAGACCGGCATGATGACGGACAGTTTCATGAGGGGACCAGCTAGACTTCATCTTTCAATTTAACGACGGCTCTGGACTGACATCCGTAAGTCGGGTAGAAAGCCACTTGTCCAGCCCAAAGAGAACCTCGATATATCACGACTTAACTCTGGTGGAGTCGACCGGTCAAGGAACAATCTCACGCCCTGCCTGGCGGTATTTTCCACTCAGACTGTTCCAGCGAATCTTCAGCATCTCCAGAAACATCTGGCTTCCATCACGCAACGGACTGATGCGGGTACCTTCGCGATGGGCCCACTCGACCGGGACCTCCGCGACCTTGAACCCGAATTTCTTCGCCAGGTAAAGCAGTTCCGGATCAAAGCCCCAACGCTCGATTCTTTGCAGTGGAAAAATCACACTTGCGGCTTCGCGGGTAAATGCTTTGAAACCGCACTGCGTATCTTTGAAAGTAAGACCCAGCGTCAGCCGCAATACGAGATTGAAAATGCGTCCAAAAAGCTGCCGGTAGATCGGTTGGCGTTGAGTCTGCAGATCGCTGCGTAACCAGCGCGAGCCGATTGCGATATCTGCGCCGGTGGCGATTGCGGCGATCAGCTTGTCCGCTTCTTCGATGGGCGACGAAAGATCGGCGTCGCTGAATAGCAGGATTTCCCCTTGGGCGTGCAGCATCCCGTTGCGTACGCTGTATCCCTTACCCCGGTTTCCCGGATTCTGCAACAGTCGCAAGTGGGGATTCGCCGCCGCATAGCTGCGGATGATTTCCACGGTGTTGTCGCGTGAGCCATCGTCCACCGCAATGACCTCCGCATCCCAACTGCGCTTCACCATATGAGCGAGTACTCTCTCCAGCGTGGCACCGACACGTGCGCCTTCGTTATAAGCGGGAATGACGATGCTATAACGCGCACGAAGTCCGTCGTTCGGAGTTTGCCAGTCCGAGGTCATGAGTCTGGATTCGATCTCTTTCGGCATTCTTATACTTCACCGTCAACGTTAGTGGCTTGCGCCCGTCGTGGAACCGGAAAACGCCGTCACGACCAGGGTTGCCCATTTCTTTGCCGTACTGCTTAAGGACACGTCGGCGTTTACAGAGAACGACTTACACGCAATATATCGTATGTAGGAGGTAGGGTCAGTGCCTAAAGCCAAGCAAACCCAATGAGTTTAGTTTCTTTTGGAGGGGCCGTCAATCGCCGTCGTGGCGCAACTTTTCCCGTTACACGCGCCCGTTTTCCTAGGTTGTGTACGTTGATGAAATGCCAGGAGCAGGTAAAATTTGATTGTTTTGTGGGTCTTTTCCATCGGCGCGGTCGGGTTCATGGGGTCTCCGCCCCCCCTGAATTCCGCCCTGTGCCTTGGCGGCAATGTTACAGCCCGAGCATTTTTGCGATGATATTTCTCTGGATCTCCGAAGTTCCAGAGTACAGCGTACTACCCACGGCATCGCGCAAGTCGCGCTCGACTTGCTGTTCAGTCATGTAGCCGTAACCTCCGAAGATCTGGATGGTGTCGAGCGAGGATTTCACAAAGCAGTCAGACACGTGGAGCTTGGCGATCGCAGCTTGCAGAGCTGCCGGCTTTCCTTGAGATTTTAGCTTGCCGATGCGATAGACGAGTGGCCGAGAGGTATCCAGACGGATTTTCATGTCCACTATGCGGTTCGCGACCGACTGATATTTTCCGATAGGTTTGCCGAATTGGCGGCGCGACCGGGCATGCGAAATTACTTCCTCCAGTTGACGCTGCATCACTCCCAGACAGTTGGCCAGAATGCAGCCGCGTTCCCATTCCATGGAGCTTTCGAAAACGGCCACGCCCCGGCCTTCCCGCCCCAGTCGGTTGGCGACTGGAACGCGGCAGTCGTCAAACAGTACTTCCGCCATGGGCGATGTCCGCAACCCCATTTTCTCGAGCTTCCGGCTGATCGTCAGGCCAGGAGTACCGCGCTCTATCAAGAATGCCGTAATGCCCATAGGACCGAGCGCCGGGTTGATAGTCGCGTAGGCGACTATCAGAATCTGCGACCGTCGCATTGGTCACGAAGGTCTTCGCTCCATTCAGGATATAAAAATCGCCTTGTCGCTCGGCTCGTGTCCGCATGGAGAAAATATCCGAGCCGGCATCCGGTTCGGTGGCGGCATTGGCCCCAATCAGTTCCCCATTGGAAAGTCGCGGCAGATATTTTTGCTTCTGTTCATCGTTGCCATAAGCCAACAGAGGCATGGTATTGGTCCACAAATGTGCATTGATCGAGAACAATAGACCTTGGTCCCGACTGCCATAGCCTAGGCCCTCCATGGTGGCGAGAACATCCGACAAGCCCAGATCCATGCCTCCATATTCAACCGGAACGGGCATCCCGAGAATTCCGAATTTGGCGCAGCGGATCCATTCCTCGCGGCTGAATATTTCCTCATGATCTCGACGAATCGCGTCTTCGCCCAATTCGCTACGGGCAAACTGAATGGCCGCCGCCTGCCATTCCTTCTGTTCCGGAGTGAGGTCAAAGCCGTCCCACGCACCTGAACTCTCTGGAACGGCGCCCGCTATTTGCGGTGGATTAGCCATGAGATGAACCCCTTGAGCAAATTTCCTGCGAATGACAAAAATACCGCGACCAATTTCCTCCGATCATATTAGCATTAGCATCGAACCAGATTTCGGAGTGACGAGGATGCGGAGACGGGAAAACCAAGTTACTTCCGTGACTTGTTGGACGCCAATTAAATCGTGATGATTAAACTGTTCTCGCGGAGTTTGAGATCGTGCGATAAGGTAAAGGTCTTTTCGAATTCCTCAGAGGACTGGCTGCGCTTTCACCGCGGGAGTTCTTGAGCCGTTCTGTTCGTGCAATCTATCATGCTTTCCTAAATGGGGGCCGAGTTGACTCTGATTAGTAATTTGGCACAGGACGGCCTGGCCCAAGCCATGCCGGTCAAGGCTGACCCCCGCCTGGATCATGCTCGTCCCGATATCTACCGGTTCCTGGTGCTCTCCGCTCAGCTCGCCCTATCTCTCGTGGTCTTTCGTGTGTGCCGGGTGGAGCAATTCAGGGGCGACCCTGGCTTCTTTTTCATGTGCTGTCTCGCTTTCGGGGCCTTCGCTGTCCATTATTGGCTGCCGTTCCATTGGAAAGAAAAGTTCTGGGTAGGAGTGTCGCTGCTGGGGGCTCTGTGCCTTCTGCCGATCTGGCGTGCATTATTGCTCATGATTGCAGGCGGCGCGCTGTACTTGGTCGTGGCCAGCCCGCTCTCATACTGGAAGCGGGTCGCCCTGGTGAGCACCGGATTGGGTGTAGCCATGCTATTTCGCGGCGAGCCCGCTTTTCTGTCCCGGTTTACCCACAATCACACGTTGGGCAGCTTTTGGCTTCTGTTGGGCGCACTGTTCATGTTCCGTGTGATCGTGTACTTGCATGATATCCGCTACATGAAAGGGCGGCCGCCGCTAACCGAGTTTCTTGCTTATTTCTTCATTTTGCCCAACTACATCTTCCTCCTGTTTCCGGTAGTGGACTACAAGAGCATGCGGGTAGGCTACTATCGCCGGGACATTCACGAGATCGCGCAGCAGGGCATCGTCTGGATCTGCCGCGGCACCGTACAATTGCTGGCTTACATGCTGGTGCTCTACGCCCGCGACATGCTTCCTGAGACCCACTCCTTCGGGTCGATGGTCTCCATGATGTTATTGACCTTCATGCTGTACCTTCGCGTCTCCGGACAATTCCACATCAGCGTGGGCCTGTTGCATTTGTTTGGATACGATCTGCCGGAAACCAACCACAAGTATCTGCTCTCACACAGCCTGACTGACTTCTGGCGCCGGATCAACATCTACTGGAAAGATTTCATGGTGAAAATCGTTTATTTCCCCACCTATTTCCGGTTGCGAAAGGGAGGCGAATTGCGGGCGCAGTTAGTAGGGACAACCTTGGTTTTCCTTGTGACCTGGGCCCTGCATGCGTATCAGACGTTCTGGCTTCGCGGCCGGTTTTCATTCAGCTGGCCGGACACGCTTTTCTGGACCGTGCTTGGACTACTCATGATTCTGAATGTATGGTGGGACTATCGGCATCCCCGGCGAAAGGCGAAGGTCACGCTTTCGAGCCGTGCCCGCGAAGCGGCTGGGATCCTGGGAACGATGAGCGTAATCCTGATTCTATGGTCGCTCTGGTCCGCTCCCAGCGTCTTGGCGTGGCTCGATTTCCTGACGTGGTGGAAACCCGGCAGTTAAATATTCGATGGAGTGTAGGGAAGACATATGGATCAAAGCGAAAATATCAAAGATCAGGTTCGACAATACATCCTCACGGAATTTCTTCCTGGAGAGTCAGCCGCCAACTTGAAGGATGATACCTCCCTGCGCAGCAGCGGAGTGCTGGACTCGATGGCGACACTGCAGTTGGTGACGTTTGTCGAAGAGACCTTCGGAATCGAAGTAGAGGCCCACGAAGCCGGAGTAGAAAATTTCGAGAGCCTCAACGATATCGCTGCCTTCGTTCAGCAAAAGAAGGCTGCAAAGGGGGCATAGCCGGTGGAGCCGACGTCGCAAAAAATTGTAAAACTGGCGGAATATCTTGAAGCCAGTGCCGCGCAATTTCCCCAGCGCCCCGCCGTGGTCAATCCCGATGGCAGTGTCTCGACCTACCAGGAGTTAAACCAACATGCGGCTCGCCTGGCAAGTTTCCTTCAATCACGCGGCATCGGGCTCGGCGATCGCGTAGGACTGTTGATGCCGAAGAGTCGACTTACGGTGGCCGCTATCTTTGCCATCCTTAAGACGGGCGCCGCCTATGTTCCGGTAGATTGCACAGCTCCGGTGGCACGGGTTCAGGCGATTTTGAAGGATTGTCGCATGCGCGCTCTGTTTACCGATGGGCGTGGCCTTGACACCCTGAGAGGCGGGCCACAGGAAATCATTCCGGACGTTGTCGTTTCTTCCGGAACTGGCGCGAGTGGTTCTGGCGAGATGAAGACGGGCACGACCGGCTCGTTGGTCTCATGGGATGACGCTCTTAATTGCCGACCCTTGGCCGACGGAAGCTGCCCCGCGTCGATCACCGACTTGGCCTACATTCTCTACACCTCCGGTTCCACCGGAGTACCCAAGGGAGTGATGCTGAGTCATTTGAACGCAACCAGCTTTGTCGACTGGGGCTCCTCGGTTTTTTCTCCGTCGGAGCATGATCGATTCAGCAGCCATGCACCGTTCCACTTCGATCTCTCGATTCTGGATATTTATCTCTCCTTGAAGCACGGCGCCAGCCTGCATCTGGTTTCGGAAGACCTGGGCAAAGATCCCCGGAAGCTGGCGCAGTTTATTGCGGAGAGGCGAATCACGGTGTGGTACTCGACGCCGTCCATCCTGGCGTTGCTAACACAATTCGGAAACCTACCCGCTTTGGGCTGCCAGTCCCTGAGGACCGTCTTGTTTGCCGGCGAAGTGTTTCCGGTTCGCCACCTGAGAAATCTAACTGCATTGTGGCCAAAGCCGCGATATTACAATCTTTACGGCCCGACCGAAACCAACGTCTGCACCTTCGCCGAAGTGCCTTCCAAAATCCCCGCGGATCGTACCGAACCTTATCCTATCGGGCCAGCGTGTGAGCACTTCGTTCCCCTGGTACTCGATGCCGGTCAGCAGCCGGTTAAATCCGGGGAAGAAGGTCTTCTGTACATGTCCGGCCCGTCCGTGTTCCAGGGTTACTGGAATCGTCCCAAGGAAAATGCCGCTGCGTTCCTCGATCGCGATGGTGTCCGCTGGTACTGCACTGGAGATGTGGTGCGTGAAGATCCAAAAGAAGGGTTTATCTACGTGGGGCGCCGCGATCGCATGGTGAAAAGACGCGGGTATCGCATTGAGTTGGACGACATCGAGGCTGCTCTCTATCGCAACGAGCGCATCCGCGAGGCGGGTGTGATTTCGTCGACTGCCGGAGGCGAAGACCCGAAGATCGTTGCTTATCTGGTGGCCAATGGCGAGCCTAAACCAGGAGTGATCGAGATGAAAATGTTCTGTGCCCAGCATCTGCCCGCATACATGAATCCAGACCTGTTTGTATTTACGGAAGCTTTACCTCGAACCTCGACCAACAAAGTCGACTATCAGGGTCTTGCAAGTAAGTATCAACAGGATGGCAAATCTAGCCTGGTGGGATCATGAAAGGCACAAAAACATTGAAGATGGTTTCAGCCAACGGCGCTGTCGCTTATATCGCAGCACTTTTGCTTCTGCTGGCCATGCAGCAATGGGCCTCCGTCCTCCCCGATCACGGGGTTGGCGCTTTCGTGCAGGCGCAAATCGCTCAGGCCCGGGGTCGACGCTCCTGGCGGGACTCCAATGGATATTACGAAAATCTGATGGGCGGAATAGGCGACGAAAGAGTGAGGCCGTTCGAATTGGTGATGCGGGGAAGGCGCCCTTGGGGTGAGGCAGACACGGAGCTCTATAATCGAGCGAGTTTCCTGGTGTACGAGACGAAACCGAATTTGCACCTGGTTAACTCCGTGGAAGGACCAGTCGATAGCAATTCCTATGGTTTTTTCGACTACGAACATTCGCTCAAGAAGCCTGCCGGTACGATACGTATCGCTATTTTCGGCGATTCCGTCGCCCGGGGATGGGGAGTTACCCGTGACCAACGATTTGGTCAGTTGCTAGAGAGCCAGCTAAACCATGAATTTGGTAAACACTTCGAGGTGCTGAACTTCGCGGTCCCGGGGTATCGCTTGACCCAGAGCTTCGACGTCGCTCTTGAAAAGGCGCATCTGTGGCAGCCCGATGTTTATATGGTCACACTCACCGAACTTAGCGTGGGATCCGACTGGGGAGATCACGTTGTGCAATTAGTAGAGAACGGCGCAGATTTAAAATACCCACTCCTGCGCGACCTGGTGAGGAAATCGGGGCTCCGAAAAGGTGACGATGCGGCTCTGAGTCAGTGGAAACTGGCTCACTATCGCGCCTCTACCCTGCGGGCTCTTCTGCTGCAGCTAAAAGGCTATGCTGAAGAACAATCCGCCAAGCTCGTTGTGGTACTTCTTCCGAGTGCTGAAGATACGGCTTTCACAAAGCATCGCTTTGTGGGGGTGCATACGCTCCTCGCGGAGGCTGGCATCCCGGTCGTAGATGTGCTTGATGCCTTTGCCGGCATGAACGTGGACAATATGCGTGTGGTCTGGTACGACCCGCATCCTAATCCCGCAGGCAATCGGTTGATTGCCTCCGAACTGTATAGCAAGTTGCGCCAACAGCCTGAAGTCTGGAAAGTCTTTACGAGCGCTCCCCCTCCTCAGCCTGCTGAAACCACGGCGGACTCCCGCTTGACCGATGGCCACCCCGCGCGGTGAACTTCCAGTAGATCCCCGGCCTCGCTTCGGAGACAATGCCACGTATTCGGTCATGGTCATCGAGGGAAATCCGAAAACAATTCAGCCAAGTCCGGCCTGCTGATGACGCGATCTGTAAACAGAGTCGTTCGTTGACCCGAATGCGACCGCCGATTGGCACTGGGATCCATTCGTTCTACGGATGAGCGAGAGGTCCATAACATGGGGGGGTACCTACGTCGTCGAACATCGCGACCTGCCCCTCTATCAGATTTATCGCTGTGGAGGTGATACTATTCTGCCGTGAGTGCCGGCGAATTTCGCCCGTGCCACGGGGGCCGTCCTTGTTTACCGAGTCTACGAAATCCGCCCGGCGCCGCCCGATTGGGCACCGCATCAGAAGTTATTCAGTATGCTAAAGCCAGCGAACGATGGGACGTCAGCGCCGATAACGGCCGTTTCTTGGCTTGAAAAGGTGCCTGTCCGGCGTCTGGCAGTCCTGGTATTTCTTTTTGCCTTGACGGTGCGCGTAGGTGCATTGACTTTTTGGCCTTCATATTACGTCCATGCATTGAAGAGCCAGGTAGAGATGAGAAATATCGCGATTACACTCGCGAAGACCGGTCAGTTTGCCAATCCTTATGGTGTTCCCACAGGACAAACCGCTCACCTCGCGCCGGTTGCCCCGTTCCTCGCGAGCCTAATTTATCGGAGGTGGGGTATTTCCGACCGAGCAGAATTCGTTCGGGGAATTGTTTGCGCTCTAACCTCGGCTCTGGCCTGCGGACTAACAGTGCTGCTCGGTGTCGAACTGCGGCTGGGCCATCTAGCGTCATTGTGCGCGGGAATCCTGGCGGCTCTAGCTCCGCACGCGGCCCAGTTGCACGCGGACCTAACAGAATTTGACGCTTGTCTAGGAACTGCCCTCTTCATCTGTGCCATGCTCATCCTGGTGAGAGCGGTCGAATATCCAGGAAGCCGGCGTTTGTTGACGCTATTCGGATTGTTGGCAGGACTGGCAATCCTGACATATAACTCTCTGCTTGCTCCCCTTGCCGCTCTGATGGTCTGCGCGATCCTTCCGTTCAGAAGAAACCCTCTCCGCTTGCCGGTGAAATATGTCTTTGGGATGCTTGTCTTAACGTCGTTGGTCGTTTTGCCTTGGTCGATCCGAAACTTCCTGGTCTTCAAGCAATGGGTAACGGTGCGATCGAACTTTGGCTTGGAGTTCAGAATTGCACAAAGCGATTTTTCGCCCGACGACGCAACCATGCAGATACATCCGGCCAGCAGCGAGCAAACACGGGCGCTCATTCGTAAACTTGGCGAGCCGGCAGCTTACGCCAGTCTCGAGAGGGACGGATTCGAATGGGTTCGCAGCCACCCCTTACAGTTTGTACGCAGAGTTTTGTGGCGGGTGATCTGCTTCTGGGTACCAGTTGCATCGTCGCACCTAAAGCGCTTCATATCGCTCATTGTTGCTTGCGCCGCGCTTTCCGGATTCTTGCTGCTCGTGAGGCACAAGCATCCGGCAGCCGTGATTATTGGTCTGGTGTGGATAGCCTACCCTGCCGTTTATTACCTTCTTCAGTCGGAGGCGAGATATCAACAGCCGATCGCGTTTTCGTTATACCTCATGGCTGCGGTCCTGATTCGGGAGTTACTGACGCGCCAAGGGCGCTATCAAAATGAAATATGGTCCTTCGGAAAGATGGCAGGCAGGCCAGCCCCGATAATGCGAGTCGCAGCACATTGAGGCGAGAGCACTCATCTCTTTCACCAAACTTAGCGTGGGCCCGTCTGGGGAGACCACGTTGTGCAATTGGTACCCGCATCCTAACCCCGCAGGCAATCGGTTGATCGCCACCGAACTGTATAGCAAGTTGCGCGAACAGCCTGAAGTCTGGGAAGACCTCACGAGCAGGCTCACGGCTCCGCCCGCTGAAACCAAGGCGGACTCTCCCTTGACCGATGGGCACCCCGCGCGGTGAACTTCCAGTAGATTCCGAGCCTCCTTCGGACGCACTGCCATGTTTCGTGTTCATCCCCCTTTCGGCCGCATCCTGTCCAGACCCCTTCGGGGTTCTAGCCGAACGCGGAAGCCAGCTATCAGCTATCATGCCATCCTGATGCGGCCACTGCGCTCCCGCCGGTGTGAGCAATACCGGCGCTGAAGGAACTGAAGATGTGGACACCTGCCGTTGTTATCACGGATGCTAAGCCCCAGCACACCTGGCATGTGCCGCTGCAGTCATTATTGCCGGTGGCGGTTGTTTCGTTGTCGCTCGTGATCCCCTGCATCTGGCAACCACACATCGAGTCGACCGATCTAGCCACTCACATCTACAACGCCTGGCTCACGCGTTTGGTTGCTACAGGCCACTTGCCAGGCCTCTGGATAAAACATCAGCTCACAAATGTAGTTCTCGATTATCTGGTGACGTGGTTACTGGGTGTTTTCGGGCCGCTCGCTGCCGAACGCATAAGTGCGTTCGTTGCAGTCTTGATATTTTTCTGGGGGGCCTTCACATTCGTCTCTGAGGTAGGCGGCCGGCGCCCTTGGTTCCTGCTGCCGTGCTTCGCAATGCTGGCGTATGGACGCGTATTCTATTTGGGATTTTTTAACTGCTACCTTTCTACGGGATTCTCGTTCTTTGCGCTGGCGTTGGTGTGGAAACCGAGTCCATTCCGCTGGATACTGGCTGCCGCAGCAATAGTCGTCGCATACTTCTGCCACCCTTTTCCGTCGGCTTGGGCAATAGGCACAGGCGCCTATATCGGGGTAACCCGCAACAGTTCTCGGAGAATTCAGGCCATTCTGTTCTCAGCCTCTGTATTGGCGCTTGCCGCTGTGGGGCTGTTTCAACGCGTCCGATTCCCCGATACGCCTGTCTTCCCCGCGACGTCGGTCGCTTTAGGTGAGGGTGTACGTCAATTAGTATCCGTACTAGGGGGGGATCAGGTGGTCGTATTTTACCGGCCGGTGTCGGTCATGAGTTATCGGTTCGTGGAACTTGGCATCATAGCTATTCTGGGTTCTCTCGTAATACCCCGATTAATAAAGCAGCCGGCGTTTCGGGTCAGCCTTCCGGTTCAGCTCTACGTGCTGACTGGTCTTGCGTTATTGGTGTTGCACAACGACTTTGTTCTCTCCCCCCTGTTTACGAATTCGTTAGGCTTTATCCGAGATCGGCTCTCTTTGATCGCCGCGGTTCTGGCCTGTTCGTTGGTGGGTGGCACCCATCCTGATAAATGGCACCGTGCGGGTCTCATCGGACTCGCGGCGCTGTATTTTGTGCTGCTTTATCAGGATCAGCGCGTCGAAAATCAAATCGAGGCGAAAGTCACGCAATTGGTTACTCAACTACCTCCTTGGCAAAGAGTAACAGCATTGCTGCCTTACTCCGGCGTCGTAGGCCAGAGCGACGTCAATTCGATTGTAGATCGCGCTTGTGTGGGGCGCTGCTTCAGCTATGGGGACTACGAACCCAGCAGCGAGCAATTTCGGATTCGTGTCTCGCAGGATAATCCGTTCGTTCTACGGAGTAAGCGTGAGGTGCAAAACATGGAGGCGGGGTCCTACATCGTCCAACGTCGCGACCTGCCTCTTTATCAGATCTATCGCTGTGGACCGAGTGCTACAGCCCTGTGCACACGACCATTGGCGGCCGGCGATTTCAACGGCGAGCTAACCAAAGTGACTGGCAATCCTTCTCGGTGATTTCGTTAGCACAGTGATCCGCTTGGGTGAATGCTCCCCCAATCATAAAAGTGCTCGGTTTCAAGCATTGGGAACAAGCGACGGCGAATGCCAAGACGGTAAGTCCTAATTCCTTTTGAGTTCCGTCCGGAGTGGAAATTCCGGCTTCCTGCATCGATAGACCGCTGCTTCCCCTGGCGTCGCCGCACTGGTTGCGTTGCCGGAGAAGCCCATCGAGGTGGAAGATGTTTTCCTCTTCAGAGGAATCCTGTTCCATCGGAAATCGAGTCAGGCCCATTACTTTGGTAACGTCCCGTGGCAATCTGGGATGTTTCGGGACATAGCCAGAAGCCGCTCCCAGCGCGCCTTTCCAGCCGGCGCTATCCCATAACCGCCGTCGCGAGCAGCGCTTCCAGACAATTGGAGCAGTCACCATCCTCACTGCGCTCCGGCTCGCGAGATGCTCCGTCGCCGTTGGCATCGCGGTTGCATCGTGAATGCATGAAACTTCCTCCACTGCGTCTATGACAATTTTTGTCCATGGGGTCCTGATCGCGAGTTTGCTGGTCGGCTGCTGTCCGGCGCAGACTCCTGCGCTGAGGGTTTTGCCATGGAACAATCATGCGGCTGCGCTCTCCCTCACGTTTGACGATTCCCGCGCGGTGCACCTCGACGTAGCCGTTCCCGAACTCAACAAGCGTCATCTGCACGCCACTTTTTTCCTTATCATCTCCAAGACCACACGGATCGACGATTGGCGGAGAGTCCAGGCGCAGGGCCACGAGATCGGCAATCACACCGTGTCCCATGAACACGCGGCCGATCTGGGCAAGGCCGGAGAAGAATTGCAGGTTGAAGATGCCAAGAAGGTTTTGGACAGCAATTTCAATGCGGACATCATAACTTTCGCGTATCCCTACACCGAGGTGTCACCCGGTCTGCTGTACTGGGTGAAGCGATACGACTTCGCTGCCCGTGGGGGACGCGGAGATGGCAGCGCGGTTTACATCAAATCCGATGTCCTGCCCGATTGGTATAACCTGCCCAGCCAGCCCAGCTACACCAAGTATGACGCCGCCACGTACAAAGGCTGGATTGACAAAGACCTTTCGCTGAAAGCCTGGACGACGCTGCAGATTCACGGCATCGGCGATCCTTCGACCGGTTTTGAGCCCATCCCCAGCAACACCTTTGCTGAGCTTCTGAATTACGCCCAGGTGGCCCAATCCAGGGGACTCTGGGTTGCGCCCTTCGGAGAAGTTGCTGCCTACTTTCGGGCCCAGAAAATCCTGGAGGCGGTACAGCCGCAGGTCACAAGCGGCGAAGAGAAATTTTTCTGGCAAGCGCCAGTGCCATTCCCCCATGGAGTCGTTCTTCAGGTCGCGTTGAACGGTGCATCGCGCGCACGCCTGTATCAGGCGGGCCGTGAACTGCGCCGCAACAAAAATGGAGTTTACTCAGTCTCTTTCGATTCCCGGGAACTGGTTGTGAAAGGTCAACTGTGAAAAGGCTCTGCGTCCTGCTTCCGGCAAAGGATGAAGCCGTGGGCATAGCCAGAACGTTGCGTAGCATTCTCGAGGCAGGGGTCTTGCCCGCGGATGTTTACGTGATTGATGACGGCTCCAGTGATGGCACCGGCGAAATCGCACGTTCGTTCGACGTGAATGTGGTCAGAAACGAGAAGAACATCGGCAAGGCCCACAGCCTGGCCCGGCTGGCCTCGGTCTCTGATTTGGTCCGGCGCTATGACTACATCTGTTTGATGGACGCCGACACCCAGGTTTCCCAGGACTATTTTCAGGCAGTGCGAAGGAGTTTTGCCCAACCCGGTGTGGCTGTGGTCTGCGGCCGGGCGAAAAGCACGCCGCACAATTGGCTCACCGCCTATCGCTGTCTGGCTTACTGGATTTCGCACGCCATCTACAAGGACGGGCAAAGCAACATGGGCGTGATCACGGTCACCCCGGGTTGCGCTGCGGCTTTCCGCGCCGACGCCTTCGCACAACTGGAGTGGAGCAACGACACCATCGTCGAGGACATGGACTGCACCATTCAGGTGCACCGCAAGAAGCTGGGCCGGATTGTTTACCAGAAGCGCGCGGTAGTTTCCACTCAGGATCCCCGGACGCTTCGTGACTATGTCAAACAGATGTATCGCTGGCATACCGGCGCCTGGCAGGTGGGCATGAAGTACGGAATGCTCGGCGGGCTGTCCAAGATCGATCTGGAATACAAGCTGTTGATGGGCGAAGGCGTCATCTTCGCCGCCTTATTTCTGTTGTTGCCGGTCTGGATCCTGATTTGTCCCAGAATCGCTTTCTACGCGGTCGGTATGGACATGATCGTCCTTCTTTTTCTGTCCATGATCTGCGCCATCTGCGACCGGAGAATCGATGTCTGCATCCTTTCGCCGCTTTACCCGATGTTGCGCTGTGTGGACTGCTCCGTCTTTCTCTACAGCTTCTGGAAAGTGGTGGTTCGTAAAAAGCAGGTCAGAGGCTGGTTTGCAGTCAAACGCTATTAACAGGAAACGTGAGTTTATGAAAATCAAGTCCCTATTTGCACTGTTCGCAGTCCTGGTCCTGACGACATTCTCCGCCGCCCAGGGCGGTGCTGTGTCCGCGCTGCAAGGCAGCCTGGTCGATGGTGTGGGTTTGCCCGGGCAAGGTTGGACCTCAATCGGCAATCTGAGTCCGATCGAACACAACAACTTTTACGTTCAGTCCTATGTGGAGCAGAATGCCGCGATCTTCTCCACTTATTCTGGATCGGTCACGGTGACCCCCTTCGTCGGCCTTGGCCTGGTCCTCGACACCAAGGGCTACGAATGGAACAACAAGGTCCAGCCCAAGGTCGGCCTGAAATTGAACAAGTTCTTCAGCAAAGGCGTGGTGAGCCTGGTTTCGGCGTATACCTACGAGGATCGCTTCAAGGGCATCGATAGCAGCGGGTTCACGCTCTATGCCCAGGACTGGTTCGGCTGGCAGCCGGTAGCCAACAAGGGGAGCCGTTTTCCCGGATCTTCCTGGATGGAAGTGGGAACCCTCTCGCCGGTCGAAAAGGGCAACATCATCGGCAATGCTTACATTACCCAGGGAATCGTCGCGAAAAGACTCAGCCGGGCCGCGCTAGTCCCCTACGTCGAAGCTATCGTATTTCATGACAGCAAGGGCTTCGATTGGGAAAACAAAGCCGCGGTGGGCGGGGGCATGAAAGCAATCTTCCCGCGGGGCGACGTCTACACCGAAATCGGCGCCGCTTATCTGCACGAAAACCGCTTCCAGTCCGGTCAGTCGGCTGGAGGTCTCTCAGTGTTCACAAATTTCTCCTTCAACTGGAATCTTCTGGGTCGAAAGGTAGGTCGGTAACATGCCGTTTCCTGGTATTGGAAGTATCTCGGCCATTATTCACGTCCTGGCCAAAAGTGCTGATGCAGTGAGGTCAAAACATCTTATGCGCGTAATTGGAACCATTATTCTTGTCCTGCTGGCGAGTTTGAGTGTGGTCAGCTCAGTGTCCGCACAGGACTCGCCTTTGCTCTTGTCCTCGATCAACCTCAGCTCGGCCAGTGTGACTGAGGGCCGCTCGGTCCAAGCCACGGTAACCCTGAACCAGGCTGCCACTGGGGCCGGAGCGAAGATCTCGTTGGCGGTTGATCCCGTGGGCGCGGCCATGGTGCCGGCCAGTGTTACGGTTCCGCCGGGTGCGACCAGCGCTACCTTCCCGGTCAAGTTGGGTGCCGCCGCTACGGTCACTATTTACGGCAACTACGGCGTCACCAGAAGTGAGTCCCTGTCTGTGACTCCTCGAGTTTCGATCGATCAGGTGGCGGACCGTGTCATCGAGCGTGAGCGTGTGTTTGTAACGCAAATGAAGCGCCTTCATCCCCTGGCTGAGACTTACATCCAGAACCTGAAGACGGACAAAGACTCGGTAGTGGTGCCGGCCAGCGATCAGTACTTTCTGGGACGGCTAGACCTGAGCGATGGCGTGGAAGACCAGATGTTCGAGAAAGAAACTGGACTCAAGCTCAAGTCTCTCAATCCGTTTCCCAGCCTGTTTTCCCGCAAGTTCATGCCCCTGGGTTTTGCCCAGATGGTCATGCTCGATAGCGATTTTCAGAAAAAGAACTATGACTTCAAATTTGTGCGTCAGGAATTTCTGGGGGAAGTGCGCTGCATCGTGATCGACGTTCAACCCAAGGACAACGAGGGCGGACGATTCCTCGGCCGGATCTGGGTGGAAGACCACGACTACAATATCGTGCGTTTTAACGGCACCTACTCCCCGCATTCCCGCTACAGCTATTACCTGCATTTCGATAGCTGGCGGTTGAACCTCCAACCCGGCTTGTGGCTGCCGGCTTACGTTTTCATCGAAGAATCAAATCTGAAGAGCGCCGGTCCGCTGCTCCCCGGCTTGCATTTCAAGGCGCAGACCCGTCTGTGGAGCTACGATCCTGAACCTCTTAAACACGACCAGGAGTTTGCGGACATCCAGATTGATACCGTCCAGGATCAGACGGACGCCGCCAAAGAGGTCGGCCCGTTGGAGGCGCAGCGCATGTGGGAGCGCTCAGCCGAGGACAACGCGTTGGATCACCTGCAGAAAGTTGGCCTGCTCGCGCCCCCGGGCGACGTGGACAAGATCCTGCAAACCGTGGTCAATAATCTCATCATCACCAACAACCTTCAGATCATTCCTGACGTCCGTTGCCGGGTGCTGCTGACTTCGCCGCTGGAATCGTTCACCATCGGCCATACCATCGTGGTCAGCCGCGGCCTGCTGGACGTTCTTCCCGACGAAGGTTCTCTGGCTATGACCATGGCCCACGAACTCAGCCATATCGCTCTGGGTCATCGCATTGACACCAAGTTTGCTTTTAACGACCGCTTCTTTTTCCCCGACGAGAATACTTTTCAGCGCATGGATTTTGCCCGCAATCCCCAGGAAGAGGAGGCGGCAGACCACAAAGCTCTGGAATTGCTGGAAAACTCTCCCTACAAGGACAAGCTGCAACAGGCCGGATTGTTTCTGAAAGTGCTGGAGGCCCGCGCGCCGCAACTCACCAGCCTGATCCGGCCTCATCTGGGCAACCACATGGAGGAGGGAAAGACCATTCGCATGGCGGCACTGCTCAGCAGCGCTCCACCGCTCGAAATGCAGCGCATCGACCAGATCGCGGCGCTTCCGCTGGGCGGCCGGGTCAAGCTGGATCCCTGGAGCAATCGTCTGGAGATGATGAAAACCAGGCCTGTGGTCCTGTTGTCGCCACAGGAAAAGATGCCGTTTGAGGTTACGCCCTTCTTCCCTTATCTGACCCGGCTCAGCATGACTCCGGTCGAGACAGCGAAAGCGCAATGAAACAGTTCGCTTTCGCCGTCTGTCAGTTTTTTAAATTGAACTTCGCAGCCACTTTGGAGAACTCGAGAAAAATGAGTACCAGCAAAACATTTCTGATGCCGGCCCTGATCGCACTGATTGCTCTCTCGCTAGTGGGATGCGGAGGAGGCGCAGCCACTTCGTCAAACCCCGGCGGTCACAGTTCCAGCGGACATCCCACCGGCATGTGGACTACCCTGCCTACCACCATGCCCATCAACCCGATCCACGCCGCCCTGCTCCACACGGGAAAGATTCTTATTGTCTCGGGCTCGGGCAACTGTCCTCCCACTCTGGCGGGCTGCCCACCGGGGCCGCAATTTCCCCAGGGTGCGGCCCTGATGGACTTGTCCACGGGCCAGATCACCACTCTGCCCATCAGTTGGGACATGTTCTGCAACGGCATGTCGATGATGGCCGACGGCCGAGTCCTGATCAACGGCGGTACCAAGGGATACGGGGCCCTTGCGGTAGTCGGCGCCACCGGGGATGTTCCGTTTACCGGCCTGGCCAATACTTCGATTTTTGATCCCAGCACGGAGTCCATCGTGGACGTGGCGCCCACCGCTCATGGACGCTGGTACCCGACCGTCACAGAACTGAATGATGGTCGCATGATGACCACGTCGGGACTCAACGACACCGACGGCAACAACAACAACACCAGCGAAATCTGGGACGGCCAGCAATGGGGCGCTGAAATCCCGGGCGATCCTCACATTCCGGACTTCCCGGCATTTGGATTCCCCCTGTATCCCAGAATGCATTTGCTTCCCACCGGTCACGTTTTCTACTCCGCTCCCTCATCGGCAACCCTCGACTTCAACCCATCCAGTCAGACTTGGACGCTGGTAGCGTGGACGAACTATCCCGGGCCCAACGATGCGGACGGGGCGCGCATCTACGGCTCTTCCGTGCTCCTGCCGCTCACGCCGCAAAATAACTACAGCCCGAAAGTCATGATCATGGGGGGTGACAATCCCGCCACCAACACGACCGAGCTCATCGATCTGAGCCCGGCGGGCGTACAATTGTCTCCGGCTTGCTCGACCTATGCCCCCTGTTGGGTGCCGGGGCCGAACATGGCCCAGGCGCGAGTGGAGATGGAAGCCACCATCCTCCCCAACGGGAAGATATTGGTAGACGCCGGTTCCGCGAAAGACGAGGACCAAACCACGGCCAGCAAGAAGGCTGAGATTTACGATCCCGCGACCAACTCGTTCTCGTCGGCGGGATCAAACGCATTCCCCCGGCTCTATCACAACGTGCAATTGCTTTTGCCCGATGGCACAGTCGCCCTTGCCGGCGGTAACCCGGAACAGGGCGTGTTCGAAAACCACATCGAGATCTACCAGCCTTCGTACCTCTTTAATGGAGATGGCAGCCTCGCTACCAGGCCCACCATCGGCGGCAACGCGCCCGCTTCGATTTCCTACGGCGGCTCCTTCAACCTGCCGACTCTGGATGCGTCGAGCATCGCATCGGTAGTCCTTATGAAAGCCGGCTCGGTCACCCACTCCTTTGACATGGATCAACGTTACGTTGGCTTGTCGTTTACCGTCGGCTCCGGAAACCTCACGGTAAGCGAACCTCCGAATTCGAACATTGCCCCTCCGGGCTACTACATGCTCTTTCTGGTGAACCAGACGGGAACTCCTTCACTTGCGAGTTGGGTGAAGGTTTCAGGTGCGGCTGCCCCGGTCGCAAATGTCCAGTTCCATCCCGAGCGAGTGCCGACGCCCCGATACATCGTGCAGAGAAGGCACGTAACCGAGTCAGCGCTGCCCATGCGTAAGGAAATGCATATGCACTAAAGTCAGCGAGATCTTCCAGCAGCCGCCCCGGGAAAAGGCAAGACAAAGTGGGGATCTGAATGGTCGGACGCCAAGCTGTTGACTTGGAGAGAGACATTCAGACCCCACACTCCGTTTTCACTTTGCTCGCACACCTCGCTCCCAGATGTAATTTGAGACAACATCCAGCCCGGCGGTGCCGTTCGAGACCTCAGCGGTATTTCCGTGTTTCGGATGAAACTGTATGATGGAGTAATTATGGCAACTTATCTCGTCACCGGCGTTGCCGGCTTCATCGGGTCCACTCTGGCCCGGCACCTGCTGGCGCAAGGCGAAAAGGTGAGAGGGTTCGACAACTTTTCCACTGGCAAACGTGAGAACGTAGTTGAGGTGTTGGATCGCATCGACCTTCACGAAACCGATTTGCTCGATCTCGATGCTCTTCATCGGGCTTGCGACGGCGTGGACTATATCTTGCATGAAGCTGCCATTCCTTCCGTCCCCCGGTCGGTTAAGGATCCGCTGGGAAACAACCGGGCCAATGTGGATGGGACCCTGAATCTGCTGATTGCGGCTCGGGACGCCAAGGTGAAGCGCGTGGTCTATGCCGCCTCTTCTTCTGCTTACGGCGACACTCCGACCCTTCCCAAACGCGAGGACATGACGCCTAACCCGAATTCCCCCTATGCTGTCGCCAAATTGGCCAGCGAATATTACATGACGTCGTTTTACCGCTGTTACGGCCTGGAGACCGTCTGCCTGCGCTACTTCAATGTTTTTGGACCGCGCCAAGACCCGTTCTCGCCCTACTCAGGAGTGCTGGCTAAATTCATTACCCAGATGTTGAAGGGGGAACCGCCGACAATTTTTGGGGACGGCACGCAGAGTCGCGACTTCACCTTCGTGGATAACGTGGTCGCCGCTAATTTGCTGGCTTGCAAAGCCGAGGGCGGGGAAGTCGCCGGGAGGGTTTTCAACATCGCTACCGGCAAGCGAACAGATCTAAATCAGACTTGCGAAATTCTAAAGAAATTGACCGGCTACTCGGGTGATGTGAAGTATGGTCCGGAGCGCGCCGGAGATGTTAAGCACTCCCTCGCGGATATTTCACGAGCCCAAAAGCATCTGGGCTACAGCCCTAGGGGAGATTTTGAGGAAGGCCTGAGCCGCACCATCGACTGGTACCGCCATCCTGAACTGGAGCCGCATTCGGTCGGCAGCGTGTTTGGATAGCTGATTCTGAAAACTCGAGCGCTGGCACTCGAACTCCGGAACATTATCGCTAACTGGATACGGATCCCGGACGACATCTCGCCACCAAAGCACCGGATGAATTGGGTATTCAGTAGCCAGATCTGTCGCACGAGAAGGTCTGGACAAGTTGAGGAGATCTAACCGGTTGTCACTGTTACCGACTCGGCGGAAATTCCTGCGTATAGGCGCAGCCGGAGCTGCCCTGGGTGCTGTTGCTCTCGCTGGCGACGGCGTGATCTTCGAACCCAACCGGCCGCGTCTAATTTCGATCGAAGTCCCGCTGGCTCGCTTGCATGAATCGTGGGATGGCTTCCGAATCGCGCAGTTGAGCGACTTCCACTACGACGACTATTTCTCCGTCGTACCACTGCGCAAAGCCATCGTTGTGGTGAACGACCTACGGCCAGAACTGATCGTGCTGACTGGCGACTTCGTCACCAGTCCTCTGCAGGAGAGGCGGCGACGCTCAATGCCAGAGCTACTCGAGGCAGCCAAAGCAATCGAGCCCTGCGCTCTGCTGCTGTCTCAGCTCCGCGCCAAGTCGGGAGTGGTCGCCATACTGGGGAACCACGATGTAGGCACGGCTCCGAGTCATATTATCTCTGTGCTCGAATCTTATGGTATTCCGGTCTTGAAGAACCGATCTCTTCCGCTCGAGCGTCAGGGGAACCGACTTTGGCTCGCCGGAGTGGACGATGTCCTCGACGGCAAACCCGATCTTGGTCTGGCCCTCAAGGGAATTCCGGCGTCCGAGCCTGTGCTGTTGCTGGCCCATGAACCCGACTGGGCCGACTACGTTGCAAAATACCCCATTGACCTCCAGCTTTCCGGGCACTCCCATGGCGGCCAGATACGAATTCCGATCATCGGCGCTCCTTATCTCCCGGACTTGGCCCGAAAATATCCCTGGGGACTGCGCCGCATCGGCCCGCTGACCTTGTACACCAACACTGGCATTGGTACCGTTCGAATCCCGGTGCGTTTCAATTGTCCTCCGGAGATCACTCTGATCACGCTACGGGCCGTCCCAAGACTTGGCCGGACGCCGTGACGACGCGGTACTCGGTTCGACGGATTTACGGGACAGCCACTCTAATTTCGTTGGAGTAGGTGCTCTCCTGGCCCTGGTTGTCGACTGCGGTTACAACGTAATAGTACGTCGTTCCCGGTTGCGCGCTCTGATCGGTGTACTGGGTCCCGCCGATGGCGCTGGCCAGAAGGCCGTACGAACTACTCTGCATATTCGAGCGATACATGCTATAGCTGACGGCCTTCGCTCCCGTCGACTTCCAGGACAACGACACCGTGTGTTGCACTGGTGGTGGCGAAGTTACGCTGAGGACAACCGTCACCGTTTTCGTGGCGCCACTGCCGCTCAAGGTGACATGGCCGGTGTAAGTTCCTGCCGCGAGTCCCACAGTTGACGGACTGATCCGAAGGGCCGAAGGTGCCGTTCCGTTGGCGGAGGAAATGAGCAGCCAGGGCTGATCGCTGACACCCGTAAAAGTAAGCGCTCCTCCCCCGGTGTTCGTGATGCTCACGCTGCCTGGAGCGAGCGCGGAGGCCCCGACTTGTGCGGCCCAACTCAAGCTCATCGGACTTACCGACATTATGGGTGTGGCGGAGGTCCCTGCCCCGGTCAGGCCTGAGCCGTACACGGATGTCCAGGCGCCGCCTCCATAAATTGTCCCGGTCGTCCATGTGGCCGGCAGGGAAGTTAGGGTTGTCACTGCATTCAATTCATCAACCCAGCCTCCCGCTCCTTGCTTCCACCTGAACCTCGTCAAGCCGCCCGTGCCGAGCAGGGCAAACCAGTACGTGCTGCCCGCGGTAATGCTGGCCGGGGGAACAGTGATTGCGTTCCATGCTGTCTTCTGGAACGTAACGGAACTGCCACCCGTCAGAAGTGTGCCGGGATGGCCGTTCTTATCGCTATAGAGTCCGACAAACAAGTTCTTTGCCGTCGTGGCAGAATCGACGTAGACATTCAATGTAGTCACCGTCCCGGTCAGGGAAGCCGTGATCTGGTAGCCCTCGGCCACTCCGTCGGAAAGTCCATTCACCAGTGTCTCGACCGTTGGGTGGCCCAGCAACGTTGTTTTCGCACTCTGAATCGCGCTGATTTGCAGGATCGCTGATGCGGTCTTGGTCGGATCAGCCTGGCTGGTCGCGGTCACCGTGACCGGCACGGCCGGGGAGGTGGCAGGCGCCATGAACAATCCAGACGAATTGACTGTGCCCGCCGTCGCAGTCCAGGAAACCGCCAGGTTGGGATCATTGCTGACCGTTGCCGTGAACTGCTGTGTTCCGTTCGCGGCTATTGTTGCGCTCTGGGGTGAGAGTGAGATCGCAACCGGGATCGATATCGTGAAAACATAATCCGGGCCGACCACCAGCACGCCGCTGGCGTCGCTCGAGCGCACTCTGAAGTGATAGCTCGTTCCGCCCGCCAATGCGCTCAACGCAACCGAGTGGGTCGCGACCTTCGCTGCGGCCAGAGTGGTAACGTTTCCGTACGACGCGGTCGTTCCATATTCCACTTGAGAGTCAGCAGGCACTGCTGTGGCCCAGGTGACCTTCGCCGCGTTTGCGGTAGCGCTGGCGCTGACCGCGCTGACCCAGGTTTGGGCGAACCCACTCCCGCCGCCCGCAAGCATGCCGACAAACAGGGCTGCACGACAACAGTGGCCGAGCCTGTTCCGATTGGAAAAGCGAGAGCGACGCACCAGGACGGGCGAATTTTTCTGGCTCAGATCAGGGCAGGTCAACAGTATTGGCATGTCTCAAACATCGTCAGAGGGCGGGCGCGGTTTAGGAAAAGCGCCCGGATGGCAAACTCCAAAGACCAGCATCCTCGCTCGCCAGTAGCCACGGCTGAGTGGCTTTTGGGCAATGTACTTCCGGGCAGCGGCTAGGCATGTGTCAAAAAAACCTGCTTGTTTCTGCGACGAATGATGTCTGGCGAAAGGAAGAATGATCTGGGGCTAAAGAGCGTTCGAAAGATACTTTGCGGTGGTCGGTCTCCAAGTTGAGGCCGCGGCCAGCCCGAAACGCCGGCGGAACTTACACGGTCACAGCAACCGCGACATCGGGATCATTGGCACACGCCCAAACCGTGACCGTCGGTGTTCAATAGGCGAGGTTGAGCGACCTGCTGTTGCGCGAGTTCAATCCTGGAAGGACACGTCCCTTGGTTTTCCAGCGATGTATCGTAGTCATGAGAGCATGGATCGACTTCAGGCAGGTGGAGAACTGTGAAAATAATACTGACCAGTGATTCGAAGCTCGGAAGACATCCGGTTGCCGACTGCATGCAGGAATTGGGCCTGGAATTTACCCGGGCTGAAGATGGGGCGCAGCTTTGCGACCTGCTGGCTACCGATGCGATGACCTTGGTTTTCCTGGACTGGGCCTCACTGGGGGATCACGGTATTGAACTGTGCCACAGGATTGAAAACCTGGAGTCAAACCAGGCGTCCGTCTACATTGTGGTGCTTACCGCCAAGGACCGGACGCAAGATCTCTCGGCTGCGTTGGAGGCTGGCGCGGACGACTATTTGCTCGGTCCGTTTGATTCGTCGGAGTTGAAGGCCCGCATCTTGGTTGGAGAGCGCGCCCTTGATTTGCGAAAGCTGCTCGGGTTTTCTGCTACCCATGACTTCCTGACGAAGCTCATGAACCGCACCGCCATCCTTGCCTCTCTCGAGCGGGAACTTGCTCGCAGCCAACGGGAGGGGAAGCCATCGGGGGTTGTCATCGCTGACTTGGATTGCTCCAAATTGCTCAACGACACTCTGGGGCGGCCAGCAGTAGACGCAGTCCTGGCGGAATTGGCGAAAAGGTTAACGTCTGAACTGAGGCCCTATGATCTTGCCGGGCGGTCTGGGGGCGAAGAATTTCTGCTTCTGTTGCCGGGTTGCGACCTTCAGACCACCACTCGTCGCGCGGAACAGATCCGGCGGTTGGCCTCGCGAGACTCCTTCGATACGCCGGCCGGAACCGTGTCGGCTACGGTCAGCATGGGAGTAACGGTCACCAACTGCGATCCCAAGGCGACCATCGAGGCAATCTTACATAGCGCGGAAGCTGCTCTCTCTCGGGCGAAAGAATCCGGCAGGAACCGGGTCGAAGCCTTTTCTCAGGCAGCGGCGTCCGCGGGGCGGTTCTGACTCCGAGTTGTTCCTATCCATCGTGGTCGCGGTGATGGATTCCATCGTCAAGTTAGTCATCGAATCCATCCTGGAGGCGAAAGCGGCCATTCTTCAGTTCTTGGATGCGCGGAACTTTGTCGGAAGCTACAGCCGGGCCTAAATGTGCTCTTTTAGCTCAGGCTGCCAAGTCGAGGGGCGTTCTGCAGGATTTCAGGCGCCCAGCCCATCTCATCGAACCATCGCCCGCCAATCCCGCGGTTGATGGGAAAGGCTTGGTTGGCAACCCCAGAGAAGAAAATCATTTGGTTGCGGCTCAGAATCTCGTCCCCTAACTCGGCCAGGGCGCGCTTTCTGTCCCCGGCGTCCTCCAGGCAATCGGCCTCGTGCACATATGGGATCAGCGCGAGGGCGTCATCAATTTTGCTGTTGTAATTTTTCACGACCCCACTGGGCAAAGCATGCATCTCGGCTTTAGCTTCCATCAGGCGCCGGACCGCCTTGAAGCCTACGTACACCAGATTCTTCGCGTCGCAGCCACTTGGTCTCGTAGTTGATCCGATTGATGAGGGATGCGCGTTCCATACTCCGCCGGTGCTCTTCCGCCGTGCGGCTGAAAAGCCGGTAACCGTTTTGCTCGGGATACTCAAAAAAATTCGAAGCCGGATCGAGAAACGGAATCATGGGACAAAGCATGGGATTCACGCCCTTCCCTTTGAACAGCTTCACCAGCCGTGCGCAGTATTCAACCGTTTGCATGACGGATTTCTCATCCTGCTCGGGCATGCCGATGAAGTACCAAACGTCTATGTTGCGGATGCCGAGCTCCAGCGCCCTGACCAGCCAGCGTTCCAATTCTTCGTTGATGTAAGTCCCGCGGCCGGATAGTTTCGAGACCCTGATATCGTGGCTCTCTGGCGAAAGTGTAATCGTGGTGTTCTTATTGGCTTCCGCCATCCGCTTGAGAATGGGCTCCGGGGTCAGAAAAAATTGTTCGTAGCTGATGGATTTGAGTTTGGTTTGCGCGACTAGATCAAGGAAGCCCTCCATTCCCGACCGGGGCTCATTGTAGGAACCTACCGCGTAGAAATGGAACTTATCGCAGCCCGCCACGCTCTGCACCGAATTGAATTCGAAGGCCAGCTCCTCCTTGCTCTTCCGCAGGATAGAGGGTTTGGTGTCGAATACTCTCTTGAACGCGTCTCTGGATCCACCGCACCACCCGCAGTGGTAGGCGCAGCCCGCATTCTGGGTCGAGAGAAACTCGAGAATCGGCATGCTCTGCGAGACTTGATCGTGGTGCATATCGGTCCAGTCAATTCCGATTCCGTAGCTGGACGGCTTATGATCGTACTGGTTCTGGTGCACGCTGCCACTGGATTTCCACAATAGGTTCGGTATATGGGAGAGATCCTCAGTGCCTTTCTTAAGCGCGACCAACAGCTCGTCCATAGGTTTCAGGGTGTCGTAGCCCTTCATCACCATGTCCACGAAGGGATAGCGCACCAACTCTTCGGCGTAGTAGGTGGACGAGATTCCGCCAAAAATCGTCAAGATATCCGGGCGTTGCGATTTGACTATCTTGGCCAATTCCAGGCTGCCTTGCACGTGTACCATCCAGTGCAGATCAATTCCCAGTAGACGGACGTCCAGTGCTGCAATCAGAGCGCCGATATCAATCGCGGGATACCGCAGCAGCACCGTGCTGAGATTGATGATCTTGACCGAGTGCCCCAACGCGGTCAGGTGCCGATGCAGCATTTTGAAGCCGATGGGGAAGTATTCGTATAGCGGCGTAATGGGCACATCTCCCGATGTGCCAAGAAAAGGAAAATAGATATCGCGACGGTTACGAAAATCAAAAAACGCAGGAGCGTGCAGGAGTAGAAGATCTGCCGAAAGCGCAGGCAAGGCCGACGAATGCAATGCCGCCGGTTCCGGGGACGTGCTGGAGTCGTGGGCAGGAAAGGGGCTGGGGGTGTTGCTCATGCCTTGACGTTCTGTTTTGGAAGATGATTCGCGCATATCGCTGAATCCTTCTAACCACAGGATAGTTCGCGCATCTACAGAAACAAGTGGTGACGAACTTTGTGGCGGCTTCCACCTATTCTTTTGGCGGTTGGTTCTTTCCAGAAACCAAGCCACAAAGATCAGCGCGACCGAGCAGCACGCGGCAATTCTAGTGCCATCTGTCGCCACATTACAAGACAGAGTTGGATTCCAACCGGACTTCTCGTGGAAGGCGTTTCGAGCACGAATCTCTGCCGGTGTGCGTCAATCTAGCGGATCGGTGGCGATCGAAGAGGTATTGGCTCGGGGCTTCACCTCTCTCGTCTCGTCATTCTGCTTGGTCGGCCTCAGATTCGTGTGCCCTCGATGCGCAGCCGTTTGATCCCCGGGCTGGGTCAAGGTCATAAAGAGGAGTTCGAGGCGGCTGGATACGCCCAATTTGTCGTATACGCGGAAAAGATAATTCTTGATCGTGTGCTGGCTCAGCTTCAGGCGCTCGGCAATTTCGCGATTGGTCAGCCCCTCGGCAAGACTGCGAACCACATCCATTTCGCGCTTCGAAAGCAGACTCAGGCCACTGGAGTCGACTGCACGCACTGTGGGGGCAGCGGCCAGGGCCTCGACTGCGAACGACATCTGCTGACTGTTTGCCCAAATCTGTCCCTGGCGCACGCTACGGATGCACTTGGAGAGAGTCTCCACTGAATCGTCCCGGTTAAAGATTCCCTTCGCGCCGGCCCGAAACGCTTGCAAGACAGCCTCTCGTCTGGAGGACTCAAGTAAGATCACGACCTGAATACCCGGATCCGAGGCGCGCAATTGCCGCAGAATCTCGAAACCGCGAAGCGGCTCCGCATCGAGGTTCGAACTGAGCACCACGACATCCACCTTATGCAGTCTTACCACTTCGACCAAGTCGCGGGATCGGGCAGGCGAACTGATGACTTCCAGTTCGCGGTCGCGTCGCAACGCATCCTCCAGCAGCTGGGTGTGAATTTGAGTGTCGTCGGCAACCAGCACCCGAATTACTTCTCCCCCCGAACTTTGCGCAGATTGCATTAATTCCTCCGAACACGATCTAGGTCGCCGCCAGCACGGGGGATAGAACCTACAGATTCAGCGGTAGAGAATATATTCCTTTTACCGGAGAACTCGTTCTCCGGGATAGGGGGAGGATGAGGCCAGACTTCCAGGGGGAGATCGCAAATCAAAGTTGCTTAAAAGGGACCCCTAAGAAGCTGAAGACAGAGTCTATCGCACATCGCTGGGTCGAAGCAACTGTGGTTGAAATGGTTTGCAACATTCAGGGTATGTCTCATTATGAGACAACACTCACCGCATTCCATGCATTTGCCACGAAATATAGAGTATATTGTCCTTAGTTCTTTAGTATGTATTTGTAGACACTTTAGTATCTATTATAGAGAGCAGCTTCCCCGAGTTAACGTGCCTCTTGCAGCACTTTGCATGTGGCATTAGTCTAACAGAAGTAATGGGCAGTTTTGTTCAGTCTCTCCCCCCTGTATTGCCCCAACAAGCGAAAACAATGCGCACGACCAAGGGTCAAGTTGTCGATGTGACCCAGAGGGCGAAGCTGTCAATACTCATAACCAACTCTCTCGATCTGCAGGCGCAGGTCTGATGGTCAACCGCGAACAGGCGAAGTGGTATGCCGTGCAGACGCGGGCGCGAAATGAAAAGGCAATCGCGAGCCGGCTCGAAGAACAAGGCTTGACTACTTTTCTTCCGCTGGTTACCGAGGTGCGGCGCTGGAGTGATCGCAAGAAAAAAGTAGTCACGCCATTATTCAGCTGCTACGTTTTTGTGCAACTCATCGCCAGCAACCACGACGAGCGCATACGCGTATGCCGCACCGACGGAGTATTCCGGATCGTCAGCATGCGCGGCGAAGCCATTCCGATTCCAGACGAACAGATCGCGTCCTTGCGAACCGTGGTGACGCAACAAGTTTCCTGGTCGGAACACTCTTTTCTGGAGATCGGACAGCGCGTACGCATCCGCGATGGCTGTCTGCAAGGTGTGGAGGGAGTGCTGCTGGCGCATAATTCGGATCGTACTCTGATCATTTCGGTCGATGCCATCCAACGATCATTGGCGGTGCGCGTCGAAGGCTATGATGTAGAACCTCTGTGAAATTTAGTGTCCTGCTGGAGTACGCAAGATGTTCGCGGTCAGCAGTCCCCCCTCATTTTTCGGAACCATTCATGAAATTGTCTGAAGATCAAAGGCTTACGATGGGTCAATTCTCAACAATCCGCGGCTTCGGCCTTATGCTGGCGTTACTGGCTCTTTTTACTATGGGTGCAGCCCGAAAGGCTGGCTGTGAGACCCAAACCCCGACGCCGGCATCGGGTAATGTTCCGGCTGCGGCAGCAGGCGGCACTACCGGAACTTCGTCGGTAAGGCCTCCGAGCGTACCTATGATCGGGGCCGGTGATCTTCTCAAGGTGAGCATCCTGGGAGCTCCCGAATCTGATCAAGAGGTCCGCGTTAGCGCTGACGGAAACGCCTTTTTCAATTTTATCGGCGCGATCCATGTGGCCGGACTGACCACCGAACAAGCGCAAGCAACCATCGCGAAAGCGTTAGTGGCTGGCGGCTTCTACACTCAGCCCCAAGTCTCGGTATTCGAGAAAGAGTATGCCACCCAGGGCGTGTCGGTATTGGGGGAAGTGTGGAAGCCTGGGGTTTACCCGCTGCTCGGATCTCGGACCCTGTTTGATGTGCTGTCGCTGGCCGGCGGCACCACGCCCAAGGCGGGGAGACTGGTGAGCATTACCCACCGCGACAATCCTCAGCTCCCAGTGAACGTTTCATTGTCCAATGACATCGCCAAATCGGCTCGCAGCAATGTCGACATTTATCCTGGTGATATCGTGCTGGTGTCCAAGGCAGGCATTGTCTATATCGTGGGAGATGTCCACAAGCCGAGTGGGGTGGCCATGGAGAACGGCTCTATGACCGTGCTGCAGGCCATTGCCATGGCCGAGGGTGCCAACCCGACGGCCAAGTTGAACAACGCCAAATTGATCCGGACGACGCCATCGGGTCGCGAGGAGTTGCCTCTCCCTTTGAAGGACATGCTTTCCTCCAAGAGCCCGGATATTCATCTGCAGGCCGAAGATATTATTTTTGTTCCCAGCAGCGCGGCCAAGAGCGCGGGCCGGCGCAGCCTGGAAGCGATCGTGCAAGCCGCCACCGGCGTGGCCATCTACGGCATTCGGTAGCAGTGGCAGCATCATAACCAGGCGGGCGGGTTTCAGAATTGGATTGCAGATCATAATCGTGGAACGGGCAATGAATCAGTAGGTGGTACGGACCGGAATCAAGACGAACCGAAGAAGCCAAACGAAGGCCGGGAGGCACGGGTGAGCAGAAATTTTGAGTTAATGCGTCAGGCGCGGACAGGAATTGGACGTCTTAGCCCATCGCCCATCACGGTGGGGGCAAGTGATAATTCCGCAACGCAAATAGCGAGTGAACCGCCTGCGCTTGAAGAGAGTAAGGCCTTTTACTGGTTTCGTGCCGTTAGCGTGTTGCAGAAGCATTGGAGGCTGTCGGCTCTTTTCGCCGGTCTGGTCATCCTCACTACGGCGGGCGTTACTTTTCTCAGTAAGCCGGTCTATGAAGCGACGGCACGCGTCGAAGTCGATCCGTCGGGTGAGAAGTTCAGCTTGGAGAACGGTGGCTCGTCGGCGACCGACGCGGAGTACCTGGAAACCCAGTCGCAGGTGCTCCAAGGGGACAGTTTGGCGATTGTGGTGATCCGCAAGCTGCGCCTCGACCATAACCCGGAGTTCGTGGATGTAGATAAAAGCGCAACCTCGTCGGCGAGTGCGAAGCCAGACCAGCTGACTCCAGAAGAGAGTGAAGCTTTAGTAAATTTCAGGGCCGATCGGAAGGTTCGACGAGATACTGCCAGTCGCCTTATCCTGGTTTCCTTTCCCAGTCACAATCCCGAGCTGGCGGCACAGCTATCCAACACCCTGGTGGAGTCTTTTATCGATCAGAGTTTTCAGAGCCGGCACGACGCCGTGATGAAGTCTTCGGAATGGCTTTCCCGGCAACTCGATGACATTCGTAAGAAAATAGAGGATTCAAGTCAAGCCCTGGTCCAATTCCAGCAGGCCAGCGGGGTCACCGATATTGACTCCAACAAGAGCACCTTCACGGAGCATATGGGCGAACTCAGCCGCCAGCAGACCGTGGCGCAAGCGGAGAGGATACCACCTTGAATCCCTGCTAAAGAGCGCCGGCAATGCCGATGCGCTGCCCGAAGTGCGCACCAACCAGGTGGTCCAACAGCTGAGCCAGAAATTAGCGGAGGATCGCGCCGCTCTGGCACAAGCCCTGGTGGTATACGGTACCAATCATCCGACCGCCAAAAAGCTGCAGAGTGAGGTGGATGAATTACAGGCGCAGGTAGATATCCAGAAACGAGCGATTGTGACCTCGCTGCGAGCCAGCTACGCCGCAGCTGAGGCGCGTGAAAGCATGATGTCGGCAGAGATGAAGGGCACCAGTAAGGAATTGGATAAGGTGGCCCGCTACACCACTCTCAAGAAGGAAGTGGAAGCCAACGAGACGCTTTACAACTCATTATATGGACGGATTAAAGAGGCGGGGATCGCGGCGGCATCGAAATCGGCGGATATTCAGATCGTGGATCCAGCTCGAGTGCCGGACGTTCCGATTCGCCCGCGCCCCATTCTGAACCTGGCCGTGGGTCTGCTGGCGGCCCTGGTCGGCGGTATTGGGCTGGCTTTCGTCTGCGAAGAATTCGACAACAAACTGCGCTCCCCGGATGACATTCGGAGGTGGATTGGAAACTCGAATATCTCGGTGATTCCGGCGATTGCCGAAGGCGAGGCTGCCGAGGCACGCCTGGGTTGGCCCAAGCGAGTCGTGGGAGATCTGCCCGTTCCGGCCGAGAACAGCCAAATCAACACCTTCTTCCTGCAGCGACCCAATTCCCCTGAGAGTGAAGCGGTGCAGGCGCTGTACGCCTCGATCATGCTTTCGTGGCCGAATAATCCTCCGCGGACTCTGCTGATTGTTTCCGCTCTCCCGGGAGAAGGCAAGACCACGGTTGCACTAAACCTGTCCTATGCCCTGGCCCAACAGGCCAACACCTGCCTGGTGGATGCGGACCTCCGCAAGGGAAGAGTCGCAAGAGTGTTTGGCATCTCGTCCGGGCAGGGTCTGGGGGATGTTCTGACTGGGGAGGCGACGTTAGAGAGTTCGGTGCTGGAGATCCCGGAGTTGACCAATCTCTCCATCCTTCCGGCCGGGCGATCCAAAGGCAATTTTGGCCAGCTGATTTGCTCGGAGAAAATGGACCAGACTCTGAGTGGACTGCGCGAACGTTTCGGTTTCGTGGTCGTCGATTCACCTCCCATCCTTCCGTTTGTGGACGGACGAGCCCTCTCGACGCTGGTGGATGCTGTGGTCCTGGTAGGAAGAGCCGGCGTGAGCACGCGCGAAGTCATGCGCCGCAGCGTGGAACTGATCTCGGAAGTGCACGGAGCCCCGATCCTACAAGTGGTGTTGAATGGGGCAGATCCTAATACCACCGATTACAAGTACTACAGTTACGCCTACGAAGATTCGACATCTGGCTGACCCCCCAGCCTTAACCTTAAATGTGGTGCGAAATTCCGGATGGTTCTCTGTTTCAAGTCGTGGTGAGCCGAGAGCCAATCCACTGCAAACGCCAACTCCAACTGAAAGTACCCACACAACTTTAGTTTCCTTCGTCTCCCCCCGAACGATGGTGCAGCGACAAAGGACATTCTTATGTCAAAGATGGCGCCCAGGTTTGAACGACTCCTTGCGGTACCCTCCGCATCTCGGACGCAGTCGATCCTTGGTGAGCTTGCCGGCAGATTAGAGCCCGCCATTGCGGTACGTGTATTTGCCGATCTCTGTCTGTTGAATATCTCGCTGATATGCGGGTTATTCGTTCGCACGCTGATCGTGCACGATGCACGAAATGGCTTCACGGCAATCTTGGCCGTGTTCCTGCCCGCTTCTCTGTTCCTTAGTACGGTGGGCCCGATTGTCTTCGCCGCCATGGGTTTCTACACCCGGGGGCGGTTCTACGCCTCGCGCTACAAAGCGGTGGCTATTCTGCAGGCCACCACTCTGCTTTTCCTGGTTTTTGGTTTCGGCAACTATCTGTTAGGAAGCCACGAGTTTTCTCGGCTCGTGGTGATGATTACCTGGGCGGTGGCGGCAACCCTCATCGCCGCGGCTCGCTTTTGGACTTGGTTGTGGGGACTGGTGGTCGAACGGGAGAACGAAAGCGCGTCGCCCGAGGTGATATCGATCGCAGACGAGCGTCGCGTCCTGCTGATCGGAGGAGCTGGCTATATCGGTTCCGGTCTTTTGCCGCGCCTGCTCAAAGGGGGCTACAAGGTACGTCTGCTGGATGGATTCATCTACGGAGATGAGCCCATCGCGGACTGCCTCGGCCATCCCAATCTGGAAATCATGCGGGCAGATTTCCGCAACCTGCACGACGTAGTTTTGGCCATGCGCGGGGTCCAGTCGGTCATTCATCTGGGCGCGATTGTCGGCGACCCGGCATGCTCCCTGGATGAGGATTTGACCATAGAAGTGAATCTGCTGGCCACGCGTACCATTGCCGAAGTTGCCAAGGCCAACGGTGTTCGCCGCTTGATCTTCGCCAGTACATGTTCAGTGTATGGCGCCAGCGATGAGCTCCTGGACGAGCGTTCGGAGCTTAAACCTGTATCACTTTACGCCCGCAGCAAGATTGCGTGCGAACGAGTGCTACTCACCATGCGGGACAGCCACTTTACCCCGGTCATTCTTCGCTTCGGCACCGTCTATGGATTGTCCGGCCGCACCCGGTTTGACCTGGTGGTGAATCTCCTGGCCGCCAAGGCGGTGATGGATGGCATGATTACCGTGTTCGGAAAGGATCAATGGCGTCCCTTCCTGCACGTGCATGACGCTGGTCTGGCGGCGCTGGCTGCCTTGGAGGCGCATCCGGGACAGCTTTCCGATACAGTTTTCAACGTGGGCTCCGACGAACAAAATTACACCCTGTATGAAGTTGGCAAGTTGGTCCAACACATGGTGCCCGCGGCCCAGCTGGTCTGCACCGAATCGGGCGAAGATCCCCGCAACTACCGAGTCAATTTCAGTCGGATCCGCACCGCGCTGAACTTTAAACCGGAGTGGACGCTCGAATCCGGCATTCAACAAGTGATCGAAGCCGTACGGAGCGGTAAGGTCCTCGACTATCATCACTCCAAGTACAGCAATGTGAAGTTCTTGAGCGAACAGACGGGCCATCCCAAATTGAAGATCAACGGAAACTGGGCCAAGGAAATGCTGGAGACCTTTCCCGCGGCTTAGGATCGCGGCCCAGGAGCAATGAGCCTGAGGGCACACCCCGAATTTCAAACTGCTGTACCGTAGCGCCCGACTTCCTCCCCCGTCTTGCCTTGTCTGGACTTTTACCCAAATCACTATGAATGAGAATAACTATATCCCGTTTCATCGTCCCTCAATCGGCCAGGAAGAAATGGATGCAGTGCAACAGGTCCTAGCCTCAGGCTGGCTGACCACGGGCCGGGTGGCTATGGAGTTCGAGCAGCAGTTCGCCAGCTACATAGGCTGTAAACATGCTCTGGCGGTAAATTCGTGTACCGCCGCGCTGCAGCTGGCATTGGACGCCATCGGATTGCAGGTGGGCGACGAAGTCCTGGTGCCGTCCTATACGTTTACTGCGACCGCCGAAGTAGTCACCTATTTCTGTGCGCGTCCAGTACTCTGTGACAGCCTTCCCGGAGGCTTCAATCTCGATCCGGTCGATGCGGAACGACGCATAACCTCGAAGACTCGGGCCATCATCCCGGTTCATATTGCCGGAGAGGCGTGCGATATGGACGCGATTCACGAACTCGCCCGTCGCCGGAATCTGCATGTCATCGAAGACGCCGCCCATGCCATACCCACCTCGCACAAGGGCCGTCGGGTCGGAACCATCTCAGAGCTGACTGCATTCAGCTTCTATACCACCAAGACCATTACCACGGGCGAAGGTGGAATGTTGACCACCAATGACGACAAGCATGCAGAGCGCATTTCGCTGATGCGGTTGCATGGGATTGGCCGTGACGCCTGGAAACGCTATGCGAAAACCGGCTCCTGGTTCTACGAAGTGCAGGAGGCCGGTTACAAGATGAACCTGCCTGACATTCTTGCGGCGGTGGGAGTGGCACAGCTCAAGAAGGCCGATCTGTTCTGGCAGCGTCGGCGTGAGATTGCCGCTTACTATCGCGAAAAACTATCTCAGTTCGAGGAACTGCAATTGCCTCCAGGTGAGAGTAACGGCGACCAACACGCCTGGCATCTTTTCATTCTTCGCCTGCGTCCTGAACTCCTCTCCATCGCCCGGGACGAGTTTATTGAAGAGCTGAAGGCGAGTGGTATCGGGACCAGCGTGCATTTTATTCCATTGCATCGCCATCCTTACTACATCCGCGCCTACGGATGCGCGCCGAGCGACTTTCCCCAGGCCGACGATTGCTTTTCGCGTTGTCTTTCTCTGCCGATCTTCCCGGATCTTACCGAGCGGGAGTGTGAACGCATCGTCCAGAGCGTCGGAGGATTGGTCACCAACAATCGCAAAAGGACAGTGGTCGCGGCTGGCTGATCATGGAGAGAGACCTGGATTTTTCTGAGACTGTGCCCCTGGTGTCGGCCGAAAAGTACAGATGGAGCCGCTCGGCAGGGAAGCGGCTCTTCGACCTCGTGGTGGCCAGCTTCCTGTTTCTGGCCGCTCAGCCTCTGATGCTGGTTGCGGCCCTGGCCATCAAGTTCAGTTCTCCCGGTCCCGTGTTCTTTCGTCAGGTGCGTGTCGGCAAAGACGGCAAGACATTTTCCCTGCTGAAGTTTCGCACTATGATTCACGGCCGGCGCAATGCCGGACCCGGTCTGACCCAGAGCGGCGATCCGCGAATTTTCCCGGTGGGCCGTTGGTTGCGCAAGTGGAAACTCGACGAGTTGCCGCAGTTCCTGAATGTGATCAAGGGCGACATGAGCCTGGTCGGGCCGCGCCCGGATCTGCCCGAGTACCTGGCCGTGCTCGAAGGAAAGCAGCGGGAGATTTTCTGGATCCGACCTGGAATCACCGGGTCCGCGACCTTGAAATTTCGCCACGAGGAAGCCTTGCTGGCGCAGGTCCCTCCCGAAGAGTTGCGAGAGTTCTATATCTCGCGAGTTCTTAAGGAAAAGGTGCAACTGGACCTGGAGTACAGTGAGCAGGCGACTTTTTTTAGCGATGCCCAGATGCTCCTTCGCACCTTGGCGTCGATCGTTTCCTGAAGGTCTCACGCCCCCGCAGCGTCTCCGCGCCCCCCAAACTTTGACCCGTGTGCCGCGATCGTCCCCCTGCTGATAAATGGTATTTTCTAGCACCACGCATACTAGACCGACTTTTCGAGCCAGGAGTTTGCCCATCTCCACTGCCAACCGACAGCAGCGTGAAGCCCTGAATGTCCGCTGTGAGCCGCCCGGCCGGCCGATTCATCTGCTGGCGATTATCGAGGGGGACAGAGTGACCGGGCCGGCCAAGAACCTGCTGGAATTCTACCGAACGGCTGCAGCCATGAGTTCCGGCCCGGCGATTAAGCTGACCCTGGCCGTGTTTGAGCGCTCGGGAAAGGGTTCGACGCGGCGTCCGGGAGGCGGCAGCGAACTGGCGGAGGCGGCGCGCCAGAGTGGGGTTGCAAGCTTTGCTATCACCGAGCGATTTGCATTCGATGTCCGGGCGCTGTCCGGCTTGAAAAAACTGATCGCGGAATTACAGCCGGATTTGATTCAGACGCATGCGGTGAAGGCGCATTTCCTGGTGCGCCTTTCGAAGGCAAGCCAGAAAACGCCCTGGGTTGCGTTTCATCACGGTTACACTCAAACCGACCTGCGCTCACCGGTTTACAATCAGTTGGACCGGTGGTCGTTGCGGGCCCCGGATCACATCGTGACCGTAAGTGATGCATCCAGGCGGCAACTGGCGGCTCGGGCGATACGCTCGTCGAACATCACCGTATTGCATAATGCCGTTCGACCGCTGAACATTCCCAGAGGGGAAGCAGGCTTTGGAATGCGCCAGTGCAGAAAGCGTCTGGGACTGGCACCGGACGAGCACGTAATTTTATGTGTCGGACGCCTTTCTCGCGAGAAGGCCCCGGCCGACCTGGTAGCCGCACTGGCACAGATCGAAAACCTTCATCCCCGCCAGCGCGTGCGCGTGATTTTCCTGGGGGAGGGGCCAGAGCGCGGCAACATTGAGCGGATGGCGCGCCGCCTGGGCTTGTCCGACAGGATTACCTTGGCGGGTTACTGCGAAGTTCGTCCTTACTACGAAGTGGCAGACCTGGTTGCGATCCCCTCCATCAGCGAAGCGTCTCCCAATGCGTTGCTGGAGGCCATGGCTGCAGGTTTGCCGGTAGCGGCCACCTCCGCCGGAGGCATACCGGAAATCGTAAGTCACGAAGAGACCGCCCTGCTGGTCGAATCGCGCGACCCCGCTGCGATGGCAAACGCCATCCATCGTCTGCTTAGCGACGCGGAGTTGCGCAACGGCCTGGTGGATCGGGCGCAGAAACTGGTTGAGGCGCGATTCTCGCCGGAGCGGCGCGCCCAAGCTTTGACGGATTTATACCTGCAGGTGGTGTTGCGGAAATCCGCAGGCTTCGAACCCGGGGTCGGCGGCGCCGCGGAACCTAAGCATCCCGTACAATAATCGTGCTTATCGCAAGCCACAGCTTTGCCAGGAGACTTTTGAATTTCGCAGGATCAGAACCGTCGGCTCTTGAAGATATGGCAGACATCCAACAGCCGATTGGCGCCGAATCGTTGTACTCTGCAGGCTTGCGAGTCAGCGAAGTGCAGCGGCATCGACCCGCATCGGTCGTGGTCATCGATCCTTCGTGCTTCAGTTTGCCCTATGACTACTCGCTGTGCCAGGCCTTATTCGCGACCGGATGCGAAGTGACGCTGGCGCGAAGCCGCTTTCTCTATGACGAGTGGGAGCTTTCCTGTCCCTTCCAATCCTGGGACCGCTTTTATGAGTTCACCCATGGCTGGAAGCAAAAACGAGCGCAGTCCTGGGTGGGAAAGTTCGCCAAAGGAGCGGAGCACCTGGTCAGCCTGGTGCGGCTGCGGAACGAGTTGCGCAGGGTTAAGCCCTCGGTGATCCATTTTCAGTGGCTTCCGGTACCGGTGCTGGATCGTCTGTTTTTGCCGAGTCTGAGCCGGATCGCGCCCCTCGTGCTTACGCTGCACAATACCAGGTACTCCCGCTTTGGCGTCGGTACCCGTTTGCAACAGGAAACGGGCATGAGCGCGGCGATCAAACACTTCCGCGCCGTGATCGTGCACAGCCAGTTCAGTAAGCAGAAGATTGTCGAGAGAAACTGGATGCCCGCGGAAGAGGTTCACGTGGTGCCGCACGGTCCTCTGGATTACTATCGCGCCTTGCCGGGTGGCACGCCGGCGCTACAGCAAGACCAGGACAATGTGGTGCTCTTTTTTGGAAATATTGAACCCTACAAGGGTGTGGATCTGCTGCTGCAAGCGTTTGCTGCATTGCCATCCGAGCTGCGAAACCGCTCGCGCTTGCTGATTGCCGGTCGTCCGGGACGCGGTACATCGGAGCTGCAGGCGTTGTCGCAAACCCTGGGAATTGAAAGTCGAGTGAACTGGCAGTTAGGCTTTGTGGCGGAAAAAGAAGTGGGCGCCCTCTTCCGCTCCGCCAGTGTAGTTGTGCTGCCCTACCGGGAGATTGATCAAAGCGGAGTTCTGATGACGGCGATCGCCTTCGACAAAGCCATTATCGCGAGTCGGGTAGGGGGAATCCCGGAAACCATTCAGAACAGAGTGCACGGACTTTTGGTGGAACCCGGCAAAATCCCGCAACTTACGGACGCACTTTCCAGCCTTCTGAGTTCTCCGCCACGCCGGCAGCAGATGGAAGCTGCGGTCCGGGAACTTCGTGCCGGCACCCTTTCCTGGAAGAACATTGCCGATCAGACGCTGGGTGTCTACCAGCAAGCCATGCAAGACGGATCGGAGAATGCACTGACATCAAATTCGTCGAGTGATTGAAAATGCAACCATGTCGGTCGGGAACAAAACATAAGAAGTAGGGAATTGGCTGCTCATCATGGCGTCTTCGGAAACTACAAAAAACTTGAGCACGGCGCTTCTCTCACACCCATGGTTTCCCTTTGCCCTGGCGGGGGTCATCGCGTTGGCAGTTGGAGTGTCCATTGGGGAATCACGCTGGATACGTCTCGGCCTGATAGTTGCAGCATTCCTTATCTTGCGCTGGCCGGTCGAGACCGCGCTAGGAGCGTTTGTCTTACTGGTTCCGTTCGATAGTTCGGCCGTGCTCACCGGGGGCGGGGGCCGAACCATACTTTGGTTCGTGGGGGTCGGCACCACGTGCACGCTTTGCGCCGCGGCCCTGGTGAAATCCAGGCTGCAAAGGCCTTCGCGGGCGGCCGCCTGGTGGACGATATTTGTGCTGTGGTGCATACTCACCTGCGTCTGGGCCGCCTCCCCGGAAAGGGCTTGGGTACAGGTTCCGACCGCTCTGGCTCTTTTGATTCTCTACTTGTCTGCGGTTTGCTTCCGCCTGGAAGAACGGGAGTACAAGAGGATTGTTGCCTTTATTATACTTGGAGGATCAGCCGCAAGTCTTTACGCCATCCGCCTGTTCTATCACGGGACATCGTTCCGCGAAGTAAGTGGACTCAGCACTATGCGAGGGTCCCTGATTATCGGCAACGCGGAAGTGAACCCCAATGTGTTCGCCACACGCCTGCTTCTACCCCTCGCCCTGGCTGTGGGCGCATATTTTGTCGCGCGCTCCCGCATTGCCAGGATGACCGCTTTGGGCGCCAGCGGAATTCTGATTCTGGCCTTGCTGGTCACGATGTCCCGCGGAGCCTTCCTGTCCATGCTGGTCATGGCCGTGGTATTCGCGCTCCGGCTGGGGGTTAACCGCCGCACTCTTGTGGTAGGTGGCGCAATCGGCGGGATCCTCATGGCCATGCCCACTCTTTTCTTCTCACGGCTGCTGCAAGCTGGCGGGACCGGCGGCGCAGGACGGCTGGATATCTGGCACGTCGGATGGCAACTGGTGAAGCACTACGGTGGCATAGGTGCTGGACTCGACAATTTCGGCTCCGTCTATGCGTTATACGCCGGGTACGCGCCCCGGTTCAGAGGCTTTAACACCGATCCACATAACATCTATCTGCGAATCACAGTGGAATTCGGCATCATCGGTATTGTGTTGTTGTTGAAGGTGGTCGCGGTCGAATTGTTGCGTAAGCCAAGGCTCCAGGGAAAGAGTGCTCCCCCACCTCACATCTGGGTGGTGGCTTGCCAAGCCGCAGCCTGGGCTACGTTGACCGATGGCTTGTTCGGTAACCTGTTGTGGGAAAAATCGTTCTGGCTGGTTTGGATAATGCTTGCGTTCGCTTCCCAACTCTACGGAAACCGCTTACATAACGACATCCCGCCGAGCCCTAACCACACCCTGTTAAATCCTCTCGAAGTCCCACGTCATTCTCCTCGCTGGTCGTCAGAGATCCTCGTCCGCTGAGGTCGGTAGTTTAGCCAGTCCAGAGAGACCTGGAAGGCGAAGGCCCCAGGCTGAGCCGTCTGGGACGGCCCCCCGGTCGAATCTATTGCGACGTTCCCGGCTGCCTTAGGGCCGTTACTGCACTGTCGCTGTCAGGTTAGTAGGCGCAGCCGGAGAAGTTGCGGTACTGGCAGCACTGCCTGCGTAAGCTCCGATCGACAGCAAGTCCGCTACGACTCCCTCGAAGTCAGCCTCAGGCGCACAGGGCGAAACGGCACCCGTACCCGTGCTGCAAGTTTTAGTGCCCGCACCCATTCCTGGGCTGCTTGATTTCAGATGATAGTCGCCGGTCCCATTGACCTGGTAGTTCACAAAGAAGGAAGCGCCAGAGACGTGGGTCATGCTCGACGGAGAAATAATGTCGCAGGAGGATGCTCCGGAACTAAAGTCCGGTGCGCTACCGTCGCTCATGTTGTTTCCGATGTAGTTCGGCATGCTGGACGTGCATTGCGGCGCGCCGGCGGAGAAAACGATGCTCGACTTGGAGCGGATGTTCCCGAAGTAGTTGTTGTTTATGGTGTTGCTGCCCTGATTTGCGCAAGATGTCCCGATGCCGTCGGTACCAATTACCAGGCCGCCTTTGGCATTGATGACAACGTTATTGGATACAACTCCGAAGCACGCTGAACTGTAGTACGTGATGCCGTATGTAGGTACCTGCACGATGATGTTATTTTGTACGATGACACGACCGGTATTGACATAGATTCCATGGGTTAAATTGCAGCTTCCGCTGGGGTCTTGGGCAAAGCGCATGATCGTGTTGCGAAGGATTTGTCCGTCCGTCACGCCGTCTCCGTGGTTGTTGCCAATCTCGATAGCACCATTTGACGGACAGGATGAACCACCAAGGTCATGGACATAGTTTCCGATGATGTGGACGCTGTTACCGCAGCTTGAAACCGGCTGGCCGCAGTTCCCCAGCACCTTCACTCCCGTCTGCATGCCCGCCGCATTGCCGATGTCGAAACCCACGACATCGATGAAATTTCCGGTATTCATGAAGATGCCGGCAGAGCCTCCCGTGATTTTGCACTGACCTACGGCAGCCGTCGCCGAACTTGTTCCCGCGTCGCACTGCAGGACCAGCCTCGCGGTAGTGGAGTTGCCGCCCCGGTTAAAGCAAACATTCGCCCCGGAATCATTGGGGCATCCGCTGACGAAAGAGTAGGTGCCGTTCGCGACGTGAATGACCGTTCCGCTGCTGCCAATCGACGCTGCAGCCACGGCATGGCTGATCGTCCCCCAGGGCCTCCCCGAAGAACCATCATTGGAATCGTTGCCGCTGGGCGATACATAGTAGTGGTTGACTTGAGCGGTTGCGTTCAGCGCAACCCCGCAAAACAGCAGAACCAGGCAAAAAGAAAATTGATGGATCCAACGCCGAAGGTTGTTCAAGGCCGACCTCTTCTTACTGTCGCACAAGGGCTTATGCGACGGGGGAATTTTACAGCACTTCTGAGGGCACGAAGAAAAGCCAGGCCCATATTGGGGACCCGCCCGCTCGTAACCTACTCAAGAGTGCCCTCCCCCTGCCAGAATGCATAGATGCCGAAAGTACATGCACAGCGGCATATTACGAGGTGTAGTCAGTTTCTCGATCGGAAGAGATGCTAATGTCTCCCAAGGAGTCGGAAATCGAACCGGATCGAGTTAGAGCCGACGAAGCCCGCGTCATGGAGGCCTATGCCCGCCGCAAACGCGTCGTGCCGGGCACACAGTATTCCTCCTTCAATGCAGGTACTCTGCTGATTGAACAGGAGCTGGAACGCCACCTGTTATCGGGCCTCGCCCGGTTCGTTCGGCGCTCTGGTGATGGTCAGGTTGGACGGGAACCTCTGGACGACAAGGAGATCCTGGAAGTTGGCTGCGGCCGTGGGCTCCGTCTGCAGAACCTCATTCGCTGGGGAGCGCGGCCGGAGAGGTTGTTCGGTCTGGACCTTCAGCCCGCAAGAATTGCCGAGGCACGTCGTTTGCTTCCGGAAGCGGTGAACTTGTCCGCCGGCAGTGCCACGCAGCTTGATTTTGCGCAACAAAAATTCGACCTGGTTTTTCTGTTCACGCTATTCAGTTCCATCCTCGACCACGATGTCAGAAAAGCGGCGGCACACGAGATGCTGCGAGTTCTGAAAGGCGGCGGCTGCATAGTCTGGTACGACTTTCACGTTAACAATCCGCGTAACCCTGACGTGCGAGGCGTGGAGAAGGCGGAGGTTCGCCAACTCTTTCCCAACTGTAGCTATCATTTTGACCGCATCACACTGGTGCCTCCGGTGGCGCGCGCCTTGGCTCCGTACTCGGCGACACTTTGCCGCCTGTTATCAAGCGCAAAGATATTTTCCACTCACTATTTGGCATTTATCACCAAGGGGGAGCCATCGGTTTAGCAAGTGATCCGTCAAAAGGCAGAACTTGTTTGTGATCGAGTGGTTAAAGAGCCCGAGCCCAGGTAGCGCTCAAGAGTATTGAGGTGGGAAGCGAAGCTGCGATGGAGAAAATGATTTGAAGATATCACTCGTAGTTCCGTGCCGAAATGAGAAGGCCCATATCGGGGGGATATTGGATTCGCTCCTGGCTCAGGAGCTGGATCCGGATTGGCAGCTGGAAATTCTGGTTGCGGATGGTCGGAGCGACGACGGAACCTGGGAAGCGCTGCAACAATATAGCGAACGAGCGCGCAATGTCCGCATGATCGACAATCCCGGTCTAATCGTCTCCACCGGACTGAACGCCGCTATCGGTGCGGCCAGCGGCGACATTATCATTCGAATGGACGGGCACACCGTCTACGCTCCCGACTATGTCCGTGAATGTGTCAATGTCCTGCGCGAATCGGGTGCGGACAATGTGGGTGGCCCATGGGTGGCGAAAGGCAAGGGAGTCGTAGGGGAGGCGATCGCCGCCGCATTTCGCTCGCCTTTCTGCATCGGTGGGGGCAAGGCCCACGACCCCAGCTATGAAGGAGAAGTCGACACCGTGTACCTGGGGTGCTGGTTGCGGACAACCTTCGATAAGGTTGGGCTGTTCGACCCGAGTTTGGTTCGGAACCAGGATGACGAGTTCAATTTCCGCCTGCGACGTCATGGGGGGCGAATCTGGCAATCTCCTCGCATCCGGTCCTGGTATACCCCGCGGGCCTCGATTTCGGCGCTCTTCCGGCAATACCTGCAGTACGGCTTCTGGAAGGTAGCTGTGATCCGTAAACATCGCGCACTGGCCTCTTGGCGCCACGTGGTGCCGGCGTTGTTTGTGAGTTCGATCCTGGTGTTTATGGCTTTGATTGCACTAATGGCAATGTCCGGCATGTGGGCGACGGCTGGGGTGATCGGCGCTGCTCTGGCCCTCGAACTGTTGGTGTACGGCGTAGCCTGCGCCGCCGCGACCGTGCCGTTCTTCGGCTCGCTGCCGGTATCTGCGCTTCTGGTTCTGCCGCTTGTGATCGCCTCGTATCATGTCGCTTACGGCCTGGGGTTTCTGATCGGCCTGTTCAAACCGGCAAGGGAGATACCGGCGGGCGGAGTTGCACCGGCGAAGTTTTTCACGACATTGACTCGATAATGGCCATACTGCCAATCAAGAATCATTTTTACGTCGTAAGCGGAACGTCTCAAGAAGTGGAAGCCGGCCAGCACCCTTGGTCGACCAATCAGCAAATTTTGCAATAGCGGTAACGCGAAGGCAGGCAACTTAAGGATGTCACCGACAACAGACGCGGTCTCGGACGAAAAGGCCGATAGCCAGAAGAGGGCCCGCAAAGGCAGGTTCGCCCAGGATGTCCTGAAGCTGACCTCCGGCACGGTTCTGGCGCAAGTGATCAGCGTGCTGGCCGCGCCCCTGATCACTCGTCTGTTTGCGCCTCAGGCCTTCGGCACTTCGGCGTTGTTCATTTCGATTGCCGGCATCATCAGCGTCACCGCTTGCCTGCGCTACGATCGCTCCATCATCGTTCCTGCTCTCGACCAGGACGCGATGAACCTGACCAGCGGAAGCTTGTTTTTTACGCTGTTGATCAGCAGCCTTACGGTCCCCGTTCTGCTCCTGGGAAAAGGTCCGCTGCTGCGCTGGCTGAACGCTCCGGACCTGGAACAGTATCTATGGCTGGTGCCCCTGTACGTCTTCTTCTCGGGCATCTCGTCGTCCCTGTGCAGTTGGAATACCCGCAAACGGCACTTTGTGCTGATTACAGTTTCCAGCGTGCTGGCCTCCGCATCTTACGTGGCCTTAGCGATCCTGGCGGGGAGTACTGGCCATACCAGCGGCGGTTATTTGATCCAGAGTGCCTTTATAGGACTGGTCTTGTCAGTTCTAACCCTGGTGACGGTAACCTGGCGCGAGTGCTGGCCCGGTTTGGTCCGGACCATTTCCTTGTCGCGCATGCGGCAGGTGCTGCGCCGCTATAGCAGATTTCCCCGGTTCAGCATTGGGGCCGCGATCCTCAACACTGTCTCCTGGGAGTTGCCCACGCTCTTTCTCTCGGGCTTTTTCTCCCCCGTAGTGGTGGGTCAATACGCCCTGGGCAACCGGATGATTCGGATACCGATGAGCTTTATCGGACTGAACATTTCCCGGGTGTTCTCGCAACAAGCCGCCACTGCCAGACACGAAGGCACGCTGGCTCCTCTGGTGGAGAACACCTTTCAGTCCCTGATAACTCTGGGTATGTTTCCCTTTTTACTTCTCTCCTTCATCGGTAGAGACGCCTTCGGATTGGTGTTCGGCGCGCGCTGGCAAGAGGCCGGAGTTTACACTGAAATTTTGAGCCTGTGGGCCTTTTTCTGGTTCGCCTCCGCACCGCTTTCTTGCGTGCTCGACATCCTGGATGAACAGGCCTTCGAATTGCGGATGAATATGTGGATTTTGTTGACCCGCGTGGTCACTTTGCTGGTGGGAGGCTATCTGCGTAGCCCACGGATTGCGCTGGGCCTGTTCTCCGCATCGGGCGTTTTTGTTTACGGCTACTTTTGTCTCGCCATCCAGAACAAAAGCGGCGTGTCGTGGTCCCGGCCTCTAAGCATGCTCATGACTCATGCTCTCAAGTTCATCCCTTACGGTGCAGTAATTTTGGCCGCCAAGGTTTTTAACGCGCCCCCGCTTCTGGTGGTCGCATTGGCGATTGCACTCCTGCTGATCTATTACGTTGGAGTCATCCGGAACCACCCGGAAGTTCGTGACATGGTCTATGGCCTCATGAGAAAGCAGCCGCCCGTGGCCGGCGAGATCGCGCAGTAATCGGGAAAGATCGCACTTTCGAATATGTCACCGGCTCAGACACCATTAGTGAATGTCGTTACTCCCGTCTATAACGGCGCACATTACCTCGCGTCTTGTATCGAGAGTGTGCTCGGCCAGACCTATCAGAATTGGCAGTACATCATCGTCGACAATTGCAGTACCGACGGTTCGCTGGAGATCGCCAAGAGTTACGCCCGCAGCGAACCGCGCATGCGCGTTCTTTCCAACCAGGAGCATCTTGGGGCGGTAGCGAATTGGAATTACTCGGTCAGCCAAATCTCGCCGGAGAGCCAATTCTGCAAGGTCTTGCACGGCGATGATTGGCTGTTTCCGGAGTGCTTGCAGCGCATGGTCGAGGCCGCGCAGGCGAATCCTTCGGCCGCGATCGTTTCCAGCTATGTCTTGCTGGAGAAGAATTTTGCCGATCGCCAGGTACCGGAGAGAAGCGTGTTGAATGCGGAGTTCCCTTATTCCACCTCGCTCACGCCGGGCCGCGAACTGGGCCGCAGTTTCCTGCTGGGCAATATCTACCTGACATTTGCTCCCAGCACCATTCTGATTCGCTGCGATTCGATTCGCCGCCGCGAGACTCTGTATGACGATTCAAGCGGCATCTACGCGGCGCTGGATCGCCAGGTAGCTTTGGATCTCCTCGAAAACGGGGACTACGCTTTCGTTCATCAGGTGTTGGTCGGGGCCCGGGAGCATGTGGCATCCTTGACCTCAAAGATTAACCAGCATGCCCTCCGGTATCCCGAGACTTTGCGTCTTTTGCGGCGTTTCGGCCACTTCTATTTGAGTGAGGCGGAATACGACCTGCGCTGGAAGCATGCAATTTCGGTCTATTCCGGCTTCCTTGGACGCAGTGTTTTCGCATCCCGCAAGAAGGGTTTCTGGCGGTTCCACCGGGAACAATTGCGCGAGTTCGGCTTCCCCATCAGGTTTGTTGCCCTCCCTACTCATGCCGCCCGTGAGGCCTGGCGGGTGTTGACCGGACGTTTGACGCTTCGCCCCGCGCTTGACCCGCGAGCCGCAGGACCCTCCCCCGGGCGTTCGCATCGATCGAGTCCACCCGCCGAGTCGCGCTGAAGACAGAGGCAGATTGGCCGATTGCGAAACGCATGATTAGATCCCGTTCCGGAATGCTCCCCCCAAAAGCTTACAGGTTCGGATTGTGTCCGGACTTGGTCTCGAGCCACCGTTTGAGCCCGGCAATGGAAGACTGGATCTGCTTTGACACTCTCCCCGTTTCCTCTAGGGAGGAATAGTAGGGGTCGGGGATGGCAGAAATAGGTGGGTTCGAGAACATGCCGAGTGCTGTCGTGCGCTGGCGCGCGCTCGGATAGAGCGCGATGAGTCCGGCGTAATTTTCAAGATCCATCACCAGGATGAGATCCGCGTGGTCGATCTGAGCTTGCGAGACCCGCCCGGAACGGAAGTGAGAAAGATCAAGCCCCATGGCGGCGGCGAGGCGCACGATTTTTTGCGGGGAGGACCGGCCCTCGACTTCGTACAGTCCCGCTGAACTCACTTGCACGTTGCTCAGTTCGGCGCGGGCCAGGTATTCCGCAAGCGGGCTGCGGCAGATGTTCCCGTAACAAATAAAAAGGAGATTCCTGGGGCGAGTGTTCAGGCCCAGCAGGCGCCGATGGAAGCTGCGCAGTTTGAACTTGAGCAGAGGTTTGCGGGCGGCCTGCCGCAGCACGCGGGAAAATTCCTGAAACGCACTTCGGCCGATCCGGTACGCGATCCCCAGATCTCGAAAATCAAAGTGGTCCCAGCTCTCGCGACCCACAAACACGCGCAGATATTCCAGCAACGAGAGTGCCCGGTTACGCGTGAGAAGCAGGGGATCACGGCGGTCCGCTCGCAGATTCCTCATTTGCCAGGCCACGTCGAGAGCAAAAGCCCGGGTGTAGTAGGGGACCCGATAGCGTGGTTGGGGGGGCAAGGCCTGATGCGACGCCAACAAGAGCAGGCCGTAGGGAAAATCAACCCCCGAATCGACGGCCACAGCCAGCGAGCCCCACAGCCGCGGGTTGACCTCCAGAAGGTGGAAGGCTCCATTTTTCCCGGACTTGAATTCAACCATGGCGACACCGTGCCACTCCAGAGTGCTGAGCAGGGATTCAGCAGCCGCCAGCATGCCAGGATCGGGGAGAATAGCTTTTCGGTAGGTACTCCGCCCTCCGGTCAGGGGATATTCATGCAGCCGTTCGTGGGCGAAGTGCCAGACTTTCTGCCCTTGCCTGAAGAGCAGTTCAACGCCGATTCCGTGTCCCATGATGTAGCTCTGTTGTTGCACCCGAACATAGGGCAGCCAGCTTTCCAGGACGGCGGTGCGTTCTTGTTGATCCTTGACGATGGTGGGCCAGAAATGTCGCAGGCCTCCGGCGACCGCAACCTTGCTGCTCACGGGTTTCAGCACCACCGGAAACGCGGGTTCCTGGCCCAGGTCGTCGAGCGAGTCATAAACCACGCTATGGGGCACGGGAATGCCGAGTCTGGACGCCAGTTCCCAGGTGCGCTCCTTGTCGAGGGCGACCTCCAGGGCTGCATTGCCCGGCAGCGCTGCTTTCAGGCGCACGTCGTCGTCAGGGGCAAAATTCTTCATCGACATCAAGGATGCTTCGGTCGCGGGCACAATCAGGTCGTAAGGATTGGCTTGATGCAGTCCGTGAATCCAGTCGGAAAACTCGCCGTTACTGTCGTTGTAGGCGGGCTGGCGAAGGTTGCGCTGGAGATACCTCGAATGAAAGGCAAGGCAATCGTCCTGAGCGGAGGCGATGTCCAGTACGACCCCACGCCTGCCAAGTGATTGAACCGCCTCAAGACCTGCACTACTGTCTGCGTCTAGGACCAGGGCACGCCATTGCTTGTTGTCAGTAGGAGACATTCATCAAGGGAAAGGGTCGAAAGTTCATGGCGCAGTAATTGATGTCGTAGCCATCGAATCGTGCATGAGATGAGGCATAGTAACAGGAACATGGCAGAGAGAGCCATGCAGTCAATCAGCCGATCAAGAATATAATTGTCAAATATCAGAAGACGGTGGTTCCATCGGTTAACTTCGGTGTCTTGTGGAATCGGATTATTCGGCTAGACTTCTAATTCAAGAAAAAGAAAGGATTGGTCAATGAAGGTTCTTGTCACGGGACACGGCGGATATATCGGTACCGTGTTGGTTCCATTGTTTCTGAAGGCGGGTCACGAGGTGGTGGGGCTGGACACTCATTTGTACCGCGCCTGCACTTTCGGCGCTGAGCCACCGGCGATCCAGGAAATCGCCAAAGATTTGCGCGATGTGGAGGCCTCCGACCTGGAAGGATTTGACGCCGTGATTCACCTGGCAGCCTTGTCCAATGATCCCCTGGGAAATCTCGATCCGCAGCTGACCTTCGACATCAATCACCTTGGATCGGTGCGCCTGGCCCGGAAAGCGAAAGAAGCCGGAGTTCCACGGTTCCTGTTTTCGTCGTCCTGCAGCACCTACGGCTCCGCCGGCGATGACATGCTGGATGAAACCAGCAGCTTCAATCCTGTCACCCCCTATGGGCAGTCGAAGGTGCTGGTAGAGCGCGACCTTTCGGCACTGGCGGACAGCCGTTTTTGCCCTGTATATCTAAGGAACGCCACAGCTTACGGGGTCTCCCCCAAGCTGCGTTTCGATCTGGTGTTGAATAACCTGGTGGCGTTCGCCATGACCACGGGCCAGGTGCTGATGAAGAGTGACGGTACGCCTTGGCGTCCGATCGTGCACATCGAGGACATTTCGCGCGCATTTTTGGCGCTGGCGACGGCCCCGACGAGCGTGGTATGCAATCAGGCGTTCAACGTTGGCATCAACGAGGAGAACTACCGCATCCACGAACTGGCGGATATGGTGAAGGAAGTAGTGCCCAATTGCAAAATTGAGTTTGCTCCCGGCGCCGGCCCGGACAAGCGCTGCTATCGGGTGGACTGCAGCAAGATCAACCGCCTGGTTCCGGCCTTTAAGCCGCAGTGGACTGCGCGCAAGGGAGTACGGGAGCTTTACGACGCGTATCGCGCCGTCAACCTCTCGTTGGAAGATTTCCAAAGCACTCGCTACTCGCGGATTGATTACATTCGCGGGCTGTTGCGGGACAAGCGACTTGACGCCGGCTTGCGCTGGACCGCCGCGGCGGAAGTCGCGCCGGCTCCGGCGAGCGCGCACTGACCGCTGGCGCAAGAGTCGAACGAACAGGTTAAGACGAAAGGGATGTGATTCAGATGATTTTTACGGAAACAAAGTTGAAAGGCGCGTACGTCATCGACATCGAGCGCCGCGAGGACTCGCGCGGCTTCTTCGCCCGAGCTTTCTGCCAGCACGAGTTCGAGGCGCACGGGTTGAAGCCGGTGATCGCGCAGGCCAATCTTGCCTTCAACCACAAGAAGGGAACGCTGCGCGGGATGCACTTCCAGTTCCCGCCATCGGCCGAGACCAAGCTGGTGCGGGCCACCCGGGGCGCGATCCTGGACATCATTGTCGACCTCCGACCGGAGAGCCCAACCTACCTGCAGCACGTTGCGGTCGAACTGAATGAAGACAACGGCAGCGCCCTTTATGTGCCTGAGCGGTTCGCGCACGGTTACCAGGTACTGCGCGACAAGACCGAGACCAGCTACCAGGTGGGAGAGTTCTATACTCCCGGCGTTGAAGGTGGACTGATGTACAACGATCCCCGGCTGGGGTTGAACTGGCCGCTTCCGGTGGCGGTGATTTCTGAAAAAGACCAAGCCTGGAAACTGCTCGACCAGCAAGAGTCCGAAGTCAAGCGCCGCATGAGCGCGGGCCAGGCGGAACCGGTGGGCAGTGGAGCGAGTAAGAACTAACGAAAGAACTGGACAGAACACAAGTAAACAGGAAAACGTAATTATGATTATCGTCGACAATGCGTTGAAGGCCAGGGAAGCGGAAGGGCGTCCCATCCGCGTGGCCCTGCTCGGAGCCGGCTTCATGTCCCAGGGGTTGGCAAACCACATCGTCAACACCATGCCGGGCATGCGACTGGTGGGGGTTTACAACCGGAAGGTACAACGAGCGGCTGATCTCTGCGAGTACTGTGGCGTCAAGAACGTTGCCGCTCCAAAGAAACAGGAGGAAGCCGATCTGGCCATCCGCGAAGGCAAGGTCGTCATCACCGAAGACGCCTTCCTGCTGGCGAAGTCGACGGGCGTAGACGTTCTGGTTGACGTCACTGGCTCGGTGGAGTTCGGCGCGCGTGTGGCATTCGAAGCCTTCAAGCACGGCAAGGACGTGATCCTGTTGAATGCCGAGATTGACGCCACCATCGGTCCCATCTTGCAGGAGTATGCCGAAAAGCATGGGGTCATTCTCTCCGCCTGCGACGGGGACGAGCCTGGGTTGCAAGTCAATCTTTATCGCTGGGTGAAGGGCCTGGGTCTTACCCCGCGTGTGATCGGGAACGTCAAAGGACTGCAGGATCCGTATCGCAATCCGACCACGCAGAAGGGTTTCGCCGAAAAGTGGAAGCAGAATCCGGCCATGGTCACTAGCTTTGCCGACGGTTCCAAGATCAGCTTCGAACAGGCCATCGTCGCCAATGCCACCGGCTTCAAGGTGCGCTCGCGCGGCATGTCGCGGGGCATGGAATACAAAGACGACGTCATGAAGATCGGCAAGCTTTATGACATCGAGGAAGCGCGCAAACTGGGCGGAATCGTGGACTACGTGGTGGGCACGCCGTTGACCAAGTTTTATGTGCTGGCCGAGCATCCCGATCCCAAGCAGCAGCACTATCTCAGCCTCTACAAAATGGGCGATGGGCCTTTGTACTCGTTTTTCGTGCCCTATCATCTGGTGCATTTCGAAGTGCCCAACGCGATTGCCCGCGTCGTCCTTGTTCCGGGATTCGGTGGCGAAGCCATTGGGCGGTCCGGTGGTCGAAGTCTGCGCCGTGGCCAAACGCGATTTGGCGCCGGTGAAATGCTCGACGACTACGGCATGTACATGACCTACGGCGAGGCGGTCAACGCCGACGAAATGTGCGACAACCGTTATCTGCCCGAGGGACTGGTCGAGGGCTGCACCTTGACCCGGGATGTCGCCAAAGATGCGGTGGTCACCTACCACGACGTTACGCTTCCGCCGAACCGATTAGGCGATCAGCTGCGCGCGGAACAATACCGCGTGTTCCGGGGAGAGACCTGGCTGGAAGAGCTGGTGGAGTGCTCCCCTCATGGCCGCGGCCAGGCGCGAACTTAGATACACGGAAGCCGGAAAGCCTCTATGAAAGTTGTTCTATTTTGCGGCGGGCTGGGCATGCGGATTCGCGATGCCGAGAGATCTGCCCAAGCCCATGGTGCAAATCGGTTATCGTCCGATCCTGTGGCATGTGATGAAGTACTACGCCCACTTCGGGCACAAAGATTTCATTCTGTGCCTGGGACATCGGGCGGACGCCATCAAGAACTACTTCCTCAACTACGACGAATGCGCCTCGAATGATTTCGTGTTGTCCGGCGGCGGCAAGAAACTCGAACTGATCAACAGCGACATTCAGGATTGGCGCATCACCTTCGTGGACACCGGAATTCATTCGAATATCGGACAGCGTCTCAAAGCGGTGGAGAAATATTTGCAGGGCGAAGAGGAATTTCTGGCCAATTACAGCGATGGTCTGACCGACTTGCCCTTGCCGCAGCAACTGGACCATTTCCACCAATACAGCAAGATCGCCAGTTTTCTCTGCGTCCGGCCCAACCTCAGCTACCATCTGGTTTCGCTGAAGAACGAGGACAGCAGCCTGGTTTCGAGGAACCATCCTATTGACAACGGCATCGGTACGCATCAACGGGGGTTTTTTCGTCTTCAAGAAAGAGATATTCGACTATATTCGGGAAAAAGAAGAGTTGGTCGATCGAGCCTTTCCAGAGACTTCTCGGAGAAGGGCAGCTGATCGGGCTACGCGTATGACGGCTTCTGGGCAAGCATGGACACTTTCAAGGACAAGCAGCAATTGGAGAACTATATTCCAGCGGCAACGCCCCCTGGGAAATGTGGAAGAGCAATGGAAAATGCTCAGCGATTCCGTATTCCGGGCTGGAGTTCCATGCTTCCACTGACCGTGTCTCAGGCTGGCGCTGCGAGCCTCAAGATTCTCTGTCTCGGAGCCCACTCCGATGACATCGAGATCGGCTGCGGCGGGACCATTCTCCGGCTGCTGGAAAAATATAGTGGCGCCGAAGTCAGATGGGTGGTTTTTGGCGGCAACCCCGTCCGCAACAAGGAAGCCCGCCAGAGTGCGAAGGGCTTCCTGAAGAAGGCAAAATCCAGGGACATCAGGCTCAAGCAGTTCGCGGACGGTTTTTTCCCCTATCGTGGCGAAGAGATCAAGAAATACTTTGAACAGCTGAAGAAGGGGTTCTCGCCGCACGTCGTTTTCACGCACTATCGCGATGACCGGCACCAGGACCATCGGCTGATTTCAGATCTGACCTGGAACTGCTTTCGTGACCATTTGATTCTGGAATACGAGATTCCGAAATATGACGGGGATCTGGATATCCGAACCTGTTCGTGGAGCTGGAGGAAAAGATCTGCCGTCAGAAAATTAAGCTGATTGTCGACAGTTTCAAGACGCAGAGCGACAAGCCTTGGTTTTCCCAGCAGACGTTTCTGTCGATGCTGACCCTGCGCGGGATGGAATCAAGGTCCCGGACCAGGCTTGCCGAGGCGTTTTATTGCCGCAAGGTAGTCCTGGAATAGTTGCCGGCTGGGCAGACGGGAGATTGCTCGCGCCTCGCCCCTCCTTTGGATTCGATCGCCTGCCTGCAGATAGCCAAAACAAATTGGAGCCCACCGTGAATACCCGCTGGTTTACCAAGGCTGAAGGAGTCGCCCTACTGGTGGTTGTTCTCATCGGACTGGTCCATTTGCCTTTGCCTTTTCACGACGACCAGGCATTTTTCACAGTAGCTGCGGTGAAACTGAATCACGGGGCGTTGCTGTATCGCGATTACTGGGACATCAAGCAGCCGGGAATCTTTGCCTTCTACCTCCTCGGCGGGAAACTCTTTGGCTTCACAGAGGTCGGTATCCGTGGGTTTGAGCTGCTGTACATGGCTGGTTTGGCAGTCGTATTAGCGTTCAAGCTGCGCAAATACTTTGATTATGCGTGGTCGAGCGCTCTGGTGATGCTGATGACGGTAGGCTTTTACTACGGGGTCAGCGGACTTCCTCATGCTACGCAGGACTATCTCACCCAGGTGGAGGGAGTGGTGGGGCTGCCGATGTTCCTCTGTTTGTGGTTCGCCTCCGAAGCGGCGACGGTCCAGGAGCAGCGATGGGTTCGCTGGTTCGTCTCTGGGTTGATGGGAGCCTGCGTCCTGCTGCTGAAACTGATCTTTCTTCCCATGATCTGTTCTTTCTGGGGTGCATCTTTCTTGTACCTCGTCTTTCGAGAACGGAAAGGCATGGTTCGCCAGTTTATCCGGTTCTCCCTCCCCATCGTCCTCGGTGTTCTCATCCCGCTGCTGATAGTTTGCGCATATTTTGCCTGGCGTGGAGGCTTGAACGAGCTTTATTTCACCAGTTTTGTGTGGCCGGTTCGAGCTCTTGGCCACATGCCCCTGGCTGGTGCCGGCCGTCTCCATACCGGTTTGGAATTCTTTATCGATGGCTTCGCACCTCTGCTTGCTCTGGGGTTTTTGGGGGCATGGTGGTCGTGGCGTAAGCGCTTCGATATCGTCACCATCAATCTCTTGTTATGGATTGTGGTGGGTGCGGCGGCGATACTGGTGCAGCGCCGCTCCTGGTGGCCCTACCATTACATGCTTTTGTTTGTGCCTTTGGGAATTCTGGCTACTCGCGGAGTCGAGTGTTTGTGGGAACAGCTACAGATCTCGGGGGTGGTGGAGTTTCTAACCGAGCGGCGGCGGGTCCTTACAGTAGCTTTGATCCTGCTGTTTTCTCCTGTGATCCTTCCCATACTTACGGATACAGGGCTTTTGGCTGGCTACAGGTTTGCGTTAACCAGCCAGTGGCGACGCAAGTTCCAAAACCGCTATCCCAACAGCCAATATCCGGGAGTGCTTGCTGAAACCGAATTTCTGTCAAAACCGGGCACTCTGCCCGGTCCTATCTATGTTGGAGGGAGTCCACTCTTTTATCTTTTGTCGGGTCGGCAACCAGCTATCGCTTTGTCGTATGGGTTAGATGATCTTCTACCCGAGCAGTGGATCGCTTTTCACAAGCAACTCACCCAGGCTCGACCGGCCTATTTGTTTCTATACCCGGAGTTTCACGACTGGATCCAGACCAGTTCCCCCCAAACCCTCCGTTTCATTGATCAGAACTACAGCGTCATCCACACTAGCGCGACGGGAACCTGGTATGTCTTGAAGGGGACTGGAGCGATTGGGCCTTCGGAAGTCGAAGCAACCGGAGCTCATCATGGGTAATCACGCCCTTACTCGCTCTATGAGGCAGAGCCATTTGACACTTTGTCGCCAGAAGATTAAATTTACAACTGCTTGCCGCACGGGCGCATCGGAGGCTCCTCTGGCGCCGGGTTCTGAGTTTAGAAGTGCTCTCTTGAACTGAATTGAGCTGGTTGCGCGCAAGTTTTCCTCCCCCGATAGATATTCATTGTAGTTTTGTGGATGGTACACGATGACACGCCAAATCCCGGTGCCGTCAGTCGGCCGCCTTTTCGGGTATCTGCTCTTGCTTACTGTATTCATGCTCGGAGCCTTGGTTCCCGAGGCGTGGAGCCAGGCCAACGTCAAGGGTCAGTGGAGCGTGGCGTCGTATACCATGCCGATCAACCCGATCCACACGGCCCTCCTGCGCAACGGGAAAATACTGGTCGTGGCGGGCTCTGGAAATTGTCCGCCCTCGCAATCGGGTTGCCCGTCAGGCGCGCCCTACGGTCCGGCGAACAGTTCAGGAGCGTTGCTTTTGGATCCGGCCTCCGGAAGCATTACGCAATTTACCAATTCTTGGGACCTGTTCTGCAATAGCATGACGGTTTTGGCCGACGGTCGCGTTTTTATCAACGGCGGCACCATCCAATACGACCCCTTCTACGGGCAGCCGAAATCGACCATCTTCGATCCTTCAAATAACAGCTTCACCGACACCCAGAACATGGCGCACGGTCGCTGGTATCCGACGGTGATTACGCTCGGCGATGGCCGGGTCCTGACCTGGTCGGGGATAAATGAGAGCGGCTCTACCGATAGCGCGGTCGAAATCTACACAGTGGGCACCGGTTGGAGCACGCAATACGGCGCCCCTTTTACTCCGCCGCTCTATCCACGTCTGCACCTCCTGCCCAACGGCAAGGTTTTCTACTCGGGTTGGGGCAGAGTCTCTGCCCTGTTCGATCCTTCGAATACGACCTGGACCCAGAACGTGGCTACCACCGTGTACGGCGGCACGCGGACCTATGGGAGTGCTGTCCTGCTAGGTTTGACTCCGGCCAACGGTTACGATCCGAAGGTGATGATCCTGGGCGGGAACAGCCCGGCCACGGCCACTACGGAAATCATCGACATGGGAGCAGGCTCGCCGAAATGGGTGAGCGGTCCCAGCATGTCCCAGCCGCGCATCGAGATGAACGCGGTCTTGCTGCCTAACGGCAAGGTATTGGCATTGGGCGGCTCGACGAACGATGAAGATACCGGCTCCTTGAGCTTGAATGCGGACCTGTACGATCCGGCACCGAATACTTTTTCTTCTGCCGGGGCGAATGCATCCCAGCGCCTCTATCACTCCGTGGCGCTTCTGCTACCGGACGCCACCGTGTGGTTGGCAGGAGGCAATCCCAGCCGCGGCACCTACAACCACAGCGTCGAAATTTATCAGCCTGCATACCTGTTCCAGTCGAATGGGACGCTCGCGACTCGACCTTCCATCAGCAATGCGCCGGCTTCGATCTCCTACGGCAGTCCTTTTACGGTGCAAACACCGGATGCGGCAAACATTTCTTCCGTTGTGCTCATGAAGAATGGCTCGGTGACGCATGCCTTCAACATGGACCAGCGCCTGGTCGGAGTGTCCTTTACCGCGGGCAGCGGCTCGTTGACGGTGACTGGCCCACCAAGTGGCAATATCGCTCCTCCCGGCTACTACATGCTGTTTCTCCTGAATAGCGCAGGCGTACCCTCGGTCGCGACCATGGTCAATCTCGCACAGGGAGGCACTCCTGCGGCGCCGACGAATGTGACGGCTACGGTAGGGAACGCGCAGGTGGCGTTGAGCTGGAGCGCGTCGAGCGGGGCGACCAGTTACAACGTAAAGCGATCCACCACGAGCGGCGGGCCGTACACGACGGTAGGGAGTCCGACGACCCCGGGGTATACGAACACGGGTCTGACCAACGGGACGACGTACTACTACGTGGTGACGGCGGTGAACGGATCGGGGGAGAGTGGAAACTCGAGTCAGGTGAGCGCGACGCCGAGCGGCAGCGTCTCAGGATCGGTGGTGCTGGACTCCTCCTCGAGCGGGGCGGGCGCGCAGCGTGCCAGCTCGCTTTCCTGGAGTCATACCGTCGGAAGCGGTGCGAACCTTGCGCTGGTGGTGGGGGTGGTGGGAAATTGCGCTCCCTCGGTTACCTACGGGGGTGTGGCTCTGACGCATGCGGGACAGGTGTACAACAATAACCGGTCACCGGGTTCGACCGATCTGTTCGTGCTGGCCAATCCGGCGGCAGGGACGAACACGGTTCAGGTTACCTACTCCGGCTGCACCTCGGACGTGGAAGCGGGATCGACCAGCTTTACGGGAGTGAATCAATCCACGCCGCTGGCGCACGTGAGCACGAACTTTGGTTCGGGAGCGACGGCGCAGGTTGCGGTAGCGAGCGTTGCGGGAGACATGGTGGTTGATGTAGTGGGCAACGGGGGTGTGATAACAAGTTCGAGCCAAAGCCTGAGCTGGCTAAAGAACCAGAACGGCAACACGGCAGCGGGCAACGGTGCGCAGTCGACGGCGGCGGGAGCCTCATCGGTCACCATGGGGTACGCGGTGGCGGCAGACTGGTGGGGAATCATCGGTGCGGATGTAGTTGCGGCGTCGACTTCGTCGTCACCGCCGTCGGCGCCGACGAATGTGACTGCTACGGCAGGGAACGCGCAGGTGGCGTTGAGCTGGAGCGCGTCGAGCGGGGCGAGCAGTTACAACGTAAAGCGATCCACGACGAGCGGGGGCCCGTACACGACGGTAGGGAGTCCGACGAACCCGGGGTATACGAACACGGGGCTGACGAACGGGACGACGTACTACTACGTGGTGACGGCGGTGAACGGATCGGGGGAGAGTGGGAACTCCAGCCAGGTAAGCGCAACCCCGCAGGTGGCAGCACCGTCGGCGCCGACGAATGTGACGGCTACGGTAGGGAACGCGCAGGTGGCGTTGAGCTGGAGCGCGTCGAGCGGGGCGACCAGTTACAACGTAAAGCGATCCACCACGAGCGGCGGGCCGTACACGACGGTAGGGAGTCCGACGACCCCGGGGTATACGAACACGGGTCTGACCAACGGGACGACGTACTACTACGTGGTGACGGCGGTGAACGGATCGGGGGAGAGTGGAAACTCGAGTCAGGTGAGCGCGACGCCGAGCGGCAGCGTCTCAGGATCGGTGGTGCTGGACTCCTCCTCGAGCGGGGCGGGCGCGCAGCGTGCCAGCTCGCTTTCCTGGAGTCATACCGTCGGAAGCGGTGCGAACCTTGCGCTGGTGGTGGGGGTGGTGGGAAATTGCGCTCCCTCGGTTACCTACGGGGGTGTGGCTCTGACGCATGCGGGACAGGTGTACAACAATAACCGGTCACCGGGTTCGACCGATCTGTTCGTGCTGGCCAATCCGGCGGCAGGGACGAACACGGTTCAGGTTACCTACTCCGGCTGCACCTCGGACGTGGAAGCGGGATCGACCAGCTTTACGGGAGTGAATCAATCCACGCCGCTGGCGCACGTGAGCACGAACTTTGGTTCGGGAGCGACGGCGCAGGTTGCGGTAGCGAGCGTTGCGGGAGACATGGTGGTTGATGTAGTGGGCAACGGGGGTGTGATAACAAGTTCGAGCCAAAGCCTGAGCTGGCTAAAGAACCAGAACGGCAACACGGCAGCGGGCAACGGTGCGCAGTCGACGGCGGCGGGAGCCTCATCGGTCACCATGGGGTACGCGGTGGCGGCAGACTGGTGGGGAATCATCGGTGCGGATGTAGTTGCGGCGTCGACTTCGTCGTCACCGCCGTCGGCGCCGACGAATGTGACTGCTACGGCAGGGAACGCGCAGGTGGCGTTGAGCTGGAGCGCGTCGAGCGGGGCGAGCAGTTACAACGTAAAGCGATCCACGACGAGCGGGGGCCCGTACACGACGGTAGGGAGTCCGACGAACCCGGGGTATACGAACACGGGGCTGACGAACGGGACGACGTACTACTACGTGGTGACGGCGGTGAACGGATCGGGGGAGAGTGGGAACTCCAGCCAGGTAAGTGCAGCGCCCGCGGCGGGAACGACATCAATCGACTACGGGAGCGGGTTTACAGCGACCGGGATCAAACTGAACGGGAGCGCCAGCCTGAACGGGACGCGCCTACGGGTGACTAGCTCGACGGCGAATCAAGGTGGCAGCGCGTTTTTTACCACGGCGGCAAACGTGCAGAGCTTCACCACGGACTTCAGCTTCCAGTTGACCAGTCCGGATGCGGACGGGATGGCGTTTGTCATCCAGAGCAACGGAACGGCTGCGCTGGGGCCGGTTGGAGGCGGCTTGGGGTACGGGCCGGACAATGCGGCTTCAGCTCCCTACGCCGGGATGAACAAGAGCGTAGCTGTGAAGTTCGACCTGTATAGCAACGGGACGGAAGGGGCCAATTCGACGGGGCTGTACACGGGAGGAGCGTCTCCGACGACCCCGGCAATTGACTTGACCAGTTCGGGAGTCGACCTGCACAGCGGCGACGTTTTCAACGTGCACATGAGTTATGACGGGACGACGCTGACGATGAGCCTCACGGATGCCACGACGCTGGCAACCTTCAATACGAGCTGGACGGTGAACATACCGGCCGCGGTGGGGGGCAACACTGCCTTTGTGGGATTTACGGGTGGCACCGGAGGTTTGACCGCGACTCAGGAGGTCCTGAACTGGACCTACTAGCACGGGAAACTTAAAACGCCGATCATTCCTACGAAACGGGGCGTCACGGCCGCTGGCTCTTGAGCTTGCTGCGGCTCCCGGGTTCCAAAGGGAATCGCCAGCGGACGCCATCCACGCCAGCGTCGCAATCGCAGGATTTAGGATGCTCGCCATATCGATTCCTCCGTGCCCCGACGATCGCGTAGATACGTTCCAACTCATTTAATCGGACAGCGGGCGCGATTCCAGTCCTCCTCGGGAGGGATCATTTTCCACCGGGTAGTTGCGCGTCCATGCCGCAAAGTTGGCTGCTGTCGGGTCCAAAATCGTTGGGGCACTGGCTCCCGGCGGGCCTCTAAACAGGAACGCAACCATGTTGAAGAGTGTGAGCAAAAGAGCGACCGGTAAGATGCTCCGCGCTGTAGCGGCGCTCCCTGGCGGACTCCGTCTGGCCCGGCGGCTGCAAAAGGGTTCGGTTGTGCTCGTGATGTATCACGGCGTGGTGGATAGGCCGTTGGAAGTGTTCAACTGGGCGCAACTTCATCGCGATGAGTTTGAGAAACAGATCGAGTTTCTTTCGGAGGAGTATCAAGTTTTTCCTCTGCGGGAAATTGTCGCAAGGCTCAACCGGGGATCGGCCCTGCCGGAGAGAGCTGTGTGCATCACGTTTGACGACGGTTTCCGCAACAATCTTCGATTTGCCTATCCCATACTGCACAAATACAAGGCAGCATCCACCGTGTTTCTGGTTACGAGCCTGATGGGCACCGCCCAGCCGCCGTGGCCGGAGCAACTGTATTCAGCGCTGGTGAAGACAGAGCTGGCTAGCATTCGATTCGAAGAAGAAGAAATAGCCCTTCAGACCCCCCAGGACAGGGCGGCGGCCTACCCCAAAATGGCCTCGCGCTTGAAGCGCCTTCCAGTTGAGAAGAAGGATGCTCTGCTGGAAGAGTTGCTAGACCAGTTAGGTCGGTCCTCCGCTCAAGACAATGAGGGGTTGGCAATGCTCAGTTGGGAAGAGGTGGAGAAATTAGATGCTGAGGGCTTGATGACATTTGGCTCCCACACGCACACGCACCCGATCTTGTCCCGGTGCAGCCCCGAGAGGCAAAGGTTCGAATTGATGGAGTCCCGCAAAGCGATTTTGGAGCATCTCGGACGGGGAGATTTGTTTGCCTACCCGAACGGCACGCGGTCGGATTTTACCCAGGAAACTAAACGGCTGTCACGAGAGCTGGGATACGAATGTGCGTTTACTACAATACGGGGCGTAAATACCCCGGAAACCGACCGCTATGAGCTGCGCCGCGTCGGCGTCGGTGCGGACATGAGTCTTTCAGAATTCCGGATCGGAATGTTAGGATGGTGACGGAAGGTTGCCTGCAAGAGGGCGTCGCGGCGGTTTCATACCAACCCTCTGCCATGCAACTTCTTGAAGAAGCACTCAGAATCACTCCTCCCCTGGTTTAGTTCTACGCAGACACAAAGCCACCCCCGATAGTGCCCTAAGCATTGAACCCGCGAGGGCGCGACGTTGCACTAAAGTGTGAATTCCGCGATTTCCCTTTTCGTGCCTGAGCGTTCTCTATGGTGAAATTAAGGCACTGACAGGGTTCCGAGCAAAACAGAATAGGGGAGAAACCATTATCATGATCGACCTACCGGAACAACTTGATGAAGGGTATCCCTCGGAGAGAATGACTTTGTCGGAGTCGCCCTTGCCCACCGAACTGGCAGTGATAATCCCGACCTACAATGAGCGCCAGAACGTAGCGCCTCTACTCGCCCTCTTGGAACAGGCGCTGGCGGGAACCGAATGGGAGGCCATTTTCGTCGACGACAGTTCGCCCGACGGCACGTCTGAGTTCATCCGTGGCCTGGCGGTCACCAACCCGCGGGTCCGGGTTCTCGAACGCATTGGCCGTCGCGGTCTATCTTCGGCTTGTATCGAAGGCATGCTGGCAACCGCCGCACCATACATAGCGGTCATGGACGCCGATCTTCAACATGACGAAAGCATCCTGCCAAAAATGCTTGGACGCATGAAATCGGAAAATTTGGATATCGTCGTCGCCAGTCGCAAGATCGAGGGAGGCAGTATGGGGGAGTTCTCTCGAGCCCGTGTCTGGCTGAGCAGTCTCGGGTCGCGCATCAGCCGATGGGTCTCTCATAGTGAGGTTTCGGATACGATGAGCGGGTTTTTTCTGGTGCGGCGCCAATTCTTCCGACAGATCGCCCACAAGCTGACTGGCACGGGATTCAAGATCCTGGTGGACATCCTGGCATCGAGTCCGCGTTCGGTTCGGATCGGTGAGGTGGCCTACCACTTCCGCATGCGCCAGCATGGAGAGAGCAAGCTGGATCTCGGGGTCGAGCTCGAATATCTCTACCTGGTGGTCGACAAGATGATCGGGAGAGTTGTTCCCACCCGGTTTCTGCTTTTCGTTTTGGTAGGCTCCCTGGGGTTGCTGGTCCACCTGAGTATTCTGGGGTTACTTTATGGAAAAGCCCACATCGCTTTTCTGACTTCCCAGACGGCGGCGACCATAGTGGCGATGACCTTCAACTTTTTGTTGAATAATAGCGTCACATTCCGTGACAGGCAGCTGCGGGGCTGGAGAATCATGACCGGGCTTCTCACCTTCTATATCGCCTGTTCTGCCGGCGCCGTTGTTAACGTCATCTTCGCCCAGAGCCTTCTCAAGTCAGGATTTCCGTGGTATCTGGCAGGGATCTCGGGTATTGCAGTCAGTTCAGCATGGAATTACGGAGTCAATGCCATCTGGACCTGGCGGAGCGCCAGACCGCAGGCGGGGGGATAGTTGCAGACCCAGGTGCAAGTACCAGCGCAGACCGAAGGCCACGGCGCAGTTCTTTGGCATCGTGTGTTGACCGCCGTCGTCCTGATCCTGCTTGCCGGGGTCAGTGTGTGCCGCATTGTCTCGACGTATCACGTTTTCAACCAGACAACCGACGAACCAGCTTCGTTGGCGCCCGGAATCGAATGGATTCAAAAAGGGACCTACGAGATCGACCCGATACATCCCCCGCTGGCGCGAGTAGCGGCCGCCGTGGGCCCCTACCTTTCCGGGCTCAGATTGACAGGTACGGGAAGTGTGTGGGATCAAGGGACTGCAATTCTCCTTGAGAACAACCAATATCTGCACGAACTCTCCTTGGCGCGGATGGGTGTGTTGCCATTCTTTCTCATCGCCACTTTTCTGGTTTGGTACTGGGCTCAGACCCGATACGGCCAGGTTCAAGGTTTGCTGGCGGCGCTGCTCTTCACCACGACTCCCCTGATATTGGGTCATGCCGGCCAGGCGACCACCGATATCGCGATTACCGCCACTCTCACCGGGGCCCTCCTGGCTGGCGTCGATTTGCTCGAGCAGCCTAGTTACGCTCGCGCCGCTGTGTTTGGCTTGGCAGTGGGCCTGGCGATTCTCTCTAAATTCAGCGCCCTGGTTTTTCTCCCCACTTGCGGATGTGCGTTGCTGGCTTGGCGGTTTCTTCTGGGAAGAAGGAAAGAAGAAAGCGCGCCCATTAGCCGCCACTTCCCTTGGGTGAGAGGAGGGGCTGTCGCTGTCCTGGTACTGTGCCTGACGATTTGGGCCGGATATCGGTTTTCGTTCGATCCGCTGCTGGATGGGCCAGTCCGACCGCGTCCGGCGCTGGATCATCTGGTCGGGCAACAAGGGCGGCTTCACGACTTGGCTTACACGGTTTCCGGGGCGGTTCGGGTCCCGGCGTCAGCTTTCTTTCACGGACTGGGCGCAACCCGCGAACACGCGGTCAACGGTCATAAGGGTTATCTGCTGGGGCAGGTTCGGAACAAGGGCTGGTGGTATTTCTTTCTCGTGGCCTTGGGCGTGAAGACTCCAATCCCTTTCCTGATCCTGATCGCATTGGGATCCGTCTACCTGGTGAGGTCCAGTTGGCGTGAGAGCAACTGGGCTACCGCCGCGCCGGTGGTCGCAGCGGTGGCGCTCGTGCTGGTCTGTATGCCGAGCACCATCGACATCGGTACCCGGCATCTTCTGCCCATTTACCCTTTATTTGCGATGATCGGCGGTGTCGGCGCCTGGCGCCTCTGGCACTTGGCCAAGCCGAAAATCGTCGGGCCTGTGTTGTTGGTCCTTCTCCTCAGCTGGCAGCTAGCAGCCTCTTTCCAAGCCCATCCGGATTATTTCGCTTACTTCAACGAATTCGCGGGTCAACATCCGGAGAAGATTCTGATCGACAGTGATCTTGATTGGGGCCAGGATGTATTTCGGCTCTCGTCCGCCCTGCGGGAACGACACGTCGACAAATTCTCCATTGCCTATGCGGGAAGCGCAGATTTGGATCACTTCGGGCTTCCGCCGTATCGGCTTCTCGAGCCAAATCAGCCCACTACTGGTTGGATCGCGATCAGCTTGCTTCGCCTCAAGACGGGAGGAGTGAACGTTCCGACTGATAGCTTTGCCTGGCTGGAAGCATACAAACCCGTCTGCGTAGTCGGCCGATCTATCCTCTTGTACCACCTCGCCGCGCCTGCAACTGGAGCAGCGCCGCCTGTCTCGCAGCCTTAGCCAAGGCCCATAGGCTGGGGAGTACACGATGTTTAAGGCTGGCGCCCCTTCGCCCTCAGAAAGGGCATGATTTCAGCTGCCAGAGTGAATAGTTTCACATTCCCGAAACTGCTGCTCTCCGGGTGGGATTAGTTTTTATTTTCCATACCTTCTGGAATTTACCCTCTTTCTGGGAGTATAATTCGGCTCGGTTGGCCCCCCTCCCGCCAACGCTTTAAGCGATTTTGTATCTTCCCCCGAGCTAGGAACAGCGTGACCACGAACCGTTTAACATTCTCCCTCTCCCTTCTTGTCGCCCTTTGTTTGACGTCTGTCATTGGAACAAAATCGGTCCGAGCCGGATCGACGAATCAGAACGAGTGGTCGGGCACCACATGGTCAGGCACATTTCAGTCACAGCATACGGGCGCGTCGCCCTTTACGATGACGGTCGTTATTAATCTGGGTCCCGACGGGAGTCTTGTGGGCACGACAAGTTCCGCTGCAGACTGCTTTACGGACGCGACCCTCCAGGTGACGCTCAAAGGCTCCCGGGTGGTGCTGGCAGGAAGCGACGCAGAGGGGAACAATATTACGTTCAGGGGCTACGTGGACAGCAGCGGTACGATCCTGAACCTGAACTACATCCTCAACAGCAGTGCCAGCGGCAGGTGCGAATCGGACGACGGCTCTGGAAACCTGGGGAAGCGTTAGACAGCCGAACCGTCCGTATTTTATTTTCGGGGCATTCAGGCGCCCTTCCGGCGCACACAGCCCTGTTCGGATGGCGTGCCCGTTTACGAGATTGCCTGACCTACAATTACAATACACATTGACGTTCAGTACGCCCATTGTGCAATGGACCGAAGGCACGTCGTCGGCTCTGTCTCTGACCAAGTTCGCTGGCATGGTGTCGAGGAGCGCAGGTTTCCGTTAGGACCTGTGTTGCAGTCAGTGAGCGTTTCTAAGAATTGTCAAAGGAGATGCGCATGACCAATTCGCGCCGAGGCTTCCTGAACGCCGGGGTTGGGGTCGCCGCGGGAGTGGCCGTACGTTGTGCGTTTGGAGAACCCTTAACCGCCGACTCTCTCAGGCCCGCACCAGCTGCGCAGTCAGACGGATTGATACACCTGAACAACAACGAGAATGCGTATGGTCCGTCCGCTAAGGTAGCTGAAGCCATTCGTTCCGCCATCGGGACGGTAAACCGGTATCCCTTGCGGAAGTACGAAGAAGTGACGCAGCAGATCGCGCGTTTCCACCACGTGAAGCCCGAACAGGTACTGTTCGGCTGCGGGTCGACAGAAATGCTTCGCGCAGCCGCCTGCGCTTTTCTCGGCAGGGGGAGGCAACTGATCCAGGCTGTACCGACGTTCGGAGCAATCGAGGACTACGCCAAATCGGCAGGTGCGGAAGTTGTGTCCGTACCGCTCGATCCCAGCTTCGCTCATGACGTAGGCCGCATGCTGGAGCGGGTCGGGCCAGCGACCGGATTGATATACATCTGCAACCCTAATAACCCCACCGCGACCATCACCCCTAGAAAGGATCTGGAGGGACTTATTGGCAGGCTTCCAGCCAACATTCCGGTATTGATTGATGAGGCCTACCATCACTACGCGACTGAATCCGGAATGTATGCATCCTTCATCGATCAGCCACTGCCTGACGAAAGAGTAATCGTTACCCGAACTTTCTCGAAGGTGTACGGCCTGGCTGGATTAAGGCTAGGTTACGCGGTGGCGTCCCCCCGAATCCTGAGGAAAATGAGCGCCCTGCTCACCCAAGAAAGCCTGAACGCGATCATGGCAGAAGTCGCCGGCGTGGCTCTTGAGGACACTCAGGGAGTAAGAAATTTCGTCAAGCGCAATAGCGACGATCGCCAAGAGTTCTTCAATGCTGCCATGCTCCGGATGCTGATGCCCGTCGACTCGCATACTAATTTCGTGATGACCAATACTCAGCATTCCGCGGTTGAGGTCATTGAACACTTTCGCAAGCACAATATTCTGATCGGACCTCATTTCCCTCCGCTGGACAACCACATTCGTGTATCGCTGGGTACTCCGGACGAGATGCGGGCTTTTTGGCGGACATGGGACTTGCTGCCGTGGGCAAAAAAATTCACCCACCACTAGAGATTTTCAGCCGCAACTGCGACTTCGACCTGCTCCAGGACCACCTCGAAATTGGTTGAGGAAGTCCACGGTTTTGAGGATTTGCCGCTACGTTTCCGATTGCATCTAAATGGTTTAGCGCCGTTAACCTAGGTAACTTGCGGTTGGCGGAGAGAAGTTCTACAGTCCAGTCACCGAGGGCGGTCCTCTAAGTGCCTCACCTGATTGCCACGAATCGGCGAAAACTCTGCTTGTGGGGTAGAGACTGGTGTTTCAACCTCACGAACGCCACCCAGGTTGTTTGGGTTATTTGCTGCCGGGAACAGGTTTGTTCTAATTAACTAGTTTCATCCCGCAACCGGTCAGGACGACAGGAGAACGGATCTTGTATCTCAATTTCTTTGGACTGAAGGAACAACCCTTCGGTGTCACTCCGGACCCACGCTTTCTTTATCTCAGCGAAGCTCACAAGGAAGCGTTAAGTTCGTTGTACTACGGCATCGAAGCGAATCGCGGATTTATCGGTCTGATAGCGCCGCCGGGCATGGGTAAGACCACCATGCTGTTCCACATGCTGGAGACGTTCCGGACCTCCGCCCGTATCGCATTTCTTTTTCAAACGCATTGCAACTCGCGGGAATTCATGCGCCTGCTACTCGCGGAATTGGACTGCGGGGAGGACACCCAGGATCTCGTCCGCATGTACGACGCATTCAATAGGCGTCTGCTGCAGATCGCACAAGAGGGCCATCGCCTAATCGTCGTGGTGGACGAAGCGCAAAATCTCGAATCTGAAGTGTTGGAAACCTTGCGGCTGTTGTCCAATTTTGAGACTTCGAAAGCCAAGCTGATGCATGTCATTCTTGCCGGACAACCAGCGCTGGCGAAAAAACTTGCCAGCCCTGGTCTGGCCCAGCTGCGTCAGCGGGTGTCGATTGTTCAGGGTCTGGCGCCTCTTTCTCACGCAGAAGTCAAGAATTATGTGGAGCATCGCTTGAGCGTTGCCGGCTACAAGGGCAGCCCCATTTTTACCAACGAGACCTACCAGTCCATTGCGGTTGCCACCGATGGCATACCCAGAAACGTGAATAATTTCTGTTTCAATGCCCTCTCGCTGGCCTGCGCTCTCCGAAAGAGGACGGTCGACGCCGAGGTGGTAAACGAGGTCATGTCTGACCTTGATATTCAGAGACTCACCTGGGGCTTGTCCTCCGAGGCCCTCGAATCGCCCTACAGCCGTTCCCAGGATGCGGCGCATTCTCCGATCCAGCCAGAAGACAGTTACAAAGAGATTTCAAATGCCGCCGAGGCCGCAGCCTATATGCAGCAAGTCACCTTGAAGTTAAGAGACTGGAGGCAATCTCTGCAAAAAGCATCAGACGATGCTCGTCCCGATCCGCGAGCTGTGCGATCAATGGATGCGGACGATAGTCGTCGGAGCTAGGACTCCGTTGAAGCAGATCGGCGTGACCAGGTCACGCTGAGACTTTCTTACTCAGTCGGTTTTGGCTGCTGCGGTCGAGCGGCTGCGCATTGGCCGCCGGGGGGCGCCTCAGTAGCGGCTGAGCCATGTCGGGAGCGAATGACCGATGAATTCATCCGTCTGGATAACAACGAGAATGCCTATGGTCCGTCGGCAAAGGTGGCCAATGCCGTAGGTCCCGCCACCCGCTTGATGGACCGATATCAATTGACTTTGCCCCGTCCGTCCGTTCGGAAGTTGTTTGTGCGCCCTTGACAACTTTCGCCCACGATCTCGATGCCATGCTGGCGCTTCCACCGGCCTGGTCTACATCTGCAATCCGAATAATCCCACCGCGTCCCTCACTCTTCGCCGGATCTTGAGAGCTACATTCGCCCGCTGTCGGCAGCGGTCCGGAAGAAGGTAATGCATTGCCAGTCGTGGAAACGGCGCGCCCGCCGCGAAAGTTTCACGCTATGGCTGGTGTTTCCCTGCCGGAGGAGTCGAGGCGGCGGGAACCGCGGGTGTTCCAGCGGGGCGGCCGACGCTGTAATAAGTGAATCCCCGCGCGGCCATGGCATCCGGATCGTAAAGATTTCGGCCATCAATCACGATGGGATATTTGAGTTGCTTGAAAATGCGGTCCAGGTCGAGAGCGGCGAACTCTTCCCACTCGGTCAAAATGAGAAGCGCATCGGCGTCGCGGGCGGCCTCGTAGGGATCATTGACGAACTCTGTGCTGGAGTTCAGGACCTCGCGCGCCCGGGCCGTCGCTGCCGGATCGTAGGCCGCGATCTGGCAGCCCTCCTGCAGGAGCGCTTGCACCAGCAGGATGGCAGGGGATTCTCGTATGTCGTCGGTTCCTCCCTTGAAAGCCAGGCCGAGTACGCCCAGCCGTTTGCCGCGCAAGGTCCACAAGGCGGTACGGACTTTGCGCAGGAAGCGCTGGCGCTGGTCTTCGTTAATGCGCATGACTTCGTCCAGCAGCCGGAACTCATATCCACACTCCCGCGCCACCGCGCGGAAAGCCATCAGGTCCTTGGGAAAACAGGATCCGCCGTAGCCGATCCCTGGATTCAAGAAGCGCGGGCCGATGCGGCTGTCCGATCCGATGCCCTGGCAAACCTGCTGCACGTTCGCGCCTACCGATTCGCAAATCGACGCCACCGCATTGATAAAGGAAATCTTCATGGCGAGGAAGGCGTTGGAGGCGTGCTTGATCAGTTCGGCGCTCTTGGCGCTGGTGACAATGAGCGGAGGAGGAATCTGGGTCCGGTCGGGCGCCGGAATCGCGTCCTTGCGCTGGTAGTAGCTGCCATCGGTCATGGGCGCGTAAATCTCGCGCAACACGGCGGCGCAGCGCTCGCTGTCCGCTCCGATCACGATACGGTCAGGATAGAGAAAGTCGGTGACGGCTGTGCCTTCCCGCAGAAATTCCGGGTTGGAGGCGACATCAAATGAATCCGGGGCCGCGGCGTTGCGCAAAATAATTTTGCGGACCCAGTCGCTGGTGTAAACCGGGACCGTACTCTTTTCCACTACCACCTTGTAGCCGTTGATGGCGCCGGAAACGCTGCGGGCTACCGATTCCACATAGGAGAGATCGGCTTCACCCTGCTCGGTGGGCGGGGTGCCTACCGCAATGAAAATGGCCTTGCTGGCGCGTACGGCCTGATTCAGATCGTCGGAAAAAGTAAGATTGCGGTCGCGGTGCCGCTTTAATAGTTCGGGCAGGAACTTCTCGTGGATGGGGACATTGCCGGCCTTGAGCGCGGCCAGTTTGGCCTGATCGTTATCCACCAGGACCACCTGGTGGCCGAGATCGGCGAAACAGGCGCCCGCCACCAGTCCCACGTAGCCTGAACCCACCACCGCAATACGCATCCCATATTCTCCGAAAGAAAGCGAGGCAGGCCCGCTTCGCAGTTGGTGAATCTCTCTCGCTTACTTTAGCAGATTGTGCTAAAGCGCAAAAAGCAGTCGGGAATCCCAGTGACTGGAGTCACTTCATAAATCGGGTGCAATGATTTCGGCGGGCCTCAGCAATAGTACACTTGGCGTCAGGGGTTTTGCGTGCATATCCTTCACACCGTCGGCGCGCGTCCGAATCTCATGAAGGTCGCGCCGGTGCTTCGCGCGCTCAGAGAGTACCCAAAGATCAGGCAAACCTTGATCCATACGGGCCAGCACTATGACAGCAATATGTCGAATGTCTTCTTTCAGCAACTTGAAATCCCGGCTCCAGACATCAATCTGGGGGTTGGTTCGGGAAGCCACGCCGGTCAAACCGCCGACATTATGACCCGCTTCGAACCGATCGTTCTGGAACGTAAACCTGACTTGGTGCTGGTTTACGGGGATGTAAATTCTACGATTGCGGCTGCTCTGGTTTGCTCGAAGCTGCTGGTTCAGGTGGGACACGTCGAGGCGGGACTGCGCTCCTTCGACCGCGGCATGCCCGAAGAAATCAACCGCCTGGTGACGGACCAACTGGCCGACCTTCTATTCACGCCGTCGGATGACGGCAACAAGAATCTGGAGCACGAAGGTATCCCGCCGAACAAAGTCCATCTGGTGGGCAACGTCATGATTGATTCGCTGGTTCGCCTGTTGCCGGTAGCCATGAAAGAGAAACTCAATGGACTGCCTGATCGCTACGTGCTGGTGACCCTGCATCGTCCGGCGAATGTTGACGACGACCGCGTCCTGAAGGTGATCCTGGGATACTTGCTGGAGTTGAACGCCCAGGTGAAAGTGGTTTTCCCGGTGCATCCGCGGACCCGCCAGCGCATCGCCGACTTCGGGATTGACATTCGTAAACTGGACTTGCGGGAGCCCTTGCCCTATGTCCAGTTCTTATCCCTGCAGCGCCGTGCCACTGCCGTGGTCACTGACTCCGGCGGCATCCAGGAAGAAACCACGTATCTGAAAGTACCGTGCCTTACGTTGCGGAACAATACGGAACGCCCGGTGACCGTCACCATGGGGACAAACATCCTGATTGGGCAGGATGGAGGCACGCTTCGAGCTGAGCTGGCCAAAATTCTCGAGGGCAAGCAAAAAGAGGGCACAATCCCACCCCTTTGGGACGGACACGCGGGACAGCGTATTGCGGAAATCCTTAACAAACTCTAATCAATTATGCGCCTAGTCATCAAGGTTGGAACCAGTCTGATTGCGCCCGGGGGCCGCATCGACACAAAACGCATGCGGGCACTGGTCGATCAACTCAATCTTTCTCAACACGAATATCTGATCGTCAGCTCGGGAGCGATCGCTTCCGGCATGTCCCACCTGGGTCTGGGGGAGAGACCGGTGACGGTGCCGCTGATGCAGGCCTGTGCCGCGGTGGGACAGAGCCTGCTGATGCACACCTACGAACAGCTTTTTTTCGGCAAGAAGGTTGTGGCCCAGCTGTTGCTCTCGAGCGACGACTTTACTTCACCCGTGCGCTATCGCAACCTGCAGAATGCGCTGCACGAGTTGTTGAATCTTGGCGTGGTGCCGGTGGTCAATGAGAACGACAGCGTCTCGGTCCGCGAACTGGTCGGGGCATTCGGAGACAATGACGAACTCAGCGCCCTGCTGGCCAAGGCGGTGAAGGCGGACTGGCTGATCCTGCTGACCGATGTGGATGGCTTCTACGTTCCTGCCGGCAAAGGCACCCGACTGCTGCGCACCGTGCGCAAGCTAACACCGCAGATGGAAGCGTTGTGCAATGGCCACGGGAAGCTGGGCACGGGAGGCATGCGCTCCAAGCTGCGCGCGGCCAAGGTGGCAAGCGAAGCTGGGACAAAGGTTGCCATCGCCAATGGAGGTCATCCCCAGGCCATTCCGTCGGCCCTGGAGCACAAGATCGGGACCTACTTTCCGCCTCCAGGCAAGAAGCCATCGGGCAGCAACTGACCTCGAAGGACCGTCGGAGTTCGCTCCGGCCTCGAAATGTTCGTGGCTTGGCTCCCCCGGGCAGGCAATTCCCTTCAGTCGGGCAGCAATCCGAAAACGTCGAGCCGACCCTGGGTGCCGACATAGACTTTTCCGTTGGCCACGGTGGGCACGGCAAACTTGACCGCATTACCCGCAGCACCCGTTCCGCTGGTGGGACTGCTGTAGAGCTGGTTGGCAAGGTTAGTGGCATCGTAGGCATTCAGGACCGCCGGACCAGCGGGATAAGCGCTGATATCGAGTGCCCAGACGATTCCGCCTGAGGTGCCGTTGGCCGAGACTGCAGGCACGGCCCCACGTTTACTGTAGATGCCGCTCGAATGGGACTGGGGCGTGGACGAAATTGTGCCGCTCGCGACGGTGAACTGCTTGAGATAATCGGAGATCGCGGCGATATAGATGTTTCCGTTCCAATAGACCGGCGGGCCAAAAACTCCACCCAGAACCTGCATGGCATTCAGGACATCGACTTCCTGCAAATCCTGGCTGAGGATGGAATTAAACTTTCCCAGGTCGGTTTGATCGAGCAGGAAAATTTTGCCTGGCTTGCCGGTGGCGATCATCAGATGGGGATGCGCGGGCGTGCCCACCGAATCCGGAAGCAATACGACCGACGACGACCCCAAATCGACGTCACCGCTATTAAGCACTGATTCATTAAACGGTGTGAAATAGTCGAGTACGCTGCCATTGGTGTCCAGCTTCACGACCGAGTCTGAGTAGTTGATCCCGCCCGAGTCCGCGTCGAACGCTCCGTTCGCCGTCTCCACGAAAATGTTACCCGAAGCGTCCGCCGAGGGGCCGCCTCCCGACTGCCAAATTGCGCCCTGGTGATTGCCGCTGGTGGCGTCGGTGGTTGACCAGACGAACCTCTGGGTGAGGGTTGCCTCATCGTAACCCATGAGCCAGCCCTGATACGTGTTGTTGTCGCCGTGCGAGCCAAAGGCCACATACAGGATGCCGCCGCTGAGGAGGAGCGCCGGGCGCTGCAGGTGGGTGAGGGGCACAAAATTGGGGGCTGTGATCTCAACCGGGGCTATGGCTTCCGCTCCGGACGCCAGGGTGAGCGCGTGCAGGCGGTGAAAATAGCTGCTTGTATTTTTTGATTTTGCGCAAACGAAAATGATTCCCGACTGGACGTCGATGACCGGGGTAGAGGTGATGCCGATCTCTGGCGTCAGGTCGTTGAGTTCGGCGGTGTCCGCGGGTGGAACGGTGGCCTCGGCCACTTGCAGCAGGCTTTTCTTCCACAGTTGCTGGCAGGAGCCCGAATCGGCATCATAGGCATAGACCCAGTCGCTTTCCGTGGCGACGAAAACGACGTTGTGCTTCTGGCCGTCGTTCATGGTGAGATTGGCTACGTAGAGCGGTTCCGCATACACATATCCGGGGCTGTCCAGGGTGCAGGAAAAAAGCTTGCCAAAATTAGCGCCGGAAACCGTGGTGGGCGCCAGCGCGTATTCCCTGGTGTTCGCCCCGGTTCGAGCGTTGTCGTTGTGATGGGTAAATACCCCGGTAAGATCGGTTACCGCGACCGAGGCAGCGGGACTCAAGGCCCCTCCGGAAACCTTGGCGGCGATGCTGTGGATTCCCGGCTGGGTCGACGCGCTGGGCGAGTAAGTGGCCGTGGTGCTTGCGGTGCTTGCAATTGTGCCCACTGAAGCGCTGCCATTCTCTGCACCATCGACAAACCACAAAAGCGTCCCAGTGCCTCCGGACAGCGTGGCGGTGAATGCCTGCGGCTGCGAAGTGGTGACCGCAGAACGATGGGGCGAGAGCGCGACGGTAACGCTTGAAGTGGACGGGGGATTTGGCGTTGGCGAAGAGTTTCCTCCTCCACAGGAGGTCAACCCGGGGGAAAACAGGGCCGCAGCCAGAACCAGCATCAGGGTCCGACGACCTTTGCAGGGATCAAGCCAAAAAACGTACGGCAAAGACAGCATCTACTTCCTCCGCTGGCAATGGTGTGGAACGTCCACGGCTCGGTTCATGGTTGGTGACGAAGCCCATCGCGCATGCCCGCGAAATCGAACCTCGGCAGTGCCTGGAGACGAGGGAAAGAATCTGCGAGGACATTCTTTCGGTACGGGGCGAGTAGCGACCCAAGCCACAATCCGCGGATTATAAGGGGCGCAAGCTATCGCCCACAAGTGGCGCGGAAGTCGCGAAGAGCGCTCTGCGGCTGGTGCTACGCCGGGCTGGAAAGATCCGTACTTTCCGCCGGTCGCGGGCGGATGAGACAATAGGGCAATCATCATGCGGGCCATTCTGGAAGATGTGCGCTCGGGAAAAGTGAGCAGCGAGGAGGTTCCTCAGCCCGAACTGCGTCCCGGCGGCATCTTGGTGCGCACCGCTTTTTCCGCGATCAGTGCCGGCACCGAGCTGGCACATCGCGAGCAGGTAGAGAAGTCTTTGCTGGGTAAAGCTCTGGCGCGTCCCGACCTGGTGCGGCAAGTGGTCGATTTCGCCCGAACCGCCGGGGTGAAAGCGGCCTACCAGAAGGTGCAATCGCGGCTGGATATGCTCGCTCCCCTGGGCTATAGCTGCTCCGGGACGGTGATTGCCGCGGGCCAGAGTGCGCACGAATTTCAGCCCGGCGATCGTGTGGCTTGTGCCGGTGCCGGCTACGCCAGTCACTGCGAAGTCAATTTCATCCCCAAAAATCTTGCCGTCAAGGTCCCGGATGCGGTTTCCCTGGAGGCGGCTTCGCTGAGTGCGATCGGGGCCATCGCGCTGCAGGGATTCCGTCAGAGCCAGGCGGTGCTGGGAGAAGTTGTGGCGGTGATCGGCGCCGGACTGGTCGGAGTGCTTACCATCCAACTGGCTAAGGCGGCTGGGTGCCGGGTGATTGCGGTTGATCGGGAGGGGCAGAGAGTGCAGCGCGCATTGGAATTTGGGGCTGATCTGGCGCTGGGCTCGGGGGACCGCGATACGCCCGCGCGAGTGAAGGAATTTGCCCGCTACGGAACCGATGTCGCGATCATCGCCGCCTCTTCTGTTTCGAGCGAGCCGGTCGAACTGGCGGCAAATATTTCTCGTGATCGCGGGCGCATCGTCGTGGTGGGCGCGGTGGATCTCGGGGTCTCGCGCAAAGCGATGTACCAGAAAGAGCTGGCGCTGTTGCTTTCCCGTTCCTACGGACCGGGTCGCTACGATGCCCAGTACGAAGAAGATGGTCACGACTATCCCATCGGCTATGTACGCTGGACGGAGAAGCGGAACATGGAAGGCTTTCTGGATTTGCTGGCTTCGGGAGCGATCCATGTGGCGCCTTTTCTGGAGCGCCGTTGTCCGGTCGAGCAGGGAGGCGCAGCCTATCAGGAGTTGAAGAGCACGGGCGCGTACACGGTGCTGGTGGAGTATCCCGGCCGCGTCCTCATACCCATGCCTGTGGCAGCAGGCGCGGCTGCCCGATCTGGGGCTGCGCCGCGAGCCGGCGAACTTCGAGTGAGTTGCATCGGCGCCGGGAGTTTCGCCCGCAGTGTTATTTTTCCGGCGCTGCGAAAGAGTCGAGGCGTGGCTTTGCACTCGGTGGCGACCGCTTCGGGAATTGCATCGGAGTCCGCGCGCCGCCTGTTTGGTTTCACCCGCGCGGTGGCGCCCGCGGACCTGCTTCAGGACAAGGACACGGACGCGGTATTTGTCCTTTCCCGCCATGACAGCCACGCGCACTACGTCGTGGCCGCGCTTTCCAGTCACAAGCCGGTACTGGTCGAAAAGCCGCTGGCGGTGAGCCGCGAGCAATTGGAGGAAATCCGCAGCGTCTATCAAGCGGCGAAGGATGGGCACCGGACCCGTTTCTGATGGTGGGATACAACCGCCGCTTCGCGCCCTTTACTGAAAGGCTCAGAGAACTCTTCGCGGGCCGTCGAGAACCCATGGCGGTGAGCGTCCGGGTCAATGCCGGATACCTTCCGCACGATCACTGGGTGCAACAGAATAGCAGCGGAGGGGGCAGGATCGTGGGGGAACTCTGCCATTTCGTGGATTGGGCGCGGTGCGTGGTGGGCTGCGGCATAGTCAGCGTCGGCGGCAGCGCCCTGCCCGACGGAGCCCGCTACAATCGCGACAATGTTGTGGCTACACTCACCTTTCAGGATGGCTCTATCGCGAACATCTCCTATCTCGCCAACGGAGACCGGTCCGTCCCCAAGGAGCAGTTCGAAGTGTTCTGCGAAGGCAAGGTGGGACGGATTACGGATTTCCGCACGCTGGAGCTGGCGCACGGTGGAAAGACCAGGCGCGCCCGGTCTGGGCAAGACAAAGGACATCAACGGGAGATCGAACTCACCGTGCACGCCATGCGACGGGGCGAGTGTTCGCCCATCGCGTTCGAAGAACTGGTGGAAGTTTCCGAAGCCACCTTCGCCATTGAAGAAGCGATCGGCAGCGGAAAATCAATTTCGCAGCGTTCTGTTCCGGCCATCCTGCCCACGGCCGAAGAACTCTGACTCTGCGACTCCAGAGTCCTTCGGTACCCGGCAGCACTCAAGCGTGATCAGGAGTTGGGAATCGTCACCTTAACCTGGTTGGAGCGCTTGCTTTCCTTGCCCTTACTATTCACTGCAGTGGTCGAATAGAAATAGGTTGAGCCACCCACGACCGAGGCATCGGTAAAGGTGGTCTTGGGATGGAGAGAGCTGGTCAGCCGCGTAAAAGGGCCTTGCGCTGCAACCCCGCGGTACACGTGGTAGCCGGCCACCGAAGCTGCGGGAGCGCGCCAGGCAAGAGTCACATGATGGGCTGGGGTTGCGGTTCCGTTGCCGTTGAAGACGGCGTTCGGAGAATTATCGGCGTCACTGACGAATTTGATGTTGCCGGAGACTTGTTCCGCGGTTTTCGGGGAGAATGTGACCTTGAAATTGATGCTCTGGCCGGCCGGAACGGTAAGAGGAAACACAATTCCGGCGATCGAGAATCCAGGCCCGCCCCAAGCGGCCGATGTCACGATAATGCGGGCATTGCCGGCGGTCAGAGTCGCGGTCAGGCCTTTCTTCGTGCCCACCGTGACTTTGCCAAAGTTCAGGGTCGCGGGGAATACGCCGAGATTGCCCGCTGCTACCGCATGGCTGGTGGTGGCGGAGCTGCCGGCGCTGGAGTTACCGCCTCCGCAACCCAGCAGAATAGCGGTCGTCAAGAGGGTCAAGCCTGCAAACAATCGTCCATGCATGCGCGCAGCGCTCCTTAAAATGGGAATGGTTCCCGAACGAGCAACAATCTATCTAGACGCCAGAACCTTACGTCCGCCGGGGCCTTTTGACACTTCGGTAAGCGGCTGGAATTTCCTGCTGCGTGAATCGCCGAGGGCAGCAAATCACGCCGATGAAATTCCAAATTGTTAATGGACCCGGGAAGGGGTACGCGAGCAAGGTAACGTGGTAACCAGAAGGCGAGAAGATGTCACTAGTACATAACTATGGAACGTTCTCGGGCCCAGGTCCCTTGACAGGGGCTGCGATGAGGGGCGTTGCTCCCGCGCGCTTGGGCGGCATGGCGTCCGGAGCCGCTGAAAATGCGGGGACGAGCTGCGCACCGAGCGGAACGTTCGCGGGTCATGTGATTCCAATGAAATGGGGCGTGAAATTTTCACGCCCCCTGCTTTACTCAAAGGTTTGCAAACCCTGCGCTATGTCCTATGGAGCGGGATCACAGCCTGGGTCTGATTTGACTTCCCGCTTTCCTTGCCGGATCCGTCCACGGCCGTGGTGACATAGAAGTAGGTCTGGCCGGATTGAACCGAGCTGTCCACAAAGGTAGTGTCCGCATTCATGGAAGTGATTTTCGAATACGGACCGCCGGTTGTGGTGCCACGATAGACGTTGTAGCCGACCACGCTGGAGGTGCTGGGTGACCAGGAGAGAGCCACACTGTGTTGCGGCGCGGCCGTGCCAGTGCCGCCCAGGGCTTGCGTCAGCGACGCGTTGGAGGCATTGCTGCTGAAAGTTCCGCTGGCCGACGCGGCACCGCTGGACTGGGGCGTGAACTTGACGGTGAAGGACGCGCTCTGTCCGGCGCTCAGGGTGAGCGGCAAGGACAGCCCGCTGATGGTGAACTCCGAAGTGGTCATGCCGGCGTCGGAGACCGTGATGCTGGAGCCAGTAGCGGTCAGGGTGGCGGTCAGGCTCTTGCTCTGTCCTACCACAACGCTGCCAAAGCTTAACGAGGCCGGGCTCACCGCCAACTGGCCGGCGACAGTTGCGGTGCCGGCGAGGGTGATGGTGAGGGTGGAATTGGATGCGTCAGAAACCACTGAAATCGACCCTGTAGCGTTTCCGCCCGAGGTCGGTTTGAACGCCGCGCCGAAGGTAAAACTCTGGCCTGGCTTCAAAGTCATGGGAAGGGTCAATCCGGTAACCGTGAAGCCGGTGCCGGAAGCCTGGGCCTGCGTGATATTCACGCTGGTCCCGCCTGAGTTGGTCAAAGTCTCGGTCTGGCTGGCGGTGCCGTTGACCTGAACGCTGCCAAAACTGAGGCTGGAATCGCTGGCGCTCAATACACCTGGCGTAACGACATTGCCGGTGAGGGCAATGCCCAGGTTGGAGTTGGAAGCGTTGCTGACGATGGCCAGACTTCCACTCGCCGCGCCGCTGGTTTGGGGCGTGAACAGCACATTGAAAGTCGTGCTCTGGCCCGGCGCCAGAGTGGCCGGCAGGGCGAAGCCGGTCATGGTAAAGCCGCCGCCGGAGAGATTGGCCTGAGTGATGGTCAGGCTGGAGCCGCCTGTGTTGGTCAGTGTTTCCGCAAGGGTCTGAGGCGTTCCTACCTGTCCCGCGCCGAAGTTCAGGCTGGACGGGCTAGAGGCCAGGGTCCCGGCCGCCGGCGCGCTGGCGGTGAGTGGGAGCGCGAGAACGCCGTTTGACGCATCGCTGGCGAACGACAGTGTCCCGCTGGCGGAGCCAGTCGATTGAGGATTAAAAGTTACGCTGAAGGCCGCGCTCTGGCCCGCGGCCAGAGTCAGGGGCAAGTTCAATCCGCTGACCGAGAAACCGGATCCGGAGACGCTGGCCTGAGAAACGGTCACGCTGGAGCCGCCAGAGTTGGTAAGCGCGGCCGACAGAGTCTGTCCGTTACCCGCCTGCACACTTCCAAAGTTAAGGCTGGAAGGGTTCGAGAGCAGAGCGCCTGGGGCGGTGGCAACAGCTGATACCGGCACGCTCACGACCGGAGTTTGCCGCGTCGGTGGTCACTGCGATGCTGCCGCTGGCGCTGCCCGCTGCCTGCGGTGCGAAGGTTACGGTGAAGCTCTTGCGCTGGCCGGCGGCGAGGGTCAGGGGAAAGCTGAGTCCGCCCATCCTGAAGCCCTTGCCGGTTACACTTGCCTGGCGCACGGTGAGAGCCGAACTGCCGGAGTTAATCAGGGTCGCCGACTGGGTCTGGCTGGCCCCGATCTTTACGCTACCCAAAGCCAGACTGCTGGGCAAAACCGCCAGCTGCCCGGCGCCCATGCCGGTCCCTGAGAGAGATACGCTGACGACGGTGGCCACGGTGATGCCAGACGCCGAATTGGAGGAACTGAAAGCTACCTGCGTCTCTCGGCCCCGCCCGCCAAACGTAATGGGCCGCTTGGGCAGGTTGCCCGAAACTCTGGCTATAACGGAGACGGTTCCGCTGCTGGCTCCCGGCGCAGTTGGAGCAAAGTTCACCGCGATATTGGTGCTGCCGCCCGCCGGAAGCGTGAGGGGCAGATTCTGCGCGGCCAGACTAAAGCCCTTTCCTGAGGCCACAATGCTAGTGACGCTGATCGGTGCTCGCCCCGGATTGGAGAGTGTGGCTGGCTGGGTTTGGCTCTGGCCCATCGGCACGTTTCCGAAACTGATACTGGTTGGATTCAGCTTGAGCCCGCCGCCCATGATCGCGGTGCCGCGCAACGCAAAGGTGGTGGACAAACGAACCTGATTGCTGGCGAGGACCACCCGGCTTTGCGAGGCGCCGCCGCTTTGCGGTGAATAGGCGATCTGGAGAACAGTGCGCTGGCCCGGCGCCAGGGTCAGCGGCAGTTTTTGACCTGTAACCGTGAAGGCTGATGTTCCCGTCTGAGTCTGTGTGATAACGATGGGTGAGTGGCTGGCGTTGGTGACGGTGTTGGAGCGAACCACGGTAGAGCCAACCGGCACGCTGCCAAAGTCCACGACCGGCGAAGTTGCGACCAGTCCGCTGCTTGATTGCGCGACCGGAGTGCTGGCGTCAAGGGCCCCACAGCCCAGCATGGTCATTAAGAGGAGGAGAACGATTACCAGGTTGCCGCGGGTGCCGAATTCCTTCACGGAAGGCCTCTAAAAGCCGTACGGCCATACGGCGGGGGATTTACCAGCTCGCTGCACCATTCCGAGTGCCAATCCGGGAACTGACTGAAACGTGGAATAGCGCAGCCAAGTGCAGTGTGCTCTTGGGGTTGCCGACGCGGGTAGATACCGGAAGTGAATGTAGGCAGACGGCCACATGGCCATGCCCAAATTGGAACGCGGGTTACCCAGGGT
>CAWCPY010000009.1:0-126210 GCA_963797385.1 Terriglobia bacterium
TGCGCCGCCGCCAGCCCGCGTGCCACTTGCAGTGCGCAGTCAATCGCTTTGCGGGAGGAAAGCGGCCCGCTCCTCAGCCGCTCCCGCAGGGTTTCCCCTTCCAGCAGCTCCGAGACCACGTAGGGCGACCCTTGCTGGTCTCCAATATCGAAGATGGAAAGAATGTTGGGATGATTGAGCGCCGCTGCCGCGCGCGCTTCCTGCGCGAAGCGTTGCATGCGGTCCCGGTCCGCCGAGAAGGACGCAGGCAGTACCTTGATGGCCACGGTGCGGTCCAGGCGGGCATCGTGGGCGCGATACACCTCGCCCATCCCGCCCGCTCCAACCAGAGATTGAATCTCGTAAGGACCCAGCTTTGTTCCTGAAGAAAGTGCCATGAGTGGCCTGAATTATAGCGTTAATTGGGCCGTGATGACCTCGAGGCCAGAAATCCAACTTGATGTCGCGGAATTCGCACTCAGGGCAGGCTCTGCCCGCCCACCGGGCCGGCGGGACGCGGGCGCTATTTGGTTCGCTCCAATTAGTTGACCAGATACTTCTCCGGGCCTAACATTAACCCGCTACAGGGGCTGAGCTTAGCCATGGACCGCGAAACGTCTGGCCAAAGTTCGAGCAGTGCCACCATGGTCGGCCAGACGGTCTCCCATTACAAGATTCTGGGCAAGCTGGGCGGCGGCGGGATGGGTGTGGTCTATGAGGCGGAAGACACCCGGCTGGGCCGCCACGTGGCCATTAAATTCCTCCCTGATAACCTTACCGGCGACCCCAAGGCCATGGAGCGTTTCGAGCGCGAGGCCCGCGCCGCGTCCCTACTGAATCATCCCAGCATCTGCACCATCCACGAAGTCGAAGATCATAACGGCCATCCCTTCATCGTCATGGAAAAGTTGGAGGGAGTAAGCCTGAAACAACGCATCCGCGGCAACCCGATGGACGTCGACGACCTGCTCGAGGTGGCCATCCATGTGGCGGATGCGCTGTCCGCCTCTCACGCCAAGGGCATCATCCATCGCGATATCAAGCCAGCCAACATATTTATTACGTCCACGGGACAGACCAAGGTCCTCGATTTTGGCCTGGCCAAATTGTTGCGGAATGAGCGGCTGGCAACCAGCGAGGAAACGCCCATCGAAGATTCGCTGACCGCCGTGGGGGTGATTCCGGGCACCGCAGTTTACATGTCGCCGGAGCAGGCACGCAGCGACGAGCTTGATCCCCGCACTGATCTGTTTTCCTTTGGCGTCGTGCTCTATGAAATGGCCACGGGGAAAAAGCCTTTCACCGGCAATAACGTGGTCATGACCCTGGATGCGGTGCTGCACACCAAACCGCCCTCGCCCCTGACTCTCAATTCCAAGCTTCCCAAGGAACTGGAATGCATTATCGGGAAGGCGATGGAAAAAGACCGCAGCAAACGCTACGCCACCGCGGCGGAGATGAAGGCCGACCTGCAACAGTTGCGGAAAGAAACCGAATCGGGGTTGACCCGGACCGGCGCACGCGAAACCTCGCCCCTGCGCGTGGGCACCACCAAGACCTTCGACACTCCCGGCAAGCGGCAAAGTTATCTCCTGCTCGGGGTTACGGCCTTGCTGATCACCGTACTGGCAGCCGTGGGAACCTGGTTCATCAAACATCGAGCGGCAGTCGCGGGAGGAGCTTCCAAAAACGCGATCGCGGTGCTGCCGCTGCAAAATCTCAATGGTGATTTCAGTGTGGACTATCTTCGCTTTGCGCTGGCGGATGAAATCGCCAACACGCTCACCTATTCCCGCACCCTGGATGTTCGTCCTTCGGCGGTAACCAGAAAGTACGTGAACGCCGACCTTGACCCCCAGCAAGTGGGCCGCGACCTTCGTGTGGGCACGGTGCTGACCGGGCACTTCCAGAAGCAGGGCAACCGTCTGCTGGTCACGCTGGAGGCGATCGAGACCGGGACGGAACGGCTGGTGTGGCAAACCAATCTTACCGGCTCGACCCAGGACCTGATCGGAATGCAACAGCAGCTGGCCAAACAAGTCCGCGAGGGCTTGCTGCCCATGCTGGGCGCAGCCGGTGGTTTCCTGGACACTCGCACGCGGCCCAACAATCAGGAGGCCTACGATCTTTATTTACACAGCGTGGCCCTGTCCCACGATGCCGCCCCCAATCGAGATGCGATCAATTCGCTGGAACAGGTGGTTGAGCTGGACCCCAACTACGCCCCCGCCTGGGCCGAAGTTGGGCAACGTTACTATTACGACGCCACCTATTCCGATGGCGGCGAGCAGATGTTCCAGCGCTCGAATGTCGCGCTGGAACGGGCGCTGGCTCTTGATCCCAACCTGATGGCCGCCGCCTCGCAGCTCATCGTAAACCGGGTGGACCGGGGCGAGTTGGGAAAAGCCTACGAGGCGGCTGCGGCGCTGGCCAAGCGTCGTCCGGAGAACGCCCAGGCCCATTTCACTCTGGGCTATGTGCAGCGATATGCCGGCATGCTCGAGGAGTCCACGCGCCAATGCGACACTGCCATCACCCTGGCTCCGGGCAACTATCAGTTCCGTTCCTGTGCCTGGGCATTCATGGAGCTGAGCAGATTCGACCGGGCTCGCGATTTTATCAAGCTGGATGCAGGTTCCGAATGGGCCAACTACATTACTCCTTCCCTGTTACTGCGTGAAGGCAGAATAGCGGAGGCCCGCGAGGCCGTGAAACGCATGTCGAACGCTCCCCACTACCACCGCGATCTCATGGAAGCCTCGGTTGGACTCCGTCCGGCTTCCGAACTCGACCGCATGGCGCACGATGCCGAAACCAGCCAGCCTTCGGATCCGGATCCCGAGCTTTCCTACTATCAGGGCGCGCTTTTCGCCTACAACGGCAAGAAGGAAGCCGCCTTCCACATGCTCAAGACTGCGATTGAACTGAACTACTGCGCCTACTCCAACCTGCTTTCTGATCCCTTGCTGCGTGGCCTGCACAGCGATCGGCGGTTTGACGAGTTGCTGACAGCGGCGCACGCCTGTCAGCAGGCGGTCCAGACTCCCAGCACGCCGCCCGGCAAGTGACTGAGGTAGGATTACAGGTTGGCGGCTAACCCCTGGTTTCCCGCGCAGTCCATATAAGCAGCCCCAATAAAAAAAGAGGAACGACAGGAAAAATCTTGCCTCTCATCTCCGACACCTGCAATCCCATAGCTCTGAAAAATGCCGGTCATGCATTTGTAGCGCCGGCATCTTACCGGCAGTCTCGGGGGCGTCTCGCCCCCGGCGTTGGGCGGGACGCCCACTGGCCGGCTGCCGGGAAAACACCGCTACGAAAGGCGCTCAGTCTCGCCCTGCTCGCGCTTCTCTTCTGCATGGTGACTCCCACCCTGGCCCAGGCTCCCGCGGGCGGACCGAGTCCGGTCGACCCTCTGCCCCCGGACACGGGCGTGGCCGGCCTGAAACAGATGCTGCGTCGCCTGCAAACCACCGCCCGCCTGATGCAGACAACCGCCCATCCCGACGACGAAGATGGAGGCATGTTGACCCTCGAGTCCCGCGGCAAGGGAGACACCGCCCTGCTGATGACTCTCACCCGGGGCGAAGGCGGCCAGAACAAAGTCGGCAGCAACCTGTTCGATGTGCTCGGCGTTTTGCGCACTCTGGAACTGACTGCTTCCGATCGCTACTACGGCGTGGAACAACGCTTCAGCCGGGTGGCGGATTTCGGCTATTCGAAGAATCCGGAAGAGACGTTTCAGAAGTGGGGCGGACACGACATCCCGCTCAGTGACATGGTGCGTGTGATCCGCACCTTTCGGCCAGATGTGCTGATTGCGCGCTTTTCCGGAACCGAGCGCGATGGGCACGGACATCACCAGGCTTCCTCCATTCTGACCAAGGAGGCGTTCCGCGCGGCGGCTGATCCCAAGCGCTTTCCCGAACAGATCAAGGAAGGCCTGCAACCCTGGCAGGCCAAGAAGCTTTACATCGGCAACGTGTGCGGCTTCGGGGCGAGTACGTGCGCGGCGGAAAATTACACGGTCAGGCTGAATACCGGACATGTGGATCCTCTGCTGGGCATGTCATACATCCAGTTCGCCATGGAAGGATTGCGCCACCAGCTTTCGCAGGGCGCGGGGGGCTGGACGGTGGAGCCCGGCGATCGCTACACCTACTACAAACTGGTGGACTCAGTCGTGCCGCCCGCCACGGACAAGGACGGCCACGAAAAAGCCTTCTTCGATGGCATCGACACAAGTTTGGGAACCTTGATTTCTCCGTCCGATGCCCCGGCCCGGAAAGAGCTCGCAGGAGTCGAGGCCAATATTGCTGAGTCGGTAAAAGCGGCGGAGAAGGATCCGGGCAGTGCCGCGGCGCCATTGTTCTCGGTAGTCGAGTCGCTTGCCCGTCTCGAAGGCCGGCTCCGCGGCGGCAACAATCAAGACCGGCTGGCCCGCTTGATCGAAAAGGAATCGCAGGCCAGGATCGCACTCAATCTTGCGCTCAATCTTTCACTGCAGGCCTCGCTGGTTTCACCGCCCGCATCGAGTGCGCCACCGCCGCCGGGAGAGGATCCCCTGGCCGCGATTTCCCCGGGACAGAAGTTCACGGTCAGGGTAAAACTCCACAACGGCTCGGCGCACCCGCTGCAACTCCGCTCCTTATTTCTCGAAGGCCAGGTAACGGACAGCGAGGCCAGGGAGCGCATTCCTCCCGTGCAGCCCGGGAAGGATTATCAGACTGATTTCCACGTAGTGCTGCCGCCGAACACTCCGCCTACGCGGGCGGCGCTGCACCGCACCGACCCCGAGCGGGACGGCGTTTATACCGTGGACGAGCCGCAATATCAGACGCTGCCCTTTCCCCCACCTCCCTTTCGTGTGAGCGTCCGCTACGATGTGCCCGCGCTCGCCTCTCGAATTCATAACGCCGCGCCGATGACCCCTGCGGCCCTGCCAGAAATTTCGGAACCCGTGCTGGTAGCTTTTACCGACCTGCATGGAGCAGAGCAGAAACGCGCGCTGGCCGTCGCGCCCGCGTTTTCCGTCGAACTGGAGCCGGGTGAGCAGATCGTTCCGATCGCGAATGGTTCAGAGCGCAGCGTGAAGGTAGGCGTGAGTTCCAACCTGACCAGCGCCTCCACCGGCACTCTACGCCTGGAGGCCCCGGCGGGCTGGCGAGTCGAGCCTAAGGAAATTCCCGTGCAGTTGCGCCAGCGCGGAGACAAAAAGCATTTTGAATTCAAAGTCATTCCTGGCAGCTTGAAAGAAGAGCACACCCAGATTCGCGCCGTGCTGGCCGCCGGCGGCAAGAACTACAGCGAAGGCTACACCCTGGTGACTCGCGAAGACCTGGCCAGTGCTTATTACTACCAACCAGCGCTGCAACGCGTGAGCATCGTGGATGTGAAAGTCCCGAAAGATCTTAAGCTGGCGTACGTCCCCGGCGCCGGGGATGAGATTCCCACCGTGCTCCAGCAGATCGGAATTGACTTAACCATGCTTCCAGCGGAAGGGCTGGCCGGCGCGGACCTTTCCGGCTACGGAACGATTGTTCTCGGCATCCGCGCCTACGACACGCAGAAGGATGTCGCGGCCAACAATAGGAAACTGCTCGACTACGTCTCGGCGGGCGGCACGCTGATCGTGCAATATGACGCTGGCGTTGGCGACTTCAACACCGGCCATTTCACGCCTTTCCCTGCGACGTTAAGCCGGAGCAGGGTCTCAGTCGAGGAAGCTCCAGTCGAGATTCTGGCTCCTGAAGACAGCGCGTTCCACTATCCCAACCAGATCACGCAGCATGACTTTGACGGCTGGGTGCAGGAGCGGGGTTTGTATTTCATGAGCCAGTGGGACAGTCACTTCCGTCCGCTGCTTTCGTCTCATGACCCCGGCGAACAACCACTCCCAGGCGGGCTGCTGCGGGCGCAGTACGGCAAGGGCACATACATCTACACCGGATATGCATTCTTCCGCCAACTGCCCGCCGGCGTGCCCGGAGCCATTCGGCTCTATGTGAACCTGCTGGGCGCTGGGCACGAGAGCAGTCACTAGGGAAGTGGAAGCGTCGTTGGCCGTTGGTCGTTGGCCCTTGGTCGTTGGCCGTTGGTCGTTGGCCTTTGGTCGTTGGTCTCTACCAGTTGTGAAGGTCCGAGGCCTCTCAGTAGCGCCGGCATCTTGCCGGCTGTCTCGAGGGCGTCTCGCCCTCGGCACGGAGAGGCCGCCAACGGAATTAGCCGTTCGTCACCGATGGTCGGATGGTGATCGCTGGTTATTGAACTCTTATCACAGTGCTGCCGTATTTCTGTTGACTAACAGCATTTTTCATCTACGCGTAACGCGATTTCGCACGGAAACTCATGGTCCCTGCCAACGACCAACGACCAACGACCAATGGCGCTTCTCGCATCAGCGCTCCGCCCAACGACGCCTCCCAACCCCTGATCCGCGGAATCGGCGTCAGCAGCGCTACCGCGCTCAACATGATCGACATGATCGGCGTGGGGCCGTTCATCACCATTCCACTGATCGTGGGCGCGATGGGCGGACCGCAGGCCATGCTGGGCTGGGTCCTGGGCGCAATCTTTGCCATGTGCGACGGGCTGGTGTGGGCGGAACTGGGCGCGGCCATGCCCAAGTCGGGTGGATCGTACAATTATTTGCGCGAGATCTACGGCCCGCGCACTTTCGGCCGATTGATTTCCTTTCTTTTTATCTGGCAGCTTTCCTTCAGCGCGCCGCTCTCCATCGCTTCCGGCGCCATCGGACTGGCGGGTTACGCTTCCTACTTCTGGCCTGCGCTCGACTACCAGTATGCCGACCATTTGTGGCAGCTGCATCTGCCACTGCTCGGGACCCTGCAGTTGCGGTGGCTGATGTCGGGGGCGACGTTCGTTGCGATTGGGATCGTCGTTCTCGCCGTGATCCTGCTCTACCGGAAAATCACCAGCATCGGCTGGATGTCGAAACTGCTTCTGGCCGGGGTCTTGATCACCATGGGCTGGATCATCTTCGCGGGATTCACTCACTTCGATGCCAGCCGGGCATTCAGCTTTCCGGCGGGCGCTTTTACACTGTCGCACAATTTTTTCCTCGGCCTGGGATCGGCCATGCTCATCGCGACCTATGACTACTGGGGTTATTACAACGTGTGCTTTCTGGGCGATGAAGTAAAGGATCCCGGCAAAACCATCCCGCGCGCGCTGCTGCTATCCATTCTGCTAGTGGGCTGTCTATACGTGTTGATGAACATCAGCATTCTGGGGGTGGTGCCCTGGCAGGAAATCACGCACACCGGCCATTCGAATCGCGGTTTGTATGTGGTCTCGGTTTTCATGCAAAGGATTTACGGGGCCTGGGCGGCCAATCTGGTCACCGCCCTGGTGATGTGGACGGCGTTCGCTTCGGTCTTCTCGCTGCTGCTGGGCTACTCCCGCGTGCCTTACGCCGCGGCCATTGACGGCAACTACTTCCAGGTGTTCGCACGAGTGCATCCGCAACATCGCTTCCCTTACGTCTCGTTGCTGGCCCTGGCTGCAGTGGCGGTATTTTTTTGCTTCTTCTCGCTGGCCGACGTGATCGCCGCGCTGGTGGTGATTCGGATTACGCTGCAGTTCCTGGTGCAGGCCGTTGGGGTTATCGTGTTGCGCATCCGGCGCCCGGATTTGCCGCGTCCATTTCGCATGTGGCTGTATCCCCTGCCGGCTTTGCTGGCCTCCATCGGATTTATCTTTGTGCTAGTCTCCCGCACCAATTCGCTGAAGCAGGTGCGTTACGCGCTGGTCATCCTTATTACCGGCATCGCCATCTACCTGGTGCGGGCATGGCGAAATCGGGAGTGGCCGTTCGGAAGCAGTCCGGTCACAACCGACGGAGCTGCGAGCCACTGACTATGACGGAAGCGATCAAAACTCCGGCGCCCGAGAGCTTGCCTCAGAAGCTGACGACCTCGGCCTGGGCGCCGCTGCACGAGCCGCTCTTCCGTTCGCTCTGGATTGCCGCCGTCATCTCATACACCGGGACCTGGATGCAGAACGTGGGCGCGGGCTGGCTGATGACTCAGCTCACCCTGTCGCCGCTGATGGTCAGCCTGGTCACCGCCGCCACCACGCTTCCGGTATTTCTGGTGATCCTGCCCGCGGGCGCTCTTGCCGATTTGGTTGACCGGCGGCGATTCCTGCTCATCACCCAGAGCTGGATGGTGGTTGCTGCCGGAGTGCTGGGCGTGCTCACGCTCTACCATCAGGTGACGCCGTGGGTGCTTCTGCTGTTCACATTCATCCTCGGCCTGGGTGCGGTCATGAATGATCCCGCCTGGCAGGCCATCACACCGGAAGTGGTGCGTCCGGAAAATCATGCTCCCGCGGTGGCCTTGAACTCGGTTGGCTTCAATGTAGCCCGCGCCTTCGGCCCCGCGCTCGGCGGACTGGTGATTGCTGCGGCGGGCTCCGGATTCGCGTTCCTGCTCAACGCGGCCTCATTTTTCGGTGTGATCTTTTTTTTGTACCGCTGGAAGCGTCCCCACTTCGAACATGTCGCTACGGGACGGGTGCGCGACGCTCTAATGGCTGGCCTGCGTTATGTTCGCGGCGCACCGCAGGTGCGATCCATCCTGATCCGGACGGGCGCGTTTAGCCTGGCTGCGAGCTCGCTCCCCGCGCTGTTGCCCATCCTCGCCCGTCCCCATGGCGCGACCGGATATGGCCTGCTGCTGGGATTTTTTGGCCTCGGAGCCCTGGCCGGTGCCGCCGTTCTGCCGCGGGTACGCATGCGTTTCTCGGTAAATCGACTGGTAGCTTTCGACATCCTGCTCTTTGCTGCCATGACCTTCGCTGCTGGACGGGTGCAAACATTTTCCCTGCTTTGTCTGGTATTGTTCGCCAGCGGCACAGCGTGGATCGGAATCCTGGCCTGTTTGAATATTGCGGCGCAGACCATGTGTCCTTCGTTTCTGCGGGCGCGGGCGCTGTCCATGTATCTGCTGGTCCTGCAGGGAGGCATGGCTGTGGGCAGCACGGTTTGGGGAGGTTTGGCGACCCGGGCCGGAGTCCCGACCGCTCTGCTGTGGTCCGCAGTCGCGATGGTCCTAGGTCTGCTCGCCGTCCGCCGGCATCGCCTGACGTCGCAGCAGTGGGAACTGACGCCGTCCGTGGTTCGAGATTAGTTTGAATGTAGGCGCGAGCGTCCTCGCTCGTGCTCTTTTTGGAGTCGCAAAGGCCACGTGGGGACAGCCGCCCTCGGCTGTGCGGCGGAGCGAAGCTCCGCGACACGACTGCTCCAAAAAAGTGCCGAGCTGCGCTCGACCGGACAGCCGAGGGCGGCTGTCCCCACATGACTCGATCTTTTGCAGCACTTTAAGGAGAAACTCAAATGAAGAAGTTTCACACCGCATCCGTCTGTTTGCTCCTACTGAGCGGCATCGCGCTCGCTCAAACCGCGAAACCTGCCGAACCTCGCACCGTCAGCCAGGTGCTCGACCGCTCTGTCACCAACGTGGAGAACGAATTCGTGCCCGCTGCCGACGCCATGCCCGAAGACAAGTACTCGTTCGCCCCGAGCGACGGCGAGTTCAAGGGGGTCCGCACCTTCGGAGAACAGGTCAAACACGTGGCTGCCGTCAACTACATACTGGCCGCTGGCATCCTGGGCGAAAAGCCTCCGGTGGATACGGGTGAGGAAAGCGGCCCGGCCTCGGTCAAGAGCAAGGCAGACATCATGAAGTACTTGAAGGATTCCTTCGCATACCTTCATAAAGCAGCGGCAAGCGTGAACGAAAAGAATCTGGTCGCCCCCGTGAAGAGCCCCTTCGGGGAAGGCAATGCGACCCGCCTGGCCCTGGCCTCGGGGGCTGTGGCCCACTGCTTCGACCACTACGGGCAGATGGTCGAATACCTCCGTATGAACCGCATTATTCCGCCCGCCAGCCGCCAGTAAAGGGAGAGAGGGTCGGTTGAGGAAGGCCTCCTTGTGTAGCGGCGCCGTCGCCCCGGCATCTTGTCTCCGACGGCGGGCGGGACGCCCGCCGGACAGCCGGCGAGACGCCGGCGCTACGAGGGGATTCCTTCCTCGGCCGATCCCTCATTTCCCCTATGGCACGAGAGTGCCATTTACACTTTCCCGCTCCGAACGTATTTTTACTGCCTTCCCCTGATTCTGTAGAGAAGATTGCCTGACACCTACTGGTACTTCCACAGGATGATGGCGTGAGTGCCCTTGTCGTTGGGCACAGTGGTTAGGGAAACGAGTCCCAGGAGTGGAAATGAAAACCAGCAAACATCGTCGGATCACGCCACCGTCATCGAGCACCGCCCTCGGGCGCGATGCGCGGCGAGAGATCGAACACTTTCAGAGAGCTATCAATTCCTATGCGGATCGATTTGCTCGCGAACCCCATCTGAGTTTTGAACAGCATTGGTTCCGCCTCGCGGCCAACAGCCGGCTGGCGGAAGGGGAAGAGCGCCGCCGCAGTTAGGAGAGTCGTCGCAGCCAGGCTCTGCCCTGGCCGGCTCCTTCTTTGGTAATGGCAGTCGCCATCAGTTCCGCCCGGAGAGCCTGGGCCCGAAGATGCCTCTGCACTTGCGTCTTGGCGCGTTCTGCGCCGAACTTGTCATCCAGAAAAATCAGCACCGACGGTCCAGCTCCGCTCAAAGCCACGCCCAAGATGCCTGAGTTCGCTCCCGCGAACTTTTGCAGCGCCGGCAATAGTGGGCATAGAGGCGAGCGGTAGGGCTGATGCATGCGGTCTTCAAGCGCTGCCGCCAGCAAATCGCGGCGGCCTTGCACAAAAGCCGCCAGGAGCAGCATGGAATTCTGGACGTTCGTCACCGCGTCTGCCCGGGAATATTGCGCCGGCAGCACACGCCGCGCTTCTTCGGTCGCGAGCGCTTCCTCGGGGACGGCCAGCAGCAGCGGCCACTTCCCTTTCGGGATTATGCTGGCGACTTGAGCTTCGCTCTCCGCCGACATTCTCGCCACCGCCAGTCCACCCATCCAGCACGCGGCCGCGTTGTCGGGATGGTGTTCACGCCGCGATGCTTCGCCGACGATGCGGCTGTCTGTCCAGCGCAATTTGCCAAAGTGGACGGCCAGCGCAATCCCGGCGAGACGCGCTGCTGCCGAAGAACCGCATCCCTTACCGATGGGAATCTGGTTGTCGATGTGGAGCGCCAGCGGCTGCGCCGGCTTGCCTGCCCCCTGCAAGACTTCACGGTAGGTGGTCAGAATGAGATGGTTTTCGACCCGGCCGCAGATTTCCGGATCGCGACCACGCGCCGTGATGGAAAATTCAGGTGCGCGTTGGGCACGGACTTTCAGGAACAATGAGAAGGCTAGCGCAGCGGCGTCAAAAGCCGGCCCCAGGTTGGCGGAAGTGGCGGGCAACACCAGTTCGAGAGAAGAGTTCGCGCGCACGCGCCTTTTATTTGCGGTTCTCATTGGTCTGACTTTTTTCGGGTTCTGACTCCATAATCCAATGCGTCATGCTGAGCTTGCGAAGCATCTGGCGTGCAGCAGACATGCCGGCTGGCCCGCAGCGCGCTGCTGCCCGCCAGATCCTTCGGGACTGAAGTCCCTCAGGATGACTCCGACTCTTGGAATTTATTCCGCTCCACCCTTGTCGTCTATCTTCTCGGATCAGTCTGTTCCGCATACTCCAACACTTTCACCACCGCGTTGGCGCTGGCGTCAAGCACCATGGGGGCGCGCTGGCGCGAGGACAGCACAGCTTCCGCCTCCTCCTCGTGCTCGGTTCCCGCAAACAGGTCTCCACGATGGAACTTGAGGGTGAAATCGGGGTCCTTGAGCAGGTTACCGGTCAGGACCAGCACCACGGATTCATTCTTCTTCACGAAGCCTTGCTGCACCAGCTTCTTGAGTCCGGCAAGCGTGACCGCCGACGCCGGCTCACAGCCGATGCCATCCGCCCCAATTTCCGCCTTGGCCAATGCCATTTCGACTTCACTCACCTGTTCCACCGCGCCGTCCGTGGCCTCAAGCACGCGCACCGCTTTTTTCCACGACGCCGGGCTTCCAATTTTTATGGCAGTGGCCATGGTTTCTGCGTGTACCGGGATGAGCTTTTTTCCGCCGGTCTCGCGCATGGTACGCACCAGGGCATTCGCGCCTTCAGCCTGGATCACCGAAAGCTTCGGCAGGCGTGCGATGAGGCCAAGTTCCTGCATCTCGAGCAGTGCCTTGCCGATCGCCGAAGAATTTCCCAGGTTTCCACCCGGCACGATGATGTGGTCCGGCGGTTGCCAATCAAGCCGTTCGAGCAATTCGACAGCCGCTGTTTTCTGGCCTTCGAGACGGTACGGATTTACCGAGTTCAAAAGATAAACCGGCATGCGCTCGACTACCTCATCCAGCACACGCATGCAGCCATCGAAGTCAGTCTTCAACTGGCAGGTAACAGCGCCATAGTCGAGCGCCTGCGAAAGCTTTCCCCAGGTGATCTGGCCTTGCGGAATCAGCACCAGGCTGCGCATGCCGGCACGCGCAGCATACGCGGCCATCGACGCAGAAGTATTGCCCGTGGATGCGCACGCTACCCAGCGGAACCCTCCCTGGCGAGCGAAAGACGCGGCCGCGGTCATGCCGGTGTCCTTGAAAGATCCGGTAGGATTCATGCCCTGATGTTTGGCGAAAAGCCGCTCCACTCCGGCGGCGCGGCCGCAGGAAGGCAAGTGGTAAAGCGGCGTGTTCCCTTCCCGCAGAGTGATGACCTGGTTCCAGTCGTTCAAGGCAGGAAGAATTTCGCGAAAACGCCACACGCCGCTTTCATCCAAAGGATTTGGAGAAGTGCGGCGTTGCAGCCAGAGCTGTTTGAGCGCGGCCGCGTCCAGCCCGCCCGCACGCATCCCGGCAGCCGTCTCCCAGCCCGGAAAAACCACTTCCAGCAGATCGCCACACTGCGCGCAGCGGACGCTCTTGGCCCCGCTTTCGCCCACCGCGGCGCACGCAATGCAACGCAATTGCGAGACGCCCGGTTCCAGTTTTGAGGCCGATGCGGCGTGGTCAGTCATTCAGGTATTAGCATACGGGAGGAATGAATTATTTGCCGCCACGAAGGTATTGATCAGTCTTGTTAATCCAGTCGGCGCGCGGCGGGTTGAACACATCGAGATCGACCGTGTCCAGCAGGGCTTCAGCTTTGTGCGGCATGTGCGGAGGGATGGTCAAAACCTCGCCGGCGTTCACCACGATCTCCTTGCCATCCACCCAGAACTTCAGCGCGCCTTCGAGAATGTAGGTGAATTGCTCGTTGTAATGACTGTGCAGAGGAATGATGCAACCCCTCTTCATCAGAACGCGGGCCACCATGATGTCGTGACCAACCACGAACTGCCGCTGCAGCAGCGGGTTCAGGTCTTCGAGATCGATGGTTTGCCAGGGGACGTGCCGCAATTCCATCTTGCTGGCGCGGCCCTTCGTTGCCGTTTTGCGGCCGGTTCGTTTTTGTCCGGCGTTCTTACGCTTCGCGATTCTTGCTTTGAGGCTCCGCCGCTTCGCTGCGGGCTTCGCCTTTGCCTTTGCCATTTCAGTGCACCTTTCCCTGGTAAATTCCAACTGCATTGTCGTGCAGGTAACCATGGGCCAACTGCAGAGCTTGCGCCTCGTTGACTTCGCCTTCGGAAATCATCTCGGCTAGCGCTGCAGCCAAGGCGCTGCGCGCCGACTGCACGCCCAGCCAGTAGCTTTCTTCCGCACCCAGAGTCTCGTTGTACGGGAATGAGTCGGTGCCGAAGGTGATTTTATCGGGAAAAGTCTCCAGAAACTCTTTCAGCACGTGCTTGAACTCTGAAGGATACATGTCGAGTTCCATCAATGACGTGTCCAGGAACACGTTCTGCATGGCCGCCAGCCAGATTGCCTGGTGCTCGTAAGGATAGCCGCCGTGAATCATCACGAATACCGTGCTCGAATAGCGCGGGTCGCGGAGAATATTCTCCAGGTTCATGATGTTGCTTTCGGACAGGTTGAAGTAATCGCCGATGCCCACGGCCGAGTGTATGTGTACCGGCAAATGCAGCCTTCCACCCTCTCGAATCAAGAAGCGGAAAATATAGTCCTGAAAAGTTCGGTACTCATTTTCGCTGGGGATGCCACCGCTGACAAAGCGCTGGTACACATCTTCGGCCTGCTCGCGCGTGGGATCGCCGAATTTTGTCGAGCGGAAATACGCCACTTCAAACTTCATGGCGATGCCACCCTTTTTCTGATTGTCCTCGAGCACGCGGCGGATAAATGCCAGATATCCGGCGAAGTCCGGCGGCAGCTTGTCCACATTTTCCTGTTGCATCCAGCGATGCAGCATTTTTTCCTGCAGCGGGATATAGACTTCCTCATCGCGGTTGCGCGCGCGCTCGCGTTGATTATCGAAGGGCCACATGAAGGAATCGGCGAAGAAGACCCAGGGAAAGCGCTTGGGATCGAGATAATCTGCCATCATCGCCCGGTTGGCGACGCCCTGCTCGATGTTCAGCTTGTCGAGAATATTGGAGAAGTAGGCGCTTCCCTGCGCCTTCTTCAGTTCGGCTTTCCTCTGCACCAGCCATTTCGCATGCTCCGGCGCGAGGTCACTATAAGGATAGCCAAACAGCGCCTTGGCGGCGGCGACCAGTTCCGGATTGGTGTCACGCGTTCGCAGCGCGGCGCTGCCCGGTGGCGAAGCCATGGCATCGACATCGGGATCGTCCGCGAATCCGGGATGCGCGTGGTGATCGAAGATAGGGATCTTTTCGATCTGGGGTAGAAGGCGCTGGTAGATCTGCGGCACATCCGGCCCCGGAAGCGGCCGGGCCTGACCGGCTGCGACCAGAGACATGCCGCAAACCGCAAGCACGATCCCCACGCCCAATCCGATTCTCATGAATTCTCCTGATCCTGGAAAATAGCGCGACGCTAAACAAGTAGCGCCGGCATCCCTTCGACTGCGCTCAGGGCAGGCCTTGCCGGCTGTCCCGAGGGCTGCCGCCGGGACGGCGGCGCTACCGACGATCCCGCCGGCGTTCCCTGCCAGGCTGACGCAACCTGCAATATCCGCTCCACTGCTTCTTTCAGAATCGCAGTTGACGACGCAAATGAAAATCGCACAAACTCGGCGCCAGCCGGCCCAAAAGCCGCGCCCGGAATCGCCGCCACCCCCGCCTCATCCAGCATAACGCGGCAAATCTCCTCGGCGCTTCGTCCCGCTTCGGAAACATCCACCCAGGCGTAGAACGCACCTTCGGGCGGCGCACAACGGAACCCGGGAACGCGATTCAGGTCACTGACAAACTGCTCGCGGCGTTTGGCAAACTCACCGACCATGCGCGGCGTGGCGCCCTCGCGGTCGCGCAGAGCCTCAATGGCGCCGTACTGGCTGAATTCGGCGGTGCAGGTGTAGGTGTTGACCGCCAGCATATCGAGCGCGGGCACGATCCGCGCCGGCGCTGTGGCATATCCCAGGCGCCATCCGGTCATGGCAAAGCTCTTGGAGAAGCCGTCGATGATGAGTGTTCGCTCTTCCATGCCGGGGTAATTCATCATGGATTTATACGTCCCGCCGTAAATGATGCGGGCGTAGATTTCATCCGAGAGCACCAGCAGGTCGTGTTCGACGGCCAGCTCCGCCAGGCGCCGCTGCACTTCGTCGGTGTACACCGTCCCGGTCGGATTGCCCGGCGAATTCGTGATCAGGATTTTGGTGCGGGAAGTTATGCAGGCAGCAATTTCATCCGGATCGGGCTGCAGTTGATTTTTGGCCGAGAGCACGAACGGCACCGGCACTCCGCCCAGCCCCAGCGTGATGGAGGCATATCCGGGAAACCCGGGATCGGGATACAACACCTCGTCTCCGGGATCGATCAGCGCCATCATTGCCATGAAGAGCGCGAGCTTGCAGCCCGGAGCGATGACGATATTTTGAGGCGAGATGTTGAGGTTGCGCGTGTCGCGCAAGTAAACCGACAGCGCCTCGCGCAACGCCGGCAACCCGATGACGGGACAGTAGCGGTCTTTCCCTTCGTCAACGGCCAGCTTCAAGGCATCGTTCACCGGCTTCGCTGGATGAAAATCGGGCTCGCCTAGTTCAAGATGGATGATGGAACGCCCAGTGCGTTCCAGTTCCTTGGCGCGGGCGAAAATGGTGAGTGCGCCTTCGCCGCTCATCACCGACATGCGGGCAGCCAGTGGTCGCATTCAGACCTTCCCTGCTGGAGTGTTCTTTGGGGCCGGGGTAGTCGGAATACGCAGCGCATCCACGAAACGCGGAAAGAATTCGAATACTGAAGCAGTCGCCATGAGCTCCACAATCTGCGAATCGCTGTACACGGCTTTCAACCTGGCGTAGAAATCGTCGTCAATTTCGCGGGGAGAATGATGCAGCCGGTCGGCACAGCGCAAGCCCAGTTTCTCCATTTCGGTAAATGGGCCACTCTCGAAATCGGATTTAACCGCGTCCACGTGCTCCTGCGTCGCCCCCTTCTGTCGGGCCGACAAAGAGTGCGCCGTTACCGCGTAGAGCGAGCCTTGCAGCACCGACATGCGCGTCGCCACCAACTCTTTATACCAGCCGGGCAGAGCGCCGTCACTCAGCAGCGGCTTGAGCAAGGCGGCAAAGCCCATGGCCAGGGCCGGAGTGTGGGCCACGGTCTTGAACATGTTAGGCACGACACCGCGCTGCCGCTGATCGCCCAGTTGGCGAGCAGCACGCCTTTGGTTCCAGTTGCGCCTTTGAAGATGGGCAGGTCGTAGCGATAACTCACAACGAAGCGGTGAGTGCGGTCGAAGTCGGAAAGGCCGCGCGACGCATCCAGCGTGGTCTCGTCATTGAAAGCTGTGTTCAGCGCGGTGTTGCCACTGGACGTCGCGTCTGTCGAACGCGAGAAAGTGTAGGCAGCCTGAAAATAGCCTGCGCCCCATCGCCGCGAGAGCGTGGCTTGCAGGGAGTGGTAGTGAGAGTACGCGCCATCGGCGAAGAGCTGCATTCCGCTGTAGCCATTGATGCCTTGCGCGCTCGATCGCGCGCGGGGCCGTTGGCAAAGGTGTTGGCTTCGATGGAAAACTGGTTTCCGCTGGTGTCGGTCAGCACCAGCGGATGCGTGGGGCTCACATCCACCGAAAGGTTGGTGCGGGTCTCGCGAAGATGAATGGAATGCGTGCCCACGACCACTCCAGCACGCAGTCTTGCCAAACTCCGCTGCAACGTAAGGTTCCACTGCTGGGTGTTGGGCGAAACAAATTTCCGCGGCACCACCAGGCCAAAAATGTTGGTGGATGGAATCCCCGCCCCGTTGCATGCATAATCCGGCGCCCCGTTGGGGTAGTTGCCGGCGAAGCCTTGCAGCTGCGCCAGGCAAGGGACAAAAGTTGGATCGATCACGCCCGCCTGCGGCAACGCATTGGGATTCGGATCCGGGCAACCGGCCGGCACGGTGGCGGAGAAGAACGATCCCAGACAGCCGGCCTGCCCGGGCCCGAAGGCAACCGGCAGGAACGGCGCCTGGAAGCTGAGCTGGTCCACCGAGCCTACGTCTTCGCGTACATAATAGATGCCGTAGCCGCCGCGCAGCGCCGTGCTGTGATGTCCGAATATGTCCCATGCAAAACCGACGCGCGGCCCCCATCCGGTGGCGTAATCATTCTTGTAGGTGGTGTTGCTGCCCGTCGGATTGAGTCCGGCCACGTTCAAATCCTTCACGCAACTACCGTAGATAAACGGATACTTGCCACTGGCAGCGAGGTTGGGATCAAGATTCCCGATGTGACAAAGGTTGTCATAAAACGCACCCAGCGCCTCCACGCGCAGTCCGAGGTTCAGGGTCAGATCGAGGCGCACCTTCCAGTCGTCCTGTGCGAACATAGCGAAGTCGTTGGTGCGGTACTGGTGCGTAGCGACGCCGCCGCCGCCGAAGCTGAAGTCTGGCGCGCCCTTCAGAAACTTTTGAAAGTCGGTGAAGCCGCCGCCATTGACATAGAACAGTTGTCCGTTGAAAACCTGGGGGAAAAGTTTGTACAGGTTCACGCGAGTGTATTCCCCGCCAAAGCGCAGGACATGCGCGCCCTTCACCCAGCTGAATGTGTCCACGAAGTTGTAGTTGTTCTGGGTCTGGGCCTGGTCGGCAGGCGGGGTCGGGCCAATCTGGAAGCCCGAGCCGCCGAACAAGGAAAACTTGTAGATGGACTTGGTGACATCGTTCGTAGGACGGTAGAGACCCAGGTCCGACGCCGTAATCGGCGGTATGTTGCCCAGCGTGTTGTTGATACGGACGTATCCGAAGCGGAAGTCATTCACCTGGGTGGGTGAAAGCACGTGAGTCTCATTGACGCTGAAAAACCGTCCATTCACCGGCAGATCATAGGGGAAATTCAGGTCGGTGGAACTGATGCTGCTCTGCAGGGTGCCGCCCAGCGAAAGGGGCAGGCCGCCTGCGCCGAAGGGCAACAGCGATTCCGCATTCGAAAAGAAAAAGCGCGCCGAAAGTTTGTCATTGTCGCCGCGGAACTCACGGTCCCAGTTGGTCGTGAACTGGTCGTCGGTAAAGCTGCCGGGCTTGCTGACGATGAATTGTCCGGTTGCGCCCACCGTGTCTGGAATCGAAGGGATCAGATATCCGCCGGCCGTATTGCCGAACTGGTTGCTCTTGAACAGCAGGAGTTTATGGATCACCGGATCAATGCTGGGAACGCCGAATGCCGACTCCAGCGTGGATCCAGGGTGCATCGTCGCGCACGGACGGCAGCACCGGCAGCGTGGTGCTGATGAACGTTCCGGAGAGAGGCCGCTGCGTTGCCGTGTGCTCTGATAGTTCACGAAGAAATATCCCAGCCTGGCGTCTCTTCCCATGGGACCGCCGAAGCTGCCCCCGAAAATATTCTGCTTCACCGACGGACGGGATTGGCCGGCGCGATTCAAGAAGTACTCGTTGGCGTTCAAAACATCGTTGCGGAAAAACTCGTAAACATCCCCGTGAAAATTCCTGGTTCCAGATTTGAGGATGGCATTCACGTTGCCGCCGCCGTTGCGCCCCTGGCTGGCATCGTAAAGCGACGTCTGCACCTTGAACTCGCCCACCACATCGGGATTGGGCAAGGGCACATTGGTGGCCTGGGCCACGTTATAGTCGGTGGCGCTGATGCCTTCGATCAGGTAGTTGTTGTTGTCTTCCCGCTGGCCGTTCACGAAAATACGGGCATTGCCGCGGCCCAGTTGTGCGGACGCATTCAGTTCGCTCTGCGCACCACTGGACAGCGAAAGCAGTTGCTGAAAGTTCTGCGTGGCCAGGGGCAGGTCGCGGATGGTTTGCGCCTCGATCGCCTGGCCCGTCGTGGCGGCGCTGGTTTCGACCGCCTGCACCTGCGCCTGCACTTCGATCTTCTGCTGCACCGCCTGGGTGCGCAACTGAGCGCTCATACGCGTGGTTTCAGTCACCCGAACCGCAATTTTGGAAAAGTTGCCCTCCGTAAATCCCGGAGCCTGAACCGTGACCGTGTATGTCGCGACCGGTAGCAACTGCGCGGTGAAAGAACCATCCTGGTCAGTCTTGACCGTCCGGGTCAGGGCGCCGGTGTCCTGGTTGACGATGCGAACGTCCGCGCCCGCTACGACCGCTCCGCTGGGATCGAGCACGGTCGCTGATGGCGCCGGTGCACCGCCTGGGCAGAACCTGCGACGAAAGAAGAGAGATGGCAACCTGCTCATTGATCTCGGCATACACGCCTCCCTGACGCGACGTCTGTGCTTGAGTGTTTGAGTACCACGAAGGCGATCGGTCAGAATGGGAGAGAACAAGCCCCACAACCGCCGTGACTGGTTGAGAACCAGCGCCTGGCAAAAGCGTCGCCGAACCCGGCCGCGGATGGCGTGTGTCCTGCTCCGATGACGAGATGCATGGTCCCCCTCCCACAACTACAGCTGGATTTCTGGTAATGAATCCGCACAGATTACTAAAACTTCACAACTGTTGGCAACCACCAGGCAAGCCAAAGCGGGTCCGCTTGAAACATTTGTTACAGGCCTTTATACATGCCACCATCCACCAGCACTGTCTGCCCAGTAACGTACGAAGCGCGGTCCGAGGCCAGCCAGACAATGGTATCGGCCACCTCCCGCGGTTCACCCAGGCGGCGTAATGGCGCGTCCGCTGCCCAGCCTTCAAAGATCTCTTTTTCGGCCGTGCCCGAAGCGGCAGAACGGCTTTTTGCCAGTTCCTTAAGTCGGTCTGTGGCGGTGAAGCCCGGACCTACGTTGTTCACCAGAATGCCGTCCTTGCCGAATTCGTTGGCCAGGCTCTTGACCAGCCCGATCACCGCCGCCCGTATCGCGTTTGACAGCACCAGGTCCGCCACCGGCTGTTTCGTGGTGATGGAAGTAATCGTGATGATCCGGCCCCAACGCCCGCGCTGCATGTGCGGAATCACCTCGCGGGCAAAGTACACCGTGCTCATGAAGTTGGCCTCGATGGCTTTATGCCAGTCCTCCACACTGGCCGCCAGGAAGCCCTTGGCGGGCGGCCCTCCGGCATTGGTCACGCAAATGTCGGCGGCGCCGAATTTCGCCACCACTGCTTCCACAAACCGGCGCACCGCAGCCGCGTCGGTCACGTCCAGCGTACTGTCAAACACTTCCGCGCTGTGCTGTTTCCTTATACCGTCCGCCGCCAGGGCCAGCGTCCGTTCATTGCGGGCGCACATGGCGACTTTGCACCCCTCGGCCGCGAAAGCCTCGGCCGTCGCCCGGCCAATTCCCTGGCTGGACGCGGCCACTATTGCAACTCTACCCTTCAGACCCAGCTCCATAGGAATCGCATTATAGATGGATCAAATCGGTCGAACGCACTTTTGGAAATGCTTTCCAGGTTTTCTTTGCGGCAGTGGTAAAGCAAGCACTTGCTCAGCTGGCTGGCGAACGTTACCCTTGAGGGGTCGGTTTCAGTCGAACGTTTGTTTCATTTCCACCCGAGGTCCCCATGGCAAATCCCGCTAAGTACGTATGGCTCGATGATGAGTTGAAAGACGCCGCCCGCAGCGGAGTTCCAGTGGTCAACGCCGGCTTGCATTATGGCTTCACCGTTTTCGAAGGCATCCGTTGTTACGCTACGGACCAGGGTCCGGCCGTCTTCCGCCTGAACGAACACGTCGATCGCCTTCTGGACTCCGCCCGCATCGTCGGCTTCCGCGATCTGCCCTGGACACGTGCCACTCTCGTCGACGCCATTCACAAGACGATCGCCGCCAACAAATTTTCCTCCTGCTACATCCGGCCGGTCATTTATCTGGACGGCGCCATGGACCTGGTCGTGGACAGTGGCAAGCCCCGATTGATCATCGCAGTGTGGGAGTGGACCGCATTTCTCGGAAAAGAAGCCAAGGAACGCGGCATCCGGGCCAACATTTCTTCCTTCACGCGGCTGCACCCCAACATCATGATGACCAAGGCCAAGGTGGCGGGAAATTACGTCAGTTCGATTCTGGCCAAGACCGAATCGCAGCGCGCCGGCTTCGATGAGGCCATCATGCTCGACCCTCAGGGATACGTCGCCGAGTGTACCGGCGAAAATATTTTTGTGGTACGCGATCAGGTGATCTACACCCCTTCCCGAGGCGCGATTCTTGAGGGCATCACGCGTGACAGTTTGATCACGCTGGCGCAGGACCTGGGTCACACTGTGGTCGAGGAACCCATTTCCCGCGACCAGTTGTATATTGCCGACGAAGTATTCGTCTGCGGAACCGCCGCCGAAGTCGTGGGCCTGCGGGAGATCGACTTCCGTACTATCGGCAATGGAAAAACCGGCCCTGTGACTCGCGCCCTGCAGGCTGAATTTGAAAAACTCACCAGCGGACGCCACGCGCGATCCGCCGCGTGGTTTTCTCCTGTGCCAGCATTCGAGGCGGCGTTGTCGCAGGCATAGGAGACGAACCCCTGCGGGAGTAAGTTCTGAGGGTTGTGGAAGCGCACGGCTTCAGCCGTGCGAAGAAAGAACTGCGGTTGGGGCGGCTTCAGCCGCTGTGACAAATTTCGCCGAACGCGTATTCTCGCCATGTCGAGATGCCACGGCGGCTAAAGCCGGTCGTCGGACGTCTCTATTGGCACGGCTGAAGCCGTGCCCTTCCACGGCTGCGACGGTTCTAAGTGGAAGGCGGGCTATTCCATGGAAGTGCCTTTCCACGGCAGGGCGCCGTGCTCTTCCACGAATCCTTACCAAGCGAGGACGCATGAAAAAGCATCAGCACCACCAGGAAACGGAAGCAGTCCGCGGGGGCACCGACCTGCACAAGAAGAATGGGCCTCTTGCCACTCCGATCTACCAGACTTCTACTTTTGAAGTCACCGACAACGATCAACAGGTGCGCGCCACCTCGACCGACATGTTCTACACCCGCTACGGCAACCCCACTCACACTGTGGCTGAAAAGGCGATTGCGGAACTCGAGGGCGCCGATGCCGCGCTGCTCTTCGCTTCCGGCATGAACGCCATAACAACTTCGATCCTGTCCCTGCTGAAGAGTGGAGACCACGTGGTGGCCCAGCGCGACATCTATGGCGGCGCGACCAAGTTTTTCAGCCAGTGGCTGCCCAAGTTCGGCATCGAAACCACGTTCGTGGACACCGTCGAGTACGATCAGCACGCGCGCGCGATCCGGCCCAACACGAAACTGCTTTACCTGGAATCGCCAACCAATCCCACCCTGCGCGTCGTGGATTTGCGCCAGGTGACTGCCCTCGCGAAACAGCACAATCTCCTTACTTTTGTCGACAGCACGTTTGCCACGCCCATCAATCAACGCCCGGCGGATTTTGGCGTTGACCTGATCATGCACTCCGGCACCAAGTATTTCGCGGGACACTCGGACCTGATCTGCGGCATCGTAGCCGGACGGGAGGACCTGATCCAGAAGATCCACGCAACCCGAACGACTCTCGGCGGAAGCATGGATCCCCACGCCGCCTGGCTGCTGCTGCGCGGCATCAAGACACTGGCGGTGCGGGTACAGCGGCAGAATGACAACGCTTTGCGCGTTGCCCGGTTCCTGGCGCAACACGCCAAGGTGCGGCGCGTGCACTATCCTTTCCTCGAAGGCCATCCCCAGTGCGCTCTGGCCATGGAGTCGATGCACGGCGGCGGCGGCGTGCTGAGTTTTGAGGTTGACGGCACCGGAGAAGACGCCAGGCGGCTGTCTGAAGCGTTGCACCTGTTTACCCTGGCGCCCAGCCTGGGCGGAGTGGACTCGCTGGTCACCATTCCCGTGCTCACGTCGCACGGCATGATCTCTGCCGAGCATCGCCAGAAGATGGGCGTGACCGAGCAGTTGATCCGGCTGTCGGTAGGCATCGAAAATGCGGATGATCTGATCGCTGACCTGGAACAGGCCCTGACGGTTGTAACCGGAACGCGCCAGCACGCCCAGGTAGGATAGCTGTCCTGTCATCCTGAGCGCAGCACGATCATTCGCTTGCGAATGATCGCGCGAAGTCGAAGGACCCCTATGAGCGCCACAGCTTCAAGTTGCGTGCACTGAAGCTAAATCCCTCGCGAACACACAGAAGTTTGCCAGGTAGGGGTCCTTCGACTGCGTATTTGCTTCGCGACGCGAAGCAAATCCTCCGCTCAGGATGACAGGAACCTGAGAATGAACAGACAGCGATAGCCGCCGAGCCAACCGGCGGCCATGCCTGTTTAATTGACTCCGACATCGCCACTAGCACTAAAAGCTGAACTTAAGACCCAGTTGCATAATGCGCGCGTTGTGTGCGGAGCTGACGCGCAGGAAGCTGTCGCTGCCCAGGGTATTGTTGCCGTCGCCGCCGGCCGAGCCGCTATCGCCGGCAATGTTTCCCCACTGAGTGTGATTGAACACGTTGAAGGCTTCGGCGCGGAACTCAAAGCCCATCTGCTCCCTGATCTTGAAGTGCTTGAACAGGGCCCAGTCGAAGTTGAGGCGATTGGGATTGTTCAGGATGTTGCGTCCGGCGTCGCCGAAGGTCAAGCCCCGTGGCAGGGCAAAGGCAGCGGCATTGCCGAATGCCGGCCCGAAGTCTGTCACCGTCCCGCTCGGAATGCCGGATCTCGGATCGCCCACCAGATCGGGTCGAGCACCCGATCCCACTCCATTTGAAACGCCGGCGTTGTCGTTCGATACCACCACGCTGTACGGCGTTCCGGTTGAATAGCTGGTCACGCCGGAGAACTGCCAGCCGCCCAGAATCGCGTTGGTCAAGCCCGACTTGAAGCCCGGCAGGTCCCACACGTAGCTGATATTCAGAATGTGGCGCTGATCGAAGTTGGAGCTGGCCCGATTGGCGCTTGGATTGGCGGAATCGACAAAGCTGCCGTCAAAGCGGTCGGAGGAGTCGTCGATGGAATGACTGTAGGTGTAGGCGACGCTCAGGTTGAGGCTACCCATGCTGCGCCGCACCGAAAATTGCGCGGCGTGATAGATCGAGGACGCTGCGTACTGCAGGTGAGAGATGTCGCCGTAGCCCGCGAAAGGACGGAACGGATCCGGGTTGTCGCCGCACTGCACCGCGAGGTTCACGGCAGCCTGGCCGGTTACCGGGTTCCCGTTGACAAACAGCGTATCGCAGTCCGTGTTAAAGGTTGGAGAGGTTGCGTCCGAGTCGATGAATTCCCCCGGTGCATACGGGTTGAGCGAAAGTGGCAGCAAGGGAATCTGGTTGTAGTTGGTTTGCCGGTTGAGTTTGGTACCCTTGCTGCCGACATAGGAAACGGTGGCCACGGTGTTCCGCACCACCTCGCGCTGCACGTCCAGGTGCCATTGCTGAATGTAGGGCCAGATGGCCTTGGTTGGAATGGCGTTCACGCTCAAGGGGAACTGCGCTCCGATGGTTCCAGTCCCGGCATACCCGTTGATGTTATTCACCACCGACGCGTTGGCCAGAGGCGGCGAGTTCTCAAGCGATTCGGTATTGCCCTCGTTGCCATTGGCATGTTCGTAGAAAATGCCATACCCGCCACGGATCGCGGTCTTGCCGTCGCCGTTCACGTCATAGGCAAACCCGATACGAGGTGCGGGATTGAACAGCTTCCCGTCCATGCAACTGACGGGAACGCCCGGGGTGACCCCGCATTGCACAATTCCGTTCGGCAATCCGTTGATGAACAGGTTGTTTACCGTGCCATCGGAGTTCACCGTGGTGACGCCCGCCTGGTAGTGCGCCGGATCGAAATTGAATGCCTGCTTTTGCTTTTCCCGGTAGGTCCCGAACAGGCTCAAGCGCAGGCCTAGATTCACTGTCAGGTGACTGTTGACGTGCCAGTCATCCTGAAAATAGGGTTCAACGATTTTGTAGCGGTTGTAGTACTTGACCCGCTGGTCCTGCTGTCCGTAGCTGGAGATTCTACCCAGCAGCAGGTCGGCGAATGCGTTGCCCGTAGAAATACTCGTGCTGGCATCGAAGGTCAGATAACCGGGGATCGAGCCCGCACCCAGTTCGCCGCCGAATTCATTTTTCTGGCCAAACGCGGCATAGGCCCCGAACTGGAGATTGTGCCTGCCGATAATCTTGCTCACGTTGTCCCGGTAAGTGTAGGTCGGGTTCGAGTTGTAAGCGCCATTGGGGATGTAGCCCGCGTCCTGTCCAAAGCCGCCGTCGTAGGCATCTCCGATCAGGTTAATTCCGGGCAAAATTCCGTCGCCGTTGCCGGGGAAAATATCGGGCACCACGAAGCCGGCCGGCCGTTGCCAATTGCCGACGTTATTCAGAATGATGTGGTCGGTAGTGTAGCTGGCCACAAATTCATTCAGCAGAGTGGGGGAGAAAGTTGCATTCAACCGGGCCACGAGACTGACGCCCGGGCCTTTGAACGCGGTCTGTATCGTGGGGAAGCTGCCGGCGTTGGTCCATAGCGGCACGTCGGTGACCGTGTCCCATGAATCGTGGATGTAGCGGACCGTGCCGCGGATCTTGTCGGTAAAGTTGTGGTCCACGCGAATCAATTCTTCGCGCCAGTTCGTGGGCAGCGACAACGACGTGCGGTAACGGGAGTCCAGTCCGGTGCCCGTGGTAGGCAAAGGAATCATGCCCAGCAGCGCCTTCACCGTGGGATCGTTTGGGTCGTACCCGGCGGCAATCAGGTCTGCTCCTATGCCACCGCCAGGGCAGGAACCGTTAGCGCTGCTGCACTGATCGGTGAAATCTCCCGCCCGTTCCTCGACCGAAGGAACGGCCTGGTTGAAATCGGCCGGCACGCGGTCTCTACGCCACTCTTGTGACCAGAAAAAGAAGGTCCGGTTCTTGATGATCGGGTCCGCCGATGGTGTACCCGAAATCGTTCTTCTTGTAGGGCGAAACCGAATCGAGGAAGTATTTCGTGGAGTTGAATTTGTCATTGCGCACGAATTCGTACACATTCCCGTGAAAGCCGTTGGTGCCGGACTTGGTCTCGACTTCCACCGTGCCCGATCCGTTGCGGCCGTACTGGGCGCCGTAGTTCGAGGTCAGCACCTTGAACTCGGCAATGGCCTCCAGGCTGGGATAGACGTTCAGCGTGCTGTTGCTGCCGTTATCCATGTTGTCGCCGCCGTCCAGTTCCCAGTTGTTGTATTCGACGCGGCCGCCGTTAATGCTGAAGCTTACGTTGCCGTTGATCCCGACGGTGCCTTCATCCTGGCCGGTCTGATTGCTCACGCCGGGGACCAGCGTGACCAATTGAGTGAAATTACGTCCGTTGAGCTGAAGCTGAGTAATCTGCTTTCCGCTTACGGTTCCAGTCAGGTCCGACGACTGGGTTTCCACCTGGGCCACGTTACTGCCTTCGACCGTGACTTCTTCCTTGATCGTGCCCACTTCCAGCGCGACGTCGGCGCGGGCTTTCTGGCCCACCCGCAGCACGATGGCCTTCGCCTCATACCTCTTGAAACCCGGGGCGACCACGGTCACGTTGACCGCACCTGACGGCAAGCCGGCAACCAGGTAGTCACCGGTTTCGTTGGTCGTGGTGGGACGGTTAATTCCGCGATCCAGGCTGCTGACCGTGACTTGCGCGTTGGGGACGGCCGCTCCGCTTTGATCGGTCACCGTTCCTGTAATCGAAGCCGAATCCTGCCCCCAGGCAGCCAGCGAAAGCGACAGCACAACAGCCAGCCAAAGCACACGGCACTTCATTAGGTACCCCCAAATATTTATTCAATTTGCCCGAAGATTGCCGGGACCTGCTTGCCATCCGAATCCTAGCCCGATTGTTTCCTGGCGCACGGAACCATCTGGTCCTCGAACCCATCCGGTAAACCCGAAGTGCCTGATGTCAAACTAGGCAACCGGGGTTAGATACCCTGCCTGTGGCCCATTGACCCGCCCAGGCCTGACCGTCGCATTCCGAGTGAAAGCATTTATTAAAACGAATCAATAGGGTGAATATTGCGGTAGTTCGATCGCAGGTGTCAAGAAAAAAAGCGGGAAATGATCCCCATTTTGCTTTTCAATAACCGGCCAAAAAGAGGGTTTTGACTGGGTTTCTCCCTACGGCAGGCTGCGGGTGGACTCTCGCACCGCCAGTTCAGGGGCCATCTTGCGGTGGACTGCCGATATCTCCCGTTTTTCCAGGACCGCATTGATCCCCTCAATCACCAGGTTCGCAGCCATCGCTCCCATGGCTTCCATGGGTTGGCGAATTGTCGTGAGGGGCGGAGTGTAGAAACTGCACGCCGCGACGTCATCAAAGCCGATCACCGAACAGTGCTCGGGCACGCGAAGACCAGCTTTGGCCAATGCACGTATCGCACCAAAGGCAGTCACATCGTCAAAGGCCATCAATGCTGTGAATGGCCGCTTTCGCTTGATCAGTTCCTCCGTTAATTTGTAGCCCGCTTCAAAACTTGAAATCGGATCTTGCGATTCCGGCAGGTCCACGATCAGCCGGGGATCCAGTTCGAGACCGGTGCTTTTGGCAAACGAACGAATTCCCTGCCAGCGGGGAGCGCTGTCGGCCAGAGTCTTGGGCCCGCGGATGAAAGCGATTTTACGGTGTCCCAACTGGTACAGATGTTCGACCGCGAGTTGCGCTCCCATTTCGTTGTCCACGATCACCGAGCTGACGGTATCGGTGCGCAGCTCGCGTCCGATCATCATGGTCGGAATGCTGCTCTTCTCCAGGTCGGCCAGCACGTCGATATCGACGAACAGCCAGTTGGCCAGCACGATCAGCGCTTCCACCCGGCGGTCCAGCAGCATCTCCAGATAACGCTCGAAGCGGCTGCGTTCGTTGTGCACATCGGTGAGGATGGGCAGGTAGGAAGACTGGTAGAGCGAATTTTCAATGCCGCGCAGAATGAGCGTGCAGTAGGGGTCGGTCATGTCGAAAACCATCACCCCCACGGTGTGACTGCGTTTGCTGCGCAGGGAGCGCGCAAAGAGATTGGGACGATATCCCAGCTTCTTGGCCGCCTTCTCGATTCGCTTCTTGGTGGCGGGCGGGATGTAACGCGCCAGGGGAGCATTATTGAGAACGATGGAAACGGTGGTCGAGGAAAAACCGCTCTCCTTGGCCACGTCCCGGATGGTAACGACTGAAGTCTTGACCATAAACTTGAATTGCAGGCCGTTGCTGGCGGACACTACAGCACAGTGAAATCACTGTCAAGGTTGCTCGCCGTCGTACTCCTCTCACTGCTTTCTGGTATGAAGGCCCAGACCGCGCCGGCGCAGCACCCAGCCCCGGGCCCGCGGCAGCTGTTTCAGCAGGGCGAAAGCGCTCTGCAGCAGAACCATCTCGATCAGGCCGAGCGTTCCTTTCGCGGCGTGCTGGCACTCAGGATCCGCAGGCCGCCGGCGCCTATGCCAATCTAGGCGTCATCTACATGCGGCGCAAGCAATGGCCGCAGGCGCTGGCAATGTTGCATAAGGCCGAACGTCTGGCGCCGCGGATTTCCGGAATTCGCCTCAACCTCGGCCTGGCCTACTATCGGCAGAACAACTTTCGCGCCGCCATCGCTCCGTTTGAGTCGGTCGTGCACGACGCGCCGGACTCCTACCAGGCCCGCTACCTGCTGGGGCTCTGCTACTTTTTTACGGAGCGCTATGCCGATGCTGTCGCCATGCTCGAGCCGCTCTGGCCGCAGGCTTCGAGCCAGTTAAATTATCTCTACGTTTTGGGCATTGCAGCCGGCAAGTCGGCGCGGCCCGACCTCGAGCAACGGGCTTTTGCCGTACTCGCCGAAGCCGGCCAGGATTCTCCCGAGTTGCATCTCCTGCTGGGAAAGGCCCACATCAACCGCCAGGAGTATGACGAGGCCATCAAGGAACTTGACCTCGCCGCTAAGGCCAATTCCAAACTTCCGTTTGTCCACTTCAATCTGGGAATCGCGTACTACAGGAAGCAGGAGCTGGAGCGAGCCCGCGAGGAATTCCTCAAGGACGCCGCCATCGAACCTGACCTGGCGTACAACTACGACCAGCTGGGACTAGTGAACTCGCAACTGGGAAACAACCAGGAGGCCGAGCGCAATCTGAAGCAGGCTTTGCGTCTTGATCCCGGTCTCTCCAGTTCTCACTACCAACTGGCCCAGGTTTACCAGCGTGGAGGGAAATACGTTCAGGCCCTGGCGGAGGCTGATGCTGCCGCCAAACTCGATCCCGGGAATTCGAGCATCCACTACCTGCGGGGGCAATTGCTGCAGCGTCTGGGCCGGACTCAGGAAGCTCGCGCCGAGATGGAGGCAACCACGCGCATGATGAACCAGCAGCGCGAGCAGCGGCAGAAGGAACTCTACGGTGCTCCCACCCCCAATCCGGAGCTCACCCAGGAGCCCCGCTAGTTTGATTTTTGGTAAACTGGACGCCACTCGCGGCTTACTCCACCGTGTTGCCGGCCCTCTCCAGAATCTAAGGTTCGTGAAGGAGTTCTGTTATGAAAGCGCTGAAAATTGTCGGGATCGTCATCGCAGTTCTGCTACTGATCGTCATCGCCCTTCCGTTCCTGATTAATGTCAACAGCTTCCGCCCCAAACTGGAATCTGAGCTCACCGAAGCCCTCGGCCGCGAAGTTAAAGTCGGCAATCTCAGCCTGTCCATCCTTTCCGGGAGCGTTTCGGCGGAAGACCTTTCGATCGCCGATGATCCGGCATTCAGCAAGAATCCCTTCATTCGGGCCAAGTCCCTGAAGGTGGGCGTCGAAGTAATGCCGCTGATTTTTTCAAAGACACTGCATGTCACGGATATCACGCTCGACCGGCCCCAGATCGCGCTGTTGCGTGATGCCGCCGGGAAATGGAATTTTTCCAGCCTGGGTAGCAAGTCCGCACCAACCCCGAAGGCCTCCAGTGAACCTTCGTCCACTCCGGACCTCTCGGTCAGCAAGCTCAACGTGAAGAATGGCCAGCTGTCGGTAAACCGCGCGAATTCTTCCATCAAGCCGCACGTGTACGACAACGTGGACATCAGCGTGCGCGACTTCTCGCCCACCTCACAGTTCCCGTTCACCATCACGGCAGATCTTCCCGCCGGAGGCACCGCGAAACTTGACGGCAAGGCCGGCCCCATCAACTCCAGCGACGTTTCGGCCAGTCCGATCGAAGCGCAGATCAACGTCAAAGGCCTTGACCTGACCGCTTCAGGTTTTGTAGATCCATCCACCGGGATTGCCGGCGTCACTGACTTTGACGGCACGCTCAAATCCGACGGTCACGTGCTGCGTACCGGCGGAACGCTCAAGGCTGACAAGCTCAAGCTGGCGGTGAAGGGCACGCCCGCAACCCAGCCAGTGACAGTGAAGTACGCCACTGACTACGATGTGAAAAAGCAGGGCGGAACCCTGACCCAGGGCGACGTTTCGCTGGGCAAGGCCCTGGCCAAGCTCACCGGCACATATCAGAGCCAGGGCGAATCCACCATCCTGAACATGAAACTCAACGCCGATGGCATGCCGGTGGACGACCTTCAGGCCATGTTGCCCGCGCTCGGCATCACTCTGCCTTCGGGATCGAAACTGCAAGGCGGAACGCTCTCCGTCAACGTGGGGATCACGGGGCCGGTTGACAAGTTGGTCATTGCCGGCCCGATCCGACTGTCCCAAACCAAACTCCAGGGCTTCAACCTGGCCTCAAAAATGTCTGCCATCTCGGCCTTGTCCGGAGCGCAGACGGGATCGGATACGTCCATCCAAAACCTGAGCACGGATGCACGGGTAGCCCCTGAGGGCGTGCGTACGCAGAACATCAACCTGACCATTCCTGCTCTCGGAACGGTTACGGGAAATGGAAATATCAGCCCCGGAGGAGCGCTCGACTACAAGATGAGCGCCAGCCTTACCGGCGGCGTGGTGACCGGGCTTACCCAGATGGCAGGCCTGGGCGGCAAAGGCGGAAGCATCCCCTTCTTCATTCAAGGCACGACCTCCGATCCCAAATTTGTGCCCGATGTGAAGGGCATGGTGGGGAGTCAGCTAAAGGGTGGCCTGGGCGGTGCTTTAGGGGGATTGACCGGAGGCAAGAATTCCAATGGCGATTCGGCTTCTCCCATGGACGCGCTGGGCGGCCTGTTCGGGAAAAAGAAAAAGAAGTAAACGCGCAGGTTGAAATGCGAGCGCGAGCGAGACGCTCGTGCTGCCAGCACTACCGAAGGCTAAGCACGAGCGGGACGCTCGCGCCCACAAAGTTCGTTAGGAGCGATCCATGGCTGAGAAAGCGCCACAAAGTTTGTCCAACCACACCCGTCTTGATCCGCCGTTCCACTTCTTCGTTCTGCCGGTGTTTGCCCTCAGCATAATCACTGCTATGGTGCAGTTAGTCATGCACCCAAGCCTGCAGGCGGCCTGGCTCCTGGTATTCATTCTGGCTGCGACGGTGGCGGTGCTGAAGGCAAGGATTTACGCGCTCAAGGTTCAGGACCGCGTCATTCGTCTGGAAGAGCGGCTGCGGCTGGCCATTCTGGTGGACAAATCCCTGCGCGCCCACATCGTCGAACTCACGGAATCACAACTCGTGGGGCTGCGTTTCGCCTCGGACGCGGAACTTCCCGCTCTGGCAGCGCGAGCCTTGTCAGAAAAACTCTCCAAGGCAGAAATAAAAAAAGCCATCACCCAATGGAGGCCGGACTACTGGAGAGTGTAGCTGGGTGGGTCGGACACTCTTGTCCGACGCTTTTGACTTTGACTTTTACGTTTTGATTTTTGACTTCGGTTTTTTGACTTCAGGTTTTGGCTGTTTCTGTCACAGCCGCATCGCTTCCAATAACCAATCAAAGTCAAAGGCGGCGGGCGAGGGCGCCCGCCCCACACCACATACAAGAACCAAATCTAGGCGGCTACGTCCTGGGGCGGGAACCGGATCCACCCGCCGGCGGGACGAGCGGTTGGGAGGCAGGCCGGCATCGCGAATCTTGTAGAGCAGCGCCCGGTAGCTGATGCTCAGCGCGCGTGCCGCCTGCTTGCGATTCCAGTGGTGGGCTTGCAGAACTTTCAGGATAACCTTGCGCTCCAGCTCCCGGGTGGCCTGGCGGGTAATGGTCTTCAGCGCAATCGGTCCGTCAAAGTTAAGGTCGAGGGTGGCGTATTCCTGCTGGTGCGCCACCAGGTCGCTGCTGATGACTTCCTCGGTGCCCAGGATCACGTAGCGCTTGATCAGGTTCTCCAGTTCGCGGATGTTGCCCGGCCAGTGATGTTTTTGCAGTGACGACATCAGGTCAGCCGAAAGAGTCCGGGCGCGGCAGTTGTATTTGCGGTTGTAGTACTCCAGGAAATAGGCAACCAGGTCCGGAATGTCGCCCTTGCGCTCGCGCAGCGGCGGCATTTGCAGGTTGACCACGTTGATGCGATAGAACAGGTCCTGGCGGAAGGTGCCGCTTTCGATTTCCGCTTCCAGCACCCGGTTGGTGGCGCAGACTACGCGCACTTCGACCTTCTTGTCCTCCTGGGCGCCGATCCGGCAGAACTGCCCGTCCTGTAGCAACTGCAGAAGCTTGGACTGCAGGCCCAGATCGAGTTCAGAGATTTCATCGAGAAAGAGGGTGCCGCGATGGGCCAACTCCACCCGTCCTGGTTTCGACCCGTAAGCGCCGGTGAAGGCGCCTCTTTCGTATCCGAAGAGTTCGCTTTCCAGTAGCGTACCGGGAATCGCGGGACAGTTGACCTTGACAAACGGACCCGTCCGCCACGGAGACAGGCCGTGGATCATGCGGGCAATGATGTCTTTGCCGGTACCGCTCTCGCCCTGAATCAGGACGGGGACGTTGGCGCTGGCAACCTTGTCCATACGGTCCCGCAGCGATTGCATGACCTCGGAGCGACCGAAAATGACCGCCTCGGGAGGAAACTCCCCTAATGAAGTAGCCAGCGAAGTGACAGAAGGTATTGTTGTCATAGTATCCAGTGGCCCAGGGCCCGTTCGTACAGGCCTTGATGTGCACCCCGAGAGCCAAACTCGAAGGGGACAGGAATCCGGGGCCAGGATTCTTGTTAAGTCATTTATATATATAGTGTTGAAAGAAATCAGCAGGGCGGAATCGGAATCTTCTCAGGTCTGGGACTGAGGCTCAAAGACCCTTCGGCCTATGGGAAAATGTTTTCACATTGCAGAAGCAACTTTCCTTGGGCGGGAGCCACGCGAGGCAGGCTGGGCGACCAGGGGATGAGAGAACTTGAGCCCGATCAGGTGATAGCCGTCCGCATGGGTGACGCGCAAAGTACGCGCCCGCAGGTTGCGCGCGGCCTTGGGCAAGGAACTCGTAACCGTCAGCGGCGCGCTGGGGATCTCCAGCAAAACCTGCGTGGAGAGCGGCAAAGAGCGCCGCACGGCTACCAGGGCTCCGCCCGCTGAGATGTTCAGCGCCGTGGCAAACTCAAGCAGTTCTTTGCCTTTTTCGTCGCCGCTGCGAACAAACACCGGTATTGCAATGGCGAGACGCGGCCACTTGCGGCGCTCTGGTTCAGGATTTTTACGCTTCAATCCGACCCCTATGGACACGAGATAACATCCCCTACCGCACCTTGGGGGCCAAACCAGCCGGACCACGGTTGTCGTTCAGGGCACGAAACCCTGAGGATTTCGGGTGAATTCTCGGTAAGTCCGCCATTACAGCCCTATGCGACCCTGATTAGTTTCGCCTTATATTCGCCCATGAAACGGGCTTTTATGCAGATGAGTGAAGCGCTTAGGGCTGCAATGTTTTGCTCTTCCGTTACCACCGAATTGCATTTTACGTTGACACCGGGAAAGGCGTGTCATACGATTTCAGAGCACCTAAATTCACCAGTTGGGCTGTTTTTGTCCCCTCCCCTTTTGAGCCAAGCCAGAGTTTTCCACAAATGGGAGTGTTGCCGGAAAACACGTGTCTCTCTCGCGAAGCGAAGCCGACAGCCCGCGGCGCAAACACCCTTCCGGCCCAACCAGTTGCGGGAGATCCCATCGGCTACGACGATTTGCTGCAGGAGTATAACCAGCTGCGGGAGCGCTCCCTGCGCACCACCAATGCCCTGGGTTCGGCCGCTCACGACCTCAAAACTCCGCTCGCCATTCTGAACGGCTATATCGAGCTGCTGCAGAAGGAAAAGCTGGGCCCGCTCAACGACCGGCAGCGGGAGATTCTTGCGGACATGCACACCAGCGGGCAGCGTTTACAACAGTTTATCCAGGATTTTCTGAGCTACAGCGCGCTCGAAACCGGCGAGATGAAGATGCGTTATGAGACCGGCAACGTGAACCCATGCCTGTCCGAAGTCTGCCGGTTGTGGTCGCCGCGCTTCCAGGAAAAGGGTCTGGCGCTCTACTTTCTGGCCAACGAGAAATTGCCTGAGCTGGCCTTCGACTCAGCCAAGCTGCAACGAGTGATCTCGAATCTGATCGAGAATGCTTCCAAGTTCACGCCCGCCGGAGGCACGGTGTGGTTGCACGCGGAACCTTATATGTGGGAGCGCCGCAATCCCAACAGCTCGGCGATTCCGAGCGAACGGCGCCGGCAGAACAATCCTCTGCCCAACTCGGTAAAGGTCAGCGTATCCGACACCGGTCCGGGAATTCCGGCGGAGTATCACATAGAGGTTTTTGACGATTTTTTTCGCTTGCCGCAGGATGAAGAGCAAACTGAAGGCATGGGTCTGGGACTGGCGATCGCGCGCCGGCTGGTAAACGCCATGGGCGGTAAGATCTGGGTGGAGAGTGAAGTGGGCGCGGGGGCGAAATTCTCATTTATCGTCCCCCTCAAACCGGTCCCAGCCGCACCCGGCAAAGGGAAAAACAAATGACCGAATCGGTCAACATTTTATTGGTCGATGACGAACCGGGAATGCTGCGCTACATCCGCACTCTGCTCGAGGTGGATGACTACACGGTGCAGACCGCATCCACGGGCGAAGATGCCCTGCAGCGGGTCGAGAAGGGCTTGCGTCCTGACCTGGTGCTGCTCGACCTTCTGATGCCCGGGATTGACGGCCTGCAGACGCTGGAGCAGTTGCGCCAGCTGGTGCCGGGGCTGAAGGTGGTGATGCTGTCCTGCGTCAGCGATACCCGCAAAGTAGTGCAGGCCATCCGCCTGGGCGCGCACGATTACCTGACCAAGCCTTTCCAGAAAGCGGAACTGGACAAGGTCATTGACCAGTGTCTGGGCAAGAACCAGCAGAATCTGCCGGGCGAAGTCGAAGAACTGTACGACGACGTATTTTTCGTGGCGGCGAGTCCGGCGATGCGCAAGATTCGCTCCCAGGCTGCGCTGGTCGCGAATGTGGACATTCCAGTCCTGATGCTGGGGGAAAGCGGCACGGGCAAGGAAGTGGTGGCGCGGCTGATTCACAAGCTGTCTCCGCGGGCCCATCGCACATTTTTGAAAGTCAATTGCGCCGCCGTGCCTGGCGATTTGCTGGAGAGCGAATTGTTTGGCCATGAGGCCGGCGCCTTCACCGGCGCGACTCATGCCAAGCCCGGCAAGTTCGAGATCTGCAACAAGGGCACCATCCTGCTCGACGAAATTGGCGAGATGCCTGCTCTGCTGCAAGCCAAGCTGCTGCACGTTTTGCAGGACCAGACGTTCTCCCGGCTGGGCAGCCGGTCGGTGGTTAAAGTGGACGTTCGCATTCTGGCCGCGACCAACATCAACATTCCGGAAGCGCTGGCCAGCAAGCGTCTGCGTGAAGATTTGTACTACCGTCTGAATGCTTTCACGCTGCAGCTGCCGCCGCTGCGGGAGCGCAAGGAAGAGATTCCCGTCCTGCTGAAGCACTTTATGTCGCGCATGGCGGAGCAGTACGCGCGGCCTCCGCTGCCGCTCTCGCCCAACATGCTGCAGGCGTGTCAGGAATACTCCTGGCCGGGCAACCTGCGCGAGTTGAACAACTTCATCAAGCGCTACCTGGTGCTGGGCGACGAGAAGCTGGCGGTCCAGGAACTGCAACCCAGCAATGGCGGCCATGGCGTGCGACCCGAGGCGGGGCACGCTCCGGCTGAGCCGGGCGGCGGCCTAAAGTCGGTGGCGCGCAGCGCCAAGGATGAAGCCGAGGCCGAAGCCATCCGGCAAGCCCTCGACCAGACCAACTGGAACCGCAAACAGGCAGCCGCGCTGCTGCAGATCAGCTACAAGGCCCTGCTCTACAAGATCCGCCAGTACGGCATCGCCCAGTCCAAGAGCCACAAGCTTACCGCCGGGGCCTAAATAGCCCGGCTTGCCTGCCCAGAGGCCACTCTGGGCTCTCCACAGGCACATCCCTACAGTGCATGCCGGCATCGAAGCTAGCGGAACCGGTTGCAAGACTTTCAGAGAACAAGATGTGGTCCTTCGATAGGCGCGCTGGGAGTACGACCCATGCCTTCTTCGCCTGCACGTTCGCCCTGGCAGCGGCGACGGGTTGCGGCATGTCGTCTGCCGGCGGTCCGAGACCGCCAGCGCCGCCGCCTTCCTCCGGCTCGGTTCCTCAGTTTGGCCATGTGGTCATCGTGCTCGAGGAGAATCACAATTATTCCGAAGTGATCGGGAATTCGGCCATGCCTTATCTGAACAGTCTCGCTTCCCAGTACGGCCTGGCTACCCAGTACTTCGCCAATACGCATCCTTCCATTGGCAACTACTTCATGCTCACGACCGGGCAGTTGGTTACCAATGATGATAGCTTTGCGGGCAAGGTTGGCGTGGACAACATCGTTCGCGAACTGATCGCTGCCGGCAAGACCTGGAAATCATACGCCGAGAGCATCCCTTCGACAGGCTACACGGGGGGTGATGTGTATCCCTATGCGAAGCGGCATAACCCTTTTTCGTACTTTACTGACGTCGTAAACAGCAGCACCCAGTTGAACAATCTGGTTTCGTTCTCTCAATTTGGTTCTGATCTGGCCAATGAGCAGCTGCCGAATTTTTCTTTCCTCGAGCCGAATCTTCTGGACGACGCGCACGATGGACCGCTCCAGTTGGCCGACGCGTGGCTGCAGCACAACATTGCGCCCCTGATCTCCAGCTCAACTTTTCAGAAGGACGGTTTGCTTGTCATCGTCTTCGATGAGGCGGAAACCAGTGATTCGACCGACGGTGGAGGCCACGTTGCGGCGTTGATCATCAGCCCGAAGGCAAAGCAGGGACATCAGTCGACAGCCCTCTACCAGCACCAGAGTACGCTGCGGCTGATTCTCCAGGGACTCGGAATTCAGACTTACCCGGCTGCCGCGAGCACGGCTCCAGATATGGGAGAGTTTTTCTAGGCTGCCAACCCCACTGTCGGTTCGCAATCGACGACAATGGCAGCATCAATGATGCTCCACCCACTTGGCTGTTCAGCTTTGTCCACAGATCCCGTCCAAAGCTGCAATTCTAACGTCACAAAGGCAACACTGGTTTCTCTTTGCGGGATTATCTGTCGTAAAGAGGCGTTCGCACCCAGAATCAGGTACGGCGCGACTGCGATCCGAAATTCCTTTCCCTCCGACCGCCTGAGCTCGGTACGCACGATGGAGTCAGGGGGAAACTCCCAGACCTCATCGCCGAGATCGTAATTGGGAGTCGGAAGGACTTTGAACAGGCCATTCCCCAAGTCGAGTGCCTCAGTTGGACGTGAGCACTCGGTTCCTTCATGCAGCAGTCGAATAAAAATCTCAACAGTTTCGGCCATGCACTTGCCATGATAACTGTCAAAATCAGATGGGATGAGAATGCCGGTCTCCGGCGGGATGCGATAAGCTCCCAAGTTATCGACGCGCTCGAGGCGCAAGGAGATAAAGGAGACCGGCAATGAAGAAGATTAGCACTGTAACGACAAAGAAAGTCGAGAAAAATGCAAGTCAGAAACTGACGATCGGGCTGGATCTGGGAGATCGATTCAGTTGGTACTGCGTTCTGGATGAAGCGGGAGAAGTCGTTCTGGAACAGAAAGTGGCGACCACACCGAAGGCCATGAAGGAAGTCTTCGGCGGGATGCCGCGCAGCCGGTTGGCGTTGGAAACGGGGACGCACTCCCCATGGGTAAGCCGGGTGTTGAGTGAACTGGGGCATGAAGTGATCGTGGCGCATGCGCGCAACGTGCGCTTGATCGGAGAGAGTCGGAAGAAAGATGATCGACTGGATGCCCGCACGCTGGCCCGACTGGTGCGGATTGATCCGCAGTTGCTGGCGCCGGTGAAGCATCGCAGTGCGCAGGCGCAAGCGGATTTAATGGCGATCCGGGCGCGAGCGGGTCTGGTGCGAGCGCGGACGTCGTTGATCAATACGGCGCGGGGACTGACAAAGTCCTACGGAGAACGGTTGCGCGGCTGTAATCCGCGGAACATGAACGCGGAGAAAGCGAAGGAACTGAGTCCGGAACTGCAAGCGGCCTTGGCACCGCTGTTGGGAGAAATCGAGTCCCTGAGCGAACGGATTGGTGAATATAACGAGCGCATCGAGGAGATCGCGAAGCGGGGTTACCCGGAGGTGGCTCGCCTGAAACAGGTGAAGGGAGTGGGAACGCTGATCGCGTTGACCTATGTGCTGACGCTGGAAGATGCACATCGTTTTGGCAAGAGCCGGGATGTGGGTTGCTATGTCGGGTTACAACCGGGACGGAGGAACTCGGGGCAGAGCGAACCGCAACTGCACATTAGTAAGGAGGGAGATCCATATCTCCGAACGTTGCTGGTGCAGGGTGCGCACCATATTCTGGGACCGTTTGGAGCCGACAGCGATCTACGACGGTGGGGACTGAAACTGGCGGAGAGAGGGGGAAAGAATGGGAAGAAACGAGCGGTGATCGCAGTGGCGCGAAAGCTGGCAGTGCTGTTGCATCGGCTGTGGGTCGGTGGAGAAGCTTACGAACCGCTGCGCAACCAGCGAGAAGTCGCGTTGCCGGCCGCGGCGTAGTTTCGATCCAAGATTCGATCCCAGGACTAGGAAACACAAGGCAAGAAGCCCAAAGTTTAAGCGCCGAGTTCCGGTGACTGCGTCAAACGCCTGGCCCAACTTCCATCGTCGAGATGGAACCAGAGGTCGATAATCAGGTGGCAGCACCGGCTGAAACGAGAACACCCAACTTGCACCGAGCGAAGGAAACGCTCATCGAGAGTGCGGATGGAAGGGTGGCGACAGTAGTAGCGCGAAAAAGACTTTGGGGGAACAGTGTTGGATAGGACAAGTGCATAGCGCACGTCGGTCCACCTTCCCTCCGAGCGGAATGGTGGCCGAGCGGTCCTCGCCGTCAAGGGTTCGCTGCGCCGCACAAAACGCGCCCTTGACCGCTCCGGGCCGCTCTGCAAGATGCTCCGCTAGGAGGGAAGGTGGACTTGAGGAAAGGCAACAACAAAAACAACATCAAAATCGCAAACTCCCTCTTGACTTAGACGGCATTCTCATGGAAGGCGTTCCACCAGTTTGCGCCCTTTGTTCGCCAAAAAACCAAGGTCAATGCAATATGAGAGAGGGGCCCCATAGACATGTAGTCGAGGAGTGTGGGGCGGCAGAAGGAAGCTAGAAAAAGCGAGGAAAGATTGGCACTGTACCCTGAGGGAAAGAACTCCATTGGACGCGAATGATCTTTCCCCCAAGGAGGCAACTGAATGAGTCGCAGCGGAAGATGAATGGGTGAGTAGATGGTATGAGTGGTGAAGTGTGTGAAATGGGGTTGAAAAGATTGACATTAAGAATCTGTAGAGTTTGGTAGAGGCTGCTTCAGGCCAAGCGCTTTGCGCGATGGCGACAGCACATACAGACACAGCGATCCAGATTTGCGTCTTCACGCGTTCTCGCTGGTACGTAGAACGCCTTAATTCTGAGATGCTGTTTGATCCATTTGAAAAACAGCTCACGGCACACCGACTTGTAGATTTGAGCGATCACATGGGCAGGGAGAGTGAAGTTGTTGGTAAGGAACTGAATCGCTTTTCCTTTTCCACGTCTAGAAAGGTGACGCGGCGGAGCGCATCCGGGTAAACGGAAGCAGACTCAAAAGAGGTCAGGATGACAGTGTGATCGGAACGGAAGCAGGGCTATTCTCGATCTTGTGGGATAGAGGCGTTGCAACAGAACGTTGGCTTTGGTGCGCACTACGAAGAAGAGGAACTGAGGGTGAGGAAGAAGAGGCGTTCGAAATCCACGTAGGCCGGTCCATCACGTAGAAAGCGCCGGGTTCGGGCATGATCTCGTCCAGGATGTTTACGTGTGCACTCTGCCCTCGGTAATGCGATAAAAGTGGGGATATTGCCACGCAGGTAAACAAGGTGTAATTTTTAAGGCAGCTTTGTGTTTGCGAAACTTCGCTCACGGAAATAAAGCGAGGCACAAGTCGATGGTTGTGGAATCCAACGCATAGAGACTATGATATAGATCGACGCGATCGGATAGAGAGCATAGAGAGGAAGAGAGATAGAGATCAGAACAAGAGAAAAGACGTATAGATACGCCAGTCGCGAGTTTCGTTCGCATCGACCAACGTCGAACGAGCTACCTTGCAGCGAAATCCCATGTGATAAAGCTAGCCGCAGATAGAACCGAGACAAGCTTCAATGTCGCGAAGAATCTCGCGATAAATCAGCTGAGCGAATGCCATCGCCAGATACTGATCCCAACAGAACAAATTTATCAGATAGCGACCACCACCATATCGATCTAAGCACTTCAGGAAAAGAAGAAGAGAAAAGAAAAAGACCACAAGAGAAGAGAAAAAAAAAAAGAACATAAAGAAAAAAAAAGAAAACAAAAAAAAAAAAAAAAAGAAAAAAAAAGAAAAAAGAAAAAAAAAAAGAAAAAAAGAAAAAAAAAAAGAAAAAAAAAGAAAAAAAAAGACAAAGAAGAAAGATATCAAGTATATCGGCATGGACGTGCACAAGGAAGCGACCGTGATCGCGGTGTTGAACGACAGGGGCAAGCTGGTGATGGAGTCGATCGTGGAAACCAAAGCCAGCAGCATTCTGCAGTTTATCCACGGTCTGCGGGGCGAGTTGCATGTGACCTGGGAAGAAGGGACCTGGGCGGCTTGGCTCTACGATCTGCTGCAACCCCAGGCGGCGCAAGTGCTGGTCTGCGATCCGCGGCGCAATGCCTTATTAAAGGAAGGCAACAAGAGCGACAAGATCGATGCGCGCAAGTTGGCCGACTTGTTGCGCACGGGGATGTTGCGCCCGGTCTATCACGGGGAACACGGGCTGCGGACGCTACGCGAGCTGGGGCGTAGTTATCAGACCATCAGCCAAGATCTGAATCGAGTGATGAACCGGATCAAAGCTCTATATCGCGGCTGGAGCATCCCTTGTGCAGGTACCCAGGTGTATGCTCCGCGTTATCGGGAAGAGTGGCTACACAGGATCGAGCATGTGGGGGTGCGCCGGCGGGCCGAGTTGCTCTATCAGCAGTTGGATGGATTGCAGGCCTTACGACGAACGCTCCGCCCCGAGTTATTAACAGAGAGCCGGAAACATAAAGCCTCCAAACTGCTGCGCCAGATTCCCTGCATCGGTCCGATTCGGGCCGCCCGCTTGATCGCACTGATGCAAACGCCGCATCGCTTCCGCAGCAAACGGCAACTCTGGACCTATAGTGGGCTGGGCATTGAGACCCGCGACAGTGCGCAGTATCGCTTCGTGCGCGGACAACTGCAACGTGCGAAGAAACCGCAACAGATTCGCGGTCTCAATCGGAACCACAACCATGAGATGAAAGAGATCTTCAAGGGCGCCGCCACCCGAGCCAGCTGTGGAGTGGGTCCGTTACGCGACTTCTACGTGGCCTTACTGGAGAAAGGGATGAAGCCCGAGATGGCGCGTCTGACCTTGGCACGCAAGATCGCGGCCATTGCTTTGACACTCTGGAAGAAGGAGGAACGTTTCGACGCCGAACAACTGAAGCTACAAGCAGCTTGAGCGTCGCACAGAACGGAGGGGATCTCCCAGGTTTCACGCCTCGGTGGTGGCCCATCGGTTCTGCGATGCTCGGGGTTCGAGGGAGAGTATCCATGCACTCATTAGGCGCGTGGTGTGCTGCGGCATGCAGCACCGAGTCTCCGGGTCAATCCTATGCCCCCTCGCACAACCCAAAAAAGCCATAGGCCTCGAGCCTCCCATAGGATGATGGTTGGCACTTAAGCCAACGGTTGGCTTGCACAGCTTCGCAACGAATGGTGTCGGGACCGTCGCATGAAACCACTCCAGGGAGACCAGCAACTGTGATCCGTATCCCTGTCGTACTCTGTGCCGCTCCAGGCGTTAAAACCAAATCCTCTCCACGAAGAAGAAGGGGCCTGGATGCAAGCACCGATCGAGGTCTCACGGAGAGAGTGGAGAAGTGTTTTTGCTTGACATCCTCTCTCATAGGATGAGTGATATCGCGATTTAGCGACAACTAAGATCGGCATCAGGGCTCCAGAATCTCTCGACTCGTTGTAGCTGGAGGGAAGGTCAAACAACGTCTGTCGACTGCAGCCTCGCGAAGATTCGTCACGTTGTAGACGGGTTTTCCGATGTCACACCGTAAGGCAATCTCCAAGATGTCGTCGGTCCAGAAAAAGACGTGAAAGCCGTGGGGGTTCAAGACATCCCATTTGTTTGCCATCCGTCCATTCATTTCTTCTTTGCCCATTGGTTTGCAATCGGACGGCAGATTGGCGCGTGGGTAGACTGATCCATGCGTGGCATTTCGTGTCGCATAGTTCGATAGGTCCTGATCCGCTAAATCTGCGTAGGTGTGCGTTTCTGGCATGATTCGGCCAACCTTTTCGCTGTGTGAGATCGAAGACATCGGCAAACGGACCCCAATCAACGCGAAGACGGCGGTCGCTCAGATAAAGCCTTCCCGTCAACTGGGAGAACCCGGGAAACCGCCGTCCATTACGGCGTCGACGGTAAATGAACCTCTGGCGTTAGCATCAGTTCAATTGCTACGCTAGCGCCAATAGGAGAAACAAAGGCGAAAGAATGTTTCTTCTCATGTGGGGCGACATTTTATCCCGCATAGCAAACGAATCGTAGGCCGACGATTGTTGAAATCAGATGGGATGAGAATGCCGGTCTCCGGCGGGATGCGATAAGCTCCCAAGTTATCGACGCGCTCGAGGCGCAAGGAGATAAAGGAGACCGGCAATGAAGAAGATTAGCACTGTAACGACAAAGAAAGTCGAGAAAAATGCAAGTCAGAAACTGACGATCGGGCTGGATCTGGGAGATCGATTCAGTTGGTACTGCGTTCTGGATGAAGCGGGAGAAGTCGTTCTGGAACAGAAAGTGGCGACCACACCGAAGGCCATGAAGGAAGTCTTCGGCGGGATGCCGCGCAGCCGGTTGGCGTTGGAAACGGGGACGCACTCCCCATGGGTAAGCCGGGTGTTGAGTGAACTGGGGCATGAAGTGATCGTGGCGCATGTGCGCAACGTGCGCTTGATCGGAGAGAGTCGGAAGAAAGATGATCGACTGGATGCCCGCACGCTGGCCCACTGGTGCGGATTGATCCGCAGTTGCTGGCGCCGGTGAAGCATCACAGTGCGCAGGCGCAAGCGGATTTAATGGCGATCCGGGCGCGAGCGGGTCTGGTGCGAGCGCGGACGTCGTTGATCAATACGGCGCGGGGACTGACAAAGTCCTACGGAGAACGGTTGCGCGGCTGTAATCCGCGGAACATGAACGCGGAGAAAGCGAAGGAACTGAGTCCGGAACTGCAAGCGGCCTTGGCACCGCTGTTGGGAGAAATCGAGTCCCTGAGCGAACGGATTGGTGAATATAACGAGCGCATCGAGGAGATCGCGAAGCAGGGTTACCCGGAGGTGGCTCGCCTGAAACAGGTGAAGGGAGTGGGAACGCTGATCGCGTTGACCTATGTGCTGACGCTGGAAGATGCACATCGTTTTGGCAAGAGCCGGGATGTGGGTTGCTATGTCGGGTTACAACCGGGACGGAGGAACTCGGGGCAGAGCGAACCGCAACTGCACATTAGTAAGGAGGGAGATCCATATCTCCGAACGTTGCTGGTGCAGGGTGCGCACCATATTCTGGGACCGTTTGGAGCCGACAGCGATCTACGACGGTGGGGACTGAAACTGGCGGAGAGAGGGGGAAAGAATGGGAAGAAACGAGCGGTGATCGCAGTGGCGCGAAAGCTGGCAGTGCTGTTGCATCGGCTGTGGGTCGGTGGAGAAGCTTACGAACCGCTGCGCAACCAGCGAGAAGTCGCGTTGCCGGCCGCGGCGTAGTTTCGATCCAAGATTCGATCCCAGGACTAGGAAACACAAGGCAAGAAGCCCAAAGTTTAAGCGCCGAGTTCCGGTGACTGCGTCAAACGCCTGGCCCAACTTCCATCGTCGAGATGGAACCAAGGTCGATAATCAGGTGGCAGCACCGGCTGAAACGAGAACACCCAACTTGCACCGAGCGAAGGAAACGCTCATCGAGAGTGCGGATGGAAGGGTGGCGACAGTAGTAGCGCGAAAAAGACTTTGGGGGAACAGTGTTGGATCGGACAAGTGCATAGCGCACGTCGGTCCACCTTCCCTCCGAGCGGAATGGTGGCCGAGCGGTCCTCGCCGTCAAGGGTTCGCTGCGCCGCACAAAACGCGCCCTTGACCGCTCCGGGCCGCTCTGCAAGATGCTCCGCTAGGAAGGAAGGTGGACTTGAGGAAAGGCAACAACAAAAACAACATCAAAATCGCAAACTCCCTCTTGACTTAGACGGCATTCTCATGAAGGCGTTAGCACAAGCTTGCGCCGTTTGTTCGCCAGACAGGCGAAAGGAAAGCGCAAACTTGTGCTGTGGCGATGTTACGTCAACCTAGCCAGTGCGTGAACGTGACGTGATGTGGCGGCGCAACAAGAGTCCGAACGCCATGGCGGATACACCGAGAACGGCGCACTGCTGCCATGCAGGCAAGTGGAAGCGATCCATCAACCAAAAGGCGGTCGCTGCTAGCAGACCAATGACGGCACCGTACTTGTAAGCAAAGGTCTTCGTCCTGGCCTGCGTGTCGAGACGTTGCAAAACTGCCCTTTGGCGGTTAAGTTCAGAGGTCACTGGTACGTTACCTGATCACTGCGTTGCTTCACTTTACGCCGAGCCTTCGCTTCATGCCAGATATCTGTTGTCAACAGGCTTTGCCCCTTGGGCTGCCCCGAAATTGGGTTTTGAGTGCTATGGCGATGTTATCCAGCGAGCAGTATGGCGGCATGCCTATGGTTTTCTCGCGACCAATCGAAAAACATCCATCTCCCTTCGATCTCCCCAGTCAGCTTTGGTCCGAACGATCTCATAACGAGTGATAAGAAGTGAGTCAAACAGATGAAGGATGGAGTTCCGTTCGGAGACAAATTCCTGTCCACACTCCATCACAACGATTCCGCCGGGCTTAAGGGAGTCAACCACCTTCTGCACCGGCACCAGCGGTTTTGTCCAACTAAACAGAATGAGATCGAACCGTTCCTTGCCAAAGTCGTATTCGCTGTCGCTAACGGCGGACGTGTGCAATGTCAGCCCAAGCTCTTTAGCTCGCCTTTGAGCGATGGCAATACCCGCGTCGGCTGGATCAAATCCCCATACATCCCATCCCAGGCTTGCGAGGTAGATGGAGTTTCGGCCCTGTCCCATTCCGTAGTCCAGCGCACTGCCTGGTCGCATCCCTTTCACCACTTCCATGAGGAAGGCATTCGGGGCGTGGTTGAAATTGGAAGTGCTATCCAGGTAGTAGCGACTGTAGAAATCAGCGTCTAAAGCCGCGTGCTCGGTCCGAAGCAATCTGAGCCTGCGAGCGATCTCGGGTTCGGCTATTCGATCACGCTTGAGCTTGGCGGCATATTTTTCATAAAGCTGCTCGTTGGTTAGCGACCAGTGGTTCTCTTCTTGTACTTTCGGCCCAAAGACTGTCCGAAATTCGAAGTAAAACTCATACTCGGGTTTCTGACCGAATGCGAGCAGTGCATGCAAGGACATCATGAGCAGCGTGGCCAGTACGGCCACCCTGTGAGCAGTCGGCCTGTATTTGCCGCAGTCAAGTAGCCGCATAACTCCCCCAACTTCCTGAGTGGGCAGTATAGAGCCCCTTGGGATAGTTAATGAAAACAAGGCGATAGCGCCCAGAACCTTCGACGTCTTCCGATCTTTGCGCGATGTAACTCCGGCCATCATTACGGGCGTAACGTTGCGCCGCTGTGGGGGCATCGATACGCTGACTGATACGCCCCTTTCACTGGTCATGCAGCGCAGCCGTCCCATTTCGAAGCCTCAGCCCGGTTCCACCGCGCGAACCACGGGTTGCGCCTTCCAGCCAGGGGAAGCTGGACGATGAGCACAGAAACAACTACGGAAGTTTCGCGGGCAAGGATGCCCAAGCGCAAAGTCCCGCGCTACAAGCTGACCGTACCTCTGGATCTCACCGTATTGCGGTCGGGCGTCCCGGACAGTATTCGCGGACGCGCCCTCGAGATGGGTGAGGGCGGAATGGGAGTGGTCGCCGCCTCACAGCTCCTCCTGGGCGAGTCGGTACGCGTCGAGTTTCTGCTTCCGCACATGAGCTCGCCGGTGCGGGCCACGGCGGTGGTGCGCTATCAGCGGGAACGGTCTTTTGGCCTTCAGTTTCTCCGTCTGCCCGTCGAACAGCAGTCGATCATCCGTTACTGGACGCGGTCGGAGGGCGACCTCCTGCTGACCACACAAAAGCCCCAGGCTGCACTGCCAGATGCCACTTTGACAGAGGCCATAGTCCACGCCAGGCCACTCCCAGACTTTGCAAATCCCAAAAAATCAAAGCGCAGGTTTCTCGCTCACGACATGGTTGTGTTCGCCCTTTCTGTCTTCGTAGTCGCGGCCTTGTTGGGGTGGTGGCGCTGGCAGCAGGGATGGAAGGCCCTGGAGACGCAGGTTCCGGCAAAGCAAACCCTGGCGGCGAAGCCGAAGTTGAAGGTACCAAACGACGCCATGCAGCAGCGGATCCGACACCTGGTGCGGCCCGAGTATCCGGAGGATGCCCGGCAGGCGGGAGTGCAGGGCACGGTGGTCCTGGATGCCGTCGTAAATCCAGAGGGCGCGGTGACGCGGGTAAAGTTTGTCAGCGGGCCCGAGCAACTTTCGCCCGCCGCCATCGATGCCGTGCGCTGGTGGCGTTACGAACCCTATCTGGTGAACGGTCAACCGGCGACCGTAGAAACCACGGTTGCCGTGGACTTCCGCTTGGCCAACTAGTGTCGTGCTCCAGCACGGCGATGGGCCCCCACTTTGATTTCAAATAACTTTGGCCATAGTTTTCCGGTGACGAAAAGTCGGGCTCCTCTGGAGTCGTAAGCAATGCCGTTCAGAACAGCATCGGAGCCCTCCAGTTCACTCTTGTCGATGATTCCACCTAAATCGATCCATCCCAAAACCTTCCCGGTGCGGGGAGAGATGCGCACGATCCTGTCGGTCTCCCAGACATTGGCGTAAATCTCGCCGTGGATGTATTCAAGCTCATTCAAATTCTGCACGGGATGGCCGGCCTCGTCGATGACGTGGATACGCCGGATCTCTCGAAAAGATTTTGGATTCAGAAAATGGAGATAGGACGTTCCGTCGCTCATGATCAGTTGCTTGTCATCATGAGTCAGCCCCCACCCCTCGCCTTCGTAGTGGAAAGTCCGCAGCAGAGTGAAGCTGAAGCGGTCATAGACGAAGCCGGTGTGCGATGTCCAGGTCAACTGCACCAGGGTGCTGCCCCAGTCCGTGAGGCCTTCGCCAAAATATTGCGCGGGCAAGTCGTAGTGTTGCAGCACCCGTCCGCTGAACAAATCCTCCATCCGCAGGGATGATCTGCCGTTGAGTCCCGTGCTCTCGTACAGATGACCATCGAGGTAAATCAATCCTTGGGTGAATGCCTGGGAATCGTGCGGGTACGCGTGAACGATCCTATAAGCAGCTGGGCCTGTACCGGGCGCCTGCGCGGTGGTCGAGGCCACGACCGCATAGAGAAACGATGCCAGAAGCAATGCCCGTCGAAACATGAACCGCCAGCTTAAGGCAAAATTCGCGGGCACTGTACGGAAATGTGTGTGAGACTGCTATCCGGAAAATGAGGGCCGCCATGCGAGTTCTGAACATTCTGAGCGGAATTGCGGTACTGCTCACCACCCTGGCCTTCGGACATCTCCTGCACCGGTATTTTGTGGGAGCCTCTCCCGCCGATGTTCACGATCCGGCATTCCTGGCGGGCATGGCCGCAGGCGCGGTGGTGGGGACCTTCTCTTTTATCGGAGGATGTTTGCTGCTGAGACGTGGCCGTTGAATAGCGATAGAGGCTTCCCTCGTTGCCAGTAGCAAACGAGGGAACCAGAGGAAGTCCAAAGCCCGCTTGCGGGTTACAACGAGACGTTGATGGCGATGGCGATTCCTGGATGCCGCCGGTTGTACATGTAATATCCGTCGTTGACGTAGTCCACATAGACATCGTCGGTGCGGTACCACGCCGGCGACCAGGTTTCCGGACATGGATCAACCACGCTGAACCAGTAGCCTCCAAACTGAAAACGCGGAGAACCCTGGACCACTATGACGGGGACGTCATGCACGCGGAACCAGTGTCTGCGGCCAAAATGCGCTCGGAAGCGGTCTTCCGGAATGCGGTATCCGTGGTAGCCGCCTCGCGCGTGCCAGGGGCGATGCTCACTCTTCCAGTTGTGTGCGCGCTGCCGTTGCCAGATGTCTTGTCGACCCGGCCCGGTCCGGCTGACTTCACGCACGTGCGCCGGACCATGCCCGCGGTCCGCATGATGCTCAGGGCCTCTCTGCACTGCCTCATGGAATTCGCGAGGCTGCTGGTGACGGTGTTCCGGCCCCTTGGCATGATGGTCGCCATGTTGCGATGGGGATGAGTGCCCGTTTCCGTGGTGAGAGTTAGCTTCCTGCGCGTGGGGACCACCCTCGTGACCCCGCGACCGGCCGTTCTCTGCGCCGGCAAGCAATGTGGTTGCGAGAAACAAAGCCAGTATGGACGTGCTTAGGACAGCCGCTGATTTCATGATTGAGCACTCCCCTTGATAATCCAATCTAATCGATTCCCTCAGGGTGGCCCAGATTACGGAAGACGGGATCCTTACAGGACGGGTAACACCCTGCTCGTGTGGGAGCCATCTTCAATGATGTCGCGGATTTCCGGGATTTAGGCGGTCACCGCTGCTCTCAGGAATCGCCCTTGGGCTCATCTCCAAATGACGGGTTGTTTCCCAGGAAAGCTCGGGCCATGCCGCAGGTAGTCAGGATGGCTTCGCCAAGGCCGAGCACCAGCAGCTTGGTCTGCGAGTCATTTTCCTGGACCGCTGCTTTCATCTCGTTCAAGTTGTGGATGGTGACCATCTTGCGTGCGCGCTTGGTGCCGGAACTTGACATGGACCTAGAGTATCGTGGGGCGCACGGCCCGGAACAGGTTACGGAAGGCGCTATTCGGAGCGCGAAGCTCGATGACGGGAAAACCGGCACTTCGAGAATGGCCTTAGCTCGTTCGCAACTCCGCCCCACTCAAGCGATATAATCGCGCGCATGAAATCCTTTTATTGCGCAATTCCAATTCTCTTAGCTTTGATTGTGGGCGTGACTTGCATGGAGCGCGCGGCGAAGGCGCAGGCGGCGGCACCGCCCGACGAGGCGCAGGCGCTGGTGAAACAGGGGCAAAAGCTCAATGACGAAGGCAAACAGGATGCGGCATTGAAGCTGTACCAGCAGGCGCTGGAGAAGTCTCCGAACTCGTATGAGGCGCATCTGGAGTCGGGCGTGGCGCTGGACTTGAAAGGCGACTACGTGGCCGCGCGCCAGCATTTGAAGAAAGCAATCGATGTCGCTCCGGCGGACCAGAAGAATCGCGCCCTGCGGGTGATGGCGTTTTCCTATGCATTCGAAGGCGACTCGGCTGAGGCGGAAAAATTCGAGAAGCAAGTGTTTGACGCGCTGCTGGCGAAATCGGACTTCGAGGCCGCCGCCGGGGTGGCCGATGAACTGGCGCGCATCAAGCTCGAGTGCGGAGACATCGACGGGGCCGCCACCTGGTACCAGACCGGCCATGACACCGCGATGCGCAAGACGGACATGACGGACATGAAGGACGCCGACAAGAACCCGTGGGCATTCCGCTGGGCGCACGCCCAGGCCCGTATTGCGGCGCGCCGCGGACAACGCGACGAAGCCCAGAAACAGGTTGCGGCGGCGAAAGCGGCACTCGAGAAGGCGAACAATCCCGACCAGGCCCAGTTCTTTCCGTATCTGACGGGATATGTCGCGTTCTACGGCGGCGACTACCAGACGGCAATCGCGGACCTGCAGAAGGCGAACCAGAAAGACCCGTTCATTCTGGTGCTGCTCGCCCAGTCGTATGAGAAAGCGGGTGACGCGGCTCGCGCCAGGGAGTATTACGGCAAGGTCATGGCCAATAACGGACACGGTCCGACCAATGCCTTTGCGCGTCCGGTGGCGAGGAAGAAGTTAGCGGGCGGGTAGGGGACGGTCTGCCGCCGACACTTTAATTCTACTCGACACGGCAAGGACGGAAGTCATACGTGATCGCCGCCGTGCCTGCCCGTTCATCCAGTTGCAGGTCGATGAGCGAATCGGGCGGGGCGGCTATAGGGAGCAAGGAAGCGTGCTGTTGCAGGAACAGGTCCACCAGCCTTTGGTCGTAGACATCGCCCGGCTTGACTAGTAAATCCTTCGTCACATGACGGAAAGCCGCCTCGTCGAGACCCATGATGTCAATACGGCTTATGTAGAACTTTTTGCCGTCATCGACGTCGATATCGAGCGTGACCGTCTGCGATACTTCATCGATCGTGGTACTAGGGATGGAAGTGAAGTTGAGATGGCCGAGCTGGAGGTAGGCCTTGCGCAGGTTATCGAGGCCCTGCCGAATTAAGGTGCGGTCGAATATGTCGCCATTCCTGATAGGAAACAGACTGCGCAAAGCCTCTACGTTTGTAATTTCCCGGTCGTTCCTGAACGCTATACGCTGCAACCGGTATTGCGGGCCCTCGTCCACGTGAACTGTGAGTGCGACCCGCTCATTTGCCGGGCTACTGCTAAGTATCTTTGAATCAGCTCGAACCTCCACGTTGGAGTATCCGTGCTCCTGCCAGGCCACCTTCGCTCTTTCCAGAACTTGAGATGTCACTTCATCACGATCTCCTGAATAGGTGTGCTGCATGATCGAAGCGGAGATTTGGGCCTGATCTGCGGGTGTCATGACAAGACTGCCCTCGAAGCTCAGTTCGGCAATCGTGACTGCCGCGCCTGTGGGCTTCTCGCCGTCTGGGGAGGATGGTGCACGGCAGGGTCTGGGGTTGTGGCCCTCGGGATCTTTGTAAACTCGGGCTTGCACTCGCGCCAGCTGTTCGGACAGTTGCTCCAATTGTTCGGGCGAGAAAATCTCTTTGGCGTCCGTGTATAAACGAAAACTGACTTCAACATCGATCTGGACGGCGACCGGTTTGCCATTTCTTCGGGCCGGCTCGAATAGCCACCCGCGCACTGCCTCGATGGCCTTCTCATCCAAACCCATGCCCAGCGTGTTTAGTTCGCTGATGTCGTAAGGCTTGCCATCGGCACCAACGGTCAGCCGCAGTACACAGCTCCCCTGGAAACCGGACTGGCGAGCCTTTTCTGAATATTCAGGGTTGTTGCCGTAGATCATTCGAGGGGCACTTACATCACCGCCCACCTTCAAGGGTGCAATTGCATTCGTGTTACCCGCGCCGGTATTCCTGGAAACCGCCTGGGCGCGTAGAAGAGGTAAGGCACAAACCAGCAGAACTGCGGAACAACAGGCGATAGTGATATCCAATCGCATGAACAGCAAGAGTCTAGCAAAACGGCGTAGTTGTTCAGATTTCTAATTGGTAGGAAGCCTGGGGACAGACGTGCCGTCCCGTCACTTTTGGGCAAAAATGCTTGCCGGTTCAGGGAATTGGGGAACGTCCCGCCTGGCCCGGCATTTCCCGGCGGGTGCCCCGTCCAAGCTCTGCTTGGGCGGGTCTTTGGTTGTTCCACCATCAGATGCGGCTTACCAAAAATCCCGCGGCTCTCCATTTTTAAGGTCGAAGCCGCGCGGCCTATTGCACCACGAGCACAATCTGCTGGGTGCGTGAGGCCGAGCCTGAGGTGGCGGTGACGGTCAGATTGTAGGTGCCTGCCGGAGTTCCGGTGGTGGTTGAGGTGGTGCTGCTGGAGCCGCAACCCAACTGGAACACGACAAGCGCGAAGAAACATCCCAGCAGCGCCGTCATGAGCACGCGCCTCCGTCTCGACTTTCTGCCGCCGATGCCGGCGCCCAGCAGCGCCAATCCTGAAACCGGAAATAGTGCGGCGTAGAAAGGTCCGCCGATGGGGAAGAGGCTGGCCGGAGTGGTCACCCGCGCGGTGGTGTTGACCACCAGCTGACGGCTTTGCGGACCGCTGTTCAAATTGGTGAAAGATGTGCCGTTCGGGAACGTCGCCTGGGCGCCGGTGGGCGCGCCTGAAGCGGACAGCGTCACCGTCTCCGGAAAGTTTCCGGTGGGCGTAACTTTAACGGTAAAACTGGCGGGTATGCCGGCGGCGACGGTGGCCGTCGGCGGAGAAACGTCAATGCTGAAGTTATTCACCACTGCAACGGCGGGTGGCGGCGCGGGAGTCACCACCGTGGTGGTACCGAAAATGCTGACTTTCCCGCCATCGCTCACGGAACCAGGCTGGGCCGGAGTGGCAGGCAGCGTGGGAGCCAGCACCACGGTCACGGTTGCCACCGCTCCGCCATTCAACGTTCCCACCGTACAGGTCAAGGTGCTACTCGTCACCGGAGCCGGACAGCTCGACTGCCCGGGAGAACTATTGGCGGAGACAAAAGTGGCGTTGGACGGTATGACGTCGGTAAAGATGATGCCGGTGGTCAGGTCCCCGTTGTTGGTGATCTTGTAGGTAAAGGTAACGTTATTGCCCGCGCCGACCGGATTGGGTGCCACGGTCTCGGTGAGAGCCAGGTTCAGGGTGGGGCCGAGTTTGGTCAGGAACACGTCGGAGCCGCCGCTAAGATTGCCTTGGATGGGATTGGCGGTGGGAAAATTTCCCGAAGCCGTCTCGCCCACGATATAGCTGCTGCCCTGCGTGTCGGTAGCGATGCCGGTCGCGAAATCGCTGCTGCCTCCGCCCAGATAGGTGCCGTAATGACCGAGGGCGACGGTCGAAGCTGCCGTGGTGTCAATGCGCGACACAAAGGCTGCCACCGGCCCGCTCAGGCTTCCCTGGATGGGATTATTGGGAGTGGGAAAGTTGCCGGAATTGGTCCAGCCGGCGATGCGCGCGCCCTGAAGGCTGTCCACCGCGATCGACAGGCCCACGTCCGTGCCGGACCCACCCAGATAGGAGAAGTAGGTAAAAGGTAAAGTCGTGGTGGTACAGGTTGAGCCGGTGCACGGGGTTCCGAATTTGGCTACAAAAGCGTCGCTGGCGGTGACTCCGGTCGGGCAAGGTGAAGGATTCGCGGGATTGTCCAGACATCGTTGAAAGGGCGTCGTGCTGCTTGGGATGGTGAAATCCGTCGAGGAGGTCGAGCCGGTGATGTAAACGCTCAGGCCGGAATCGAGAGCGATGCCGTATCCCACATCATTTCCGGTGCCGCCCAGGTAGCTGGAGTAAATCAGCTGCGCACCCGAAGAAGCAGCCGGGTTGATCTTGGCCACAAAGGCATCGGGAGCGGTGACGCTGGTGGAGCAAGCGGGAGGTGTAGTGGGAGTCGTAGCCGGAGGCGGCACGTCCAGGCAGCCCTGGTAAGCGTTAAGAATGGGAAAATCCGTGGTCGCGCTTCCCGTGTGCTGAAAGTTGGTGCCACCCGTAATGTACACATTCGCGTTCGCATCCACCGCGATTCCGCCGCCCAGTGTCACGCCGTTCACCGGATTTCCCCCGCCAAAGTATGTGGAGTACACCAGGCTGGGAAACCCAATCAGAGTTGGGTCGATCTTGCTGACGAAGAACTGGCTCGTGCCCAGCGATGCGGTCTGGATCGCGCCCAGCGTGGCGGGAAACGAATGGGTGGCATCGGGCAGGTCGGTGGAGGTCGTAGTGCCAATGACGTAAATCTTGTTTCTGGAGTCGACCGCCAATCCACGCGCGGACTCCGTACCGTTGCCTGAAAGATAGCTGGAATAGAGAAGCGCTTCGCCGACCGGATCCAGCTGGCTCACGAAGGCGTGCGCACCGGCACTGGCGCGGGTTGCCTGAAAAGCCGATGACGTGCTGGTAGGAAAATTGCTGGAAGTCGTGGTACCCACAACCACCACGTTGAAAGCGGAATCCGCGGCCACTCCGGCGGTGGTATCCACGCCGTCGCCGCCCAGGTAGGTGGAGAACACAACCGCGGACCCGGCCGCATTCAGCTTGGTGACGAAAACGTCGGGGGCCGTGGCCAGCGCGGTCTGAAATGCCGGCGGCGTAGCCGAGGCTGCGGGGACAACCGGGAAGTTTGTCGACGTGGTGGTGCCCGCGAAATAGATGTTGGAGGAGGCGTCGATCGCGATCGCCGGACATCCTGAAGGCGGCGAAAGAACTCCCGCGATCACAACCCCCGCAATACCGGAACAAGCTTCGCTGCCGCTGCCGCCAAAGTACGTCGAGTAGGTCAACACCGGATCAATCACCAGGGCGCGACGGCGGTCATAGGCTGCCAGCTCGAAGCCAACCTTGCCATCCTGCCGTATGGCGAAGCCTCCCGCGACCGGGCGCTGCTCAGCCCCGAATTGCTGGTAAATACGCGGCGCGTTCAACCGCACTTCACCGTTGCCCGTGGCCAGGACCAGATTTCCGGCACCATCGAGCTTCGCGTTGTCTTGCCCCTGGAAGCTCCAGGCGATGGAACCGGGGTCGGCGCCGGGAGCGACTTCGAAGTCGTACTCCAGTTGCCCCTGGTTGCCGTAGTACACCAGATCGACGCCGGGATAAACATCCTGATATCGCACGCGCGCAAACTGCGGAATGTTACGGTGCCACTTCGCCGGATCATTGCCTACGAAATAGCTGCTCTTGCCGGGAAGCGGGCTGGCCCCAGCGGCGGCTGCGTCACGATTTGCGCCGGCCAACTGCATGCGCACGACTGCTGGGCTCTTGGACGGCGAGTGTAGGGTGAGGACCGCCTGCCCCGGCGTCAGGAACAATCCGTAGCCGGCTCCGCGCGCCAGAAAGTTGACCTGCGGATCCGTCTGGCCCTGATTGGGCTCGAAGCGCAAGGGAAGTTGTCCCAAATCCACGAGGACGCTGGGGCGGTTCGAAGCAGGATCAGTAGCGGCGAAGATTTCCGGGATGGATGCGCTCCGGCCCGTAGCGGTCAAGAGCCCCGAAACGCCAGAGTGCAGGGCCAAACCTCCTAATAGCAGCAACGCGAACCACAGCAGGACAGGGCTATATCTTGTTCCCAACCCCCGGAAATTCAATGTCACTTGCTCCTCCGAATATCCCGATTCATGGAGAGGAAAGAAAGACGGCACACAGGCGGCAGCCCGGCACACCTCCGCCATGCGGCATGCGTACTTGTCACCAGAATAAGGGCAAAAATTAAGTAACTACTTAAACATCTGACGGATAGCCTGTCAAGCCACGCACCAATCCCACGCCCTGCGATGGTCAGATGCGGCCAGCGACTGCTTGAGATGCCGGACGAAAATACAAAACTACGGTCGCGCGGAAAAAAATCGGGACCGTGGAGGTCCGAAGGGCGCGCCGGTCTGCAAATTTTTTCACACGTATCTTTCTGAGAAGGGCGCGAGTTTGCGCAAGTCATTAAGGGCAGGATCGAAATGGATTCTGTTGGCCTGGCCTGGATTGGTCATGCGCGTGCACTCGGCCTTGCTTAGGATCACTCTGCATTTCAAAGCTCCTCCCCCGAGGCCCTCCCCCCTGCCGTCGCGTTAACCGAGTCTGTTCCCTTTTCTTTTTGCGCTTGCAAACTGTTGTTGAATAAGTAAATCTGGCGCCGGGCTTGTTTTGTCACTCGAAGGCGCCTTCTGTCCGGGGTGAAACTTGGGTGAATCAGGGTCCATGTATCTGCGAAGAGAGAGCTCAATGCAAGCTACGACTCAGGAACGCCGTACCATGCGACGCTTCGACATGCGTCTGCCCGCATCGGTCCGGGTAGCGGGCAACGGTCTCCGCGACTTGCTGACCGAGACCCAGAACGTAAGCGCGCGCGGGGTCTTTTTTTATCTGGATCGTCCGCTGGCCGAGGGTTCCCGCATAGAAGTGACCATGACGTTTCCGCCCCACGTCACTCTGACCGAACCAGTACGGGTACGCTTTACCGCCCGGGTAGTGCGGTTGGAAAGTTCGCCATCCGTTTCCAGCATCGGAGTGGCCGCCATGATTGAAGAGTACGAATTCCTGCGCTCGAGTGCGGCGGCGGAGTTCAGCAGCGGCATGCGGTAGGGCAGGAGTTGGCAATTAGTCCAAACTGATTCCGTTCGGTGTCAGCTAAGTGCAAGATAACTAGCCCCTTCGGAGAAGGACCCATCCAATAGCCGTATGCCCTTACGTGTCTTGTGCGGGCACCACCCAGTGGATCACAATCGACTTTGACGCGTCATGCCTGTCCTAGATGAAACGCTAGACTTGGCCTATAGTGATCCCCCCCTTTTCCTAGAAGAGGGGGGTGTCGAAATGGCCAACGCAAACGATAGGCTGCTTGCTGTAGAGCACTCGATCAACTGGCATCGTTGGGTCGGTTGGGGTATTGCCGTCTGCTTCGCCGTTATATTTGGCGGCTTCTTGACTTGGTATCTTCCGAAAGAATTGGACAACACTCGATCTCTGGTGAGAGGAGATACTGCAGCCCAGCTCGCGCCGATAAATGTGCAACTGGCGCGCCTGACCGCTATTGTTGAGGTGAAGCAAGAAAAAGACGTGGCAAAGGCTATAAGCAGCAACTTGAATTTTTCTGGCGATCCCTCGCTTTCCGTTGCAACCTTATCGGCAATAGCAAAGCAAGCAAGAGCAAACGGATTCGCTACCAATCGGCAGGTTTTGGTAGAAGCAAATGATAAGCTGCGCGACCTAACAGCTGCGCGGCCCGATTTGAAGCTACTGACATGGCGTGCGCGTCTCGACCTAGCATCTTATCGAACCTCGCTCAACTCACGTGGCGACAGGAAAGTACCGAACCAAAACGCGATCTTCAGCTTCGCCGGAACAACGTGGAACGGTAACGTTTTCGAGGACACAACGGTCAAGCTTGACGGTGCTTACTGGCGAAATAACATCTTCAAGAACGTCGTCATTGAATACGATGGCGGCCCTGTGGCCCTCGAAAATTCAGTATTTATAGATTGTACGTTCCTGATGAAGCCAGCTGAACAAGCTGATCAACTCGCCAGCAATATCATATCGGATAGCTCCATTACCAAAATCTACCGCTGATTAGTCGTACACCACGCGACCAATAGGCTTTGGAGACGTTCCCTCCGGAGGAAGTTCCCACCTATTTCTTCAGCTCCGCAATCTCCTGGCTCAGGCGCTGATAGCGCCGCACCAGAGTGCCCAGATAAACGATGTGGATGATCCAGGTGGCGGTGTAAGCGGCGTAGAGGAAATTCATCGTGGGCTCCGGGGTTCAAGCAGGGCTTCGAGCGCCTGGGTCTCTTCCAGTTCTCTCCGCAGAATCTCCAGGCGATAGCGGGACCAGCAAACCAGCGCGGCGAGGCAGAGGAAGGCCAGCCAGTTGATCAGCAACACATGCAACATACGCGGATCGATGGAACCGCCGCCGCCGATCACGGGCTGAGGATGCTGGGTGCGAAAAATCCAGATGGAGAAGTACACCAGCGGGACATCGAGCGCGCCAAACACGGCCAGGGCCGCGGCCATGACCGGGGTCTGCCCGCTGGTGGAAAAGCGGCGCAGCATCAGGTAGCTGATGTAAATGAGCCACAACACCAGGGTGGAAGTCAGGCGAACATCCCAGGTCCACCAGATGCCCCACACCGGACGCGCCCATAGCGGCCCCGTCACCAATACGACGGTGCAGAACACGACACCGACTTCGGCGCTGACCACGGCCAGGGCGTCCGCCCGCTCGCGCGAGAAGCATTTCTTGATCAGGAAATACAAGCCCGCGATGGCGAGTCCGGTGGTGGCCACCGACGAAGGCTCCATGCCCTCCGGCAATGGACGAATCACGAACGGGGCGACGCAGGCCGCAATCCCGATGGCGATGACCGTCCAGTTCGTCACCTTGTCGGCGACCGGGTTGGACCGCACCAGATACTGGATGGAACAAATGAAGTTGATGAAGAACAGGAGGAAGGCCGTCCACGCCGAGGGCACATGATAGTAGAAGATGCGCTGCACATTGCCCATGGTCTGTTCGGTGGGAGCGGCCACCAGCGCTTCATAGAGCGCGAAACTCAGCAGGACAGCGGTCAGCACTCCGAAAATGGGGAATAACCGTTTCATTGTCATTCTGCGTTCAGGACCAGTTCGAACAAGAGCAGACAAGCGATAGTAAACACCACGTCGTAAGTGCTAAGCAACACAATCCAGAATTTCGCGGACAGTTCTCCGGTCAAAATCGCCGTGGTCGCATTCACCATGGCCAATAACGCGGGAATCGAGATGGGGAACAGAAGCAGCGGCAGCATGATCTCGCGGCTGCGGGTGCGCAGCGACATAGCGGCAAAAAATGTGCCGTTCACCACCAGGGCCCAGGTTCCCAGAACCGCTACTGGAAGCAACTGCCAGGCCGGACCCAGCGCGCGCAGTTTGTAAAACATGATGAAGAGCGGCGTCATCAGGATTTCCAGCACCGCGACAAAAATAAAGTTGCCCAGCGCCTTGGCCAGGAAAAGCGAATTCGCCGGGGCCGGCGAAACTCGATAAGCGTCCATCACCTGATTGCGCACTTCGCGCGCCCAGGTCTGGTTCAGCGCCACCACGGCGGCAAAGAGAAACGCCACCCAGACCAGCCCCCCGGCAATCTGGCGCGACTCTTCAGCGTTCGGATCGAAGGAAAAACTGAATACCACGACCACCAGCAGCGAGAAGAACAGCATGGAGTTGATGGCGTCCTTCGATCGCCACTCCAGGCGCAGGTCTTTAGCCAGCGTGGCTGCGGTCACGCCTGGCGGCGGGTGTGAGATTGTGGTCATTGCGTCTCCACCGAGTGCAGCTCACGGCTGCGATGCGTGATCTGCCCGCCTTCCATCCAGACAAACTCATCAGCGGCCCCCTCCAGCAAGGCGGCCTGGTGAGTGACCACAAAAATCGTCTTTCCCGCGCTGCGCATCTGGGCCAGCAGGGCGACCATGGCGTGCGCCGAGCGTACGTCCACGTTGGAAAAGGGCTCGTCCAGGAGCAGGATTTTAGGATCGTTGAGCAATGCCCTCGCCAGCGATAGCCTCTGGCGCATGCCCTGGGAATACTGCGCCACCGGGCGCGCCAGTTTAGGATCGAGACCTACGGCAATCATATTGGCCGCGCCCCGCGAAGGATCCGTGATGCCGTAGAGCCGACTGAAGTAGAGCAGGTTCTCCATGCCGCTCATTTCGTCGTAGAGCAGCGAAGGGTGCGCCATGTAACCCAGTTCTTGGCACACCGAGCGCACATCCGTGGTCCCGAGAATCGAGATGCTGCCGCGGGTCGGCTGGGCCAGCCCGGCAAGCGCGCGCAGGAGCGTCGTCTTCCCCGCTCCGTTGTCGCCGAGGATCACATAGAGACGTCCCGCAGTAAATTCAGCGCTGACGCCGCGGAGCGCGGCGAAGCGGCCGAACTGCTTGACCAGGCCAGTCAGCGTGATGATGGGAGAAACGTCCACGTGATTGGAAGATACCACGTAGGGCGGGTGCCCTCACCCGCCCGTCGGTGCGAAGCTCTGCTCGGTTCGGAAAGGAATTGGGATAAAGAGAAACGCCGGACATTCAACGGCAAACCCAGGCGAGCTTCGCTCGCCCGCCCGGACGAGGGCGTCCGGGCCTACGTGGTTTTACATAGAGGATTGCGTGCCCGGCTGCTGGGGCGCATATTTCGAGGCGCACTTGGCTTGCAGTTGTTTGGCGTGGAAGACGCCGTCGCGTCCAAAGCTGCCGTCGGCCAGGGCCTGGGAGTTATCTTTGAAGGTATCCGGGGGCGCTTCAGTTCCGCTGTAAACCACGGGCAGAAGCTGATCGTTCTCCACCAGCGAAAATTCAACGCGAGTACCGGTGCGTTTGATCGAACCGGGCTGGACATTCCCGGCCACGCGCAAATGCTTGGTGTAAGCGCCGTCGCCCATACCGCGCAACTCTTTGATGGTGACGTAGTAGCTCTTGCTCTCCTGCACGCCGGTATAGGCCAGATATCCCATGGAGAGCAGGATCAAAACTACGGCCCCGCCGAATTTAAGATATTTCCCGGTTTCACCCGACATAATTGCCACCACTTGTAACTCTATCCCTGCCTCTGGCGCGGGTCAAGATGTCCGGATAGCCGATATAATGCGAGAAGTCCTGGCAACCCAAGCGAGGCCTGATGATCCATCCCTGGCATGACGTGACCCCCGGCGACAAGTTGCCGCAGGAGTTTTTCAGCATCGTCGAGATCCCATTCGGATCCAGCGTAAAGTATGAACTCGACAAGGTCAGCGGGTTGATCAAACTGGATCGTGTGCTTTATTCCGCCGTGTACTATCCCGCCAACTACGGCTTCATCCCGCAGACGCTCGCCGAAGATGACGACCCCCTCGACGTGCTGGTGCTGTGCCAGGAGGCGGTCGTCCCGCTCACGCTGATTCACGCCCGCACCATCGGGTTGATGACCATGATCGATACCGGAAAGAAGGACCACAAAATTATCGCGGTGGCCACGCAGGACCCGGAGTTCAACGCTTACCAGGAGGCCGCGGAGATGCCGCCTCACCGCTCGCTCATGCTGCGGCGCTTCTTCCAGGACTACAAGCAGCTGGAAGGTAAAGCGGTCGAGGTGGATGAGATCCAACCGGCGGCAGAAGCCTATCCCATCATCAATGATGCCTTGCACCGCTACAGCGAGCAGCGGCGCAAGGGATTCAAGGGATTCGGCGGACACTGAGCCGGCAATTTTTCAGGCAAAGGGATTTTCATCTGCACTGCGGCCGTAAATCACCGGCACCGGAACGTCCAGTAATCGCAGGTAGACCGACAACTGCCCCCGGTGGTGATACCAGTGGTTCAACATGATCGACCTGACCACTCCGACCCGGGGCTGGCTGAAGGCCTGTTTTCCATTCACCATCAGACGCCAGTTTCCCCGTGCCGCCTGTTCACTCATGCGGCTCAGGCACTCTTCGGCTGCACGAACACTTTCATCGAGAGCAGTGTGAATCTCCTTCAGATTGTTCGGGGCCGGGGGATTAAAATTAGCCCGCGCGGCGTCAAACTCATCCAATTGCACAAGCTTTGCCAGCGCGCCCGGAATAGTGGCGACGTGAAGTGCCAACTGGCCCAGCGACATTGATTTTTGATGAGGCCTCCACGATAACTTGTCGGCCGGCACTCTTTCGAGGACCCGCCTGGTGATGACGGCCTCCTGGCGGATTTCATGCAGCATCGGTTCAAGCATGGGTGTCATTTCGATCTCCTTCATGTGAATTCGCGACGAGAACCTACCGGTGATGGACGTCGGAACAGCAGGCTTCCTCAGATCGCGCCGGCTGCACGTACGTTTGCTTGGGATCGACTGCCTGGCCGCCGGCGTATCGATCATGGTGCCGCACCCAGGCCATGGAAAACGTCAAGCCGTCTTCGTCTCGCCCTTTGGGCGTGAGGTCAAGCCAGTTATAGGTTCCGATCATGTTGTCGAGACCGCGCGCATAGCTGGAATAGGTATGGAAGATTTCGCCGGCTTCGTTCTTATAGAAGACGCTCATCCCAGGGGCTTCTTCGGCAGGAAACTCGGTCTTGCCGTAGTTGTAGTAAACGTTGCCCTGGGCTTTTTCCTCTTTCGAGAACGAAACGTGGTAGTCGAAGTTGAAGTCGTTACCGAACGAAGAAACCCACTTGAAGCTCCACCCCATACGCTTCTTGAAGGCTTCGATCTCGCGCAGGGTCGCCCGTGAAACCACTGTGAAGTTCACGTCGCGCTGGGCAAGGTGCACGGTCACGCCGTCGAAGGTATCCGCCAGGAAGGAGCAGCTCGGGCAGCCCTCTTTCCATCCCGGACCGAACATAAAGTGGTAAACGATCAACTGGCTCTTTCCACCGAAAAGGTCACTTAACGTTTCCCTGCCTTTCGGCGAATCGAACGTGTACCGTTTTTCTACCTCCTCCCATGGCAGTTCTCGCCGCTGCCGGCTGAGCTGATCACGCAGGCGGGTGAACTCCTTTTCCTTGGCCAAAAGTTCCTTCCGGGCAGCAACCCAATCGGCCTGCGACACCACTTTTTCGTTCTTGCTGGTTGCAGTAGTCATCGTCATTTCTCTCTCCTTACAGAAATTGGCTGCATTCTTCGAAACGCTTGCTTTCACGCTCTTTTTCTTGCGCAGGATGTTCACCACGAACGCGCCAAGTCCGCCGGTCGTGGTCACGCTGCCGGCGATCAACGCCGCACTCGCTATACACGCAGGACACATGGTTCCTCCCCACCGTCTGACGTTTCACCTTCACTACTACCGGCTGCCTTCGGCCCGCTTCAGGGCGCGAGCGAGAATGTGGCTCCAGCCCTTGACCATACCTTGCTTGTGATCATCCGGAATCAGCCCGAATGCCTTGTGGTGGAACTTGATCAGGGTGCCGCCGTCCACCTCACTTAGCCGATATTGCAGATTGGAGACCACCGCATACGACATGAACAGCGGCCCGGTGATTTCGAGCAGGGTCGGACGCTTGATGGCCTGCACATGGCCCCAGAGGTGGCCGTTGCCATCGCCCAGGTCGCGATACCAGCGACCTCCGGGCCAGGCCTCGATCTTCATCGGCATGGGGTTACCTTCGGGAGTGTCATTCCCCGGCCCCATCTGTTCAAGCAGCGCCGCAAATGTGGTTTCCAGGGGCGCCTGGACCTGCACTTCCTGGTTTATGTTGACGGTCAAATTCTCAATCTCGGTTCCTGTCGAAATCATCGTTCCTCCTCCGATCAAATTGAATCATTCCTTGTCCAACGACCTGCTCCTGGCCTCGGCTCGTTCCTTGACGCGATTCAACTGGTGCTGCCAGAGACGTTCGAATGTTTTCGTCCACTCATGCAGCGGGCGGATGGCGTCGGCATTGGTTCGATAGAGCCTGTGCCGTCCGTTGCGGCGTACGTGGACCAGTCCGACATCGCGCAGCACCCGAAGATGCTTCGACACCGATGGCTGCTCGAAGCCGAGGCCGGAGACAATGTCCTCGACGGGCCGTGCCTCCAACGCAAGATAATTCAAGATCTGCCGCCGCCTGGGCTCGGCGATCGCATTGAAAGCATCCGACGTGGTCGCCGCTCTTGCCATGGAAAAGATATTACATTCCCATATGGGAATATGTCAAGCCTCTTTACTGCGCTTCTTCGAAATCGACCAGGCGGAGGATTAGATGGGGCTTGTGAGAGCGGAAAACTGGCGCTTAATCCGGCGCTCAGTTGTTAGCTTGGGCGGTCAAGGCCGTCAACTCGCGGCGGGCTTCCTGCGCAGGGATGAAGTCCGCATCGGCATTCTTCCAGAGTTGCAGGAGTTGTTGGTAGGTCCGGGCGGCCGCCGACCGGTCGGTCTGGGTTTGCGCCCGCGCCGTTCCCAGCAGACAGAGAGCGTAGTCCGGGACTTGCGATGTCCCGTTCGCCCCTTCGCCCAGGGAGAGGCCGCGGTAGCGGATGCCGGGCTCAAAGTCAGTAACTGCCTGCTGCGGATTCTTCATCTCTAAAGATGCACGGCCCTGCAGATGTGGAACTTTTGACACCAGCAGGTAGGCAGAGGCCGGAGACAGAAGTCCGGCGACCTGTTCGGGGTGGTGTTGCATCAGGGCAACGGCGGCCTTCACTTCAGGCAAGTAGATTTCGTTGACCAGGGTATTGTTCGGCACTTCCGCAGCCAGGCGTTGTATTTCCGCAAGCGCCGGCCCAGTCTCGCCGCACAGGGCCAGAGCCAGAGCGGCGTCGGGGACAGTCGCGGTGGAATGGTCAAGCGTCAGCCCACGGTGAGCGGAATCGCGGGCCGCGGAACAGTTCGAGGCCAAGGCATCGTGTACTGCTTTGACTGAATAGATTCCGCCCGCGGCGTCGGGCAGGTGTTGCTGGTCAGCTCTTTGCGCCGCGTGCTCCCATAGCCGGTCGGCGTCATGCATTTTGCCCATGGAAAAGTAGATCGTCGCTGCCCCCGCTTCCACGGTAAAACCGTCGGGGCGGACTGCCGCCCACTGCACATGCTTGTCCCAGTCCGGCCGGTTCGACAGGAAATCGTCCATCATGGCATTGCTGTGGTAGTTGGTGTCATCGCTCCCGCCCTGGTCCACCGCTTCTTTCAGGTATTGCTCGGCCTCCTGCAAACGGTCTATGCCAATGAGCGTACCCGCGGCATTGTTAGCGGCGACGTTGTTCCACTTGGCAATTTCCCAGGTCTTTTTGAAACCGGCGAGGGCTTGTTCCATGTCACCCACCAGCCCGTAGGCGTTGGCCAGATTGTTCCAGGCGGCCGCATCCCGCGGGTAGGTCGCCACAAATAGTTTGTAGGATTGCAGGGCCTTGGGCAAATCGAATTGCTGCAGCGCGTACTGCGACTCGATGTACATGCGCTCGCGCTCGGTCACACGCTCGCGCAGGTCATAGGCTTTCTTGAGATACTCGATGGCCTTAGTGAACGCCCCCTGATTGCTGTAGGCCACACCCAGTCGCGCGTAACCCATGGCGAAACTGGGATCAAGCCGCAAGGCCTCCTGGTAAAAGGACGACGCCTGGGGAAAATCCCGGCCCAGGCGATGCTCCTCTTCACCCAGGGAAAATGCGTGGAAGGCCTGTAGTGAAGTCGTGGTCACGTTGGTGTAGGGCGTGGACAGCTTCTGGATCGAGGCCATCGACTCGCCCAGGCGCGCCCGCATCGCGGTAGCGGCTTTCGCCACTGCCGCCAGGACCGAGGTCTTGTCAGGAGCGGTTTCCTGTTCCCGCGCGAACACCTCTCCGGTGGCGCAATTTACCGCATTGATCGAGATTACGTAAGATGGTCCCAGGCTGGCGATGGTGCCAGCCAGGTAGGCCTTTACTCCGAGACGCTGCCCCAGTTGTTGCGCCAGCTCGGGTGTAATCTTCTGCTCGCGCGCCTGTCCCAGATACTGCAGGTTGCTGTGCAGTTCCGCATCGCTCACCAGTTGCAGCAGCGGGGACTGCTCGAGCTGAATGGCCAGCGCTTCCTTCAGCGTCGAATCGAAGACGGCGTCGCCGGTTTGATTGGTAAAGTCGGCAAGAATGAGCTGGTCTTTGTCCGTCAGTTGCACGCTCTGATGCTTACGCCAGTAGAATCCACCGGCAAGCAGCGCCAGCAGAAGAACAACAGCGCCGGGTAGGATGAGCCTTCGCCACAACGGCCGCGGTTGAGGAGCCTCTGGGACTGTAGCCACAGCGCCCGAGGAGACCGAAGCCACCACGCGCGCCGATCCGCTGGTTCGGTGCGCCGGGGCAGATGTCGCTTCCACCGGCGCGGCGTTTCCACTGTACGCAGGCTCGGAAGAAGAACTCACCGCTGAGCTGTGCCCGGACTCCAAATCCCGCTTCAGACGCCGCAACTCCGACTTGATATCGACAGCATGCTGATAACGCAGCTCGCGGTCTTTTTCCAGGGCGCGGTTGATGATGTCTTCCAGCTTCGGCGGCAGATTCGGGTTCAACCGGATCGGCGCCAGCGGCGCGCGGTTCATGATCGCGTCGAAGATCACTCCGGAGGTCTCCCCGCGAAACGGAACTGTGCCCGTCGCCATCTCGTACAGGACGATGCCAAAGGAAAACAGGTCGGTGCGCGAATCCAGCGTCTTGCCCCGCACCTGCTCCGGCGACATGTAAGCCACGGTACCCAGGGCCGAACCCGGACTGGTGAGGTGCTGCTGCGCGTTCGCGTCCTCGGTCTTCGTCACGTCCGTGGGATTCAGCGCCCGGTTCCCTTCGTGCGCCACCTTGGCCAGCCCAAAGTCAAGAATCTTGGTGGCTCCGCGCGTGGTCACAAAGATGTTCGCCGGCTTGATGTCGCGATGCACGATGCCTTTGGCATGGGCGGCGTCGAGCGCTTCGGCCACGTCAATACCGATCGAGAGCAGCGTCTCCATCTCCAGCGGCCGGTTGCCAATGAGATGTTTCAGGGTCTCGCCTTCCAGGTACTCCATCACGATGAAGGCCTGGTCGCCCTCTTCCCCAATGTCATGAATGGTGCAAATGTTGGGATGATTCAGCGCGGATGCCGCCTGCGCTTCGCGGCGGAAGCGGGTGAGAGCGGTGGGGTCGCGGGTAACGTCTTCGGGAAGGAACTTCAGGGCAACGAAGCGATGCAGGCGCGTGTCTTCAGCTTTGTAAACCACGCCCATCCCGCCGCCACCAAGCTTCTCGATCACCCGGTAGTAAGAGATGTTCTGGCCGATCATTTCGCCCATGAAGAGATTGCCCGCAACGCCCAAAGCCAGACTTCAGGTGAGCCATCTTAGGGGGAGGGTGTAAATAAAGTCAACGCAGGCGGCAGGCACAAACCACGCGGTGACAGCCGCCCCACTGGCCCTTACTTAAGCCGGGTAGGTTAATACCGCTTAGCCAAAGCTAGAAAGTCCAGCCAGAACCGCGATGAAAGAGTAAACAAAAGCTGCCGTAATGGTAATTGTTAGCCACGATTACCATCCCATTTGGTCCATCCGCTCCAGGATAAGCGCGCTGTAGTTATTCATGCGCTCGGGTCGTCGCTTTAGGGGAGCCGGCAGAATTGCAGCCAGCCGTGCCGCCTGTTGCCGGTCGATATTCCGGGCTGCGGTTTCGTCGTAATACTGAGACGCCGACTCCGCACCATAAATACCAGGGCCCCACTCGACTACGTTGAGGTAGATCTCCAGAATGCGCCGCTTGCCGAGGACGAATTCGGCCACCGGCACCAGTGTGGCCTCTGCGCCCTTGCGGAGGATAGAGCGACCCGTTCCGAAGAATAAGTTTTTTACGAGTTGCTGCGTAATAGTGGAGGCCCCGCGAGTGCGATCGCCTTCCAAATCGTCTTTGGCAGCGATTTGGATCTCGTGCCAATCGAATCCATGGTGCTGGTAGAAATGCGCGTCCTCTGCGGCGATTACAGCGTGCTGGAGATTGGGCGAGATTTGGCTGAGCGGAATGAACCTGTAGCGTTCGCGATACGGCGTGCGGTGGACCCAGGCCTGCAAGCGGCGCTGGATGTGCACCGCGGTTGTCGGTGGGTCGATCCATCGGGCGGCCAGAATGATCAGCGCGACAAGCGACCAAAGAAGCACCAGGCCGATGACGAGCCATCGAATAAGGGATCGGAGGAGGCCGGTCCGAAGCGGGGTCTTGGCGTGTGCGTTCGGCATCGGAGGTACGCTCCGCTTGGTTTGGCTCTCCAGGGAAATACGGGGAAATACGGGGAAATACGGGGACAGACGGAAGGGAAATACGGGGACAGACGGAACGTTCCCCGGTTTTTCTCCCAATATAGGGAATCTGCCCGGCTCACTCCGGCCCAAAAAGTCAGCTTCCCCACTCCCAGTTTCCAGCTTTCTGGTACGTTTTCTTCATGGCTCGCCTGCCTCGAGTCGTGGTCGTCGATCTCCCCCACCATGTTACCCAGCGCGGCAACGCCCGCCAAACCGTTTTGGTGCAGGATGCCGACCGGCTTGTCTATCTGGAATTGCTGCGGCAGTATTCCGACCTCTACAGTCTCTCGCTGCTGGGCTACTGCCTCATGTCCAACCACGTGCACTTGATCGCTGTGCCGCGTTCGTCCGCCGCCCTGGCGAAGACCCTCCAGCACACGCACGGACGCTACGCGGCCTACTGGAACGCTCACCAGCGTTCCTCGGGCCATGTGTGGCAGGGCCGATTCTATTCCTGCCCGCTCGACGAACCGCATCTCTGGACCGCGCTGCGTTATGCCGAGTTGAACCCGGTGCGCGCCGGCATGGTGGAGGCCGCCGAGCAGTGGCCCTGGTCCAGCGCCGCAGTCCATTGCGGCGCCGCCGCTCCCGAGGCGCTGTTGGCAATGGAACGCTGGCGAGCCCGTTGGACGGCAGCACAGTGGCGGGAATATCTCGCCGAAGGAGATTCGCCGCGCGACCTGGGCGCGCTTCGCCAATCTACCTATACCGGACGACCGCTGGCTACGCCGGAGTTTATCGCGGACCTGGAGCGCTCCACTTTGCGACTGCTCGCCCCGCGCAAAGGGAGGTCGGCCTAAGAAGAGCCCGCCTGACCCGCGACAGACCAACCTATCCTTAATCGCCTAATCCCGAAAACTGGGGAACGTTCCGTCTGTCCCCGTATTTCCCGTCCGGACTTGATCGTCGGCCCGGCCGTTCGTTGGTCGGAGATAAATGTACTCGTAGCGCCCGTCGGGCTGGATCCGAAACGCGATGCCGATAAAGCCGCGGGTGCCGGCAAATGCATCAGCGGCAGGTTGGCCGGCCAAATCCACTTCGATGACGCCGTTTCGAAAAGACAAATCCTTGATCAAGGCGTACGACGTGCCGTTTGTGGCCGCGGGCGTAGCTACCACCCGGATCGCATTCCGGCCTTTATAGTTGGTCTGCGCGATGGATACATTCTTCCCTACGAGTCGATCTACAGTTTGGGCCGCAACCGGAGAAATTGCCGCCACGGTGACAAGCGACGCTGATGCAATGGCGAATATTTTCGTCATAAAAGCTCTAATTGTTTCCACGCGGATCGTCAGCCTGGCCTCAGCTCAGACCAAGGAAGAAGGCGGTCAGGTCCCCTGCGACCGCCGCTGGTTCCTCAGCCGGGGCGAAGTGCCCGCCGCGCGGAAAGACTGTCCAGCGCTGGATGTTGTACAGGCGCTCCAGATACGAGCGCGGCAGTTCGCCCTCGGGAACGGTCTGGTGCGCGAAAACGCCAAACGCCGTGGGCGTGCTGACGTAGGCGGGATCGACCGGGTGCCAGCGATTGTCCCAATAGTCGCGCATCGACGAGGTGATGCTCTGCGTGATCCAGTACAACGTGAGCGTAGCGCAAAGGAAGTCGTCGGTCGGGGTAACGTCGCTCCACGAGTGCCACTTCTCACCTACGTATGCCGCGAGCCCTGCCGGAGAGTCGTTGAGTCCATAGCCGACAGTCTGCGGCTTGGTGGACTGGATCGCGCTGTAGCCCCGCTCCCTCGTATCCCAGCGCCGGTTCACGGCAAGGTACGAACGCTCGACATCGGACAGCTCCGTATCGTCCACCACGGGGGCGAGGTCCGATTCCAGTGTGGTGAGATGGATCCCGATCACCGCCTCGGGATGGTCAAGCGCCAGGATCGTCGTCACACCGGCCCCAAAATCATAACCGCTCGCAGCATAGCGAGAATAACCAAGCTCAGACATGAGCCGGTGCCAGCGCTCCGAGACGTATCGGTAGTTGATGCCGACCTTGAGTGGACGCGGCGAGAAACCATACCCCGGCAGGGACGGTACGACTACGTCGAAGCGTTCGAGCATCGGCAGCATGTCCAAGTAATCGAGGAAACTGCCGGGCCAGCCGTGCGTGAGAATGAGCGGCACACCTCTACCCGATGCCGCACGCTGGTACACAAAGTGGATGCCCTCCCAGGTGAAGTGGTTGAACGCGTTGAGCCTCCGCTCCCAGACACGCCACTCGAACCCCTGGGCCCAGCAGGACACGAGGCTTCGTAACCAGTCCAACTCTGTGCCCTGTTCCCAGCCTATACCGGGTATCTGGTCGGGCCATCTTGTATGGCGCAACCGTGCCCGCAAATCATCGAGCACCTCATCCGCGACGTGAATCTGAAATGGTTCCACTACACCCCCTTGGCCCTGGCCAGTGGTCGACTGAACGCAGGCAATGTCTCACGGGATCTCGTCGATCACGGTCGACAGATTCACGGATGTACTGCCCTCTCCCGTTGGGAAACTAGTCTAAAAAACTGCCGACAGCGGTCTTCATGAACAACTCTTCGGTCTGTAGATGAGCTCCTCTGGATCACGGGCAAACCGGAAGTAATTCTGCCCTGAGTTAGCACCTATGGCCAGCCTCCCCCGGCCGTCCGCCGGAGGTACGCTGCGCCTGACCTGACGCTCCCAAGAAGGCTGTCGAGCTACGCTCGACTGGGCGGACGAGGGCGTCCGCCCCTACGTGGTCACCATACCCGGCAGGCGTTCTCCCGCACCATGGGCTGGCCGGCCTTGCAGTTGAAGGCCTTCTGGAATTCCGGCATGTTCTGCACTACGCCGTCCACGCGGTATTTTCCCGGCGAATGAGGATCGACGCTGACCAGCATGCGGGAGTATTCCGGACGCCTTTTTTCGCACCAGGCGCGCCCGAAGCCGAGAAAGAAACGTTGCTGTGGGGTGTAGCCGTCGATGGTTTGAGCCGCCGGGCCAGCCTGGCCGTCGGCGATCATCTGCTCCAGGGCCATCAGCGCGACGCGCGCGCCGCCGTTGTCAGCCGTGTTTTCGCCCAGCGTCAGCTTGCCGTTGAGTTTCAGGTCATCGACGGCGACGAAATTGCCGTATTCATCGGCGATGCAGCTGGCGCGCTTCTCAAATTCCGTGCCATCCTGCGCTGTCCACCAGTCGCGTAGATTGCCCTGCGGATCGAATTTGCGGCCCTGATCGTCAAAACCATGGGTCAGTTCGTGGCCGATGACGATCCCGATGCCGCCGAAATTGATGGCATCGTCAGCCTGCTTGTCGAAAAAGGGCGGCTGCAGAATGCCGGCGGGAAACACGATTTCATTCCGCGGCGGACTGTAATACGCGTTCACGGTGGGCGGAGTCATTTGCCATTCGTTGCGGTCCAGAGGCTTGCCGATCTTGGCAATCTGGCGTTTCGCCTCAAATTCATTGGCGCGCAGGAAATTTCCCAGCAGGTCGCCGCGCACGATCTTGAGCGAACTGTAGTCGCGCCAGACATCGGGATAGCCGATCTTGTTGCGAATTGCGTCCAGCTTCACTTTGGCCTGCTTCTTCGTCTCCTCCGTCATCCAGGGCAGGGTCTTGATGTCCTGGTCCAGACTCTTTTCAAGCGCGTCAACCATCTTCAGCATGCGCTGTTTGCCATCGGCGCCAAAGGCCTGCTCCACGTAGCGCTGGCCCAGGGCCTCGCCTAGCGCGTTATCCGTGGCGCTGACGCAGCGCTTCCAGCGTGGTTTGATTTCCGACTGCCCGGTCAGGGCCTGTTGCATCTTGAAGTTGGCTTCCACGAAGGGTTTGGAAAGCCAGGGAGCGGCGCCATCGAGCAGATGCCAGCTTACGTAGGTACGCAGGGCGTCCAGCGATTCCGACTCAAGGGCGCCATTCACCTGCTTGAAGAAATCCGGATTGGAAACGTTCAACTCGGAAAACTTCGGCTTGCCCATGGCAGCAAAGTAGCGATCCAGATGGAAGTTGGGCGCCAGGGCGATGGCCTCATCGCGGGTCATCTTATGATCGCGGGTCTTGGGATCGCGGCGCGCGGTGCGGTCCATGGCAGCCTTGGCCAGGGCGGTCTCGATGCGCAACACGGATTGCGCGGAAGCCGCGGCCTGCTGGGGAGATTGTCCGCTCAGGGTGAACAACTGGGTCGCATATTCCACCAGGCTGGCGCGGGCGGCCGCCATCTTGGGATCATCCTTGAGGTAGTAGTCGCGATCGGGTAACGACAGACCACCCTGGTCAATGTAGGCGATCACCTCGCCGGCATTGTGCAGGTCAGAAGAGGAATAAAAATTGAACAGCGGATTAGGCCCAAGCATCTGAACCCGGGCCACAGATTCGATCAGGGCAGTTTTGTCCTTTGCTCCCGCGATGCGTTTGAGTTCGGGCGCCAGGGGCGCGACCCCCTTGGCGTCGACAGCCGTCTCGTCTAAGCAGGAACCATAGTAGTCGCCAATTTTTTGGCTGATGGCATCGCGTCCCGCATTGGCGACTGAGGCTTTCTCCAGGATCTCGCGCATGACCGCGGAATTTCTCTCCCGAATCTCGACAAAGCTCACCCAGGACGTCTGGTCCGGCGGAATGACCGCCGTCTTCAGCCAGTTGCCGCAGGCATACTGGTAGAAATCCACGCAGGGATCGACGGTCTTGTCGATGGTGTCGAGATTGACCACCGGTTGAGCAGCGGTCTGGCCGAAACTGGCTGCCGCCAGCAGCAAGACGATTGCCGGAACGAAAGAGAGCGAGCGCATGGTTGACCTCACGGAAAAGAACTGTTGATTCTAGGGCCTCGGGCTTAGACGGACAAGCGCGGAAAATGTTATGTGTAGCGCCGGCATCTTGCCGGCTGGCTCGGGGGCATCCTGCCCACGGGGGCGGGCAGGATGCCCGCCCGACAGCCGGCGAGACGCCGGCGCTACAGCGCGGCGTATAATCTTCGAAGAAACGCCAAGGAAAAATCATCATCATGACTTCCACGAACGGCAGCAATGGACACAGTGTTCCCCAGCCCCGGGCGGAGTGGATCGCCAGCCGCAAATCCAGCAATACGGACGGCAATTTTTCCCAGATGCGCTATGCGCGCCGGGGAGTCATCACCGAAGAGATGGCGTACACCGCGCACCGCGAGAAGCTGACGCCGGAACTGGTGCGCGACGAAGTGGCCCGCGGGCGGATGATCATTCCGGCCAATATCAATCATCCTGAACTCGAGCCCATGTGCATCGGCGTGGCTTCGCTGTGCAAGATCAATTCCAACATCGGCAACTCGGCGGTGACCTCAAACATCGAGGAAGAACTCAAGAAACTGCACACCTCGGTGCACTTCGGCGCCGATACCGTGATGGACCTCTCCACCGGCGGCAACATCCATGAGATTCGCGAAGCCATCCTGCGGCACTCGCCCGTGCCCATCGGCACGGTGCCGATTTACGAAGCTATTTCGCGGGTCAAGAGGATCGAAGATCTGAATAAGAACGTGATGCTGGAAGTAATCGAAGAGCAGGCGGAGCAGGGCGTGGACTACATGACCATCCATGCCGGGGTGCTGATTCAGTATCTGCCGCTGGTTTCCAAGCGCATCACCGGGATCGTCAGCCGCGGCGGGGCGATTCTGGCGCAGTGGATGGCCCACCATCACCAGCAGAATTTTCTGTATGAGTGCTTTGACGAGATCTGCAAAATTTTCATCAAGCACGATGTGTCGTTCTCCCTGGGCGACGGCCTGCGGCCCGGCTGTATCGCCGATGCCAGCGACGAAGCCCAGTTCGCGGAACTCAAAACTCTGGGAGAGCTCACCAAAAAGGCCTGGGAGTATGACGTGCAGGTCATGATCGAAGGTCCTGGCCACGTGCCGCTGGACAAGATCAAAGAACAGGTGGACAAGGAAAAAGAGCTCTGCTACGAAGCGCCTTTCTACACCCTGGGCCCGCTGGTCACGGACATCGCACCCGGCTACGACCACATCACTTCGGCCATCGGGGCGGCGATGATCGGATGGCATGGCGCCGCCATGCTGTGCTACGTCACGCCCAAAGAGCATTTAGGGCTACCGAATGAAAAAGACGTGAAGGACGGCATCATCGCATACAAAATTGCGGCCCACGCGGCCGACCTTGCCCGGCATCGGCCCGGCGCACAGGACCGCGATGACGCGCTCAGCTATGCCCGCTACACCTTCGACTGGGAAAAGCAGTTTGCGCTTTCGCTCGATCCCGAGACCGCGCGTTCCATGCACGACGAGACTCTGCCCGACGACTACTACAAAGAAGCAGCGTTCTGCTCCATGTGCGGACCGAAGTTCTGCTCGATGAATTACTCCTCGAAGGTTGACGAGTACAACAAGCAGGTGCACGGGCTGGAGAAAAAAGACTATTCGGGCCTGGTGGAGAAGCTGGTCAGCCTGAAGTAGTTATGAACCACGTGGGGACAGCCGCCCTCGGCTGTCCGGCTCAGCGAAGCTGAGCCGTTGTGTTCCGGGAATCAAGCTTCAGTCTAACCACATTACTGCCGAGCTTCGCTCGGCTGGACAGCCGAGGGCGGCTGTCCCCACGTGGTTCGTGCTGCTACCTGAAATCCGCCACGCCGTCCCACACTAACTGCACAGCCACCGCAAAAATCAGAAAGCCGAAGATGCGCGTGATGCCGGCCACCGCGCCCGGGCCCAACCTCGCTACCAACGGTCCTCCCAGCCGCAGGAACAGGTAAACGCTGAGGGCAAGGGCCGCGATCCCGATCACCATCCCCATGTAGGTCGTCAGGCTGTTGGCGTGCGCGGCCAGGCCCATCACTACGCCGATCGAGCCCGGGCCGGAAAGCATGGGCATCGCCATCGGAGTGAGAGAAATATCATTCTTTTCGGCAGCTTCATCCGTCTCGGCCGGAGTGATGCGGGCAGAAGCCGTCACCATGCCCCACGCGCTGTGGGCGACGATCAGGCCGCCGGCAATCTTCAGCACAGGCAGCGAAATGCCAAAGAAGTTGAGCACAAAGCGTCCGAAAAACATGAAGACCACCAGGATGCCCAGCACGTACAACGCGGTCTTCAGGGCGGTCCAGTTGCGTTCACGGTCGGAGAAGTCGGCGGTCAATGCGAAAAACAGCGGCACCCCGCCAAAGGGATTCACGATGGGAAAGAGCGCGAGGAAAGTCGCCCCTGCGGCGGAGGGCAGGGTCCGCAGGATTTCGTGCACGGCCGTCCCAGGCGTCATCAGCGATACTCCTCCAGCACCTTGGCCGCGCGATTCAGGGCCGCGGCCAGGACTGCGATCTGCTGCCGGGTGCGTTCCAGGTCACGCTTGTCGATGGCCTCGTTCACTCCCGGAATGACCACCGCGGCGTAGCCGGTGTACTGGCCAGGTGCATAGATAGCGTGGCGGAACCAGGGGCGGTTGGGTAGTCCCTCAGGAAGCAGCAGCGCACGCTCCGCCTGGCGCAGCGCCTGATTCAGACGGGCGGAGCCATTCCCGGGATTTTCCTGCTTGCGGTGGATCTTGATTCCTGCCTGTTCAAATTGGTGGGCGGCGCGAAGGGCCTCGGCAAAGTCCGGGGGCTGCCCGCCGAATACAGCTTGCGATTTTCGCCGCGCGGCTTCCACGTAGGCGCCGATTTCCTTGCCATATTCCCCGTAGTCATAGGGCAACACATCGACATCAGACATGCGGATGACTTCCAGCCCAAACACCCGCGCCATCTCCTGCTCGTAGGTAAAGTCGGGATCGCCGAATTTTTTAAACCAGTTGAAGTTGTCGAAGACGGAATGGTACACGCCATACGAACCACTCGAACTTACGTCCGACGACGGCACCCCGAGATGCTGCAGGAAGACCGTGTAGTCGGAGCCGCTGCCCAGGTCTCCGACCGGCACATCGAGCCTGCCCGGTGCGGCCGGGGCACGGTCCGTACTGCCGATGTCCTGGGTGGGCCTGGGTTCGGCCTCTGCCCCCGACTGGCTGCTCCTTCGCCAGTCATCGTAGAGCATGCCGCCCTTGGGGCTGGGCACGACCCGGGTCACGTCTCGGATAAACTGCTTGAGCGTGGGCACCGACGACGCCCCGAACTTCGAGCCTGATACCGCCACATCCATGTTGAAATAGGCAACAGCGTTGGCCAGTTCGGTCTCGTGCTGTTCGCCCCACTCCGTGGAACCGATCAGTCCTTCTTCTTCGCCGTCCCAGCTGCCGATGACGATCGTCCGCTTCGGCTTCCAGCCTGACTTGAGCAATTCGCCGAGGCCATGCACGGATTCCAGCATCGCAGCCGTTCCGCTGTTGGGATCAACCGCGCCATACACCCAGGCGTCACGATGATTGCCCGCCACTACCCACTCGTCCGGCAGTTCGCTGCCGCGCACCTGGCCGATCACGTCCCAGATGGTGCGGAATTGGTAGTCCTGTTTGAGTTGCATCTTCACTTTGGTGGGCCCTGGTCCGACGTGATAGGTGAACGGCAAGGAACCCTGCCACTCGCGCGGCGAGTCGGGTCCGCCCAGATGTTCGAGGATGGGCCATGCGTCCGCGTAGGAAAGCGGCGTGGTAGGAATCCAGGGCAACTGCGCCGCCGCCTCGGGGACCGTGCGTTTGGAATCTGGAAGCGATGGCACCGAGGCTATTCCGGGCGTGGTGGGATCGCCGGGATATTGAAACATGTACCCGATGGACCCGCGCTGCACGCCGGTGTCGGGACGCCAGGGCCCTTGAGGATATTTGTCTCCGTGGCGCCAGCCGTCGTCGGCAGGATCGGAGTAGATGAGTACGCCGGCCGCGCCACGTTCCTGGGCCACGAAGGCTTTCACGCCGCGAAAGTTTTGCCCGTAACGCACCAGCACGATCTTGCCTCGAACGTCGATCTTCATTTGTTCGAGCTTCTGAAAATCGGCGGGCGACCCGTAGTTCGCATAAACCACTTCGGTCTCCACGTCACCTGACGGCGACATGCTGTTGAAGGGCATCACCACGCGGGGATCATCCTGGAAGGGATCGCCGTTCACCCGCTCCCGCGTTGGGCCATGCATGGTGACGCCCTCCGGCGCGGTCACGTCCACGCTGATTTCCTCCGGGTAGTTCATCCAGACGCGGTATTCGACGATCTCGGTTTCGAGCCCGGCCTCGCGGAATTTTTGGGCAACGTAGTCGGCTGTGGCCTTGTCCTCGGGAGTACCGGCCATGTGCGGCGCCTGGGTCAGAATCCGCAGGTGTTCTTCGGCGAGCTTCGGGTCGGGCACCGCCAGAAAGCGGCTTTCGAGGGCAGTCTCGCTGGCCGAATTGTGGAACCCGAAAAGGGGCGTGGCCGTCGCGTCCCTGTCGGGGAAGGCCGATCGAGAGGTTCCACCCATGTTGGAAAGGAAGAAAATGGAAAAGAGAACGAGGGGAAGAACCGCTGCGGAAATAAATTTCATCGGGCTCCTGAACGGGCGCTGTAGCGATCGCGTGCTTCAAATTCTGGCGAGGTCACCCAGCACCGCTAACGTTTCGTCAAAATCTGGAAGCTGATGCACGGGATAGATGCGCGCAAACCGGATCCGTCCCGCCTTGTCGATTACAAAGATGGCACGCTCGCTAGCTCCCTGGAACAGACCGGTTTCCCGCAACACTCCATACTCCCGGCTGATTTCTCCGTGCGGCCAGAAGTCGCTGCCCAGCAGAAAATCAAAGGGCCCGATCTCGCGCTCCCAGGCAGCCGCGTTCATGATGTGATCGACGCTGATGCCGAGCACTTCCGCCTGCCGCGCCTGAAACTTTTCCCGCTCCACCTGGTAGGTCACCAACTGCTGCGCGCTGACCGGGTCCCAGTTTGCCGGATAGAAAGCCAGAACCAGGTTGCGCTGGCTGCGCTGCTCCGAGAGGCGGAACTGTTTTCGGACGCCACCCATCAGGACTGGAGCATCGAAGTCGGGCGCCATGTCGCCGGCCTGCAACAAGTCGTTCACCTCCCACCCATCATGTGTGGGTCGGACACTCTTGCCCGACCCACACTGGTATATCTACCGTGTCTGGCCGTTGCCCGTCACTTCGTACTTCGCCGAAGTCAGTTCCGCCAGGGCGAAGGGTCCGCGGCAGTGGAGTTTTTGGGTGCTGATGCCCATTTCCGCGCCAAAGCCGAATTCGCCTCCATCGGAAAACCGGGTCGAAGCATTCCAGTACACCACCGCCGAATCCACCTGCTGGAGAAACAGTTGCGCCTGCGCTTCGTTGCTGGTCACGATGGCGTCCGAGTTTTTGGTGGAGTAGCGGTTGATGTGGGCAACTGCATCTTCCAAGCCGGCGACGACCCGGACCGCAATGCACAGCCGCAAATATTCTTCGCTCCAATCCTGAGGTTGGGCGGGGCCAACCGGCATGCCGGCGGCCAAGCGCCGAGTCTCGTCGTCGCCGCGCACTTCGACTCCGCCCGCCAGCAGCTTCTTAACGATGCGGGGAACATATTCCGCTGCGATGCTCTCGTGTACCAGCAGTTTCTCCGCGGAATTGCACACCGACGGACGCTGCGTCTTGGCATTGATCACGATGCTGTCCGCCATTGCGAAATCCGCGGACTGGTCCACAAAGATGTGGCAGTTCCCTGCCCCAGTCTCGATCACAGGCACGGTGGCGTTGTCCGCGACGTGGGCAATCAGGCCGGGACCGCCGCGCGGAATGAGCACGTCCACCAGGCCGCGCGCCTTGATCAGTTCCTGGACCGAGTCGCGCGTGCTTGAATCCAGCAGCTCGATTGCGCCCTCGGGGATTCCATCGACGCGGTTCAGAATCTCGACAAGCATTTGATTGCTGTGGGCTGCTTCCTTGCCGCCGCGCAGCACGATGGCGTTCCCGGTCTTGAGCACCAGGGAGGCGCAATCCACGGTCACATTTGGCCGCGACTCGTAAATGACACCCACCACGCCCAGAGGCACGCGCACTTTGCGGATATGCAGCCCGTTGGGGCGGGTCCACTCCGCGATGGTCTCACCGACCGGATCCGGAAGAGCGGCCACCTCACGCACGCCCGACACCATGGCCGCGACCCGCTCCGGAGTGAGCAGGAGCCGGTCACGCATGGCGCCGCTGAGTCCCGACGACTCCAGGTCTTTCTGATTGGCTTCCGTAATGCTCGCCGCATCGGACACAATCGCGTCCGCCATCCTGAGGAGGATGGCATTCTTCTGCACGGTGGTCAGCTGTGCCAGCCGCGCCGCGGCATTCTTCGCGCGCAGCAGCTTGTCGCGCGTCGAGCCGGGAGTGCGCAGGCTAGTCGCCATTGGAAGACTTCCCTTTCTGCGGAGGAAAATAAGCTCTGATTTTGCAATGAAGGGCCCAGCGAATGACGTGCGCATGGCGGCCGTTGGCGATGGCGGCGCCCGCCGACGGGATCAGACTGGTACCGACTCTGACCAAGAGACGCATATGGAATCTTCTAATTTAACAATTAAGGCGAATTTGGGCGAATGTAGGCGCGAGCGTCCTCGCTCGTGCGGCTTTGCCGGTGACTCCGCACGAGCGAGGACGCTCACGCCCACATTCCTCGGGTTAAACTGTTTTTATGGCTGTGCCGGACTCCACCCAGCGCTTCTCGTCGCGTGTGGAGAACTACGTTCGCTACCGGCCGGGGTATCCTCTTGCCGTTATTGATCTTCTGGGGAACGAATGCGGGCTCAGCTCGGCCTCCATCGTCGCCGACATCGCTTCCGGTACGGGCATTTTCGCTCGCATGCTGCTGGAGAACGGCAACCACGTCTTCGGCGTGGAGCCGAATGCCGGGATGCGCCAAGCCGGGGAAGGATTTCTGCGCGCATACCCTCGCTTCATCAGTGTGGCGGGCACGGCGGAGGCCACCACGCTGGACGATCACAGTGTCGATTTTGTAACCGCGGCCCAGGCGGCGCACTGGTTTGATCGCGAGCGGGCGCGTCGCGAGTTCATCCGCATTTGCCGGCCCGGGGGCTGGACCGTGCTGCTCTGGAATGAGCGGCGCACCGGATCAACGCCCTTCCTGCGCGCCTACGAGCAGTTGCTGGTGGAGTACGGCACCGACTATCAAGAGGTGCGCTCCGAGCGCACGACGCGGCAGATTGAGACATTTTTCGCACCCTCGCGATTTCAGTTCCATACTTTTGAATACCAGCAGCAGTTCGATTATCCGGCCCTCGAAGGGCGTTTGCTGTCCTCGTCCTACACACCGCAACCTGGCGAAGCCAGGTTTGTGCCCATGCTGCGCGAATTGCGGCGAATATTCGATTCGCATCTGGTGGATGGTCAAGTCGGGTTCGCATACGACACGCGGGTATATTACGGACAGTTGGTTTGAGCCTCCCGCTAAAACAGCATCAACCACCAAGGACACGAAGGTTCACGAAGGAAGAGTGCATGCCTGGCGAGAAAACGTTTCACATGACCCCCGAGGAATTCCGGCGCCACGGACACGCTGTGGTGGACTGGATCGCCGATTACTACGGACGCATCGAGTCGTATCCGGTGCTCTCACGCGCCCAACCGGGCGAGATTCGGGCATCGCTGCCGGCCAGTCCTCCGGCACAGGGCGAAGCCTTTCCCACGATTCTCGCCGACATCGAAAAGCTGATTCTGCCCGGCATCACGCACTGGCAATCACCCAACTTCTACGCCTACTTTCCTTCAAATGCTTCCGCCCCGGCGATTCTGGGCGATCTCCTTTCTTCCGGCCTGGGCGTGCAGGGAATGCTCTGGGCCACCAGCCCGGCCTGCACCGAACTGGAGACCCATGTGCTGGACTGGCTGGTGCACATGCTGGACCTGCCACAGAAGTTTCTCTCCACCAGCAGCGGCGGAGGAGTGATCCAGGACACGGCTTCGAGCGCTTCACTGTGCGCGCTGCTGGCGGCGCGGGAGCGGGCCACCAATTTTGCCAGCAACCAGCGCGGCTGCGACGGCAAGCTGGTCGCTTACACTTCGTCGCAGGCCCACTCTTCGCTGGAGAAAGACGCCCAGATCGCCGGCATTGGACGGAACAACCTGCGCCTTATCGAGGTTGACGAAATGTTCGCCATGCGCCCCGAGGCTCTGGCGCGGCAGATCGAACAGGACCGCGGCGCGGGGTTGCTCCCGTTCTTCGTGTGCGCCACCGTGGGCACCACGTCATCGAATGCGATTGACCCGGTGCCTGAAATTGGCCGCATCTGCGGTGAGCACAAGCTCTGGCTGCACGTGGACGCCGCCATGTCCGGCACCGCCGCGCTTTGTCCTGAATTTCGACACACTCACGCCGGCCTCGAATTTGCCGACAGCTACTGCTTCAATCCCCATAAATGGATGTTCACCAATTTCGACTGCGATTGCTTTTACGTCGCGGACCGCAAGGCGCTTATCCAGACTCTGAGCGTGCTGCCGGAATACTTGCGCAACCAGGCCACCGAAACCGGGGCCGTAATCGATTATCGCGACTGGCAGATTCCGCTCGGGCGGCGCTTCCGCGCGCTCAAGCTGTGGTTTGTGATCCGGCATTATGGCGTGGAAGGCTTGCAGCACCACGTCCGGCAGCATGTCGCATGGGCGCAGCAGTTCGCGGGCTGGGCGAGGAAAGACGAACGCTTCGAGCTGGCCGCGCCCGCACCCTTGAACCTGGTATGTTTCCGACACCGGGGCGGAGATGAAATCAACCAGTCCTTGATGGATAGCCTCAACCGCAGCGGCGATCTTTATCTCACGCATACGCGGCTGAACGGCCGCCTGACCCTGCGGCTATGCGTGGGACAGACCAATACCACCGAGCGGCATGTCGAGAAAGCATGGAAACGAATTCAGGAAGAAGCCGCAAAGCTGGGTTGATTCAGTGTGGGTCGGACACTCCTGTCCGATGCCTTTGCCTTTGACTTTGACTTGGTTGTAGAGAAAACGATCGACGCAAGCTCGACCGGCACAGAATCAGGTTGACGCCCGGCTTCATCGTGAGGGAGCACGAGCGAGACGCTCGCGCCTACATGGCCAGACGGGACACATCCGTGCGCGCCTTGCGGGCGAGGTACTTCCCCCGGCCCGTAAGGAAGCGCGCCAGAGAATCAGCCACGCCTTCCAGCAGCACCCGGTCTTCCGCTCCAAATGCACCCTCACGATCGCTCTCAACGCTCAGCACTCCCAATTCCCGCGAGGCCAACTTTATTGAGATGAGAATCTTGGAACGGGTTTCCGGCAGCGCCACTTCGCCGGGGGCATCCCGGCCTGCCCCCAATGTCTGCTGCGACGCGCCTTCTCCAACCGCCAGGAAGATTCCGACCCAGGCATAGTGCCGCCCGCGGCACAGCAGTTCAATCACATCCTCCAGTGGAGAATGATGAGAGGAAGGCCGGCTGGCCGCGAGCAAACGCTCGACGTCAGCCAGCAACTGGCGCGTGGGACGATAAACTTTCAAGGGCGAGTCCTGAGGGTAAGGAAAATCGAGGCCAGTGTAACTGCGGGTGCTGCGAGGGTCAACGGTTTTGGTGCAGCCGGCAATCAGCAATTGGCATTTAGCAACTAGCAATTGGCACTTGGCCAGTTCCACGGAGGAACTGCCCGCACTCTGCAACGAGCGCCGTCCTGGTAAGTCTCACCACCCTGTTTCTCCAAAGAACGGAGAGACGAGGATGGGGCACCCCCTCGGGGGCTAAGTGCTATTTGCCGAGTACTGACTTTCTCCTACCTTTTCTCCAATTCCTTGGGCTTGTCGGGCGTGGGGTTGGATGCCGACGCATCGGGACGCCAGGCAGTCGTGTTTGCCCCGGCTGCTGGATTCACTCCGAAGTCCCATACGTACAGGTTCATTCCATCTTTGCCCAATAATTCGATCACTGCGTACTCTCCGGGCTCGAGGTCGTTCGATGGAGTTACCTTGACCCAGCCGCCGGTCAGCTTGGTCGCGGTGGTCGGCACCAGCTTCTGTTCCTGTCTGACCTTGCCGTAGATTGCGATCTTGATGTCCCCGACGATGCGCTTGTCCTTGTTGCTTTGCAGGCGAACGATCTTGAAACGGTCCCAGGGCAGTTGCTCTTCCTTTGATTTCTCCGCAATCTGGATAGCTTTGTCGAGCTGGTCCTGTTGCTCGAGATTCACGTAAATTGCGGGCACGGTGACGTGCGCCTGGATCCGGGCATGCAAGCCGGGCAGTTCGATGGTCTGCTTAGCGCTGGCAATGGGATTGATGGTCGCCCGCAGGATGTTGCCCTTCATGTTCTTGTTGAGCTCGCCGCTGCTCTGCTGCAGCTCGACCAACTGGGGCTGGGTCTGGAAAGTATCGAGGAGAATCACGCCGCCGTCGTCGGGCAGACGCAAACCGGGCGCCACATGCGGCGATCGGGCTTCGTCGGCCTGGCGCTCTGCCTCTAACTCCTTGTCGAGCTCTACCGCTTCCGGGGCGGGTTTGCCGGCGGCGCGGTCCTTCTCGTATTGGTCGGTGGCCGCCCAATCCACCAGGGAATTCGGGACTTCTTCCCACTCGTTGCGCTCCGCGCTCAGGTAGCGAACGCGCTCACCTTTGACCTCCCATTTGGTAGCCAGTTGGTAGGAACCATCTTTGAGAATGAGCCGCTTGGCGAGCTGCTGCGCGGGTGCAGGCGTGGCCACCGCCAGGAGGAACAATGCAGTTCCCGCCAGCAAAACGATCACGAGGCGATGCAGCTGAAGCATAGGATCAACTACGTTAGATGCAGGCTTCGTTGCCAGTGTACTCCGCAACCGGGGGCGTCGGCTGGCCTTCACTTTGCGGCCTTTGCGGTCTTTCCTTGCGGCCTCTGCGGTTGAGCTTTCTGAAGGTTTTTAGGGCAGGTCAAACCCTTTGCCGCAAAGGACGCAAAGAAAGACCGCAAAGATCGCAAAGGCGAAAAACTATTTCTAGTCACCCGAAAACATTTCTGGCATAATTGGTTGTGCACCCATCCTGCACAAAATTTCAAAGACAATTCAAGGTGAGGAATCGATGTCGGCAAAGTACATCTTTGTGACCGGGGGAGTGGTGTCTTCATTGGGCAAGGGACTGGCAGCGGCCTCGATTGGCTGTCTGCTGGAAAGTCGCGGGCTCAAAGTCAACCTGATGAAGTTTGATCCTTACCTTAACGTCGATCCCGGCACCATGTCTCCCTTCCAGCATGGCGAGGTATTTGTCACCGACGACGGGGCCGAGACCGACCTCGACCTGGGCCATTACGAGCGCTTCACCCACGCCAAGCTTTCTCGCGATAACAACTGGACAACCGGACGCATTTACGAACAGATCATCGCCAAGGAACGGCGCGGCGATTATCTGGGCAAGACCGTGCAGGTGATTCCTCACGTCACCAATGAAATCAAGGCTGCGATGAAGAAGGTGGCGCAGGATGTGGATGTTGCCATCGTCGAAGTCGGAGGGACAGTGGGCGATATCGAATCACTGCCCTTCATGGAAGCCATCCGGCAGATGCGGCAGGAACTGGGCCGCGATCACACCTTGTTCATGCATGTGACCCTGGTGCCGTTTATCGCCGCCGCGCAGGAACTCAAGACCAAGCCGACACAGCACTCGGTGAAAGAACTGCTCAGCATCGGCATTCAGCCCGACATCCTGCTTTGCCGCACCGACCGGTTTCTCTCTAAAGAGATCAAGTCCAAAATTGCCCTCTTCTGCAATGTGGAGGAAGAGGCGGTCATTACCGCCAAGGACGTTGCATCCATTTATGAAGTGCCGCTGGTGTTCTCGCGTGAAGGTGTGGACTCGCTGGTGCTTCGCTACCTGCGCCTGGAGGCCAAAGATCGCGATCTCAAGGATTGGGAGGAAATCGTCCACCGGGTTTACAACCCGAAGGCCGAAGTCACGATCGGAATCGTGGGCAAGTATGTGGAGTATGAAGATTCCTACAAGTCGTTGAAAGAGGCGCTGGTCCACGGTGCGCTGGCGCACAACCTGAAGCTGAACCTGAACTGGATTGAAGCTGAAGGTCTTGAAACCGGAGACCGCACCTACGAAGAACAGCTGGCCGACTACGACGGCCTGCTGGTGCCGGGCGGCTTTGGCAAGCGCGGCATCGAAGGCATGCTGATTGCGATTCGCTACGCCCGCGAAAGAAAGGTCCCGTATTTTGGCATTTGCCTGGGCATGCAGACAGCGTGTATTGAGTTTGCCCGCAACGTCTGCGGGCTGGCGGACGCCAACTCCAGCGAGTTCGATCCGGCGACGCCGCACCGCGTGATCTATAAGCTGCGCGAACTGCGCGGGGTGGAGGAACTGGGCGGAACCATGCGGTTGGGAGCCTGGACTTGCAAGATCGAGCCCGACACGCTGGCCTACAGGATTTACGGCAAGCTTGAAATCAGCGAGCGTCATCGCCACCGCTACGAATTCAATCGCGAGTACGAAGAAACGCTGACGGCAGGCGGTCTGCGAATTTCCGGATCGACGCCGGACGGGACTTACGTGGAGATGGTGGAGTTGCCCGATCATCCGCACTTCATCGGCTGCCAGTTCCATCCCGAGTTCAAGTCGAAACCGCTGGAGCCGCATCCGCTGTTTAGGGCGTTTATCGGGGCTGCATACGAACACGGGCTTAAGCGGCGGGCGGACCAGGCGGCCTCCGCTGTCGAAATGTTCCACCGGCCGGAAAAGGTTGGCAAAAGATAGTTAACCACGGAGGACGCAGAGGACACCGAGGAAAGCTCACGATCGGTTTGATTTTCCCCGTGTCCTCTGTGTCCTCTGTGTCCTCGGTGGTTCGAACATGAGCACTTCCTTTCAACTCGATAATGTGCGGATCGGTGCAGGAAATCTCTTCCTGATTGCCGGCCCCTGCGTAATCGAGAGCGAGAAGCATGCTCTGTTCATGGCGGAAGTCATCAAGGGCGTTACCCGTTCCCTGAATTTCCCATTCATCTTCAAGGCGTCATACGACAAGGCCAACCGCACTTCCATTCGCAGCTACCGCGGCCCGGGGCTGGTCGAAGGCTTGCGCATCCTGAAAAAAGTGAAGGACGAAGTACACGTCCCTATCCTTACCGATGTGCACGAAACTGCCGACGTAGCCAAGGTCGCCGAGGTCGCCGATATTTTGCAGATTCCGGCCTTCCTATGCCGCCAGACCGACCTGGTGGTCGCTGCGGCCATGACGGAACGCGTGGTGAATATCAAGAAGGGCCAGTTCGTCTCGCCCGCCGATATGCGGCATATCGTGGAGAAATGCCGCACCGCGGGTAACGACAAAGTTTTCGTCACCGAGCGCGGATCGAGCTTCGGATACAACAATCTGGTGGTCGATATGCGCTCGCTGGCCATCATGCGAAAGTTTGTTCCCGTGGTCTTTGACGCCACCCATTCGGTCCAACTGCCGTCGTCGGCCGCCGATGGAGATCACGCGGTCAGCGGAGGACAGCCGGAATTCATTCCCGTCCTGGCGCGCGCGGCCGTGGCTGCCGGGGTGGATGGAATCTTCATGGAAGTTCACGACAACCCGAAGGACGCCAAGTCCGACGGGGCCAATGCGCTGGAATCCACCAGGCTGCGTGAAGTGTTGAAAGAGTTACAAGCGATACAGAATGCGCTGGCAGCGGCGCATGTCAAGCCCTGAACTGGCCTCGCCCGGTAAATCTGCTACCATTCCGCCGTGCGTTTGGGCTTTCCTCAGAGGCCGCAGATGAAACATCTCCTGATACCCATGGCCGCTCTTCTGCTCGCTCCGCTCACCGCGTCCAGCGCGCAGACCAAGGCAAACGCGGCGCCCCTGCGAGTCGCGATCGCGGGCATGGTCCACGGCCACGTTGAAGGTTTTCTGCAGCACTCGCTTCATCGCGCCGACATTCAGATTGTCGGAATTGCCGAGCCTGACCGGCAAGTGGCAGCCCGCTATGCCGCCCAGTTCAATCTCGACCGCAGCCTGCTCTTCACTGATCTGGAAGACATGCTGCAGAAGACTCACCCCCAGGCCGTCCTGGCCTACACCAACACTTACGATCACCGCAGAGTGGTGGAAATCTGCGCCCGCCATCGCATCCCCGTCATGATGGAAAAGCCGCTGGCAGTCAGTGCCGAAGATGCACATGCCATCGCCGATGCCGCGCGCAAAGCAAACATCCAGGTGCTGGTGAACTATGAGACCTCGTGGTATCGCAGCAACCATGCCGCCTACGACATGGTGCATGACAAGAGCATGGGCGACATTCGCAAGGTTGTCGTCCACGATGGTCACCAGGGCCCCAAGGAAATCAACGTTCAACCCGAGTTCCTGGCCTGGCTCAACGATCCCAGGCTCGACGGTGGCGGTGCCCTCTACGATTTTGGCTGTTATGGGGCCGATCTGATGACCTGGCTCATGGATGGGCAGCGACCCACCTCGGTGACTGCAGTCACCCAGCAGATCAAGCCGGAAACCTATCCCCGGGTGGATGACGAGGCTACCATTATTCTGACTTATCCCAGGGCGCAGGCCATTCTGCAAGCTTCGTGGAACTGGCCGTTCGATCGTAAAGACATGGAAGTGTACAGCCAGACTGGTTACGTGATCACGGTGCGCCGCGACGACCTAAAGGTTCGTGTCAAGGGAGGAGAAGAACAATCTCTGGCCGCCAAGCCGGTGGCCGCTCCTTATGATGACTCGTTGTCACTGCTCCGGGCAGTCGTTCTGGATGGAGCGGCACCGGGCGCGCCTTCATCTTTGGAAACCAACGTGATCGTGGCTGAAATCCTTGAGGCCGCACGGCATTCTGCGGCTACGGGAAAATCGGTTCGCTTCACACGTGACGGAACTTTGCACTGAATCTGCTACCATTTCCGCCATCTGATCGCCTGATGCACACCTTCTGCGCCATCGCCGGAATTACCTCCATCCTGGCTATTCTGCTGGATGCGTTTGAAACTGTGGTCCTGCCCCGGCGGGTTCGCGGAACCTTCCGCATCTCTTCCTGGTTCTACCGGCGCGCGTGGATTCCGTGGCGAAAACTGGCCAGCCGCATTCAAAACCAGTCCCGGCGGGAAAATTTTCTCGGCTATTTCGGACCTGTCTCGCTGATCTTCCTGTTGGTCTTGTGGGCCGCCGGACTGATCTTCGGTTTTGCCCTGCTGCAATACGGAACGGGTGAACACTTCCGGTTGAGCGGCGAGTCGCTCACGTTTGGTCTGCTGGTTTACCACAGCGGTGAAACCTTCTTCACTCTCGGCTACGGGGACATCATTCCCAGTTCCGGAGTGTCTCGCGCCCTCTCGGTAATCGAATCCGGCCTCGGCTTTGGGTTCCTGGGCGTGGTGATTGGTTATCTGCCCACAATCTATTCATCGTTCTCCCGGCGTGAGATTGAGATCTCTCTGCTCGATGCCCGGGCAGGTTCTCCCCCGACCGCTGCCGAGTTGCTGGCCCGGTTTGGAAACTGCCCGCAGCAAGCGGTGCTTGACCAGATTTTCAAGGATTGGGAACGCTGGGCCGCTGAGGTATTGGAGAGTCACCTTTCTTATCCGGCGCTCAGTTTTTTTCGATCACAGCACAATAATCAATCGTGGCTGGGCGCGCTCATGACGATCCTGGACGGTAGCGCACTGGTCATGGCCGGCGTGGATGGATTGCGTGATGAGCAGGCCAGGATCACATTCGCTATGGCGCGACACGCGGTAGTCGATCTCGCGCAGGTGGTCCACGCCGGCTACAATCCGGGCGCTTCCGACCGACTGCCGCCCGAGGAGTTGAGTCGTTTGAGGCAGAGCCTGGCCGAACGCGGAGTGAAACTGCACGAGGGCACCGAGTTCGAGGAAAAACTGGCTAAGTTGCGATCGCTGTACGAACCCTACGCCGTGGCGATCGCACTCAATCTTTCGATCACCCTGCCGCCATGGATTCATCCCGAGAAACGGAAGGACAACTGGCAAGCTGGCCCCTGGGACCGAGCCGTCCAGGCCAGAAGCCTGGCGGGACGAGTGCAAGGGATGGACGATCATTTCTGAACAGCATTCAGCTTTCAGCTCTCAGCTTGCAAAAGACTTCCTGGCAGTTCATGGCGACGGAGGGCTGAGAGCTGGTTTCCACGTGCTAACATCTTTTCCTTCCATGAAACACGTTGGTGAAAACGTCGTCCGGATCGAGGCTGAGGCGTTGCGCGCGTTGGCCGACCGCATCGCGGGACCCATGGCGGCGGCTTTCGTCAAAGCAGTCGAATTGATCCATGCCTGCAGCGGCCGGGTGGTGGTCACGGGCATGGGCAAGAGCGGCATCATCGCGCGCAAGATTGCAGCCACGCTCAGTTCTACCGGAACTCCATCGTTGTTCATGCATCCCGTGGATGCGGTGCACGGGGACCTGGGCATGGTGGTTCGTGGCGATGTGGTGATGGCCCTCTCCGCCAGCGGCGAAACGGAAGAAATCCTGCGGCTGCTGGCTACCCTCAAGCGTCTGCAGGTACCGCTGATCAGCATGACCGGGGATGCCGTCTTTGCAAAAACCGCGGGCGAGTCGCCCGCGACCACACCCGCAAACGTAAAGATATCCACCTTGGCGGCGGCGGCGGATGTTGCACTGGACTGCTCCGTAGCCCAGGAGGCTTGCGGGCTGGGCTTGGCCCCTACAGCTTCAACCACCGCCATGCTCGCGTTGGGCGATGCGCTGGCCATGACTCTGGCCGAGAAGCGCGGCTTCAAGGAAGAAGACTTTGCCAACCTGCATCCTGGCGGAAAGCTGGGCAAACGCCTGGCGCGGGTGGAGTCGCTGATGCACACCGGGGACGCTGTCCCCCGCGTAACGCCGCAGACCCGGATGCCGGATGTGATCTATGAAATGTCCAGGAAGAAACTGGGGGTGACGGCCGTAGTCGATGGCCAGAAGCTGGTGGGTGTGATCAGCGATGGCGATCTGCGGCGGCTGCTGGAGAAACGCGGCAAAGACGTACTGGACCTCAGCGCCGGTGAATGCATGACAGCCAAGCCCAGAACGATTGGCGCCAATGAATTCGCGGCTGCGGCGCTGGCTTTGATGGAAGAAAAGAAGATCACATCTCTGGTAGTCGTGGATACCGAGAGCCAGTTGTTGGGCATTGTCCACCTGCACGATTTGTGGGGAACGGAGATGATGTAGCGCCGGCGTCCCGCCGGCTGTCTGGCGAGCGTCTCGCCCGCCCGGCGGGACGCCGGCGCTACAATGAAGCCATGTATCACTACGATCCCAACACTGCACTAGAAGAACTGACCGAGGACGCAACCCTGCCGAACCCCGTCCACGTGCGCGATATGATCCTGCGCAAGAAGCTTGGCCCCGACAAATCACTGGAGTTGAATCGCCTGTTTGTCGAATATCAGAAGTTTTTCGGCGAGGCGCAGAAGCTGGGCAAAGAGATTCTGAAGCAGTTGGCGGGTTAAGAGAGCGACGGTCTATTAATTTAGCGCCTTTCACGTGGCAGGCGCCCCCGGTTGTCCGGACGGGCGAAGCCTGCCAGCGAACACTCCGATAGGCATTCCAGAGGAACCCAATGAGCACCCGATCATCGATTTGGCTCGGCCAAGGTGAAGGCAAGAGCGTCCACATCTACTGGGAACTGGCTGAGCGCGAAACGGCTGCCGGAAGAATGGAAGCACCGATTTACATCGCAGTGGAAGCTGGGAATGCTGACAAAGAGGTTACGATCCGATTGCCAAAAGAGATTGCCTTGCGACTGCTGATGATCCTCAGTCCAAAATGGGCCGACGAGGTCGGGCGAGTCCTCTAATCGGCTCGGCCTCGGCACGAAAATCTTGGCCCTGGCCAGCGGGCGACCGCCTCACTCGAAGGCGCAGGCCCATCATTTACAATAACCAATTCCCTGCTACCCAGGACCCTAACTATGCATCGCTGGTCACAACTCTTTATTCCCACTCTGCGCGAGGCGCCTGCGGACGCTGAAGTCGCCAGCCACAAATTCCTGGTGCGGGCCGGATACATCCGCCAGCTGGCTGCCGGGATTTACTCCTATCTCTTCATGGGACAGCGCTCCTTCAACAAGATCATGGCCATTGTTCGCCAGGAGATGGACAAAATCGGCCAGGAATTCTACTTGCCGGCGATTCATCCGCGCGAACTGTGGGAGGCCAGCGGGCGCTGGGCGGTGATGGGCGACAACATGTTCCGGTTGAAAGACCGCAAGGGTGCCGATCTCTGTTTAAGCATGACCCATGAGGAGGTCATGACTGAGATTGCGCGCAAAGAGCTACGCAGCTACAAGCAGCTGCCCCAGATCTGGTATCAGATCCAGAGCAAATTTCGTGATGAGGCGCGGCCTAAATCGGGTCTGCTGCGGGTGCGGCAGTTCCTCATGAAAGATTCGTACTCTTTTGACATCGATGCCGCGGGCCTGGATGTTTCCTACCAGAAGCATTACGACGCCTACTGCCGCATCTTCGATCGCTGTGGATTGAAGTACATGGTCGTAGAGGCGGACTCAGGCGCGATGGGCGGGTCGCAATCGCACGAGTTCATGGTGCGGACGCCGGCTGGCGAGGACCGGATCGTCAGCTGCGAGGTATGCAAATACGCCGCCAACCTGGATAAAGCAACGTCCAAGCTGGCGGCAGTCGAAGACCTTCAGGCCGAAGGCGACGGCAAGCCGCTCGAAGTGCACACGCCGGGAATGAAAACAATTGAAGACGTTGCGAAATTTCTTGGGGTCTCACCGAAAAACAAGATCAAGACCCTGGCCCTGATGACGGAAGCCCTCGATCCGAAGACCGGCAAAACGTCGGCGCGCGCCGTGGTGTTGCTGATGCGCGGTGATCATCAGATGAACGAAGTCAAGCTGTCGGCCGCGCTGGGGGGCAAGCAAACGCGTCCCATGCAGGAAGAAGAAATCCGGCAGTTGTTTAATTCTCCAGCCGGATTTCTGGGGCCCATCGGTGTTGCCTGGGCAAAAGACATGAACGACGTTCAGCATCCGCTGTTGCTGGTGGACCAGGCGCTCGAAGGCCGCACCAACCTGATCGGCGGCGCCAACAAGGAAGACTATCACCTGAAGAACACCACGCCGGGCCGCGACTTCCAGCCTACGTCTTATGTTGATCTGCGAAGCGTGACGGCTGGAGAAGAATGTCCGAATTGTGGCGGCGCGTTGCGCATCGACACCGCCGTCGAGATCGGACACATTTTTAAGTTGGGATACAAATATTCGCAGTCCATGGGAGCACGCGTTCTGGACAAAAACGGCAAGGAAGCAACACCAATCATGGGCAGCTATGGCATCGGGATTGAGCGCATCCTGACTGCCGCCGTTGAACAGGACAACGATGAGAATGGTTTCTGGCTGCCGCCGGCGATTGCGCCCTTCGAAATCGTGGTGACGCCCACCAATGTGAGCGACGAGAAACTTCTGAGCACGGCGGTGGACATTGCCCAGCGCCTTGAGGCCGCTGGCTACGATGTGTTGCTCGATGACCGGGACGAACGCCCCGGGGTGAAGTTCAAGGACGCTGATTTGGTGGGTATCCCCTTTCGTATCACTGTCGGAAAGAAGGTTACCGAAGGTACCGTGGAAGTGGTTCGGCGCTCGACTCGACAAATGGAGGATGCTAGCATTTCCGCAATAACCGATTATTTCGGAGAGAACCTACGGTCTGCGCGGTGAAGCAGTTGCGCGCGACCGGAAGCGGAGCGCGCTATGAAGATGGTGTTCGGCATTCTGATCATTGTGGGCGCGGTCATTCTGATCGCCACACTCGCGCCTCCCTACTTCAGCAACTATCAATTCCAGGACGTCCTCAAGACCGAATCGCAGATGACCACCTATACCACCAAGACCGAGGATGTGATCCGCGACGAAGTTTTCAAGAAGGCCCAGGAAATGGATATCCCCATTTCCAAGGAGCAGATCAAAGTGGTACGCAACGGAGTGGTGGGCACCGGCACGGTTGAGATCGATGCCAGCTATATCGTCCACGTCAACCTGCCCGGATATCCCATGGACCTGCACTTCGAGGCCTCGGCCAGAAACAAGGGCGTGTTCTAGAGACGCGGACGACGCCAGCCTGGTCGTCCTGATTCGCATTCCGGGACGGGAACCTGGAACACCACTCCCTCTTACTTCAGTACTCTTGTTTCCCAATCTGGTAACTACCTACCATTCAGGAATACAGGTCCAGAAAACGTCCCTATTGGGCGGAACTGGACTGGGCGTCTTTTGCCGGGTCGGCAGCGCAATTGCATGACTGGGCTGACGGCGTAGTGACGTCCGGCATGGAGGATGTATGAAGATGGGAAACAGGCTGCTGTGGTTGGTGCTGGCTGCGCTTGCAATGTTGGCGTGGGCGGGTTGCGGAGGCGGGTGCCCAACCACTCCCTTAAGCAGTAGCGGTAGCTCCGGGGGGTCGACGGGTGGAACCAAAACCGGGGGCACAGTTTGTGGACCGGGGACGAACCCTGGCGGAGGGGGAAATGCCGCTTCCCTGCTGTACTACCTCGACAGCAGCAACAGCAGGATTCTCGGCGCCGGCCTGAGCACGACGGGCGCTTTCACGGCCCTGACTTCGTTCACCCCGCCGATGCTTCCGAGCGGCGCGGGCAATGATATGGCGATCGTCAACAAGAAATTCCTGTACCTGCCGCAAAGCGACACGCTGACTATCCAGGCCTTCACCATTGACCACAGCAGCGGCGCCCTGACCACCATCAGCGGAAGTCCATTTGCCACCGCGGGCGCGGACTCGATCACCAGCGATCCCGCCGGGCGCTTCCTTTTCGTGGGCAATCAGACCACGGGATCGGTTTCCGTTTTTCAGATCAACGCCGCGACGGGGGCACTGGTAGCCGCCCCGGGTTCGCCATTTTTCGCCTTCAATCTGGATTTCGCCGAAGTCCTGGCGGTCGATGGCACGGGAAAGTTTCTCTATGTCGGTCAGGATTTTGCTGCTCTCCCGGTTTATGCCTTTTCCATTGATCAGAATAATGGCGCGCTCTCCCCGGTTGTGGGAAGTCCTTTCAGTTTGGGCGTGGCGGGGGTGCGAACCGATTTTACGGGCAAGTTCGCGGTAGGATTCTCGGGCATTTTCGGAGACAACCACCTCTACGTTTTTGCCATTAGTCCGAACAGTGGCGCGTTGACCGCAGTCAACAACTCTCCCTTCGCCACCACCATGGCCGAACCGGAGAACCTGCGAATTCATCCCAGCAGCCAGTTTGTTTACGCCTTCGGAGTCGATAATAACAGCGCTTTTGCGGCCACTGAGGGGTTCACCATCGATCCCAGCTCGGGCGCGTTGACTGCCCTGGCGGGCTCGCCGTTCACCAGCCTGCCCATCGTGTCGGATTGCAAGTGGAACCAGGGCGGCGGGGAGGCTTTCTGCGCCAACACCGCCAGCAGCGCCTTTTCGGTGCTGGATACCAATACTTCCACCGGCGCCCTTACGCACACGGTGCCGGACCTGACCGTCACGGACAATACGGTGTTCGCTCCCACCGATTGAAATCCGGGATGGTACCTGGCTGCCAACCATCCGGCCGGTCAAAAACAAGGGCCGGCAGGGTAAGATAGAGGATGTCTATCCGAACTCAATCGAGGATGCGGAGCGCTTTGTCCGGCCGGGAGAGAGATTTCCTGGTGCCGGATAACGGCAAGTGTGTGCTCCGTCGTCTAAGGCAGTAGAGGCGCCTCCGCTTATCTCATTGTGGCCATAAGACTCAATATCCCGACCGGCAAGAAAACCGGCCACCCCGGAAGGGGATGGTCCTTCCACGATCCGCTGTTACGCGCCGCGCTGGTGGTCTTCCTCGTCCTGGCCACCGTGGGCGGGGGATTCTTCACGTATTACTACGTGAAGTTTGGCCGCATGATCGACCAGCGCTTCAAGGGACCGGTGTTCGGCAACTCGGCCCGAATTTACGCCATCGCGCGCCCCGTTCAGGTGGGCGAAAAAATCGAAGCCAAAGAGATTGCGGTCCAGCTGCGTCGCGCCGGGTATGACCAGAACGGCAAATCACCCATGGGCAGTTACCGTCTCTTTGAAGGCGGCATCGAGATCAAGCCTGGCTCCGACTCCTATCACAGCCCGGAGTCGGCCGTCATCCGGATCCGAGGCGGCAAGGTTGAAAGTATCACCAGCAAATCCGGCGATCTGGCGGCCTACGAACTCGAACCACAGATGATCACTTCGTTGTTCGATGCCGGGGACCGGTCCAAGCGGCAGCTGGTCACCTACGATGAGATTCCGAAGGTGATGGTGAATGCGGTGCTGGCCATCGAAGACCGGCGCTTCTTTCAGCACGGTGGCGTGAACTTCCTGCGTCTGGCCCAGGCCACCTGGATCGACGTAATCCACGGCCGCCACGAACAGGGCGGATCCACCATCACCATGCAGCTTTCCCGGAAGTTCTTCCTGACTCCGCAAAAGACGATCAAGCGGAAATTGTCGGAGATGCTGATTGCGATCGAAATGGAGCAGAAGCTCAGCAAGCAGCAGATTTTCGAGTTCTACGCCAATCGCGTTGACTTGGGCCAGCGTGGTTCTTTCACCATCAACGGCTTTGGACAGGCAGCGCAGGCCTACTTCAACAAGGACCTGAAGGACGTGACCCCGGCCGAAGCGGCGCTGATCGCAGGAATTATCCAGGCGCCCAGTTATCTTTCACCCTACCGGCATCCCGAGCGGGCGCTCGAGCGCCGCAACCTGGTGCTGGACGCCATGGTGGAAACCCATACTCTGACCCAGGCGGAGGCGGAGAAGGCCAAGGCCACCCCGCTCAAGCTGGCGCCCCCCAACGTCGAGGCCAGCGACGCCCCTTACTTCGTCGATCTGCTGCGGGACACGCTTATTTCCAAGCTCGACGAGCGCCAGATGAACGACCAGGGCTATCGCATTTATTCGACCATCGATCCCGACCTGCAAAAGGCCGCGGCGGCGGCAGTGCAGACCGGCATGAAACTGGTGGACGACCAGGTAACGAAACTGCGCACCAAACGCAAGCGGATCGGAAAGAACAAGTACGAGACTACCGTCCTGCCCGGACCGCAGGCCCAGGTGGCGATGGTAGTGATGGATCCGCACACCGGCGAGGTTCTCGCCCTGGTGGGGGGCCGGAATTACGGCGTCAGCCAGTTGAACCATGTGGTGGCGAAGCGGCCCACGGGATCGATTTTCAAACCCTTCGTTTACGCCGCCGCCATGAACACGGCGCTGGACGGGGCGAATCCGATATTCACTCCGGCGACGCTGGTACAGGATGCACCCAGCACCTTCGCCTACGGCGACCAGATCTACGAGCCGCGCAACTACAAAGAGGAATATCACGGTGACGTGACCGCGCGTTATGCCCTCGCCATGTCCTTGAACAATGCCACTGTAAAGATGGCGGAAGAAGTGGGCTACGACAAAGTGGCCGATCTGGCCAAAGCGGCTGGGATCACGTCGGTGAAGGCCACGCCCGCCATGGCGCTGGGCGCTTACGATGCCACACCGCTCGACATGGCGGCGGCTTACACCGTATTCGCTAACGGCGGAGTGCGCATTTCGCCGACTCTGGTCAACTCGGTGCGGAACGCCAGTGGCGATATCGTCCTGGATTTCAAGCCCGACACTCACCCCGTGCTCGATCCCCGGGTGGCTTATATCATGACCGACATGATGGAAGGGGTGATGAACTACGGCACGGCGTACACCGTGCGCCAGCGCGGGTTTACCGCACCTGCCGCGGGCAAGACCGGGACTTCGCATGACGGCTGGTTTGCCGGCTATACCAGCAATCTTGTGTGCATTGTCTGGGTAGGTTATGACGACTACAGCGACATTCGCCTGAGCGGCGCCCAGACCGCCGCCCCGATCTGGGCCGAGTTCATGAAGAAGGCAGTGACGCTGCCTCAATACGCCGACGCGCGGGCTTTCCCGCAACCCTCAGGCGTGGTGGATGTGCAACTCGACAAGACCACCAATCTGCTGGCCACGCCTTCCTGCCCGGAAACGTATACCGTGGCCTTCATCGCCGGCACCGAACCCAGCGAGACCTGCGACCAGGGCGCGGGCATGCGCGGATTTTTCTCCCGGGTATTTGGTTTAGGCGGCGAGAAGGCGCTTCCGCCTCCACCGCCGGGGGCCCAGCCCGGAGCCACGGGCACGGCGGCTGAAGATCCCGGCAAAAAGAAAAAAGGTCTTTTCGGCAAGATTGCGGGTATCTTTAAGGATGACAAACCGTCTAACGATCCGCCACCCAAACCGGCGGAAACGGACGGTAAGGGTCCTCAGTAGACGAGCCCGCGCCGAGTTGGCTCTGTCTTCAGGAGCGGACTTATGGGTCGTCAATATCTGCTGTACCTCCTGCTTGCATCGCTTGTCCCCACTCTTTCACCGGCTCAGGTTCATCACTTTGCCCAGGCTCATTCCTCTGAGCAGGTTGAGGTCAGTCCGCCGCCCGTGCGGCGATCCGATCCCCCGGCGGCCGATGCCGCAGCCGCTGACCTGGAAGCGCGGGGCGACGTCTTGCGCTCCCAGAAGTTCTATCTGGACGCCTTGGATTACTATCGGGCGGCGCTGAAGAAAGAGCCCGGCAGCGCCAAGCTTTACAACAAGATGGGCATCAACGAATTACAGATGGCACGCTTCCACGACGCCCGAAAGGATTTCGAACGTGCGATCAAGAATGATCGCGAGTTTGCCGACGCCTACAACAACCTGGGGGTAATTTATTATCTGCAAAAGAAGTACGGAAAAGCCATCAAGCAGTACGAGAAGGCCATCAAGCTGCGCCAGGATTCCGGCTCATTTTTCAGTAATTTAGGGGCAGCCTATTTCTCCAAGAAGGACTACGTGAAGGCCAGTCTGGCGTACAACCAGGCCCTCCTGCTGGACCCGGATATTTTTGAGCGAACTTCGCATACCGGGGTCCTGGCCCAGATGTCATCGCCGGGTGACCGGGCTCATTTTTACTATGTCCTGGCCAAGCTCTACGCCAAAAGCGGGGTCACGGACCGATCCCTGCAATACCTGCGGCGGGCCATGGAAGAAGGCTACAAAGGGATTGACAACGTCTATAAAGACTCGGAATTTGCCGGACTACGCAAGGATCCCCGGTTTACCGAGCTCATGGCCGCGAGGCCAGTGGCGATTTCGGAATAAGGGCTGAATTACAAACATTTACAAAAACCCGCGAAACTTTTCTCGCCTCCGGGGTTTAGAGACATTAATTACTCCTGAAAACAACAGGGTGAGTAAGGAGAAACGGTAGCCCATCGGTCGTCGACCCGAGCACGCCCCAAGCAGACGACCGGTGGGGTTTTTGTTTGTTGGGAAGGCCGGTTCAGAAAACCTCAGCTTTGGTTAGCCGGCACTTGGCCAATGTCGGGCGGTTGACTCCACGCCCAAGATCTGCTCAAAACCAAGCTGCGGAAGGGTTGGCTAATTGCCAAGTGCTAGTTGCTGTCGCCACTCGTCTTTCCAATGTAGCTATCCACCGCCTGTTTCCATTTTCCCTGCGCCTTCAGAATGAATTCGATCACGTCCCGCAGCGCCCCATCGCCGCCGGCGTGAGGGGTCACGTAATGGGCGGCGTTCTTGACCTCGGGGCGCGCATTGGCAACGGCGACCGAAAATCCGCAGTTCCGCATTACCGGAAGGTCAATCACGTCGTCCCCAACGAAAGCCGCCTCACTGGCGCGAAGCCCTTCCGCGCTCAAAATTTCGCGGAAGGCTTTCAACTTGTCCTGAATGCCTTGGTGAACCTGCTCCAGTTTGAGATCGCGGGCGCGTAGCGCCACGGTTTCAGAATTGCGCCGGGTGATCAGTCCTGTCCTGATGCCGGCAATGCGGGCAATCGAAATGCCCGCACCGTCCTGAGCGTGGAATCCTTTGGCTTCAACTACGATTTGTCCGGGCGCCGCGCCCCCGGATGGGCTGGCAGTGGGCACGGGGAAGACAAAAAGCTTGCCGTCGGTGAGGACGCCATCCACGTCGAAGAGAAGGAGTTTGATTTTCCTGGCGCGGGCCTTGGCGGATGATGGGTTTGGCATTGCCGGGATTTTAGCATTCAACCGCGCAGCCCACGTAGGGGCGGGTGCCCTCACCCGCCCAGCGGAGCAAAGCTCCGCCAGTCTTGCTGTGCATGGCCACATTCTGAGTTTGCCCGGCGCAAACCAACGGCGAACTTGGCTCGCCTGCCCGGACGAGGGCGTCCGGGCTACGTGGTCCGCGCACAGGCGAATGCTTTGCGAAAGTCCCGTGTTAGAATATCCGACGATGTTCTCCCCTCCCTCCGCGCTCGCCTGGGCCCACCCGCTGGTCGCGGAGTGGTTCGTGGGGAAATTCGGCACGCCGACCGAGCCTCAGGAGCAGGGCTGGCCCCACATTTTGGCGGGGCGAACGACCCTCATCTCCGCCCCCACCGGCTCCGGCAAAACTCTGGCTGCATTTCTGGCCTGCATTGACCGGTTAGTCTGCAAGGCGCTGGCCGGGGACCTGCACGATCGCACCGAAGTTCTCTATGTCTCGCCGCTGAAGGCGCTGGGCAACGATATTCAGAAAAATCTCGAAGTTCCTTTGAGCGAGATTCTTCAGATGGCGGGCGAGCGCGGGTTGCTGATGCCGGAGATTCGCACCGCAGTCCGTACCGGCGACACCCTGATGCACGAGCGCCGGGCCATGCTGAAGCGGCCGCCGCATATTCTGGTGACCACACCAGAGTCGCTCTACATTCTGCTGACCGCGGAAAAAAGTCGCGCCATTCTGCGCGACGTCGAAACCGTCATCGTCGATGAAATCCACGCCGTAGCCGACGACAAGCGCGGCGCGCATTTGTCTCTGTCGCTGGAGCGCCTGGAAGCGCTGACGCACCGCACGCCGGTTCGCATCGGACTCTCAGCAACCCAGAAACCCATCGAAGAAGTGGCTCACTTTCTGACCGGCAATGGAAGGCCGGCGCCGGTGATCGTGGATGTCGGACACAAACGGAAACTCGATCTCGCGGTGGAAGTGCCGGGCTCGTCCCTGGGGCCGATCACCACTAACGAGATGTGGGACGAGATCTACAACCGGCTGGTGGAACTGGTGGAGCAGCATCGTTCCACGCTGGTGTTCGTCAATACCAGGCGGTTGGCGGAGCGGATCGCGCACAACCTGGGCGAACGATTGGGCGAGGAAAACGTGGCCGCGCATCATGGCAGCCTGTCGCGCAAGCTGCGCCTTTCCGCGGAACAAAGATTGAAAGAAGGTAAGGTCAAAGTTCTGGTGGCCACGGCATCGCTGGAGCTCGGAATTGATATCGGTACCGTGGATCTGGTAGTGCAGATCAGTTCTCCGCGGGCCATTGCGGTCGCGCTGCAACGCGTCGGCCGCTCCGGCCACTGGCGCGGCGCGGTGCCCATGGGACGGTTCTTCCCCGGCACCCGCGACGACCTGCTGGAATGCGCCGCGCTGGTACGGGCGATCCGGCAAGGAGATCTGGACCGGCTGATCATTCCCGATGCGCCGTTGGATATTCTGGCGCAACAGATTGTGGCAACCTGCGCGGCCGGGAGCAGCAGCGCCAGTGTGGCGCGGGCACCCCGCCCGCGAGCGCCGGAAGGCGTGTCAGAGACTGAGGATTCGAAGGCAGAACTTTGGACAAACGACATGCCAACAGCCGCGGCGGACCGAATGAACCCTGCCGCACTCGAAACGCGGGCGGGGCGCCCGCGCCACACCAGCCAACCTGACGAAGGTGATGACGGCTGGGACGAAGACGAACTTTTCGCGCTGGTCACGCGGGCTTATCCCTATCGCAATCTTTCGCGCGAAATTTACCACTCCATCCTCGAAATGCTTTCTGAAGGAATTGCATCACGGCGTGGGCGCTACGGCGCTTACATTCATCACGACCGCGTGAACCGGAAGCTGCGGCCGCGGCGGGGCAGCCGGCTGGCGGCCATCACTAGCGGCGGAGCGATTCCGGAAACCGCGCTCTTCACCGTGGTCGCCGAACCGGACGGCATTGTGGTCGGCACCCTCGACGAGGACTTCGCCGTAGAGAGCAACGCAGGCGACATCATGCTGCTGGGCAACACCTCGTGGCGTATCCGCCGCGTGGAGGGCAAGTCGGGGCGTGTGCTGGTGGAAGACGCGCACGGCGCGCCGCCCAGCGTTCCCTTCTGGCGCGGCGAGGCCCCGGCTCGGACTCAAGAGCTTTCTGCACACGTAGCTGATCTGCGAAAAAAGATCAGCGATCGTCTCCGCAATACTTCTCCCGTTGGGATTTCGCCCAGCCAGCCCGCGGTTGCTGAAACCATCGCCTGGTTGAAGGCGGAATGCGGACTCGATGATTCCGGCGCCGAGCAGGCCGTCGAATACGTCTTGCAGGGTCGCGCGGTCCTGGGGGACGTCCCGACGCAGGACACAATCATCGCGGAGCGCTTTTTCGACGAAGGCGGCGGGATGCAATTGATCATCCACGCGCCCTATGGCGGGCGCATCAACAAAGCCTGGGGACTGGCCCTGCGCAAGCGTTTCTGTCGCAGCTTCAATTTCGAATTGCAGGCCGCCGCCACCGACAACGGACTTAACATCGCGCTGGCCGAGCAGCACAGCTTTCCCCTGGCTGACGTTTTTCATTTCCTGAATTCCGAAACCGTGCAACCGATTCTGGAACAGGCCGCGCTGGCCTCTCCGTTCTTTGCTACGCGCTGGCGCTGGGACGCCAACCGCGCTCTGGCCTTGCTGCGATTTCAGGGCGGCAAGAAAGTTCCGCCGCAGATCCAGCGCATGCGCTCTGACGATTTGCTGGCGTCGGTGTTCCCCGACGTGGCCGCGTGCCAGGAAAATATCGTGGGCGATATTCAGATTCCCGATCATCCCCTGGTAAAGGAAGTGATGAAAGACGTACTCACCGAGGCCATGGACGTGGACGGGCTGCGGGCACTGCTAAGCGGCATCCAGCAGGGGCGAATCCGCTGCCTGGCGGTGGACACGCCGGTGCCGTCGCAATTCTCCCACGAGATTCTGAATGCGAATCCCTACGCCTATCTCGACGACGCGCCGCTCGAAGAACGCCGGGCGCGGGCGGTGGAGATGCGTCGCATCCTGCCGGAGTCGGTGCTGGAAGAGGTGGGCAAGCTCGATCAAGCGGCCATCGCGCAGGTGCGGGCAGAAGCCTGGCCGGATGTGCGCGATGCGGACGAATTGCACGATGTGTTGCACACGCTGATTGCCTTCCCGGAGATCACGTGGGGACAGCCGCCCCCGGCTGTCCGGCGGAGCGAAGCTCCGCAGTTGGCAAACGAGCCAGCCCTAGTATTTCCTTTGCAACTTGAGGGTCCGGCAGACGGTCGAGCTGCGCTCGACTGGACAGCCGAGGGCGGCTGTCCCCACGTAAGCCGCGTGTGGCAGGGGTATTTCGAAAGCCTGCGCCAGCAGGGACGCGCGGTTCGGGCTGAACATGCAGGATTGATTTACTGGGTAGCGGCGGAACGCGCAAAGACATTTTCCCTGCTGTTCCAGGACGCCGAGTTTGATCGTCCGGTCGCCGAGACTCAGACGACTTCGCCGTCCTCCGACGATGCTCTGCTGGCTCTGGTCACGGGTTGGATGTCGCATTTGGGCCCGGCAACGGCTTCCCAGCTTGGCCGCATGCTTGGGCTTCCCGCTTCTGAGATAGAAAAAGCTTTGCTTCGCATGGAAGCCTCTGGCGCTGTGCTGCGAGGACAGTTTACGGATGCTGCATCGCGGGCGGGGGCGCCCGCGCCACACGAACTGGAGTGGTGCGAACGGCGCCTGCTGGCGCGCATTCACCGGCTGACTGTGGCCACGCTGCGCAAGCAGATTGAACCGGTCACCGCGGCGCAGTTCATGCGCTGGCTGTTGCGCTGGCAGCATGTCGCAGGGGAAGCGCAAGTTCAGGGCGAACGCGCCACGCTCGAGGTGCTGCGCCAGTTGCAGGGATTCGAGATTCCTGCCAATGCCTGGGAGCGGCAGATTCTGGGCCGCCGGATTGTTAACTACGACCCCAAATGGCTCGACCAACTTTGTCTTACAGGCGCCGTCGGTTGGGGAAGACTGTCTCCCCATCCCGCGACTCTGGAGGACACTGCAGCGGGAAAACGGCGCGTGATTCCCACCAGCGTGGCTCCGATTACATTTTTCGTGCGCGAAGAAGCTGATTGGATGACGCCACATCGCCCCGACTCCGAGCAGCCGGAGGCACGCGGTCTCAGCGAAGGCGCACGCCAGGTGCTGGAGTTTTTGCGGCAGCGCGGAGCATCATTTTTTGCTGACATCGTGCGCGGCACCGGGCGGCTGAAAGCTGAAGTGGAAACTTCCCTCTGGGAGCTGGTCGCGGGTGGATTGATCACCGCCGATGGTTTCGACAACCTGCGCTCCCTGATTGATCCCAAACGCCGCGCCGGGCAAGGCAGCGGGCGGGCGGCACGACCCCGGCACAGCACGGGACGCTGGGCGCTTTTGTACACTGACCAAGCCACCGACCGCAATCGCGCCGTGGAAGCCACTGGCTGGATGCTTTTGAAACGCTACGGCATCGTCTTTCGCGATTTGCTGGCTCGCGAGACCAATCTTCCCAAGTGGCGCGAACTGCAAATGTCTTTTCGGCGGCTGGAAGATCGCGGCGAGATTCGCGGTGGCCGCTTCGTGGATGGCTTTCTCGGCGAACAATTTGCTCTGCCGGTGGCGGTTGAGTCGTTGCGGGCGACGCGCAAAATGCCGCTTACGGGAGAAACCGTTGTGTTGTCTGCCGCCGATCCCCTGAACCTTGTGGGTATCTTACTGCCGGGTGAACGGGTCCCTGCCATCTCGGGCAAGACGGTAAGCTTCCGTGATGGTGCAGTTGTGCTTGAAGCACACGATTCACGACGCTTGACTGCGGCGGGCGATTAGGAACGTTCGGATCTCACTACGGGATGGGACAAACTCAAAATTCAGTTCTCGGTTGTTAGTTTTGAGTTCTCAGGGGTTGTGGAAAAAGTGATCGGGAACCCGATGAGGGGGTCCCTCGGGTTCCCGACCAGCGCATTCCCGGCGGAACTTCTGAAAGCGCTTCCCCCGTCGCTTTTGCCGGCCAACGCCGCCCCTTTAAGAGCACGTATTCGACCATCAACATGGAGTTGCTGCCAAACTGTATTTGTATCTTGGTAAATTATTGATTATAGGTATTTTATTAATGACTTCAGGAGATGGCCCCGGGGCGCTGTTGGCACCGCCGCTCTATCCAGATAGATAGAACGCCTATCTGTTCGGATAGTGGAACACGATGGGTGGGCATATTCCGGAAAGACGTAAAATGTGGTACACCGTAGGCCGCAAGCGAGGTACGAACGGTGAAGCCCAGACTCCAGGCAGCAGCAGGACCCTTGGCGGATTCGGTCTATTTTTTGACCGAAGCAGAAGTCCGAATCGGCAGAGATCCCTCTAACTCATTGACGATCAGCGATCTTTCCCTGTCGCGACGCCACTGCGTGCTCAAGCGGCAAGATGACAGTTACAAACTGCGCGATCTCGAGAGCCGTAATGGCACCTTCGTTAACGGTGGGGTGGTGTCGGAAAAGCGGCTGAATCACGGCGATCAGATCTCAGTGGGAGAATCCGTTTTTGTCTTCCTGACAAAAGAGGACTCGGATGGAGCCACCACCGAAGCTGTGGAGTTCGACGATTGCCTGACCCAGGCCACGGTCCAAGTCCGCCCCCAGGATGTCCTCTATCTTCAGCCCGAACGCATCCTGAGGGAACTGCCGACACCTTCGCGGGTGGGACGGAATCTCAATGCGCTGCTCAAAATCAGCCGCGTGGTGCACTCCATCTCTGATCTGGACCGGTTGCAGGAGCAAATCCTGGAACTTATTTTTGAGGTGGTACCGGCCGAGCGTGGCGCCATTCTGTTGGACGGAAAGGGCAACCATAAGTTTTCTTCGCTCTTCGCCTATCCGGCAAAGGGGGGAGAACCGGTACGGGTAAGCCGCACCATCACGACCCAGGTGATGGAACAGGGAGTGGCGATCCTGGGAGCGGATGTGCCCGCCAGTGGGGGCTTAAGCGAAGTAGAAAGTCTGGTAAGTTTTCGAGTCCGCTCGTTGCTGTGCGTCCCCCTGACCGTGTTTCACAAAATTGTCGGCTGCATTTACCTGGACACCACCAGTCCGGGCACTCGCTTTGATCGAGACCACCTGGAACTGGTGGCCAGCATTGCGGGCATCTGCGCAGTAGCGCTGGAAAACTCGCGCCGCCTGCTGCGCCTGGAACAGGAAAACCTTCGCCTGGCGGCGGAAATCAACCTGCAGCACAACATGGTCGGTGAAAGCCCTGCGATGAAGGAAGTGTACCGCTTCCTGTCGCGAGTAGCGCCGACGGACGCAACCGTGCTGGTCGGCGGCGAGAGCGGAACCGGCAAGGAATTGGTGGCGCGGGCCATTCATCGCAACAGCCCGCGGGCAAGCCGGCCCTTTATCACGATCAATTGTGCGGCCATTCCCGAAGGCCTGCTGGAGAGCGAACTCTTCGGATACGAAAGAGGCGCGTTTACCGGTGCCTCCGGCCAAAAGAAAGGCCGGCTGGAACTGGCCGACGGGGGCGTGGTGTTTCTCGACGAGATTGGGGAACTGGCTCCGGCGTTACAAGTAAAGTTGCTGCGCGTGCTGCAGGAGCGCGAGTTCGAACGCCTGGGCGGCTCCCGCCCGATCTCGATCGACATTCGCCTGATCGCTGCCACCAATAAAGACCTGGCAGCAGCAGTCAAAGCCCGGACATTTCGCGAGGACCTCTATTACCGGTTGAACGTCGTATCCCTGGTGGTGCCCGCGTTGCGTGAGCGTGTGGAAGACATTCCCATCCTGGCGGAATATTTTGTCGCCAAGTTTGCCGCCAAATGCAAAGTCAAACCGAAAGAGATTTCTCCCGACGCCATGGCGGCGCTGATGAATTACGACTGGCCGGGCAATGTTCGCGAGTTGGAAAATGCCATCGAACGGGCGCTGGTGTTGGGCGTCTCCGAAACCATACGTCCGGAAGACCTGCCGGAATCCGTTCTGGAGAAAGAACCGGCGCCGGGCACGCACGAGGCCAGGTATCACGTGGCCGTCACGCAATTGAAAAAGCACCTGATTCTTACCGCCCTGGAGGAGACCAAAGGCAACTACACCGAAGCGGCCCGGACCCTGGGGGTACACGCGAACTATCTGCACCGGTTGGTCAGAAACTTGAATCTGCGACCAGCCATTCGCTCCTTCCCCGTCCTCCGGGGCGGCACGGGAAGAGTAGTGGACGACCGAATGTGAAGCCCGCGCTCCCGCTCATTCACCGAGGGAGAGCAACATTGCTATCGACTCTCAAGGAAGTTTGAGGGTAGGCAGGGTTGCAGGATTCAGATAAACCCCCTGCCAGCGCACCGCAAAGTGGAGATGCGGGCCGGTGGCCCGGCCCGTGCCTCCGCTCAGTCCAATTTCCTGTCCCGCCGCTAGGCGCTCGCCTTGTTTCACCTTGATTTCCGAGAGGTGGAGGTAAAGCGTAAGCAGTCCCTGCCCGTGATCGAGTACTACGCAATTTCCTTCGAAGTACAAAGGCCCCGCCAGCAGAACGATTCCTGCATTAGCGGCGGAAACGGGAGTGCCGGTGGGAACGCCGTAGTCCAGTCCCTGGTGCATGCTTTGAACTTTGCCGTTAAAAGTCCGCCGGGTGCCGAAGGGGTCGGAGATGGGGGCGACGACGGGCGCCAGAAACTGTCCCGCCCATTCCCGGTCCGGATTGGTGTGCTGAAACACGTCCTGCTTGACCGTCTTGTCCTCATGGATGCGCTCCAGTTGCTCTTTGCTGGGTTCGGTGAATCGCTTGGCGACGGTGACCTTGATGCTGGGATACTTCGCGGCCCGGACCGTAACTTTTCGGATGAAGGAAATGGCTGCCGCCTTGGAAGTTGTTCCGGTCAGTTCGAGATCGTAGATGCCCGGGCGGGTTTCGAGACTGACTCCGGCGATCCCGTACCAGACTCTGCTGGCGGGGTCATAGCTGAACCAGACTTCATGTCCCAGCCATTTGCCGGAGAGCTGTGTCAACCGCACCGGCGGCGCGATGTCAAACGCGACCGGAGCCCCGTTGACCAGCAGTGCTGGTTGCCAGCGAACGGACCAGGGCTTTGCTGCGCCGGGCTTTGCTGCGACGGCGTTCGCCCCGGCTGCAGCGGGCGCTGTACCGGTTGCGGCGGTGGCGAGGAGCGGCGCCGTGAGAACGATCACGGCGAGCAAGTGACAGCGATATTGGGCAGAGGACGGCACGTTGGAAGACTCCAGCTATCAGCCTAGCATTCCCGCCAGGGTTCGAAAGTCACAATCAAGCGGGACGGACCCGGCGTGGAACCGCTACTCTCGATTCGGAATGAAATCCAACTGGACTTCAGTAGTAGTCGGGTGATCGGCGGGAACATATTTCCACTGTTTGACCGCCAGCGTGGCAGCATCCACCAGAATCGGATTGCCGCCAATCGGTGAGATTTTTCCAACCGAACCATTGGGACTGATCGAAATGGACAAGCGCACGACCCCGCCAATCGCGTTCTGCTTCAATTCCCGGGGATACTTGGGAGCGACTTTGTAAACCAGTTTGCGCACCGTGGGGGTGCTTTGGGCCTCTGTGGAAGCAGTCGAAAGCAATGCCAGCGCGATCAGGCCAAGCGTAGCGCACGCTCCGCGCATTGACCACGAAGTCTTGGATGACGACACAAACATTAAAAATCCTGCGGGTGAAGCATGACCCGCGATCTTGCAAGACTAGGAAATTCGTCACCTCCGGGCAAGTTACGGATGTAATGATGGAACCGGTCTGGGTCGGACACTCCCTTCGACTTCGCTCAGGGCAGGCTCTGTCCGACGCCGTTGAAGTTCCTTTGGTTTGGGGAACCTGAGATTTCAGCATCGGCCTAGGGCCAGGCTGGCATGAAACCGAACCCAAGGTCAAAGGCGTCGGACAAAGCCTGCCCTGAGCGAAGTCGAAGGGAGTGTCCGACCCACACACGACACCGCGAGTAATGTTTTTCTGCTATTGCTCCGGGCAGGCTTTCCTTCTACATTCCTGCGAAATCTTCGACCGCCTGATCCGACGGATCCAAGGCGAACCTTTGCAAGATCGCGTGCGACACGCCTGGTGGAGGAGTCTGCATGAGAGTGGAAGCAAAAGTGTATCAATGCGCGGTCATCTTGCTGATCGGGACTGCAGAAATGGCAGGACAGTCCCGGTTCTCGGAACCACCGTCGGGTTCGATGCAGCAGGCGGTCTCGCCCGCCGCGAATTCCGCGCCGGTGCCGGCACAGGCCGTGGCGGCGCGTCCTGCCCCGGCACAACCCCAAAAACATAAGGTCGGCCCCTTCGAGATCACGATCAACTGGCGGACTCGTGTGGAAGGTTGGAACTGGTTCGAGGCCCCGACCGGAAACAGTGGCTACCCATTGTGGCATTCTTTACTGCGTATCGGCATCGGCCAGACTCGGGAAAAACTCGACTGGTTCGCTGAAATGTCGCAGCCCTCGATTCTTGGGCTCCCGAACGACGCAGTGGTTGCCGGCCCGGCGGGCCAGCTTGGCCTGGGCGGGTCCTACTATGTGGCCAACAACAACGAGTCCAACAACGCCAGCATATTTCTGAAACAGGCATTTGTGGACTTCAAGCACCTCGGGCCGGCGCGAGTGAAGCTGGGGCGCTTCGAATATTTCGATGGCATGGAAGTCAAGCCCAAAGACCCGGTGCTCGCAGCCGTGGTGCAGGGGCGGATCGCGCATCGCCTGATCTCGAACTTCGGATTCACCGCGGCGCAGCGCACCTTCGACGGCGGGCAGTTCTCGCTGAATTCCGGGAAGAACACTTTCACCTTTTTCAGCGCCCGGCCGACTGCTGGGATTCTCCAGACCGACGGCATGCCGGAACTGGACATTGAGGTTTACTACGGAGCCTTCACCCGATCCATCAGCACCCCGCACGGCGAGGCGCAACTACGCGTGTTCGGCCTGGGCTACGTTGATGACCGCACCACCATACTGAAGACGGACAACCGTCCGGTACCGGTTCGCACCGCCGACCAGGGCAAGGTTCAGTTGGCGACCTATGGCGCCAACTACGCCCAGGTGGTCAACACCAACCACGCTGGGAAGTTTGATTTTCTGGTCTGGGGCGTTTACCAGGGCGGTTCCTGGGGCGCGCTCAACCAGCGCGCAGGCGCGTTCGTGGGCGAACTGGGATGGCAACCCGCCGTGAAGCACCTCAAGCCCTGGCTCAGCGCGGGCTTTTCTTACGGCAGCGGCGATGGGAATCCCAATGATTCGACTCATGGAACGTTCTTCCAGATCCTGACCACGCCGCGCCAGTACGCGCGCTTTCCCTTTTACAACATGATGAACAACGAGGATTTCTATTTCACCCTGAACCTGAAGCCCGCCTCGAAACTTGCGCTGCGCACAGAAGGGCACGCGCTACGGCTGGCTAACTCCGCCGATTTCTGGTACCTCGGAGGCGGCGCATTTCAGCCGAAGACGTTCGGATACACGGGCCGTCCCAGCAACGATTTCAGTGGATTGGCCAACGTCTGGGATATCAGCGCCGACTACCAGATCACCCACTCCTTCAGCACAACTTTGTACTATGGCCACGCCTGGGGCAAGACTGTGATTGCGAAGATTTATCCCAAGGACCCGAACGGCCAGTTTGCCTACCTGGAAACGAATTTTCATTTCTAGGGTGGCCAACAGACGCCGAGGGAGTGGCAAGCTACGCTGAGAGTCGGGTCTCGTGGCTTGCTAATACAAAACTATTATTGACCGTTGGCGGGCCAAGTGTAGATTTGACTGGCGCTTTTTCCATTCCCCAGTGAGGAGGGAATCCTGATGGCAGTGTCAACTCCGAGTCTGCATACCATGGCCGCGACGTCCTCGGCAAAACCTGGACTTTACGAAAAGCTCAACACCAGCTGGCACAAACCTGCGCTTCTGACCTTCATGGCCATCGTGATTGGACATTGGGGCGAGCACCTGTTCCAGGCCTACCAGGTTTACGTGTTGCATTGGCCGCGGCCAAAAGCATTGGGGATGCTTGGCCTGGTATATCCCTGGCTGGTCAAATCGGAGACTCTGCACTACGGCTACGCGCTGATCATGCTCATCGGATTGTGGGTGCTGCGTAAGGGATTCACCGGGGTGTCTCACACCTGGTGGATGGTCGGCTTCTGGATCCAGTTCTGGCATCACATCGAGCATGGGGCGCTGCAATACCAGGCGCTGACCGGCCACTACTGGTTTCACTCCCCGGTGCCGGTAAGTTTCCTGCAACTGTGGATTCCCCGCGTCGAGCTTCACCTGATTTACAACACCATCGTGTTCATACCCATGGTGATGGGAATGTATTACCACATGTTCCCGCCGGAGTGGGAAGAGCAGCATGCAAAATGCACTTGCGCCCTGCACAGTGGCCAGATGCCAAGCACCGCCGCTGCCTGAGTTCGCAAGGTAGGTGTCCGGGCCGAATCAAAAGGGACAGACGAGATGAAGTCTCAACCGGTGGTGAGCGGGTGGTCGTTTCGCCCGCTCCTGCCCGGGTGCAGGGTTTCTCTGCTGGTTGCGTTTGCGGCTGTTGCAGCCGGAGGCGGATGTCAAAGATCGGCCGCACCAGCGCCGACGGTAGCACTTACCCACGAAATTACTCCTGAGCCCGTTCGGGTCGGGCCAGCCAGCCTTAGCCTCAATCTGAAAGACGCCGCCGGCGCACCCGTGTCTGGCGCCCGCATCGAGTTTGAGGGCGACATGTCGCATCCGGGCATGGCTCCCGTATTCGGCGAAGCCAAGGAAACCACGCCCGGGCGCTACCAGGGACCGATCGAATTTGTGATGGGTGGCGATTGGGTGATTTTGGTCCATATCGCACTGCCCGATGGACAGCATTTGGAAAAACAGATCCAGGTCATGGGGGTCGAAGCAAAATAGTTGTCCACTGAGACTTACAATCCGGACCTCGATCTTTCGGAGGAATCCGCATTTGACCTGATGCGGGTCCCCGGCATCGGCGCTTTTCTGAGCTGGCGCCACGCCCGGACGTTCCTGCAGGTTCCGCTGCTGCTGGTCAGCATCATCATGGTGGGGCACGGGCTATGGGGACCATCGCTTGCGCCGAAGAATCTGGCCACCACTCTCACCTGGTTGCATTTTCGAGGCGTGCTGGTGCTGGTGATCCTCGTTGCCGGTAATTTCTTCTGCCTGGCTTGTCCTTTCATGTTGGTCCGCAACATGGCGCGGCGCTTCTTCAAGCCCTGGCTCAACTGGCCGCGGAAGCTGCGCAACAAATGGCTCTCGGTTGGTCTTTTCGTACTGGTCCTGTTTCTTTATGAACTGTTCGATCTGTGGTCCTCGCCCTGGTGGACAGCGTGGCTGATCGTGGCCTACTTCCTCGGCGTGCTGGTCGTCGATGGCGTCTTCAAACATGCTTCATTCTGCAAGTTTGTTTGCCCGCTCGGGCAGTTCAATTTCGTGGCCTCGACCATTTCTCCGTTAGAGATCAAGGTGCGGGAGCAGGAAGTCTGCACCAGCTGCATGACCAAAGACTGCATTCGGGGCCGGCGCGAACCGGGGCCCGATCTGGTCGTGGTGCAGCGGGGATGCGAACTGGCGCTCTTCCAGCCGCTCAAGGCGGGCAATATGGACTGCACGTTTTGTCTGGACTGTGTCCACGCCTGCCCTCACGACAACGTTGGCATCCTGAGCCGGATGCCCGCGAGCGAATTAATGACCGATCCGATGCGCTCCGGGATTGGCCTGTTCTCGCGGCGCAAGGACCTGGCCGCCCTCGCGATTGTCTTCACCTTTGGCGCGCTGTTGAACGCATTCGGCATGGTCAGCCCGGTCTATGTAGTAGAGCGATGGCTGGCCGGCTTGCTGCATGTGGGACATGAAGCCCCGGTCCTGGGTGTCATCTTCGGATTCTTCCTGCTCGTGGAACCATTCGTGCTGCTGGGCATGGCTGCCTGGATCACGCGTGCCTGGGGAAGAACCGAACGCCCGCTCCTGCCCATCGCGGTGCGATACAGTTACGCTCTGGTGCCTCTCGGGTTTGGAATGTGGCTGGCTCATTACGGCTTCCATTTCTTCACCGGGCTCTTGACCATCATCCCTGTAACTCAGAGCGCGATTGCAAGCCTGGGTGCAAGTTTCCTGGGTGTGCCGCGCTGGACCCTGACCGGAATCCCCATGAGGTTTGTACAGCCCATTGAACTGGGATTCATCGGGCTGGGATTTGCCGGCTCGCTCCTGGTGACCCATCGCCTGGCCGAGGATGATTGCGCGGAGCATCCCATGCGGGCGTTTATTCCGTGGGCCACGGTCTGCCTGCTCATTGGCCTCGCGGCGGTGTGGCTGCTGTTTCAGCCCATGGAGATGCGCGCGACACTCATGGCCGGGTAGGATCGATTGCGGATTTTGTGAAAGATCGTCATTGAAGATGAAAGGCCAGCGACATTCCGCAGCATACATTTGGCGGGGACAAATCCTCGCCGGCGCGCTCCTGCTCGCGCTAAGCCTTCCGGCAAATGCGCACAACGGTCCGCCATTTCCCATTATCGAAAACAAACAGGTGGGTCCATTTATTATTTCGCTTTGGACTCATCCCGACATCGGCACCGGAACATTCTTTGTGATTGTGGATCCCGCACCCGGCCAAACCGTCCCCAGCGATTTGAAGGTCCAGATTGGGGTTCAGCCGGAAACCGGACGCCTTCCCGAAGTTGTTTATGACACTTGGCGCGACCGAGTACGAGACCACGTGCAGTTTGACAATCAGGTGGAGTTCGATCAGCAGGAATTCTGGAAGGTCCGCCTTGTGCTCCAAAGCTCAGTAGGCGGGGGGGAGGCGCTTTCGCGAGTGGAACCGACGCCGACCGGCCTGGGAAAGTGGGACTTGCTGATTTACGCGTGTCCTTTCCTTTTCGCAGCCTACATGTGGTATCGCGGCGTCTCTCGCCGGCGGCAGCGTATGAAGCGCAAAGCCGGGGGCAAGCCTTCCGGCGGTTCGGCCCGCGGGGCTCCAGAATACGTCGCAGAGCGGCAGGGCCCCTGAGAGATTGGGAAGGCCGCAACCGGCCCAGGACAATGTTCAGACAATCTTCCATCGGCAATGATCGGATGCGCGGCTCCACCGGGAGATGGGCACTGCCATCTCTTTTTCTTGCGGCTCTCGCGTTGGTACTTGCGAGTTGCCACTCCAGTCCACCGCTGCCTGAAAAGGGATCCAAGGCTTATGCGGATGTTGTTTCGGCCTTCTATGTGGGCCTGGTCGCCTTGCAGGTGGGCGACGATGGGCACGCCGACAGCAGGTTGTCGGAGGTGACCCGCCTTGTTCCCGCCGAGCCCGCGGGTTGGGCCAACTGGGGAATCCTCGCTCTGCGCCAGAGAAATTACGATCCGGCAGCGCAGCGCCTGGAACGGGCGCGCGATCTGGCCCCGCAGAATGATCGCATCTACGATCTGCTGGGAATTCTGGAAAGCCAGCGCGGCCAGTCCGCGCCAGCCATTACCGACTTGCGCAAAGCGGTGGAACTGAATCCCAGGAACCTGCGCGCCCTCTACCGGCTGGCGGAAGAGACGGAGCGGCAAGGCGATGAGAGCGGTGCGGGCGAGGTGCAGCAGCTTCTGCAAAAGATTCTGGCGGCCCAACCCGACAACCTGGCCGCGTTGCTCGAACTCAGCCGGATCGCGGCGAAGCGCGGCGATACTGCCACGCTGAAATCGGCTGTCGCCCAAATCAGCGCGCGCTCGTCGGCATGGCCGCCGGAAGTGCAGCATCAACTGGCAGCCGTGCAGTCGGCCACGGCCGCTGCGGACCTGCGTCCCGCCGCGACCCAGACTACGTTTTTACGCAACGTGATGATGCGGGTGCCCGAGTATCGTCAAAGCCTGACCGCAATCAAGGCGCCTCCCGGCGATGAGGCCGAGCCCTTCACTCACTTCCTGAAACTCGAGTCGCCCGTCTTCCGACCAGCGCCGGCAGATACCGCCCTCAACTTCAACCTCCAGCCGATCGCCAATACCGGCAATGCCCACTGGAATTGGATTGGCGCAATTTCTCTCGGTAGCGCAGGAGCACCCGTGGTGACGTTCGCCAATGCACGCGAAGTGCATTTGGCCACTGGCGCGACTTTTCCCTTTCCCGGAGGAGCTTCCGCCGTGTTGCCGCCTGAGGGTGTGGTCCCGCTCGATTTCAACTACGATTTCAAGACCGATCTGGTTTTGGCGGGTGCCGGCGGCGTTCGACTGATGCGCCAAGAGAGCCCGAGTGTCTTTACGGATGTAACCGCAGCAGCGAAGCTACCCAAATCCCTAGCCAATGCGCCTTACACCGGCGCCTGGGCGGTGGACATTGAAGCCGACGGCGATCTCGATATCGTGCTGGGAGCAAAAGCCGGCACTCCGACCGTCCTAAGAAATAATGGAGATGGAACCTTCCTGCCCATTCATCCCTTCGACGGAGTTTCCGGCATAAGCGGGTTTGCCTGGGCTGACCTGGACGGCGACGGCAATCCCGATGCCGCGATCATCGATGGCGCGGGCCGGCTGCACGTGTTCACGAATCTTCGCCAGGGACAATTCAAGGAGCGCCCGCTACCCCCTGGTCTGTCGTCCGTCAAAGCCGTGGCTGTGGGCGATGCCAACAATGACGGCATTCTCGATCTGCTGGCGGTGCAGGCGGACGGCGCTATCCTCCGAATTTCGGACAAGAATGAAGGACAAAGCTGGGAGACCGCCGAGATCGCACGGGTGCCGAACCCCGGCAGCTATCTGGCGGGCGAGGTGCGCTTGCACGTCGCTGACCTGGACAACAACGGCGCGTTCGATCTGATTCTTTCTCCTACTGCGCCGGCTGCGAGTGGCAACAACCCTGGCGCGATGATCTGGCTCGGCGACGTCACCGGCAGCTTCACTCTGTTGAGTCATCCAGCGGGACCCGCGTTGGTGTTCGACGCTGCCGACACCGGCAATGACGGCCATCTCGATCTCCTCGGTCTGTCCGCGGATGGGCAACCGATGCAGGGAATCAATCAGAGCCCGAAGAACTATCACTGGCAGGTGGTGCGGCCGCACGCCGTCCAGGCAGTGGGCGACCAGCGCATCAATCCCTTCGGTGTAGGCGGCGAAATCGAAATCCGCTCCGGCCTGCTGGTGCAGAAACAACCGATCACCGGGCCGCAACTGCATTTCGGCTTGGGCGACCAGACCCGCACAGACGTGGTGAGAGTGCTTTGGCCGAACGGCACGGTTCGAGCCGAGTTTGAGATGAAAGCGGATCAGGACATCGTGACCGAACAGCGCATCAAGGGATCCTGCCCCTACCTCTTCGCCTACAACGGCAAGCAAGTGGAGTTTGTGAAGGACGCGGTGCCCTGGAGTTCCGCCATCGGATTGCGCATCAACACCCTCGGCACGGCCCGGGTGGAAGCAACCGAGGAGTGGTACAAAATCCCATCGAAGCAACTTGCGCCCCACGACGGCTTTTACGATCTGCGGATCACAGCCGAGCTATGGGAAACCTACTATTACGATTACCTGGCTCTGATGACCGTCGATCATCCGGCCGGGACAGATATTTTTGTGGATGAGCGCTTCGTCATCCCGACGGCGAAGCTGGCCATCACTTCCGTCGCTACCCCGCACCCGATCGCCCGCGCCGTGGATGATACGGGGGCTGACGTCACCGAGGTGGTCAGGGCTCTGGATGGAAAATATCTGGATACGTTCGGGCGCGGTCAGTATCAGGGAGTTACCCGCGATCATTATGTGGAAGTTGACCTGGGTGACGATGCGCCTGCCAGTGGCCCGCTCTACCTGATCGCGAGTGGCTGGATGCATCCCACCGACTCATCCATCAATGTCGCCATCAGTGAGGGCCACCACGTGCAGGCACGAGGCTTGAGTCTCGAAGTTCCTGACGGGCGTGGTGGCTGGATCGTGGCTGAGTCCAATCTCGGCTTCCCCGCGGGCCGGAAGAAAATATGCCTGTTTGATCTGACCCATGTCTTTCGCCCCGGCACACCACGCCGGCTGCGCCTGCGCACTAATCTTGAAGTCTATTGGGATCGAATCGAATGGGCGAGGGGCTTGCCCGATACTCCGCTGAAGATCACCCGGCTGGATCCGGCAACGGCCGACCTTCATTATCGTGGGTACTCGGCGATGAATCAGGCCAACCCCTCCTCGCCGGAGATACCGGACTACAACCACATCGAAGGCTCAACCCAGCGCTGGCGCGACCTGGTCGGATACTACACACGCTTCGGCGACGTACGCGAGCTTGTGAAAAATATTGACGATCGCTACGTGATCATGAACTCGGGGGATGAGATGACATTCCGTTTCGCCGAGCAACCCCCGCCCGCAACCGGTTGGGTGCGGGATTTCGTGATTGTCGGCGACGGCTGGATCAAGGATGGTGACTACAACTCAACTTTTTCGAAGACTATCCTGCCTCTGCCCTATCACGCCAAGAACGAATACACGACGCCGCCTGGCAAACTGGAGGATGAGTGGGCCTATCGCCACCATCCCCAAGACTGGCAGACGTATCACACACGCTACGTGACACCTGATGTTTTCAATCATGTCTTGCGCAGCGGCCTGCCCCGGAGTGGCCCCGTCCGATGACCGGCAGCCGTATCGCGAGAATCGTCGTTGGCATCCTCTTCATTGGACTGCTGGCCGCTCCTTTGATCATGAAGAGGATTTCAGCGCGGCGAGCGGCGGAGAGATCAAGCGCCGACGTCAAGACCACGCTGGCGCGGCACGGCTTCTACCTGCAAGAGGTCTCGCAGGCCGCGGGCATCCGGTTTGTCCATGAAGCCCCGGCGCTCGATCCCAAACTGGAGCGCATCATGCCGGAGGTCGCGTCCATGGGCGCGTCCGTGTCCATTGTCGATTTCGATCGCGATGGATTCTCCGACATCTATGTAACCAACAGCGCCATCGGCAGCAAGAATGCCTTGTACCGCAACCTGGGTGACGGCACCTTCAAGGACGTCGCCCCCGAACTCGGCATTGCGGATGTCAACCAGGCGGACACAGGAGTTTCCACCGGCGCGGTGTGGGGCGACTATGACAATGACGGATACGAAGACCTGTTCCTGATCAAATGGGGTCGTCCCGAGCTTTACCACAACGATCAGGGCCACGGCTTTACCCGCGTCAGCGAGGAAGCCGGCCTGCCGCGCTGGATCAATGCCAACACCGCCATCTGGTTTGACTACGATGGCGATGGACTGCTCGACCTGTTTGTCGGCGGATACTATTCCGAAGACATCGACCTTTGGCACCTCGCCACCACCCGCATCATGCCCGACAGTTTTGAATACGCCAAAAATGGCGGACGAAAATATCTGTTCCACAATCTTGGCCACGGCAAGTTTGAAGAAGTCAGCGAAAAAGTCGGCATCAGCAGCCGGCGCTGGGCGCTGGCCGCGGCCGCAGCCGACCTGCGCGGCACCGGGCATCCGGATTTATTTATCGCCAACGACTACGGCGTCGCCGAGCTCTATTTCAACGACGGAAAACGGTTTCATGAAGTGGGGGCGCAGACCGGAGTCGGCTTTGCTCCCAAGAGCGGAATGAACGCCGCCTTTGGCGACATTCTGAACCAGGGCAAGTACGCAGTTTACGTCTCCAATATTTCGGAAGACGGAATTCTCATCCAGGGAAATAACCTGTGGGTGCCCAAGCCAGGAACTTCCGGTGACGCCCTGCAGTACGAGAACCTGGCGCGGGATTTCGGCGTCGAGCTCGGGGGCTGGAGTTTCGGCGCGCAGTTTGGCGATTTGAATAACGACGGAACGCTCGACCTCTACCTCACCAACGGCTATATCTCGCTCGACCGCAACCGCAGCTACTGGTATGACTTTTCCAAAGTGGCCGGCGGCAACAGTACCATCATTGGCGACGCGAGGAACTGGCCGGCGTTCGAAGGCCGCAGCTTGTCGGGTTATCAGAATAAGCGCCTGTGGGTGAATGACGGCGCCGGAAAATTCGTCGATGTGGCCCAGGCGGTCGGGGTCAAAGACACTTATGACGGTCGCGCGGTCGCATTTGTGGACCTGTGGAACCGCGGCGTGCTCGATGTCGTGGTGGCCAACCAGAAGGGCCCGCTGCTGGTTTACAAGAACACGGTGACTCCGGAAAATGAGTGGATAGAATTTGAGCTGGAGGGCACTGCGAGCAACCGCAGCGCGATCGGGGCCCAGGTCACCCTGTACTGGAATGGCCAGCAGCAGTTGCAGGAAGTCTCAGGGGGCAGTGGCTTCGCCGCGGAGAACCAGCGACGGCTGCATTTTGGGCTGGGAAAATATCCGCAAATAGAAAAAGCAGTCATCCGCTGGCCCTCCGGCAAGCTGCAGACCATCGACAAGCCCGCCGCCGGCCAGTTGCACAAGATCAAGGAGCCCGCATGAGCCAGACCGCGCAATTGACCCCGCCCCCGGCTGCGCCTGCAGGTTGGAAGCACTTTGTCAGTCTCGACAACCGATACGTTGCCCCGATTTTCATAACCTGCATCCTGCTCGTGGGTCACTTGTCATTCGGTATTCTCGAAAGCTACCAGCGGACCCTGCTGGCGATCGCGGTCAGTATCGGAACGGAGCTGCTGCTGGGCCGTATCTTCTTTCACAAGTGGGTGCATCCGGCCAGCGCATACATCAGCGGGATCAGCGTGGGAATTCTGCTGCGCTCCCCTGCCTTCTGGCCCTACGCCCTGTGCGCGGCCATCTCCCTCATGTCCAAATATGTGCTGCGCATCAAAGGGCGCCATATCTGGAACCCATCCAACTTCGGCATCTCGGCAATGCTTTTCCTGGCCCCGGAAGCCGTGGCCAGCCTGAGCATTCAATGGGGGAATTATCTTTTCCCCATGCTGGTGATCTGGGTGCTGGGCTCGGTCATCATCTGGCGTCTGCGGCGCTTTCGCATCACCCTCACTTATGTGGTCTCGTTCATCGCCTTCGCATTTCTGCGCAGCTGGATCATGGGCAGTCCCTGGCAGTCCGAGATTGCCCCGATCACCGGACCGATGTACCAGCTTTTTATTTTCTTCATGATTACCGACCCGAAAACCACGGTACGAGGAAAGACGGGACAGTGTGTGGTGGTATTCCTGGTCGCGTTGGCCGAAATGATCATGCGGATGTACCAGATCGTCTATGCGCCGTTTTACGCGCTGTTCATCGTGGGACCAACCGCGATGCTCATCGAGATCTGGCTGGATTCGCGGCGGGCGAGTGCAGAGAAGCTGGCGGTAGCGCACTGATCGTGGCCAACCCACGTGGGGACAGCCGCCCTCGGCTGTCCGGTCGAGCAGGGCTCGACAAGTTTTTGGTTGGTACAAATAGCGGAGCGTTGCTCCGCCGGACAGCCGAGGGCGGCTGTCCCCACGCGTTTTGCGAAAGGTAAACTGACTTTCTGATGGCAAGAAACTGGGTCACTTGTTGGCTAGCTCTGTTCCTTCTCCTGGCATTGGCTGGCTGCAAACAACCAGGCTCAAGCCCGCAGGAATCCCCGGCACCGCAACCGGCCGCCACTTCACCTTCAGTGGAACCGTCTTCGGTTCCGCAATTAACGGCGACGCCTGCTCCGAGTCCAACTCCCGCGCGGCCCTCGGGGCCGATCGAATTCACCGATGTCACGGGCCAGGCCGGCATCCATTTCAAGCACAACAACGGAGCGTTTGGAAAGAAGTATCTGCCGGAAACCATGGGCAGCGGCGTCTGCTTCCTCGACTACGACAACGATGGCTGGCAGGACATTCTGCTGATCAACTCCATGGATTGGCCCGGCCATCAGACGGGAAAGTCCTATCCCGTCCTCTATCACAACAATCAGAACGGGGCTTTCATCGACGTAACCAAACAGGCGGGCCTCGCTCTGGAAATGTACGGCATGGGGTGCGCGGTCGGAGATTATGACAACGATGGCAAAGTGGACATCTACGTTACCGCGGTCGGATCGAACCATCTTTTCCGCAATCTGGGCCACGGCAAATTTGCCGATGTCACCGCGAAAACAGGCGTGGCTGATCCGGGATTCTCCAGCAGCGCCTTGTGGTTTGACTATGACAACGACGGCAAGCTCGACCTGTTCGTCGCTCATTACATCGAGTGGTCGATTGAGACCGACCAGTACTGCACGCTCGACAACAAGAACAAGTCATACTGCACGCCACAAAGATACAAGGGACAGAGCGCAACGCTGTTTCACAACAAGGGAAACGGGACTTTCGAGAACGTGACCAGGCGCGCCGGCCTCTACGATGCCACCGGCAAGTCGCTCGGGGTTGCGATGCTCGATTACGACAATGACGGCTGGATGGATCTACTGGTTACGAATGACACCGAGCCTAACAAGCTCTATCACAATAATCACAACGGCACATTCACCGACGTTGGAGTTGCCGCCGGCATCGCCTACGGCGACTCGGGCACGGTGCGCGCCGGCATGGGCACGGACGCCGCCGACTACGACAATTCCGGCTGGCAGAGCCTGGTGATCGGCAATTTCACCAATGAGGGCATGGCGCTTTACCACAATGATGGATCGGGTCTGTTCACCGACGAAGCCCCGGTAACCGGCATTGCCCGCATCTCCACCAAGTCGCTGACCTTCGGGGCATTCTTTTTTGACTACGATCTGGACGGCCTGCCCGATCTTCTTGCCATCAACGGTCACGTCTCCGACGACGTCAGCGTGGTACAGCCCAACGTCAAGTATGCCCAGCCTCCGCACCTGTTCCGCAACCTGGGCAAAAACAAGTTCGATGAAGTCACCGCTAGAGTTGGGTCCGCGCTACCTCGTGCCATTGTTGGCCGGGGCGGGGCGTACGGCGATTTCGACAACGACGGCGACCTCGACCTCCTGATTACCGCCAATGACGGTCCGGCCCGATTGCTGCGGAATGACAACGGGAACCAGAACGACATGTTGCGGGTGAAGACCGTGGGCACGCGCTCCAATCGTGATGGAATCGGGGCCAAGCTAACGGTAAAAACCAGCAAGGGCACGCGGCTCTTCGGCATGGTGAAGACGGGTTCGAGCTACCTCTCTCAAAGCGAACTGCCCCTCACTTTCGGTCTGGGCAAGCCGGAGGCGGGCAAGACGGTGAGCCTGACGATCGTGTGGCCCAGTGGCCAGAAGGATTTTGTGGCCAAAGTTGAGCCTGACCAGTTCGTGACGGTGCAGGAAGGCAAGGGCATTATTTCGGCGCGACCCATTGTTTTTAAGACGGCTCCGCTTCTCCCTGCTCGCTGATGTGCCAAGCAACTGGCGTGAGGCGCAAATCAAGATTGCCTGGATTGGTGCGCCTCGCGCCAGATTCGCCAGGAGTAAATAGCGGAGCTTCGCTCCGCCGGACAGCCGAGGGCGGCTGTCCCCACGTGTTTCGGAGGTTCCGACTGAGCAAACTACCAGCGCCCGCGTTTCCGTTTTTGCATTCCCGGTTCAATGTTATCTTTGTGGCACATTCATGGACATTCTCAGCCAGCTTTTCGAGCAGCATTTCCACACGCCCGCGTTGGAGGTAACGCCGCTCCAGGGAAAACTGGGTGGGTCGGGGCGAAAGATCATCCGGTTGTCCGCCGGCCAGTCCAGCGCCATTGGCATTCTGTACGACGTGCGGGAAGAGAACGTGGCCTTCCTCGAATTTTCTCGGCATTTCCGGCGGCATGGACTGCCGGTGCCGGAAATTTACGGCGATGAGCTGAACCAGGGCGCCTACCTCGAAGAAGACCTGGGCAGCACAACCCTGTTCGAGTTTCTTTCTAAACATCGTAACGCGAGAAAACCTTTCTCCTGAGGCGGTCGAGGCCTATCGCAAGGTCATCGCCGTATTGCCCCGCTTTCAGGTCGAGGCGGGACGAGATCTGAATTACAAGGTCTGCTATCCGCGCGGCAGCTTCGATCGCCAGTCCATCGCCTGGGACCTGAATTATTTCAAATACTACTTTCTTCGACTGGCCGGCATTCCCTTCAACGAACAGGCGCTGGAAGATGATTTCAGCCGCCTGACGAAATTCCTGTTGAGCGCCGGGCACGATTACTTTCTCTATCGCGACTTCCAGTCCCGCAACATCATGTGGCGCGACGGGCAGCCATTTTTCCTCGACTACCAGGGAGGCCGCAAGGGGGCGCTGCAATACGATGTGGCTTCTCTCCTGTACGACGCCAAAGCGGATTTGCCGCCGGAACTGCGCCGGCAACTGCTCGATCACTATCTCGACACGCTTGCCGGTTTCATCAAGGTTGAGCGTGAAGCGTTCATGCAGCACTACCATGCGTTCGTTTATGTCCGCATCATGCAGGCCCTGGGAGCTTACGGCTTTCGCGGTTTTTACGAGCGCAAGGTTCATTTTCTGCAGAGCGTGCCCTACGCGTTGAAGAATTTGCGCTGGCTGCTGCACCACGTCACGCTACCCATCGCACTGCCCACGCTGTTGGGCGCGTTCCACAGCATGCTGGGGTCGGAGAAACTACAGGCTCTGGCTTCAGATGCGGACAGCCTGGTCGTCAGGATTTTCAGTTTTTCATTTCATCGCGGCTGGCCCAAGGATGAAAGCGGGAATGGCGGCGGATTTGTCTTCGACGGCCGCAGCCTCCCCAATCCCGGCCGTGAAGAGCGCTTCAAGGCCCTCACGGGAAGGGACGCGCCGGTCATCGAATACCTGAACCAGCAGGACAGCGTGCACCAGTTTCTGGCCAGCGTGCTCTCGCTGGTGGATGCCAGCGTCAATGAATACCAGCGGCGCGGCTTCAAAAACCTGATGGTGTCGTTTGGCTGCACCGGCGGCCAGCATCGCTCCGTCTATCTGGCCGAGCAACTGGCGAAACGGTTGCGCGGACGAAACGGAGTAGAAGTAGTGTTGCGGCACCGCGAACTGGAGACGCTCGCGCAATGAAGGCGATGGTTTTGGCTGCCGGCCTCGGTACCCGCCTGCGTCCGCTCACCGATGACCGCCCCAAGGCCCTGGTAGAAGTTGGGGGCCGCACTCTACTCGAAATCACATTGACCCGATTGCGCACCTTTGGCATCCGCGAAGTCATTATCAATGTTCATCACTTTGCCGACATGGTTCTGGAATATCTGAAAGCTCAAGATAATTTCGGCATGCGAATCGAGGTCTCTCGTGAAGATGTGTTGCTCGATACCGGCGGGGGACTGAAAAAGGCCGGGCATTTCTTTCTCGATGGTCCCAACCCGCTTGCAGAGCCGTTCCTGTTGCACAACGTCGATGTCATCAGCACCATTGATTTGCGACGCATGGCGCAATTTCATACCGACAACCAGGCTCTCGCCACCCTGGCGGTGCAAGACCGCAAGACTTCCCGCTATCTTCTGTTCGACCCGCAGCTTCAGCTTTGCGGCCGCCGACCGGGGCGGGATGGGGAAACTGAGATGGTCCGGTCCGCGCTGCAGACCCAGGCCCTGGCTTTCGGTGGCATCCACGTGATTTCACCTCGCTTTATTCCTATGATGGAAGAAGAAGGGATTTTTTCCATCATTACGTCCTATCTGCAACAGGCCGGCCGCGACGAAAAGATCCTGGGATTTCGCTCCGACGCATACTATTGGCGTGACCTGGGCAGGCCCGACGATTTGCAGCAGGCCGCCCGGGATTACGGGCAGTGGGCCGGTTTCTAGCTTCTGGTTTTCAGTTCCAGTTTCTGGTTTCCGGTTTCTGGTTGCAGCTTTTTTCGCCCACACTACTAGCCTTCGAAACTGCGGCGATGCGTATAATGCTTGCGTCCCAGCGTTGCTTCATCGTGTTGCGGATGTTGCTTCCGAGGCGGACGACCAGTTTAGGAACGGTTGAGCAGTGTCAGGAGAGACATGCAGATTAACCAGCTGAGACAACTTCATCGATGGGCAGTCGTTGTACTGGCCGGAACCATGGGAATGCTGGCCGCAGGCTCCATCATGGCGCAGACTGCGAACCAGCCGTGGATGAACTCCAGCCTCTCTCCCGAAGAACGCGCCGAACTCGTCCTGAAGCAGATGACCCTCGACGAAAAGATTGCGCTCTTGCACGGCAACGGCATGCAACATGCCCCCCAATGGCAGATGCCCCTGACCCACTTGTCGAATGGCGGCGCAGGTTTCGTGGAGGGAATAAAGAGGCTGGGCATTCCCCCGTTGTTCCTTTCTGACGCTGCCTACGGCGTTCGCGATAGCGGAGCCAATGGCCGCTATTCGACGGCTCTTCCATCGACTCTGGCAGCCGCTTCGAGCTGGGACACGCAAGGCGCCTGCGAGTACGGCGCGCTCATCGGTCGCGAGTTGCGTGCGCAGGGCTTCAATATGTCGCTGGGTGGTGGCGTAAACCTTACGCGCGAACCGAGGAACGGGCGGACCTTCGAATATGCCGGAGAAGATCCGCTGCTGGCTGGAACCATGGTGGGCAATCTGATGAAGTGCGAACAGGCGCAGCACGTGATTGGAGACATCAAGCATTATGCGCTCAACGATCAGGAGACTGGTCGAAACATCGTGAACGTGATCATCTCCAAACGTGCCATGCAGGAGAGCGATCTTCTCGCCTTCCATATCGGCATTCAGATCGCGAACCCGGGCGCAGTGATGTGTTCCTACAATCGCATCGACGGCGATTACGCCTGTGAGAATACCTACACCTTGCACGACGTTCTCAAGAAAGATTGGGGATATAAGGGTTTCGTCCTCTCTGATTGGGGCGGCACCCACAGCACCGAAAAAGCTTCGGCGGCTGGCATGGACCAGGAACAACCGATGGCCGATTTTTTTGGCCCGGCGCTCTTGCAGGCCGTAAAAGACGGCAAGGTTCCGATGGCCGACATTGATGATCACGCGCGCCGCGTTCTTTATGCGGAGTTCCTTTCCGGCATTGTGGACCATCCCATCGAAAAGGGCGTCGTCGATGTGCAAGGCGGGCTGGACATCGCACAACATCTGGAAGAAAAGAGCATCGTGCTTCTCAAGAACGACAAAGCGATTCTGCCCCTTGATGCGGCGAAGATTCGGAGCATCGCCGTGATCGGCGGACACGCCGATGTGGGCATGATTTCCGGGGGCGGTTCAGCCCAGGTGGATCCACCCGGAGGCAATGCGATTGCGCCTCCCGGACAGGGTGCGACCCACTGGCAAGACCACATCTGGTTCCCCACTTCGCCACTCAAAGCACTAAGGGCAAAGCTCCCAAAGGCAAAAATAGAGTTCAACTCTGGTCAGGACCTGGCGGCCGCCGCAGCTCTGGCCAAGAGCGCCGATGTCGCAATCGTGTTCGCGTACCAGTGGGAGGCGGAAGGTGTGGACCTGGCAACCCTCTCACTTCCCGACAATCAGGAAGGGTTGATCGAGCAGGTCGCGGCCGCGAATCCACGTACGATTGTCGTTCTTGAGACCGGCACCGCCGTGACCATGCCCTGGATCGGAAAGGTGAGCGGCGTGGTGGAAGCATGGTACGCGGGCAGCAGCGGTCATAAAGCTCTCGCCAACGTGCTGACCGGAGAGGTAAACCCCTCCGGCAAACTCGCGATGACCTTTCCCAAAAGCGATGCCGATCTGCCGCACCCGGTCATTCCGACACTTTCCCCGGAAGATGAGGGTCAGGGCAGCGGCGTGGACAATGGGCCTACGCACGTCCAATCCAAGTACACGGTGCACTACGACGAGGGCCCGAAGGTCGGCTACAAGTGGTACGAGTCCGAGCACAAGGAGCCCTTGTTCCCCTTCGGGTTCGGGCTGTCATACACGACTTACGTTTATTCCAACCTGAAGACGGACAATGCCCAGCGCACCGTAAGCTTTGTGGTGAAGAACACCGGCAAGCGCACCGGCGCCGAGGTCGCACAGGTGTACGCGACCCTCCCGGAGGCTGCCGGTGAACCTTTCAAACGGCTGGTGGGATGGCAGCGCATCGAACTTGCCCCAGGCGAGTCCAAGACCGTGACCGTTACTGCCGATCCCCGGGTGATGTCTGTCTTCGATGAGCAGAAGAATGCCTGGAGCCTGTTGCCGGGTGCCTACAAGATTTTTGCCGGTCCGTCCTCGGGTGAGACACCGTTGAATGCGACGCTGCAGATCCAGTAACGCAAGAACCGCTAAAATCGGCACGTTTTGCTACCAGAGTACGTGCTACCAATTTGCTACCAGATTGATTTGGGCCGAGGGCTGACCGCCCGGCAGAGCCCTTTGCTAGTCACAAAGTGCGGCTGACCTATCTTCGATAATGGGTGTAAATGGGTGTGTTTTTGGGCCGCAGACGGTTATTGCATGGGACAAGAGTACGGGCAAAGCGTTTGGCCGACTCCTAGCACACGAACCGTTTAAGTTGTTACGGGAGATTTGGTGGACCTGGTCGGGATCGAACCGACGACCTCTTCCATGCCATGGAAGTAAGGTAGCAGCCGGCCATTGATTTTTAAAGGACTTACGACCGGCGGAGTCGGCCAAAACCGGCTTAAATGGCGCTATTTGCTGCCAAATTGCTGCCAAAATCATCAACCGCGGCAAGTGGGTTTTCGAGGGCTGCATCGTGGGGGACCAGC
>CAWCPY010000010.1:0-9895 GCA_963797385.1 Terriglobia bacterium
AGGCGTTCCACCAGTTTGCGCCCTTTGTTCGCCAAAAAACCAAGGTCAATGCAATATGAGAGAGGGGCCCCATAGACATGTAGTCGAGGAGTGTGGGGCGGCAGAAGGAAGCTAGAAAAAGCGAGGAAAGATTGGCACTGTACCCTGAGGGAAAGAACTCCATTGGACGCGAATGATCTTTCCCCCAAGGAGGCAACTGAATGAGTCGCGATATCAAGTATATCGGCATGGACGTGCACAAGGAAGCGACCGTGATCGCGGTGTTGAACGACAGGGGCAAGCTGGTGATGGAGTCGATCGTGGAAACCAAAGCCAGCAGCATTCTGCAGTTTATCCACGGTCTGCGGGGCGAGTTGCATGTGACCTGGGAAGAAGGGACCTGGGCGGCTTGGCTCTACGATCTGCTGCAACCCCAGGCGGCGCAAGTGCTGGTCTGCGATCCGCGGCGCAATGCCTTATTAAAGGAAGGCAACAAGAGCGACAAGATCGATGCGCGCAAGTTGGCCGACTTGTTGCGCACGGGGATGTTGCGCCCGGTCTATCACGGGGAACACGGGCTGCGGACGCTACGCGAGCTGGGGCGTAGTTATCAGACCATCAGCCAAGATCTGAATCGAGTGATGAACCGGATCAAAGCTCTATATCGCGGCTGGAGCATCCCTTGTGCAGGTACCCAGGTGTATGCTCCGCGTTATCGGGAAGAGTGGCTACACAGGATCGAGCATGTGGGGGTGCGCCGGCGGGCCGAGTTGCTCTATCAGCAGTTGGATGGATTGCAGGCCTTACGACGAACGCTCCGCCCCGAGTTATTAACAGAGAGCCGGAAACATAAAGCCTCCAAACTGCTGCGCCAGATTCCCTGCATCGGTCCGATTCGGGCCGCCCGCTTGATCGCACTGATGCAAACGCCGCATCGCTTCCGCAGCAAACGGCAACTCTGGACCTATAGTGGGCTGGGCATTGAGACCCGCGACAGTGCGCAGTATCGCTTCGTGCGCGGACAACTGCAACGTGCGAAGAAACCGCAACAGATTCGCGGTCTCAATCGGAACCACAACCATGAGATGAAAGAGATCTTCAAGGGCGCCGCCACCCGAGCCAGCTGTGGAGTGGGTCCGTTACGCGACTTCTACGTGGCCTTACTGGAGAAAGGGATGAAGCCCGAGATGGCGCGTCTGACCTTGGCACGCAAGATCGCGGCCATTGCTTTGACACTCTGGAAGAAGGAGGAACGTTTCGACGCCGAACAACTGAAGCTACAAGCAGCTTGAGCGTCGCACAGAACGGAGGGGATCTCCCAGGTTTCACGCCTCGGTGGTGGCCCATCGGTTCTGCGATGCTCGGGGTTCGAGGGAGAGTATCCATGCACTCATTAGGCGCGTGGTGTGCTGCGGCATGCAGCACCGAGTCTCCGGGTCAATCCTATGCCCCCTCGCACAACCCAAAAAAGCCATAGGCCTCGAGCCTCCCATAGGATGATGGTTGGCACTTAAGCCAACGGTTGGCTTGCACAGCTTCGCAACGAATGGTGTCGGGACCGTCGCATGAAACCACTCCAGGGAGACCAGCAACTGTGATCCGTATCCCTGTCGTACTCTGTGCCGCTCCAGGCGTTAAAACCAAATCCTCTCCACGAAGAAGAAGGGGCCTGGATGCAAGCACCGATCGAGGTCTCACGGAGAGAGTGGAGAAGTGTTTTTGCTTGACATCCTCTCTCATAGGATGAGTGATATCGCGATTTATCGCCAGCTATGCTCGGGATGCACCCGAGTCACTTGACATCGTTAGCTATATCAAACAAACTGCCGCCCAATGTTCATCCTTCCCATTAACAGGGATAACCCAGTCCGTCGAGTGCCGTACGTTCTAATCGCGGTCATCGTCGTCAATTGTCTTGCGCTAGCCCTCACATATCTGGTGTACACACCCGACACAATCTTCCGCCAGTTCGGCTTTATCCCCGCATACCACGAATGGCCCACCCTGTTCACGTCGATGTTCTTGCACTCAGGCTTCTGGCACATCCTGGGGAACATGTGGTTTCTGTGGATGTTCGGTGTCCGAGTGGAAAGCGCGTTTACCAAATGGTTGTTCCTGCCACTTTACCTTGTGTGCGGTTTGGGCGGAGGCGGTTTGCATTGGTTGCTGAACCAACATTCCACTGTGCCATGCATTGGAGCCTCGGGCGCGATTTCAGGTATAGCTGGCACTTACCTCGTTCTCTTCCCGAAATCGAAGTTCGACTTGGTCATCTACTTTCGATGGACGGAGCTCAAGACGTATCACACGCGAGCGACCGCAGCAGTAATGGCATGGTTTGGCGAGCAATTCCTTCTGGGGCTCCTAACCCAGGCGCTGGGAGCAGGAGGCATCGCGTACTGGGCACACGTCGGGGGGGTTGCCACGGGCGCTGTCATTGGCGGGGTATTTCTTCTGCTCGTCCCCAATAGAATGCTTCGGGCGCGTGAGCGGGCAAAACCCTGGTACATGCAGGATGCGTTTAACAAAGAAGATGACCATTTGACCATTCTCAACCTATCCGGCGCACGGCCCGCAGCGGGAGCACCAACGAAAAGCAAGTAGTGTCTGGCAGTCGGTGAAAGGAGAGCAAGCGCCGAATTACGCCGCCTCAACTTGTTGTTAACAGGCGTTAGCACAAGCTTGCGCCGTTTGTTCGCCAGACAGGCGAAAGGAAAGCGCAAACTTGTGCTGTGGCGATGTTACGTCAACCTAGCCAGTGCGTGAACGTGACGTGATGTGGCGGCGCAACAAGAGTCCGAACGCCATGGCGGATACACCGAGAACGGCGCACTGCTGCCATGCAGGCAAGTGGAAGCGATCCATCAACCAAAGGCGGTCGCTGCTAGCAGACCAATGACGGCACCGTACTTGTAAGCAAAGGTCTTCGTCCTGGCCTGCGTGTCGAGACGTTGCAAAACTGCCCTTTGGCGGTTAAGTTCAGAGGTCACTGGTACGTTACCTGATCACTGCGTTGCTTCACTTTACGCCGAGCCTTCGCTTCATGCCAGATATCTGTTGTCAACAGGCTTTGCCCCTTGGGCTGCCCCGAAATTGGGTTTTGAGTGCTATGGCGATGTTATCCAGCGAGCAGTATGGCGGCATGCCTATGGTTTTCTCGCGACCAATCGAAAAACATCCATCTCCCTTCGATCTCCCCAGTCAGCTTTGGTCCGAACGATCTCATAACGAGTGATAAGAAGTGAGTCAAACAGATGAAGGATGGAGTTCCGTTCGGAGACAAATTCCTGTCCACACTCCATCACAACGATTCCGCCGGGCTTAAGGGAGTCAACCACCTTCTGCACCGGCACCAGCGGTTTTGTCCAACTAAACAGAATGAGATCGAACCGTTCCTTGCCAAAGTCGTATTCGCTGTCGCTAACGGCGGACGTGTGCAATGTCAGCCCAAGCTCTTTAGCTCGCCTTTGAGCGATGGCAATACCCGCGTCGGCTGGATCAAATCCCCATACATCCCATCCCAGGCTTGCGAGGTAGATGGAGTTTCGGCCCTGTCCCATTCCGTAGTCCAGCGCACTGCCTGGTCGCATCCCTTTCACCACTTCCATGAGGAAGGCATTCGGGGCGTGGTTGAAATTGGAAGTGCTATCCAGGTAGTAGCGACTGTAGAAATCAGCGTCTAAAGCCGCGTGCTCGGTCCGAAGCAATCTGAGCCTGCGAGCGATCTCGGGTTCGGCTATTCGATCACGCTTGAGCTTGGCGGCATATTTTTCATAAAGCTGCTCGTTGGTTAGCGACCAGTGGTTCTCTTCTTGTACTTTCGGCCCAAAGACTGTCCGAAATTCGAAGTAAAACTCATACTCGGGTTTCTGACCGAATGCGAGCAGTGCATGCAAGGACATCATGAGCAGCGTGGCCAGTACGGCCACCCTGTGAGCAGTCGGCCTGTATTTGCCGCAGTCAAGTAGCCGCATAACTCCCCCAACTTCCTGAGTGGGCAGTATAGAGCCCCTTGGGATAGTTAATGAAAACAAGGCGATAGCGCCCAGAACCTTCGACGTCTTCCGATCTTTGCGCGATGTAACTCCGGCCATCATTACGGGCGTAACGTTGCGCCGCTGTGGGGGCATCGATACGCTGACTGATACGCCCCTTTCACTGGTCATGCAGCGCAGCCGTCCCATTTCGAAGCCTCAGCCCGGTTCCACCGCGCGAACCACGGGTTGCGCCTTCCAGCCAGGGGAAGCTGGACGATGAGCACAGAAACAACTACGGAAGTTTCGCGGGCAAGGATGCCCAAGCGCAAAGTCCCGCGCTACAAGCTGACCGTACCTCTGGATCTCACCGTATTGCGGTCGGGCGTCCCGGACAGTATTCGCGGACGCGCCCTCGAGATGGGTGAGGGCGGAATGGGAGTGGTCGCCGCCTCACAGCTCCTCCTGGGCGAGTCGGTACGCGTCGAGTTTCTGCTTCCGCACATGAGCTCGCCGGTGCGGGCCACGGCGGTGGTGCGCTATCAGCGGGAACGGTCTTTTGGCCTTCAGTTTCTCCGTCTGCCCGTCGAACAGCAGTCGATCATCCGTTACTGGACGCGGTCGGAGGGCGACCTCCTGCTGACCACACAAAAGCCCCAGGCTGCACTGCCAGATGCCACTTTGACAGAGGCCATAGTCCACGCCAGGCCACTCCCAGACTTTGCAAATCCCAAAAAATCAAAGCGCAGGTTTCTCGCTCACGACATGGTTGTGTTCGCCCTTTCTGTCTTCGTAGTCGCGGCCTTGTTGGGGTGGTGGCGCTGGCAGCAGGGATGGAAGGCCCTGGAGACGCAGGTTCCGGCAAAGCAAACCCTGGCGGCGAAGCCGAAGTTGAAGGTACCAAACGACGCCATGCAGCAGCGGATCCGACACCTGGTGCGGCCCGAGTATCCGGAGGATGCCCGGCAGGCGGGAGTGCAGGGCACGGTGGTCCTGGATGCCGTCGTAAATCCAGAGGGCGCGGTGACGCGGGTAAAGTTTGTCAGCGGGCCCGAGCAACTTTCGCCCGCCGCCATCGATGCCGTGCGCTGGTGGCGTTACGAACCCTATCTGGTGAACGGTCAACCGGCGACCGTAGAAACCACGGTTGCCGTGGACTTCCGCTTGGCCAACTAGTGTCGTGCTCCAGCACGGCGATGGGCCCCCACTTTGATTTCAAATAACTTTGGCCATAGTTTTCCGGTGACGAAAAGTCGGGCTCCTCTGGAGTCGTAAGCAATGCCGTTCAGAACAGCATCGGAGCCCTCCAGTTCACTCTTGTCGATGATTCCACCTAAATCGATCCATCCCAAAACCTTCCCGGTGCGGGGAGAGATGCGCACGATCCTGTCGGTCTCCCAGACATTGGCGTAAATCTCGCCGTGGATGTATTCAAGCTCATTCAAATTCTGCACGGGATGGCCGGCCTCGTCGATGACGTGGATACGCCGGATCTCTCGAAAAGATTTTGGATTCAGAAAATGGAGATAGGACGTTCCGTCGCTCATGATCAGTTGCTTGTCATCATGAGTCAGCCCCCACCCCTCGCCTTCGTAGTGGAAAGTCCGCAGCAGAGTGAAGCTGAAGCGGTCATAGACGAAGCCGGTGTACGATGTCCAGGTCAACTGCACCAGGGTGCTGCCCCAGTCCGTGAGGCCTTCGCCAAAATATTGCGCGGGCAAGTCGTAGTGTTGCAGCACCCGTCCGCTGAACAAATCCTCCATCCGCAGGGATGATCTGCCGTTGAGTCCCGTGCTCTCGTACAGATGACCATCGAGGTAAATCAATCCTTGAGTGAATGCCTGGGAATCGTGCGGGGACGCGTGAACGATCCTATAAGCAGCTGGGCCTGTACCGGGCGCCTGCGCGGTGGTCGAGGCCACGACCGCATAGAGAAACGATGCCAGAAGCAATGCCCGTCGAAACATGAACCGCCAGCTTAAGGCAAAATTCGCGGGCACTGTACGGAAATGTGTGTGAGACTGCTATCCGGAAAATGAGGGCCGCCATGCGAGTTCTGAACATTCTGAGCGGAATTGCGGTACTGCTCACCACCCTGGCCTTCGGACATCTCCTGCACCGGTATTTTGTGGGAGCCTCTCCCGCCGATGTTCACGATCCTGCATTCCTGGCAGGCATGGCCGCAGGCGCGGTGGTGGGGACCTTCTCTTTTATCGGAGGATGTTTGCTGCTGAGACGTGGCCGTTGAATAGCGATAGAGGCTTCCCTCGTTGCCAGGAGCAAACGAGGGAGCCAGAGGCCGTCCAAAGCCTGCTTACGGGCTACAATGAGACGTTGATGGCGATGGCGATTCCTGGATGCCGCCGGTTGTACATGTAATATCCGTCGTTGACGTAGTCCACATAGATATCGTCGGTGCGGTACCACGCCGGCGACCAGGTTTCCGGACATGGATCAACCACGCTGAACCAGTAGCCTCCAAACTGAAAACGCGGAGAACCCTGGACCACTATGACGGGGACGTCATGCACGCGGAACCAGTGTCTGCGGCCAAAATGCGCTCGGAAGCGGTCTTCCGGAATGCGGTATCCGTGGTAGCCGCCTCGCGCGTGCCAGGTGCGATGCTCACTCTTCCAGTTGTGTGCGCGCTGCCGTTGCCAGATATCTTGCCGACCCGGCCCGGTCCGGCTGACTTCGCGCACGTGCGCCGGACCATGCCCGCGGTCCGCATGATGCTCAGGGCCTCTCTGCACTGCCTCATGGAATTCGCGAGGCTGCTGGTGACGGTGTTCCGGCCCCCTGGCATGATGGTCGCCATGTTGCGATGGGGATGAGTGCCCGTTGCCGTGGTGAGAGTTAGCTTCCTGTTCGTGGGGACCACCCTCATGCTCTCTCGACCGGCCGTTCTCTGCGCCGGCAAGCAATGTGGTTGCGAGAAACAAAGCCAGTATGGACGTGCTTAGGACAGCCGCTGATTTCATGATTGAGCACTCCCCTTGATAATCCAATCTAATCGAGTACCTCAGGGTAGCCCAGATTACGGAAGACGGGATCCTTACAGGACGGGTAACACCCTGCTCGTGTGGGAGCCATCTTCAATGATGCCGCGGATTTCCGGGATTTAGGCGGTCACCGCTGCTCTCAGGAATCGCCCTTGGGCTCATCTCCAAATGACGGGTTGTTTCCCAGGAAAGCTCGGGCCATGCCGCAGGTAGTCAGGATGGCTTCGCCAAGGCCGAGCACCAGCAGCTTGGTCTGCGAGTCATTTTCCTGGACCGCTGCTTTCATCTCGTTCAAGTTGTGGATGGTGACCATCTTGCGTGCGCGCTTGGTGCCGGAACTTGACATGGACCTAGAGTATCGTGGGGCGCACGGCCCGGAACAGGTTACGGAAGGCGCTATTCGGAGCGCGAAGCTCGATGACGGGAAAACAGGCACTTCGAGAATGGCCTTAGCTCGTTCGCAACTCCGCCCCACTCAAGCGCTATAATCGCGCGCATGAAATCCTTTTATTGCGCAATTCCAATTCTCTTAGCTTTGATTGTGGGCGTGACTTGCATGGGGCGCGCGGCGAAGGCGCAGGCGGCGGCACCGCCCGACGAGGCGCAGGCGCTGGTGAAACAGGGGCAAAAGCTCAATGACGAAGGCAAACAGGATGCGGCGCTGAAACTGTACCAGCAGGCGCTCGAGCAGTCTCCGAACTTGTATGAGGCGCATCTGGAGTCGGGCGTGGCGCTGGACTTGAAAGGCGACTACGTGGCCGCGCGCCAGCATTTGAAGAAAGCAATCGATGTCGCTCCGGCGGACCAGAAGAATCGCGCCCTGCGGGTGATGGCGTTTTCCTATGCATTCGAAGGCGACTCGGCTGAGGCGGAAAAATACGAGAAGCAAGTGTTTGACGCGCTGCTGGCGAAATCGGACTTCGAGGCCGCCGCCGGGGTGGCCGATGAACTGGCGCGCATCAAGCTCGAGTGCGGAGACATCGACGGGGCCGCCACCTGGTACCAGACCGGCCATGACACCGCGATGCGCAAGACGGACATGAAGGACGCCGACAAGAACCTGTGGGCATTCCGCTGGGCGCACGCCCAGGCCCGTATTGCGGCGCGCCGCGGACAACGCGACGAAGCCCAGAAACAGGTTGCGGCGGCGAAAGCGGCACTCGAGAAGGCGAACAATCCCGACCAGGCCCAGTTCTTTCCGTATCTGACGGGATATGTCGCGTTCTACGGCGGCGACTACCAGACGGCAATCGCGGACCTGCAGAAGGCGAACCAGAAAGACCCGTTCATTCTGGTGCTGCTCGCCCAGTCGTATGAGAAAGCGGGTGACGCGGCTCGCGCCAGGGAGTATTACGGCAAGGTCATGGCCAATAACGGACACGGTCCGACCAATGCCTTTGCGCGTCCGGTGGCGAGGAAGAAGTTAGCGGGCGGGTAGGGGACGGTCTGCCGCCGACACTTTAATTCTACTCGACACGGCAAGGACGGAAGTCATACGTGATCGAGCGGATATGGTTTACCAAAATCCCCACCCTAGTCGCAAAGAACGCGACTAGGATTGATTGGATAAGAGCGAAGGCTCAATCCGAAACCGGTAGTCTACGGTTAAGGACCAAGGCTTCTGGAAAGGAAGGAGCCTTCGCAATGATGATTATAGGATGTGATTTCCATCCCAGCTGGCAACAAGTTTCGTGGGTGGACACCGAGACCGGGGAGTGCGGCGAGCGCAAGCTGGGGCACGCCACGGGCGAGGCCAAAGTGTTTTATCAGCAACTGGGGGCGCCAGCGCTGATTGGCATGGAGTCCACGGGGAACAGTCAGTGGTTGGTGGAGATGGTCGAAGACCTGGGACACGTGATCTGGATCGGCGATGCAGCGCAGATCCGGGCCAGTTACGTGCGCAAACAGAAGACGGACAAACGGGATGCCGCCCATATCCTGAAACTGGTGGTGGAGCGGCGGTTTCCCCGGTTGTGGATACCGGACCGGGAGCAACGCGATCTGCGGCAGCTGGTGTTGCATCGGCACAAGCTGGTGGAGATTCGCAGCCGGGTGAAAAACGAACTGCAACATCTGTCCCTGAACAAGGGGATGCAGAAGAAGGCCACGCTGTGGAGTCAGGCGGGACAGAAGATGCTGCGCGAACTACCGTTAAAACCCTGGGCTTCGTGCCGGCGGGAAGATTTGCTGGGACTGTTGGGGATGTTGAACCAGCAAATCGGAAGGCTGGACCAGGCGGTGCAGAAGGCGGCCGAGGAACATCCCCAGGCGAGGTTGCTGATGACCCAGCCGGGAGTCGGTCCGAACACGGCGCTGGCCTACGTGCTGACCCTCGGCGAGGTCACCCGCTTTCGACGCGGTAAGCAGGTGGCCAGCTACCTGGGACTGAGACCGCGCGAAGAAAGTTCGGGCGGACGGCAGAGACTGGGGGCGATCAGCAAGCAAGGGAACCGCCTGCTGCGCAGTTTGCTGGTGGAAGCGGCGCAGATCGCGGTGCGCTTTGATCCCGGACTTCGTAAGCAGTACTTGCATCGCTGTCACCAGAAGCCGAAGGGCGTGGCCAAGGTGGCGGCGGCGCGCAAGTTGGCGGTACGACTCTACTGGATGCTGCGTACCCAGACGGCGTATCCAGAGATCGTTCGCATCGAGAGCAGCCCGCGGGTGCCCCTGGTCAGCGCAAGCTAGACCGATGAATTGATTGGGCGCTCTCGCATCCCGCAGGTGGCGGGATGTTCGCATAGAAGAATCATGGTCGAGGTTTAGGCCGTATCGATGGTTGGTGGAACGGTCTTCCACCGAGAAGTGATTGCAGCGTGATGTTCCAGAGCCTTGGTCCTCAACCCTCTCTGGCACGACAAAGCAGGCGGTGCCGAAGCACCGCCCAGGACAACTATGCCCTTGACACGGACTTCGCTCTTATCGAGGGGCACCCGCGGCTCT
>CAWCPY010000011.1:0-444707 GCA_963797385.1 Terriglobia bacterium
TCGACTGCTGGTCAACCGCCAACACCAAGTTCTTGCTCTCCGCCGACCGGAATCCCTCGGATTCCACCTTGATGGTGTAGGTGCTGGGGCGCAGGCCGGTCAAAAGATAGAGCCCGTGGTCGTCGGTGTGGACGCTGGTGGACACATTGGTGCCATCGTTGGTGATGGTCACCAGCGCATTGACCACCACCGCACCGGTCTGGTCGGTCACGGTACCGCGCACCTGCGCCGTATAGCTCGCCTGACCGACAGCACTCTGGGCCAGCAACAAGGAAAGGGTTAGGGTGATGCCGAAGAGGAACTGAAGGCGGCGGAACTCAACGCGTAAGCCTGGCATGTCGATCCCCTGTTCGAACTGGATAGAATAAAGAGAGCGTTACAATGTTTCAGATCATTGCGATAGTTATCTTTTACTTTCGATCATCCTCAGGAGTCAAGCGAAAACGTAGGAAAACAATCGATCAGTGCCGCAGCCGCGCTCGGCCGTGGGGCTTCCGAAACTTACGTTTCCTTGCGTTCTATGCCGTTTTAGGGGGCTGACCGCTTGCGCAGACCGCCTCGTGCAGGGTGGGACTGAGGCTGAATTAGGGGCTAGGCAAGCCTTAGGAATTCCACGTTGTGCTTCATGTCGCCGTCAGCAACACATTGACTTCGCCGCCCGAAGCCTCGACGTCTTTGAGATGCAGCAGCTTCAAGCGGGCGCCAAGTTTGCGGACGGCGTCCAACGTGTCATGGCCGCAGGATGCGAAATGCCCCACGTCTGCGGTGACGCCGACCGTGGTGGAGAGCCCTGCCAGAGCCCGCAAGACATTTTCCGCACTCGCGTAAGCGAAATTCTCGCCCTTGAAGTAGTGATTGTGGATCCCGAAGGTCATACCGGCCTGGGAAATAGCGCCGATCGATGCGGTTGAGAATGCCGCCGGTGGCGTCGCCGGTCCGGTGGCGTCGCCGGTGAGGTTGCGGGTGCCTAGAATCTTTCCAAAGCGCAACGGGTTCTCGTCGTCTTGGTCATCCGTGTAGCGCCGGCGTCCCGCCCACCCTGAATATTGGATAACTGTATTCGCTAGAGGGCTTGAGCAACTCGATATTCTTGCGCCGCGGACAAAAACACCCGTCGGACAGCGGCCGAAAACGGCCACGCTACAAGGTCCGGAGCTCGGCTTGTATGAAGCCGGTCAGACGGGTATACTGGCGATCGTTTCCCAATCATGCGGGGGGATTTCATGGACTCGACGAGCCAGTCTTCCAAGTGGACGCCTTACGAGATAAAAGCGGCATCGATTCTCTACGAACGCCGAACCGAAGACCTGCAGTTGGAACAACTTTGGATTCGTCTGCACAAAAAGATGCGCGAAGCCGAAGCCCGTTCCTCGGAGCCGACCGCCGCGTAGTTTCTTCCTGGCAACTCAGCAAAAGGCCTGGCCGCGCACACGCAAGCGCCCAGTCGCAGTAGGTCCGGTCGTCCGTCACTGTGATTCCAATCCAAGGCGGGAACGATCTGCCAAACATTGTCGCCCCACTGCCTGACTCGTAGATACCGCAGTTTGGAAAGCTGTACAATATTCTTTCTTTGCCAAGCAAACCTGCCGCTTCCCCGGGTGGCGGCCCGATCAGACCCTTACATTAGTTTTGAGGAAGATGTCATTGTGATTGTTGGCGTCCCGAAAGAAAGTTATCCCGGTGAGCGGCGCGTGGGGCTGGTACCCATGGTCGTGCCCACCCTGGCCAAGGCGGGCTTTGAAGTTGTCATCGAGACTGGCGCGGGGGTTGAAGCCGGTTACCGGGACGCGCATTACGTCGAAAAGGGTGCGAAAATTCTTCCTGATCGGGCCAGCGTGTTTGGCGCGGCCGATATTATTGTCCAGGTTCTTTGCTACGGCTCTAACGATGCCACCGGCGCAGCCGATCTTCCTCTCTTACGTCGGAACCAGGTTCTGGTTGGATTTCTGCGTCCGCTGGGATCGCTGGAAGTAATTCAGCAGATCGCCGCCACTGGCGTTACCTCTTTTGCGATCGAACTGATACCGCGAACCACGCGCGCCCAGAGCATGGACGCGCTGTCCTCGATGGGAACAGTCTGCGGTTACAAGGCCGTGCTGATCGCGGCTGAGACCCTGCCCCGATTTTTCCCTATGCTGACTACGGCGGCCGGGACCATCACACCGGCGCGCGTGTTTGTGATTGGCGCCGGGGTTGCCGGACTGCAAGCCATCTCCACCGCGCGCAGGCTGGGTGCGGTCGCCATGGCCTATGATCTGCGTCCCGCGGCCAAGGAACAGGTGCAGAGTCTGGGAGGCAGATTCGTTGAGCTTCCCCTCGAGGCCAAGGATGCACAGGATGCACGCGGCTATGGCACGCAGCAGGATGAATCCTTCTACCGCCGGCAGCGCGAGCTTCTGGGGCGGGTGGTGGCGGAAAGTGATGTGGTGATCGCCGCGGCCGTGATTCCCGGAAAGAAGCCTCCGGTGCTGGTAACCGAAGAGATGGTAAAAGGGATGGCGCCCGGTTCGGTGATTGTTGATCTGGCGGCGGAGCGCGGAGGAAATTGCGAACTGACCCGCCCCGGCGAAACCGTGGTTGCCCACGACGTCACCATCATCGGACGCATCAACGTCTCTACCGGCGTTCCTTACCATGCCAGCCAGATGTACGCGCGCAATATCTCCGCTTTTCTCTTGCACCTGGTGAAGGACGGCAAGCCGCAGCTTGCCCTCGACGACGAGATCATTCGCGAGACCTTGCTGACCCGGGGCGGGGAAGTGGTTAACCAGCGGGTGAGGGACTTCTTCTCTCAACCCGCGCTGGTCTCCGCAGGCGGGAATTAGATTCTTTTGGGTGGAGGAACAATGAGTTCCACGCTAATCAACGGCCTCTTCGTGTTCATGCTGGCGGCCTTCATCGGGTTTGAAGTCATCCGCCGGGTTTCCCCTTTGCTCCATACTCCCCTGATGTCGTTAACCAACGCACTTGATGCCATCGCTGTAGTGGGCGCCATCGTGCTCGTGGGACGCCACGAGAGCAGACTTTCCTACGTGCTCGGCATGCTGGCCATTGTCGCCGCCACCAGCAATATCGTCGGCGGCTTCCTGATTACCGACCGCATGCTCAAGATGTTCCACAGCAGCCGCCCGACCAAACCATGAACACTCTGCCCGTCACCCAGCCCGAGATCGAAATCACGTACCTGGTGGCCAGCATCCTTTTCATTCTCTCGCTGAAATGGATGAGTTCGCCGAGCACGGCCCGGCGCGGTATCTGGGCGGGCGAAATTGGCATGCTGCTGGCCATCGGCGGGACCTTGTTGCAGCACGGCATCGTCGATTACCGCGGGATTGCGATCGCGCTGGTGCTGGGGACCTGTATCGGAATTCCTCTCGGCCTGGTGCAGATGACCGCCGTTCCCCAGCGGACAGCTCTCAGCCACGCTTTCGGCGCGCTTTGCGTCACCCTGGTGGGCACCGCCGAATTCTATCTGCGGAGTCCTGACATTTCCCGCTTTACCATGGCCGTCCTCTCTGCCGAAGTTGTCCTCGGCTCCTTGACCTTCACCGGCAGCCTGATGGCTGCGGGAAAACTGCAGGAGATCCTGCCGCAGCGCCCGCTCACCTACAAAGGCCAGAACCTGGTCAACCTGTTGTTTCTCGCCGTCGCGGTGGCCGCAGCCGTGTACCTCGTGCTGCATCCTGGCGCCAGGCAACTGTTTCCGATCATGGTGGGGATTTCGCTTCTGTTCGGAGTGCTTATGATCGTCCCGATCGGCGGCGCGGACATGCCGACGGTCATCTCCCTGCTGAACTCTTACGCCGGGCTCTCCGCGGCTGCCATGGGTTTCGTTCTCGACAGCAAGCTTCTTATCATCGCCGGCGCGCTTGATGGTTCTTCGGGTTTCATCCTGTCCGTCATCATGTCGAAGGCGATGAATCGCTCGTTCGGCAACGTCCTGTTCGGGGCCTTCGGCCAGGTGCAGCCCGCGGCTGCGGCCGGACAGGAAGATAAAACGGTACGCAGCGCGACTGCGGAAGAAGCCGCCGCCATCCTGGCCGCCGCCAACAAGGTCGTCATCATTCCGGGATACGGCATGGCGGTGGCCCAGGCGCAGCACAAGGTCCGGGAACTCTATGACGCTCTCAGCAAGCGCGGAGTGGACGTGCGCTTCGCCATCCATCCCGTCGCCGGCCGCATGCCGGGGCACATGAATGTGCTGCTCGCCGAGGCCGACATTCCCTACGACCGGCTGGTTGAGATGGACGACATCAACGGTGAGTTTCCGCAGACCGACGTTGCCCTGGTGATCGGCGCTAACGACGTCACCAATCCTGCCGCCCGCACCGATTCCTCCAGCCCTATTTTCGGCATGCCCATTCTCGACGTGGACAAGGCCCGCACCGTCATGGTCATCAAACGCAGTATGAGCCCGGGTTTCGCCGGAATTGATAACCCGCTCTACTACCTGGGTAAGACCCTGATGCTCTTTGGCGACGCCAAATCGTTTGTCAACGACATCGTTCGTGAACTGGCGGGCAGCGGCCACTGACTCGTAGAAGAAGCACTTTCAGTCCCCCTGCCTGTTCTTATGCCGGTGCGCAAGCTTCAACACTTCGAACCAGGTGATACTTACAGATCCCAATGCCAGCGCGACCGCCAGATCATTCAGGTGGAGAACCGAGAACTGGAACAGTGTTCTGAAATAGGGCACATATAAGACCACCAGAAGAGTTGAGATGGTTCCAAATGTGACCAGCCAGAGCGCCGGATTCCGATTTTCTCCCGCCTCGAGAACTGTCTTCATGGCTGATCGGTTGGCCCAGATCAGTACGACATTTCCAAATACAAGCGTGGTGAACGCAAGGGCACGCGCGTCTTCGGGTGTGTGTCCCGACCGCATGGAGAACAAGAATGTCGCGAGCACGGCCACAAACAGGCCCACCCCCTGAAGCAATCCGATAAAGACGGTTGAACGGTCGAAGAGCCGTGCGTCCGCAGCGCGCGGCTTTCTCAGCATGGTTCCCGGCTCCGCGGGTTCAGCCTCAAAGGCCATGGAACATGCGGGATCGATGATCAGTTCGATGAACACGATGTGCAAAGGCATGAGCAGAATCGGCCAATCGAAGATCACCGGCAGAACCGACAGACCTGCGATGGGCACATGGGCGGCGAAAACAAAGCGCACAGCTTTCGTCAGATTGTCATAGATTCTTCTGCCCAGCCGGACAGCTGAGACGATTGCAGGGAAGTCATCGTCGGCGAGCACCAGGGCCGCGGCTTCGCGCGCCACGTCTGAACCTCTCGCGCCCATGGCAATACCGATATGCGCTGCTTTCAGCGCGGGCGCATCGTTCACGCCGTCGCCGGTCATAGCGACCACTTCTCCGTTTGCCTTGAGTGCCTCCACCAAATGCAGCTTCTGGTCGGGCCGAACCCGGGCGAACACATTGCAGTCGCGAACCCGTTCCCGCAGGGCATGCTCATCCATTTGTTCCAGGGCATCGCCCGTGATTGCCTGGCTGGAATTGGTGAGGCCCGCTTGCGCTGCGATTGCCCGCGCAGTCCCTGCATAGTCTCCGGTGATCATCACAACTCGAATCCCCGCTGTGCCCAGTTCGGCGATGGCGCTGGAAACGGTAGGACGAATGGGATCGGCCAGGCCAATCAATCCGACCAGGTCGAGTTGCAGGCGGCGTTTGTCCTCCGGCAAGAGTTCAGGGGGCGAGAATCTTCCGCTGGCCACCGCAATGACGCGCATGCCAGCGTCGGTCATGCGCTTAAGCTCTGAATCGACTTCCTTTCGGGTCAGTTCGGGCATGGGTATGAGTTTGAATATCTCCTCCGGTGCCCCCTTGGCCGCCAGGAACGTGGAATGAGCCGGCTCGGCATAGGCCTTGGCCATGAGCATGCAGTCTGAAGAGAGCGGGTACTCCCTGATCACTCTGCCCGGAGTCTCCCGCAGACTTGTTGCCGCATGGATGGCCCTGTCCACTGGATCCAGGGTGTTCTGATCGGATGCCTGTGCCGCCACGGCAAGCACTTGGTCGCGAGTTACAGACTCACTCCCTGACGGGTTGGCGAAAACTTCCTGCACCGTCATGCGGTTCTCGGTCAGAGTGCCGGTCTTGTCAACGCAGATGACCGTCGCCGCGCCCAGGAGTTCAATCGCCGAAAAGCGTCGCGTGAGCACCTTCTTGCGCGAGATACGCCAGGCGCCGAGGGCCATAAAGATTGTGAGAATCACCGGAAATTCTTCCGGCAGCATGGCGATGGCCAGGGCCAGCGCCGACAGCATTCCTTTTATCCAGTTGCCGCGCAGCAGTCCATAGGCGGCCGCGACCGAGGCGCAAACCAGCAAACTAACCAGTCCGAAGACGCGGACCAGCCTGCTAGTCTCCTTTTCAAGATTGCTCGATTCCGATTTGAGGCGGCCCAGGTCACGCCCAATTTTTCCGATCTCGGTTTGCGCACCCGTGGCCGTGACAATGGCAATTCCGTGCCCGCGCACCACCAGCGATCCCGAATAGACTGTGGAGGCGGCATCGCCGTCCATCCCGATCGAATCCCGGCCAACCACCGCCTGCTTTTGTACCGGAACGCTCTCCCCTGTGAGTAACGATTCATCCAGAGCCAGCACGACGCTTTCGACCAGCTGTCCATCGGCTGGGACGCGGTCGCCTTCATTGAGCACAACAATATCTTCCGGGACAACTTCCCGAGCCGGAATGCGACGCGTGCCTTCCGCTCTCACCACCAGCGCGCGTGGACTGGTGAGATCGCGCAGGGCTTCGAGCGTACGTTCCGTCCTTTGCTTCTGCACCACGGAGATTCCGATCACCAGGAAAATGCTGGCTAGAATGGCAACCGCTTCACGTAAGTCCCCGACCGCCAGATAGACGACACCAGTGCTCAGCAGGAGCAGGAGCATGGGTTCTTTGAGGGTGGCAAATGCGATGGAGAGCAATGTCTGCTTGTGCGCGGCCGGCAGGGTGTTGGGACCGTAGCGGTGAAGCCGTTCCCGGGCCTCGGAATCGGTCAACCCTCGCCACAGCTTTGGGGCGATCTCCGCCGGCAAGGTTTGCGCCACATCAGCCTCGAATGGTCAGGACCGGACAGCTTGCGTGAGCGATCACTCGATGCGCGAGCGCCCATGGAATATGCGTGGTTGCCCTGTCCCACTCACCACCACCGCGAATCCCCATGACAATCGCGTCGGCCTTGGTGCGATCAGCGAATCCGGTAATGATTTTCACCGGATGGCCGAATTCGACGTGTATTGTTTCTATCCTCTTTAGGAGATCAGGGCCGGCTGCGGTTTCGATCATCAGTCTGGTTTCAGTCGTGATTCGGTTCCGTTCCGTGCGAGACCTGATATCCGGGCGAACCGCCCGGACCACGGATATCTTGGCGTCAAACTTCCGGGTCAGTTGTGAAAGGCGAGACAGCGCGGCCAGGGAATGGGGCTCAAGGGCAGTGGCAAAGACCAACCGCTTCAGTTGTTTTCGACGACGGACCCGCATCCTGGGTCCAAGCACCAGGACAGGGCAATGGGCCTTGCGAAAGATCTCTTCGGCCACCGACCCAAGCAGCAGTCGGACAGCATGGCTGCGGGCTGAAGTGCCCAGCACGGTCAGGTCGATGTCCTGGTGCTCCAGGAATCGCGCAACTGCCGGTCCGGCCTCGCCCTCAATCACGCGGCTTGCGCAGTCTGAGAATTTGCTCGCCTTCAGCCAATTCGACATGCCTTGACGCGCCCGTGTCCACACTTCTTGCTTCTTCAAGGATCTCAATTCCTTGAGCCCAAAGCTGTACTCGAAGGGGTCCACAGCGTAAACGGCAGTGACCTTCTTTTTTTCAGTCCCCGCCAGGGCATGAGCAAAGGCCATGGCGGATGTGGAGCCCGGAGAGAAATCTGTAGGCACCGCGATCCGGCCTGGCAGTCCTCGGCGTGCCCTTCCCGAACCCTTCATAAAGGCCTCCCGTCCTGACACGTCTTCGAGCGACGATTACAATGGTGACGCCTGACCGAGCAGCCGGATGTGACGCTGATCACCGAGGCAGGTGAATTCTCTCACAACACGATCCCCGAGTCAGGAGTGGAATCAACGGCCGAGACATTCGCCTGGATGTATTGGAACCCCAGGTCACGCTGCACGGTCCACACTCCAGATGTTTCGCCTTCAAAGAAGGCTGGAGGTTTTCTGTTGCGCGGAAAGCAAATCGCATCTTTGCCCGTTTTGGCCGCCGTTGTCTTTCTGTTGGCCGCCGTCGCACCGAACCACTCCTGGGCAAAGCCAGCAGCCGCATCCCTTGGAATATTCGAGGAGCATGGCGATGTAGGCACGGTCCTGCATGCGGGCTCCGTTGAATACAATCCTTCCGCGGAAACCTATACCCTCACCGGTAGCGGCGAGAACATGTGGTTTGCCGCCGATGCCTTTCAGTTTGTCTGGAAGAAAGTTTCGGGCGATATCACCTTGACCGCCGACATTTCGTTTCCTACCACCGCTGGAAATCCGCACAAGAAAGCCGTACTGATGCTGCGGCAGAGCCTCGACGCGGATTCGGTGTATGCCGACGTGGCGCTGCACGGGGTGGGGATGACCGCGCTGCAATATCGTGACGAAAAGGGAGTGGTCACACGAGAGATTCAGTCGAACCTGTCCGGCCCCAGACGCTTGCGCATCGCAAAGCGGGGCGATTACGTTTACATGGCCCTGGCTGCTGCCGGCGGCGAGCCCGAGGTCGCCGCCGGTTGGCTGCGCGTGCCTTTGCAGGGAGACTTCTACGTTGGCATCGGTGTCTGCTCGCACGATAAAGATGTCATCGAGAAGGCGGTGTTTTCAAAGGTTGAATTGACCACGCCTGCATCCGCCGAGACGAAGCCCACGCTGTACAGCACGCTGGAAACAGTGGCGGTCAATTCCGGCGACCGGCAAGTGGCGTACATTGCTCCTGAACACTTCGAAGCCCCCAACTGGAGCCGCGACGGCTCGTCCTTCATCTTCAACAGTGAGGGCCATATCCTGCGACTGCCCGTGGCCGGGGGCAAACCCGAAATATCGATACCGGCTTCGCCACACGCTGCAACAACGATCACGGCATTTCGCCCGACGCTACTCAGCTTGCCATCAGCGACCAGTCGCAGGAGGACCACCACTCCCTCGTCTATATCGTGCCGATTGGTGGCGGTACTCCCCGGCGGGTCACGAAAAAGTCGCCCTCGTACTGGCATGGCTGGTCACCGGACGGAAAGACGCTGGTCTTCGTGGGCCAGCGCAACGATGAATTCGATATCTACACCATCCCTGTCACCGGGGGTGATGAAACGCGTCTCACCACCACGAAGGGTCTGGACGACGGTCCGGAATATTCGCCCGACGGAAATTTCATCTACTTCAACTCCGAGCGCACCGGCACCATGCAGATATGGCGCATGCGCAGCGATGGCAGCCAGCAGGAGCAGGTCACAGCGGACGAATTCAACAACTGGTTTCCGCACATTTCGCCTGACGGCAAGTGGATGGTCTTCCTCTCGTACGACCACAGCGTGACCGGACATCCGGAGAACAAGGATGTGACCCTTCGCCTGATGTCGCTGGGCGACAAGAAAGTCAAGCTGTTGGCCAAACTCTTCGGCGGGCAGGGAACGATCAACGTTCCTTCCTGGTCGCCCGACAGCAAGCAACTGGCCTTCGTGAGCTATCAGATGATTCCGGATGAGGCTAAATAGGCTTCCCGGGTTGCGTTCCGTTTGTCATTTCCACTGGATGACGCCAGCCTCCCGGCAGGCATCGAGATAGTCGCTTACCAGTTGCACGGGCAAAGGGCCGTACTCGGCCGATACCGAATCCCGAATCTCTCCCACGGTCCGCTTGCCATCGACAAAATTCACGATCTCATACGCGTAGAGTTCCGAAAGGTCCTGGGTGTTGAGCAAAGGGGTGGCTTCGCTGTTGAGCAGGTTGACTTTCGCCAGGCGCTCGGGTCCAAGGCGCGCCTTGAGAACATCGTCGTTCTGATAGGTAAGCGGTCCGAAGTCGCCGATGCGAAGCGGAATCCTTTGCGCTGCTGCCTCTCCCGCCCAGGGTGCTTTAGGTTCCGCGCCCTGCGCTCCTCGATTGTGAGCTTGACTATCGATCCATGAATCAAAAGTTGATACCTGATCGACGAGCGCTTTCTCCTGGGGCGAATGGTCCGCGTTGGAGCCGGCAAACTTCGGCATTGACGATAGCGTCGCAAGTTCGCGGCGCAAGCCCTGGCGCAGTAGGTTGCGCGCCTCGTACCACGCCGCGGTGGCATCCAGTTTCGGGTCCGCCACTACTTGCTGTGCCTGTTGGAACAGTTGTGCCAGACGTATTTCAGACTGCGACGCGTAGAAGGGAAGCAGGTCGCGTGATCGTTCCGCATCCAGACTGGCATACACATATCCGGCGGCGGCGCCCAGCAGTGCCACCCGGCGCAGCTTGGTGGGATCGATCTGCTGCAGCGTGTCATGGTCGGTGTGAATGTAGATGTCCGGCCAATCGCGCAGATAGAGCGCGGGGACGGCGACGGTTGACGAATCATAGTCGTCGTGATCGCTGCCCGCAGCATAGGGAGTAACATCCGCCAGAAACTGGTTGCGGGTGCCCGACTGCCCGGAGCGGTTCTCGATAACCGCAGCCTCGGGCGAGTCGCCGCTTCCCGCGTAGTTGGCCGCTCCGGTGCGGATAACATTTGCCAGGGCGGCGCCCACGTCGGTCACAAAACTGGGCAGCGACCACGGTGTCTCGGTCACATGCAGGATGGATTTGTTCTTAAAGGGATCGCCGCCGACCATGTCCATGTGGATGTCGGCGCGCAGGCGTGCCCGGATATCGGGATGGCGGCTGAGATAGGCCATGGTACCTTCAACCTCGGGTCCCCAGACGAAGCGCAGCGTGCGTTTGGGACGCGACAAAGCTCCGCTGGCAATCAGTCGCGCCAGCACGCGGGCTGATTCCAGAATAGTCACGCAGCCGCTTCCGTTGTCATTGGCTCCCGGCCTCTCGTGATCCAGATGGCAGCTGTAAACAATTTCGCCGGCAGCGGGATCGCTCCCGGGAATCACTCCGCTTATGACGGTCCAGTGTCCCGGCCCGACTTCAGCTTTCACCTTGGCATGCAGGACGAGCGGTTCTCCCGCGCGCATTTGAGTGCGCAATGATTCAGCGGTGTCCCGCGAAATCATGAAGGCGAAACCCGCCGGCTGGCGCGCGTCCAGATGGCCCCAGCGCACCAGAGTGCGATCCAAGCCGGACCACGCCGTGCTCTGGTTTGGCATGTCGCTCACAATGCCGGCGGCCCCGTACTTGGCCACCGCAAGGGCCTGCACCCGGGCGAGCACGCCATCGGCGAGGGCAATCTTTCCGCGCACATCCTTGCCGCGATAGTCAGACTCATGCGAACCGTCGCCCACATCCACCAGCGCGGCTTCCACATCGGCGTTGTGACTGTAGTCAGCCAGCCGGATGGGGTCAGTCGCCCAGTCGCCCAATAGCAGATGCTGCGGCCGCACCTCCCAAAGCTGCCCGGCTTCGACGGTCCAACCCAGATAAGAACGCATCAGGCCGTATGAAGTTTTTCCGTCGATGGGGAACTGCTCGCTCTGGACTTCGGCCAGCCCATATTCGCGCGCCCGCTGTAGAACAAACTGGGCGGCCTGATCAAATTCGGCGGTCGCGGGTACGCGATGCAAACGCGTCAGGTAGCGCAAATTCTCGTAGGGAGCCGCGCCGCTGGCCTCATCGCGCAAGTTGACCCACTGCTCCGACGAAAGAAACGGCTGCTGGGCTAAAGAAAGAGTAACGGTGGATAAGAAGAAGAAAGCAGCGAGAATTGTGCGGACCATGGAGGGAGAGCATACATTTTGCCCATCCCCCGATGCAATGCGCGCCGTTCGTAGCGCCGGCATCCCGCCGGCTGTCGGGAGGGCATCCTGCCCTCCCATCCGCAGGCGCAACTCGACTCTTTCGCAATGACGCTTGCGTGCCCCTTCGAGCGCGGCCAGAGCTACGCGCTTAGCGCGGTCATCCTCGAACCGTCGAACCGGACGCGATCCGACCGTCGTGCCTGGGGCGAACAATGCCGGTCATATACCCGATTCGCGATGCTCAACACACTTTCAAAGCCAGCATTCTGGGCCAGGATCGCGCTGGCCAGCTCACGAATAAATTGATTGCGACGGCTGAGACCGTCCATCTGCGTTACGACCCTGGGATCCTCGATATTCTGGATCAGAGGCATGGCGCATACCTCCTTAAATTTTCAGCTACACGAATAGATGATCAGTGCGATGCAGGAGAGGCGCAATCCGGTAAATTGGGGATTACTTTAGTACTAGCCGCAAACAGGCAACCGTACAACGTCCGCTACTGGCCGGTTGCGGTCTGCGAATGCGAGTCAACCCTCGCAGACGGCAGGCTGGCGGAACTCCATCCTCCGCCCAGGGCCTTGATCAGGGCAATTTCGTACTTGTCCGGAAATGAAAAAGGCCGGCGCGAGGCCGGCCTGGAGGGATTTACAAAACTTTACTGATTAGGGTCCGGCTGGCTCGAATCGGACGTGTCATCCTGCCGCTGCAGGACTGGCCGGTTCGGATCTGACTGGTTGGTGTCGGAGCGATTGGGATCAAGCCGTCGGCGTCCTTCATTCGGCCCACGGCTGGCGATGACAGTCAAAGGGGCCTGCAGAGTGAAGTTGAGCACGGTCTCGGAGGGCAGCTTGATTTGCTGACCCTTGGTGGCTGCTTGCACGCCGCCGCCGAGCCCGCCGCCTGCCGCCGCTCCAATCGCGGCGCCCTTGCCTCCGCCCGCGATGGCGCCAATGATGGCCCCGACCGCGGCGCCGGTACCAACTTTGGCGGCCGTGTTTTTGCCCCGCGATGAACCTTGCCGCCGGTACTGGTCGGTCTGCAGGCTGTAGTATTTCCCGCCTGACGAAATACGGTCCAGCTGCAGCGCTACCACCGACTGGCCGGCAAATTTGCCCGCGCTCTTTACCTCTACCAGGTGACCTTCAACGTCATAGCCGGAGGGAATGACCACGTCCCCATCCACCGCCAGCGGAGAGTCCAGCGTGGCATGGAAGGTCTGGCCCTGCTGGCTGGTTTCCGAGTCGATGGTATCGACCAGCCGCACCGCCAGCGTGGTGCCTGAAGGAATCGTAACTTTTTTCGGCGGCGGAGGAGGTGGCGGGGTGGAGGGCACCGCAGCCACTGGGGCCGCAGGCGCCATCGCAGCCACGGGAGCAGCCGGGGTTGTGTCTCTGGACGAAGAGGGCAGGCTGCGTACGCGCGGCTCATTCCGTCGAGACTTGGGCGCCGGGGCCGGCGAAGGCTTGCTCTCCTCTACCGGCGGAGGCGTAGCTTCGGCTGTTTCCGCGGGTGGAGCGGCCACTTGCAGGTTATTGATGATCTGCTTGACCCCGGGCTCGGAAGAAGCGTAGCGGGCGGCGGCCTCGCGTTGTGCGTCGTTGTCCACCGTGCCCGTCAGGGTTACGGTCCCGCCTTCCGCTTTCACACCTAACTGCTTGCCCTGCAACCCTGAGTCTGAAGCCAGTTTGGTCTGGATGTCGCTGGTAAGTTGGGCGTCATTCGGGGCCTTGGTGCAGCCCACGCCAACCGTCAGGATCGCGACCAGCATGATCGCGGTGACGCAAATGGAAAGTTTCGCCTTCATAAGAAATACTCCTGATTGAGCTAACCGAGTATAACTAGTTTAGATGCATGAAAGCCCCTGGTCTCGGTCAAAAATGTGCCAGAGGAGCCGGCCGACACCAAACCCGTAACCGGGTGGCGGAGAACCATTTGCGTCCGGCCCCGAGGCTTGGCCCGGAAGCAGATCGGCGCCTCTCCCCCAACCGCGTCAGTGCTGGCGGAGGAACTTGTAATCGAGAATGGATGCGGCCAGGCCGACCGATTCCGTGTCGCGGACATCCTTCCGTCTGATAATCCGGCCCTGGCACAAAACGGTGCTGTTCTTCTGGCCGGAAATCTCCTCCGGCATTTCGAACACCATTTCCACTAGCGTGTTGTCCGGCAACTGTTGTGGTCCAAGCAGGAGGACGCCCGACTGGCTGAGGTTTTCAACCGTGCCCTCATGCCAGGTCCCAAGCCCCTTGGGGCGATAGCGGACCGGTGCCTGCAGCGCCAGGCGACGGGCGCGCGGAACCCAGGTTGGCTTCTTGTTGTTCTTGGCGCGCTGGGTTTCGGCGGTTGCCTCGGGCGCACTCGCCACGCGCTTGATGCGCTTCATTGTCTTCCAGTCGTACTTGTACTCTGCGGCGCAAAGCAGGCACACCTGGTAATACTGACCGTCGGCAGCCCGCCGAGGCCAGGAGAATTCGTGGGAGCAGCGGCCAAGCATGAGGACATCCATTAACTTCTGTGGCATGGTCGTTTCTTCCGGAGAGGATCGCCGGGACGAACTATCATCCAACAGCGCCTGCCACTTGGGCTAGGTTACTTTCGTCTTACCAAAACGGGTCCCCCAACTGGCTGGAAATACTGGGAGTTCTGTGATTGGGCAATGATGCGGGCGTGTATTATCACGGCGTGGATTCTGTGTCTGGATTTGTTCTGGCCGGCGGCAAAAGCTCTCGCATGGGCCAGGACAAGGCACTCATGCAGTTAGGGGAGCGCACGCTGCTGACGCATGCGCTGGAGCTGTCGACAGCCGCTACAGGGAGTGCACAGATTGTCGGCAGCGCTGAGAAATTCGCGGCCTTCGGCCCGGTCGTCGAAGACATTTATCCGGGGCACGGACCCTTGGCCGGAATTCATGCGGCGCTGGCCAGCACCCGCACGCAACTGAATCTGATCATGCCGGTGGACATGCCATTTCTGGAGCCCGAGTTGTTAAGCTATCTGGTCGATCAGGCGCGCCAGACCACGGCCATGGTGGTAGTGCCGCGAGCAGGCGGAGGCTTGCAGCCTCTGTGTGCCGTATACCACCGGCTCTTTGCTGAGGCTGCCGAACGATCCTTGCGCGCCGGAGAAAACAAGATCGACAGGTTATTCTCTCAAGTCGAGACCCGGGTGATCGGGCAGAAAGACCTGGAACGAAATGGCTTCACAGACGAGATGTTCCGTAATCTGAATACCGAACAAGACTGGCAGGAAGCGAAGCTGAAATTGTCGACCTGGTGATTCAGAAGCATTTACTATTGAGCGCATCGGTTAGCGGTCGACGGGCCAGAACAACCTTGCGCACTTTGCGAAGAAGGGCCAACGACCAACGACCAAGGACCAAGGACCAACAACCGATCCATGGCCACCAACGGCAAATCGGGACCCTACATAGAGTTCAAGGATGTCTCCAAGGCGTTTGGCGACAATCGCGTGCTCGACCACGTCAGCTTCACCGTCATGGATGGAGAGACAGTCTGCATTCTGGGCCGCAGTGGTGTGGGCAAGTCCGTCTCGTTGATGAACATCATGGGATTTCTCAAACCAGACTCGGGCCGGGTGATTGTGGCCCATGAGGACATCACTGACTACGGACCGGAAGATCTGGAACGCATCCGCAAGAAGGTCACCATCGTCTTCCAGAACGGGGCGTTGTTCGATTCGCTCACCGTGGGCGAGAACGTGGCCTTTCCCCTGCGCGAACGGCGCCAGCTTTCGGAAGAGCAGATTTACCAGATCGTGGACGGCTTGCTGGACATGGTCGGTGTTAAGGAAATGCGCGACCAGTTGCCCTCGGACCTGTCTACCGGGATGAAGCGCTCGGTGGCGATCGCCCGCGCCCTGGCCGCCCAGCCGGAATGCGTCCTCTATGACGAACCCACCACCATGGTCGATCCCCTGATGGCGCAACTGCTCGGCGACCTGATCAAGCGGCTGAAAATTCAGCTTCACCTGACCAGCGTGGTCGTGACTCACGATATGCGCCTGGCCAAGAAACTGGCCGACCGGGTGGTATTTCTTCACGAAGCTAAAGCTATCTTCTTCGGGACCTACGACGAGATGGAGAAATGCGACGAGCCGATCGTACAAGAGTTTCTGAAGCTGGATGCCCCGGGCATAGAGGCGTCGATCGAAGTGAACTGATAGGCGCCCGTCGCCCTTGCATTTGACCTCGGTTTGGCATGGGCCAAATGCCAAGTTCCGGTAGTGGGTCAGTTTGGAAACCATGAACCACGAAGGGCACGAAGGTACACGAAGGAAACCCTGGAAAACAAAGCCTTCGTGATACTTCGTGTCCTTCGTGGTTTATGCACTTGCCGTGTCTATCACGAAGCTAGCTGACCCACTATCCCAGGTGCCAATTGCAATGTGCCGGTTCACTCAGTCGGCTAAAATCCCTCCCGCACCAACCTCTCCACCGTGAGCCCGGAGTTCGCAGATTCTCCCTTGATCATCTTTTCCACATACTTCGCCACCATATCCACTTCGAGGTTTACCGGATCGCCGGGCCTGAGTGACTTCAGGTTGGTCATCGTCACCGTGTGCGGAATAATCGCCACCGTCACTTTCGTCCCTTCGACCTTAGCCACGGTCAGGCTGATGCCTTCAATGCACAGCGAGCCCTTGAAGATCACATAGCGCGCCAGTTCGGGTGGTATTTCAATGCGCAGCCAGTAATCGTCGGCTCCCCGGACTCGATCCAGGGCGAGAAATTCGCCGGTGCCGTCCACATGGCCCTGCACGATGTGTCCGCCGAAACGCCCATCGGCGCGCATGGGCAGCTCCAGGTTCACCAGTGCGTCTTTCCTGATGCGCGAAAAAGAAGTGCGCTCCCAGGTTTCAGACGCCAGGTCCGCAGCAAAAGACTGCGGCGTGATTTCGACCGCGGTGAGGCAAACTCCGCTGACGGCGATGCTGTCGCCGGTCTTGAGTTCCTGGTTCAGCCGGGAAGCTGCAACTGTGAGGCGGCGGTTGCCGTTCTCCTGAGCGATGCCGGTGACCCGCCCGACCTCTTCGATGATGCCGGTAAACATGCAGTGCTATTGTAGCGCCGGCGTCCGCCGGTTGGCTCCGGGGGCGTCCCCCATAAGCGCTAAGTTCAGGAGCTATGATTTTCCGAGTAGCCGTTATTCGGGAGGAGGCGCGGAACTGGGCTGGCGGGACCTCACACCGCGGTCGGTCCCAAAGACGCCCCTGGAGCTACTGAGGCAGGCCCAAGCGCCGTAACATATCGACAAACCTGGGGTCGCCACGGAGATTTCTGAAAGCAGGATCAACCTTCAGGAGCGTGATATCCTCGCCATCACGTTTTACGTAAGCCTTGTCGAGCCATTGGAAGGCCTTGTCCTTGTCGCCTGCCAATGCGTAAAGAGATGCAAACACGCCCGGGGCCATGAACTCACCCTTCTGTCTGTCTCGTTTCGCCAGGGTCACTTCAAGAGTCCTTTCCCATAATCCCTTCTCGCCTCCTTTTTTGAAGGCTTGTCGCATCATGGTCGCCTCGGCGGCTGCATCCTCCGGGCTGGATCCGCCCATCAATTCACTCTTCTCGTACTCCTCTATTCCCGCCTCGTATTTACCCATCATCTTCAGCAAGAAGGAAAAGTATTCGTGTGCAAGTGGGAAAGTGGGATCCATCGCAATGGTGTGCTGGAATTGTTGATAGGACTTCTCGTAATCTCCAGCAAACATGAAAGTCATGCCCATAAAGTTGTTTATTGGTAACGATAAGGGATCCAGTTCCAATGCCTTCTTGTTTTCCGCGATGGCCTCCTGCATAAGGCCCATGGGAGCGAGGTAGCAATTGGAATAAAAGAAGTGGGCATAGGCAGAGTTCGGGTTCAGTTCGATGGCTTTCAGAAATTCTGCTTGTGCCCCCGGAAAGTCAAACTCATAGTGCGACTTCTCCATGCCCAGGGCCGCATGCGCCTCCGCCAGTGAAGGATCCAGCCTCAAGGCCTTGGTGGCTGCCTCCCTGGCTTTAGGAAGGCTTCCCTCGGGCGAATAGGCGCCCAGGATGTTGCCTATATTGTAGGAATCGGCAAGACCGACGTAGGCCAGAGCGAAATTTGGGTCCTTTGCAATCGCCTGCTGAAAATATCGGATGCTCTCTCTGATCGCACCGGGATTTCTCTCGTTCCAGTAGAAGCGGCCTTTCAAGTACAGATCATAAGCCTCGGGATCGACGCTGCGAATTTTGGACAGATCAGCCAATGGCTGCTGCGTAAGATTGCCCTCCACCTGTCGCGCGATGGCCGTCCCCAACTCATTCTCGATCTGCAGAAGATCATGCAGCCGACGCTGATAGCTCTGGGCCCAAAGATGGGTCTGATCGCTGACCCGGATCAGCTGCGCGCTGACCCGAGCTTCCCCGCCTTCGCGGCGGATGCTTCCCTCCAGAATGTAGTCAACGCCCAGTTCACGCCCGATCTGGCTAATAGTCTTGTTGGTGTGCTTATAGGCCATCGCGGAGGTGCGAGCGATCACGCCCAGATGCTCGGGGCTGAGTTGCCCGAGGTCGGTGATTGTTTCCTCGGTCAGCCCGTCGCTGAAGTACTCCTGCTGCGGGTCATTGCTCATGTTCTGGAAAGGCAGGACGGCCAGCATTACTCGCCTGGGGGTGGTTGCAGTTGAGGAGTGAGAGCGCCTGAGATATGTAACGCTTGCCACAAGCAGGAGCAGAGCCGTGGTCACCCCCGCCATCCACCACTTGCGGCGTCCGGGCCAGGGGCGCGACGTTGCGACGTCCGTGGCGGCAACGCTCGGAGGGAGGGACGAAGAAGGTGCGATCGCATCGTGGACGGGTGCGACGAAACGGTATCCGCGCCGCGGAAGCGTTTCGATAAATCGAGGGTTGTCGGCGGAGTCGTCGAAGGCCACGCGGAGTTTGCGGATGGCGGTATTGAGGCCTTCGTCGAAGCCGACGAAGGTGTGAGCAGGCCAGAGGCGAGATTGCAGCTCCTCACGCGTGACTACTTCTCCGGGATGCTCGAGGAGCATCGCCAGGACTCGAAAGGGTTGCTCCTGCAGCGGTACTCGGCGGCCGGTCTTATGGACTTCGCCGGAGCGGAGGTCGATTTCGAAGAGCCCGGTGCGGACACGGTGGACTGAGCTGGTGGGCACGTCCATAAACCTGCCACGGATTGTACTCCTACAATTGTGTTCAGGACACGCGATAAGTCCTTCGTTGACTGTCGCTTAGCAAGTCATGACCGGGTTAGGGCCCGTCGATTGACCGGTCGCGAAGTGGCACGCTAAGAAAGCTACAACCTCGAAGTCACGTCGGCAGCAAGAGCAGACGTGGCCGAGGAAAAGCAGGATCAAAATCAATCGACATCTCGAAGGAGAACCCATGAAAAGATTATTCGCAAGCGCAGTCGCATTGGCCCTACTAACACTGGGAAATTCAGGGTTGGTGTACGCAGAGGGCAACTCCCAGGTCTGCACCGACCGGCTCATCAAAGGCGTCTATGGATTCACCATCCAGGGAGCAAAGTTGGCCGGGCCGGGCCCCGTCGGCCCCCAGGTGGGTGTGGCTCTGACTCAATTTGACGGCCACGGCAGCCTCACGCAAATCGACACGGTAACCATCAGCGGAATTGTCGTCGCCGACTTCACTCACGCTCCAGCCACGGGCACTTATACCGTAAACCCCGATTGCACCGGGACTTTCAACCTCGACTTCACTGACGGACGGCCACCGGTGAGCGTCAACTTTGTAGTCGTGGAGAGTGGGTCCGAGATCGACACTGTCGTCGTCAGTGCGGGCGGGAACCAGGGCATCATTGCCACCAGCAGCATCGGGAAAAGACGTTTTTGGCGGCCGTAGGTGTTTGGGAATCGTGGGGTGGGCAGGATGCCCACCCGACAGCCGGCGGGACGCTGGCGCTACTAAACTTCTCCGTACGGGTCGCGCAAATATCCTTCAACCGCAAAGTCTTCGCCGAAACGGTGCAGCCGGATCGCCTTTACGTATGCCGCTTCGCTCATGCGGGCGAAGCCGGGGCCGGTGGCAAACGGTACTGAACCGGTTCCCGCCAGAATTTTGGGTGCGTAGTATAGAAATACTTTGTCCACAATGCCCGAAGCCAGGGCTGCGCCGTTGATCATGGCTCCGCCCTCCACCAGCAGGCTGGTGATTTCCATCGTCCCGAGGCGACGCGCGATTTGCGTCATGTCCGGACGCCCGTCTCCCACTCCTACCGGGACCTGCTCCACCCGGATGCCCTGGTCCTGCAGTTCGCGCTTCCGCTTCTCCTCCGCGAATGAGCACAGCACAAGCACATCGTCCTTGGCCGTCTTGACCACGCGCGACTCCGGTGGCAGGCGCAGCCGAGAGTCCACAATCACCCGCAGCAAAGGCCGGCGCCGGGGAAGGCCGCTGCGATCGGTGAGCAGGGGATCGTCCGCGATGATCGTGCCCACGCCAACCATGATGGCATCGTGGCCGTGTCGAAGCTGCTGCACGTGGGCGCGGGCCACATCGCTGCTGATCCATCCGCCGCTGGCGCCCCCGCCGCCGAGCGCCCCGGTATGGTGAAACTCGCCCGGAGGAGGAGCGATCTTGCCATCCAGTGTCATGGCCGACTTGAGCGTGACCAGCGGCGTGTGCTGGCGAATGTACTTGGCAAAAGCCTCATTCAGCGGTTTAGCTTCTTCCTCTAAAACGCCTGAAGCCAAAGAGATTCCGGCGTTGCGAAGGCGCTCAAAGCCTTTACCGGCGACCAGCGGGTTGGGATCCTGCATGCATGCCACCACGCGGCGCACGCCGGCCGCGATGACCGCGTCGGCGCAAGCCCCGGTTCGCCCCTGATGCGAGCAAGGCTCAAGGTTGATGTAAAGAGTGGCGCCGCGAGCCTGATCGCCGGCCTGCTCCAGCGCCAGCACTTCGGCGTGCTTGATCCCCGCAAAGGTGTGCGAGCCCTCTCCAATGATGTGGCCGGCACGATCGACAACGACCACTCCCACGCAGGGATTGGGCGAAGTTAAACCAATACTTTTACGCGCCAGCTCAAGTGCGCGATGGAGAAAGTATTCATCGCTTTCGCGACTCGACGAAGCCGGGCCACTTGGAGACGGGGACTTCCTCGGCGTTTTTCTGCTGTCGCGTTTGATCGTTTTCCTGGAAGTCATCAGGAATCTTCGGCCCAGGTAAGGTTTGATGCCAACGCAGGCTAAACGAAAAGCGAATCCACAAAATCCTTGGGATCGAAAGGCAACAGATCGCTAGCCTTTTCGCCAACCCCCACGTAGCGCACCGGGACCCCCAGTTCACGCGATATGGCAACCACCACGCCGCCCTTGGCCGTGCCATCGAGCTTGGTCAGGACAATGCCGGTCACGCCCGCCGACTCGGTGAACATTCTCGCCTGTTGCAAACCATTCTGCCCGGTGGTGGCGTCCATGACTAGCAGCGTCTCATGAGGCGCGCCGGGGATGATGCGCTGCGCCGTGCGACGCATCTTTTCCAGCTCGGCCATCAGGTTGGTCTTGGTGTGCAGGCGTCCGGCGGTATCGACGATCACGTAATCGGTGTGCCGGGCGGACGCGGCCTGGAGCGCATCGTAGAGCACGGCTGATGGATCTCCGCCCGCCTTGGTGCGAATGACTTCCGTCCCCGTACGCTGTCCCCAGACTTCGAGCTGCTCGATGGCGGCCGCCCGGAAGGTATCGGCTGCACATAGCAGCACCGTCTTGCCCTCCGAGCGCAACACCTGGGCCAGCTTGCCGATGGTTGTGGTCTTGCCCGTGCCGTTCACCCCCACCACCAGGATTACCTCGGGCGTTCCGTCCACGCGGGCTACCGGGAGAGCATCGGCGGTATTCAGGATGGCGAGAATCTCTTCTTTCAGCAGCCGCTTGAGTTCATCCACATTCCCGATTTGCTTGCGATCAGCCTTGTCGCGCAGTTTCTCCAGGACTTCGTGGGTGGTGGTCGTGCCCAGATCGGCCCCTAGAAGAGTGGCTTCCAGGTCGTCCAGAGTGTTCCGGTCGATCTCCTTGCCGAAAGAAACCACCTCTTCGATGCGTTCGCCGAGATTTTCCCGGGTGCGGGTCACCGCTTCCTTCATGCGATCAAGGAAGCTGGGTTTCTGCTGCTCGTCGAGGCTGCCAAAGAGAGTCTGAATCATCAAAGTTCGGGAAGCTGGGAGTCCTGAATCAATTATAGCGGGCGGGACGTTGTGTTCGTCGCGGCTTTTAAGATCAAAGAGCTTTTGACCGCAAAGAACGCAAAGAACGCAAAGAACTGAAACCCCGTCGCCCTTTTGCGTTCTTTGCGGTATCTTTGCGAACTTTGCGGTTTAAGGCTCTTGCCTAAAAAATGGAAAGCTATCGCCCTGAGACTTCGGCTGCTGCCACGGCGGCCCTTACTTCGGGAGCAGATGAAGGCGTGACCGAAGTTTGAGCGGGCTGGGTCTGAGGCGGAGCACTTGGCACTGTCACAACCGGCGCCTGAATACGAATTTCGCCGCGCTTGTAAATCGCCGTGAGCGCGGCGACCGCGGTGGGATCCAGCCGCTTGCCGGAAAGATTGTGGATGATACGCAGCGCCGCTTCAGGATCGTGTGCCTGTTGATAAGGACGGTTGGTGGTCAGCGCGTCGAAGGTGTCGGCGACCGCGATAATGCGCGGCAGCAATGGAATCTCCGCATCCTGCAGGCCCCGGGGATAGCCGCGTCCGTCAAGCGATTCATGGTGCAATTCGATTCCCGGAATCATGTCTTTCAGTTGGGCCACCGGGCGCAGGATGTTGGCGCCCTTGGTGGTATGGGTCTTCATGATTTCAAATTCTTCCGGGGTCAACGCTCCTGGTTTTTTGAGGATGCGATCTTCAATGCCAATCTTGCCTACGTCGTGCAGCTGGGCGGACACGCGCACGATTTCCAGAAATTCCTCGGGATGTCCCATCTCCCGCGCAATCAGCATGGAATAGCGCGTGACGCGGTCGGAGTGTCCACGGGTGTATGGGTCCTTTTCATCAACCGCGCCGGCCAGCATCTGAATCGAACTCATGAACAGTTCGCGATTTTCCGTGGCGGCGCGTTTGAGGTCGAGCACGAATTGCTCGAGCTCCTCGGACATGGTATTGAAAGTCGCCGCCAGTTCTCCGATCTCGGTGCGGCTCCTAAGTTTGACCCGCTGCGAGAAGTCGCCGCGTGCGATGGCCCGGCTCGAGGCGGTGAGAACTTCCAGCGGATTGGTGATGCGACGGGCGGCAAAAATACTGATGCCCACGCTCAACAGAATGGCCAGTAACGCCAGCATGCGGGCGCTGCGCTGCATCTCGTACACTCCGCGATAAGCCTCGTCGCGCGGCTTCTGCACGATCACCGCCCAGTCCAGGTTGCCTACCGGGCTATAGGTGCCGAGCATCTTGGTGCTGGTCTTGCCCTGGGTGACGCTGAATTCCCGAGTGGCCGCCACCAGCTGGGACTGCCCGCCCTGCTCCAGGAAGTTGCGCACGATCTCCGAGTTGGTTAAGTCCTGCCCGGTAGCGTAGTCGGGAGTAGCTCCCGCCACCAGCCGGCCCTCGCTATCAACCACGTAAGGCGTGAGCCCGCCGCGATTCACCTCCTGCAACCGGCGAATCAGGAACTGCAGGTCCTCCACGGCTCCAATCATTCCGAGGAAGCGTCCGCCATACATCACGGGAGTGCTGACCAGCATGACAGTGCGGGCCGACTTCCCACTGCCCACGACCAGCGCCTGGCCGCTATAGGCGCGGCCTTCACGGGCGGCGTCATAGGCCCGTACCAGGTCGCGTTGCAGAAACGCGTCGGGCGCGATCCGTCCCGCCGAAATTCCTTTGGACTCCGAGTTCACCAGGGTGGCGTAGGCCAGGTCTCCGGATGAAGAAACGAAATGCTCCAGCAGGGCCCGCAGCTCGGGCGCTTCTACGTGCTCGGCGGTAATGTCGCCGCCGCTCGCCACCTGCAGGGCGGACGACAGGTTGGCCAGCATCATGCGCAGCGATTCCTGGTGCTGCGAGATGTCGTCAGCCAGGGAGCGGGTCACCGTATTTTGCAGCAGGCGCTCGTTGGTGATCAGGCGTTCCCGGTTGATTGCCTCCACCTGCTCCGAATAAAAATACATCGGCACCACGCTGATGAGCGCAAGCACACCCAGGATGACGTACAAAATGGGGACGCGTGATGGGAGGGGTAATTTCAAGACAAAGTGGCCCAGCCCCGCCTCTTGCCCACTGCCGGCGGCTACAGCAACCTCTTGGAATTTTAAGGGGTGAGGCCGCTCACAAGGCGAAGCCCGAAGGCCAATGTCTATTACCAAAGTGCCAGTAAAATTCCCGAGCACTGGACGTTAGAGCTTGCGTCTAAGTTGTTCTAAACAATTAAGATATGCCACGATCCTGAACGGTGCAGTCCACGTTGTCACAAAGCCAGTAGCCAGTGGCCAGAAGCTAGGAGCCCTTCTCGCTCTTGACGCTGCGCGTCATCAGATCGTGGATCGCTTCCGCGGGAGGCTTGTCACGATGCAGAATGGCATCCATTTGCTCGGTAATCGGCATTTCGACGTCATGAGCCCGAGCCAGCCCGACCGCAGCCTGGGTGGTGAAGACACCTTCCGCGACCGCCCCGCGCATGCCCGCGATGATCTCCGGGAGCTTGCGGCCGCGGCCCAATTCGACGCCCACGCTGCGGTTGCGCGAGAGTCCGCCGGTACAGGTCAGTACCAGGTCGCCCAGTCCAGCCAGCCCGGACATAGTTTCCTGGCGGCCGCCGCAGGCCATGGCCAGACGCGTGATCTCAGCCAGGCCGCGTGTGATAAGAGCGGCAACGGAATTGTGGCCCAGGCCCAGCCCGTCGCACACCCCGGCCGCGATGGCGACAATGTTTTTCAGCGCTCCCCCGAGTTCCACTCCCACCACATCGTCGTTGGTGTAGAGCCGGAAGCGTGGATCGCTGAATTCGCGCTGCACTGTTTCCGCCAGTTCAGAATCTTTCGAGGCCACCGTGATGGCAGTGGGATCGCCCCGCGCTACTTCCTTGGCAAACGACGGCCCGCTCAGGGCTGCGATGCGCGGCGCAAACCCACATCTCAGTTCGATGACCTGCGCGGCCACTTCGGTCATCCGCAAAAGCGTCTCCTCCTCCAAACCTTTGGTAGCGCTGACGAAGAGAAGGCCAGGCTTGAGATGAGGGAACATCTGTTGAAACAAATGACGGCAATGCTGCGAAGGCATAACGCTGACCACGATTTCAGCGCCTTCCAGAGCTTCCTGCAGACTGCCGGTTGGCGAAACCGTTGCCGGTATGGGCACGCCGGGAAGAAAGAGTTCATTTTCGTGACTGTTCAAAATCGAATCGCGGACTTCCTTCTCGTGCGCCCAAAGCTGCACCTGGTGACGGCCGCCACGTCCCAGCACGATGGCCAGGCCCGTGCCCCACGCTCCCGCGCCGATGACCGCAATCCGGCTCATCCCCGCCTCCATTGAAAACGAGGTTCAGTCCCAGTCACAAGCCGGCGGATATTCTGGTGGTGCCTGGCGATGATGAGGAGAGAGGCGATAGCCATTAGGACGAGCACCTGCGGTGCCTCGCCGTACTCGTGCAGGAGCCATGCGAAAACGGGAAAGAGCGCAACCGCCAGCATGGAGCCGAGAGAGACCTGACGAAACACCAGCACCACCGCGACAAAAACGGCCAATGCCACGAGCAAGGCTTTGGGCGCAAGCAGCACGAAGGATCCTAATGCTGTGGCCACGCCCTTGCCTCCACGGAATTTCAGCCAGAGGGGAAACATGTGTCCCACGATCGCAAACAGCGCAGCCAGGCCAGCCAGCAGGTTATCGCCGGGAAAAAAGACGCGAGTCAGCGCAACTGCGGCCAATCCTTTGAACGCGTCCAGAACGAGCGTCAGCACACCCAGCGCAGGGGAAGAGCGCGCCACATTGGTGGCGCCGATGTTGCCGCTGCCGGTCAAACGGACATCTTGTCCGCGAAAAATGCGCACCAGGATGAAACCGAAGGGAATCGATCCCAGGAGATAGCTGAAAGCGGCAGTGAGAAGAATACTCATCGATTTTCGTAGCGCCGGCGTCTCGCCGGCTGTCGGGTGGGCGTCCCGCCCACCCCTCTGAGAGCAATTCGGAGCACAGGCCTTGCCGCAACTCGAGAGTCATTCGCGGCGGGCGAGGACGCCCGCCGGACAGCCGGCGGGACGCCGGCGCTACTCCAATTCAAAACGTGCAATCTTGGTGTACCGTGCGCCGCCCTGCATGGGCTGGCTCCGATACAGGAAGAACTCCCGGGCGGTCATCGTACCAAAATCGAGCGCCTGCATCGCGGCCAATTTCTCCTGCAAGCGCTGAAACACAGGGTTGGGGCGGTCACCTTTGCGCGGGTGAGGCGCCCCGGAGGCGCGACGCGCGCCTCCACGAGCCAAAGTAAGGTGCGGGCTGAACGCGTGTTCTTCCTGCGGAACGCCCAGGCCAGCCGTAGTTTCATCCACTAACTTTGCCAGGGTGGCCAGCTGCGGGCCGGCCGCAATGCCAATCCAGAAAACCCGCGGCGCTCTCGCGGTCGGGAAGAATCCATATCCGCAAAATGAAATCTCGACGCTGCCGGCCCGGATGCTGCCCAGAGCCTGCCTGATCCCGTCCACCGCCTCGGAGGATTTCTCTCCGATGAACTTGAGCGTCACATGCATCGACTCGGGACGCACCCACCGCGCCTCGGGCGCAAACCCGCGCACGCCGTCCAGAAACTGCTCCAGACGCGCGCGAATGGCATGGTCGATATCGAGTGCAACAAAAACGCGCATACGAGTCGTCAGTCGTCGGTCGTCAGTCTTCAGAAAGAACACGTGGGGACAGCCGCCGCGGCTGTCCAGCCGGGCAAAGCCCGGCCGCCTTGCTGACGACCGAAGACTGACGACCGACGACTGCTACATCAGTTTTCTTCGGATCATGTCCAGCGCCAGTTGGCTGGCGAAAAAGCGGATGCGCTTGCGATCGCCGGGGAAGTTTCTCTCCACGACTTCTGTGCCTTTTTCACTGGCCAGGGCCAGGAAGACGAGGCCTACCGGCTTCTCCGGCGTCCCACCCGCCGGGCCTGCCACGCCTGTAATGCTGATTCCCAGCGTCGAGCCGCAACGTTTGCGAATCCCCTCAGCCAGTGCAGCCGCCACTTCGTGGCTGACTGCCCCGTGGCTTTCGATCAACTCCGCGGGAACATCGGCGAAGGCTGTCTTCAACTGGTTGGAGTAAACCACCGCTCCCCCCAGAAAGTAACGCGAGCTGCCGCTGACCGACGTAATACGCTCCGCCAGCAGTCCGCCGGTGCAGGACTCCGCCACTGCCAGCGTGGCATCGCGCATCTGCATGTAGTAGCCGACGATTTGTTCGAGCGAATCTCCGTTGTCGGAAAAAACATTGTCGTCCAGTTCCTCTTCGATTTCCTCCGCCAGTTGGTCCACACGCTCTTGCGCCGCCTCGAGCGATGCCGCGCGGGTTTTCAAATGGAGCTGGATCTCGCCGGCCCCGGCCAGGATCGTAGTCTGCACATCGGTATAGCGTTTGTAGATGGGCGCGACCCGCGCATCGCACTGTGACTCCGCCATCATGGCAATTTTCAGGACCCGGGTCGCGATGAATTGCGGCGGCAGCTTGGCGCGCAGCCGGTCCATGCACTGCTCGTCAAACAACGCCTTTAGTTCGTGCGGCGGGCCGGGCAGGAGCATGATGATTTTTTCTTCACCCTCATACCGGCCGCTGATCCACTGTCCGGGCGCGCTGCCATTGGCGTTGGGCAGCACTACGGCCCCGGCAATTACATCCGCCTGCTTGAGATTGTTGGGAGACATGTTCTTCCAGCCCCGCGCCGCGAAGCGGCGTTCCAGGCCAGCAATAATTTCAGGATCGCGCCGCAATTCCAGGCCCAACGCATCCGCCACGGCTTCACGCGTCAGGTCGTCTTCGGTGGGTCCCAGTCCGCCCATGAAAACCACAATTTCAGCGCGCGAAAGCGCGAGGCTGGCCGCACCCGTCAGGTGTTCGCGACTGTCGCCCACGATGGTCTTGAAAATCACCTCGACGCCCAGCAGGTTCAACTTTTCCGTCAGGTAAAGGGAATTCGTGTCTTGTCGGAAAGGCGTCAGAAGCTCCGAGCCAATGGCGATGATCTCGGCATTCACGGCTAAGAGTGTAAATGAAACCGGTCGTCAGTCGTCGGTCGTCGGTCATCAGCTAAGACCGGCATGCTGACGACTGAAGACTGAGATTGACGACTGTAAACGAACCACGGAGAACGCCGATGCTTGCACGGAAAGCTGAGAGCTGATAGCCAGAAGCCAGAAGCTATTCCGGAACCAGGGGCGCTCCCTGCACTCCCCATGAAAGATGATGCACCGCACCGGTAGTGGCCAGCACCGCGGAGCGGCCGGGCGCGAAAGCCAGGCCCACCAGTCCCGGGCCTGCGACTTCGAGCGAGGCCTTCGCGTCAGGCGTGATCTTCACGATGCCGCGCATCCCGGAGAGAGAAGCGGCCACGTATAGATTGCCATCGATATCGAAGGCCAAGCCCTGCGGCCGTCCCAGACCGCGGTAAAAAGTGGAGACACTGCCGTGCGAGTCAATCTTGTACACGGAATCGAAGCTGGAGGTCGTGGGTCCGGTGATAAACAGGTCCCCGTGTGGGCCGAACGCGAGGTGGTAGGCGGAGACGCTGGGCTCGATTGTGGCGAAGACAAAAATCTGGCGGTCTTTGCCGATCTTGAAAACCGTCCCGCTCCGATCTCCGACGTAAAGATTCTCGTTGGGATCGAACGCAATTCCCGTCGCCACGCCCATTCCTTCCGCATAAGTGGACATGGTGCCGTTGGGCGCCACCCGGTACACCGTCCCGTCAAAACGCGAGGAGACGTACATCTGGCCGGCCCGGTCAAACGCGATCGCCGTGGCGTTGGTCATCTCCGCCAGGAAGGGTTTTACGTTGTAGTTGGTATCGATTTTGAAAATGGCCACGGGGACTTTCTGGCCCCTCGATCCCGAGAAGGTAACGTAAATATTGCCCTCGGCATCCAGCGCGGGATTGGTTACCGGATGAAGGTTCTCTGCAATCGGAGCGGCGACTTTGATCTGATGCGGGTTACTCGACAGCTCGTTGGTGGAGACGATGACGGCCCCGGAAGAAGCGCCGGGAGGTACCCGCGCCACCAGAAAATCGTCCGCGCTGATCACGACCGCGCCCTCGACGTCGCCGAAGCGGACCTGCGGACGGCGCAATTCGGGAGGTCGCAGGCCGCGGCCCACGATCCGCACTTCACCGCCGGGCAAGGCGGCGCTGGGATGCACGGCCTCGATGTGGGGGTGGCCGTTGACGTTCTTCTTGCCCAGCAGACGGTCGGAAATTCCCATGGCTTCCAGCTTCCTGCTCTTATCGCGGTAGCCAGCCGAAATGCAGCGCGATCTGCATCACCGCTAGTCCGTAAAGACCGGCGGCCACATCATCGATCACGATACCCACGCCCTCGGGGAGGCGTTCCAGGCTGCGCACCGGCCACGGCTTGACGATATCGAATCCTCTGAAAAGTATAAAGCCGAGCAGCAGAGATTGCCACGTGACCGGCGCCGCAATCAGGGTGATGAACTGGCCGGCGACTTCATCGATCACCACAAATTGCGGGTCTTTGCGGCCGCTGGCCCGGGCCACTCGAGTGGCTGCCGGAATTCCAGCCAGAATCGCCCCCAGAGCCAGGAGGATTGCCGCCCAGGGCAGCCAGCCCGGCGCAATCCAGCGTGCCAGAAGCCACCACAGCAGTACGGTCGTTGCCGAACCCCATGTGCCCGGTCCGGGACCCAGGTATCCGATTCCGAAAAACGTAGCGACCAGCGTGGCCCAGAGCGGAGCTCGCGGGCGGTACGCCCCCGAGCCGGCCGGCGAGACGCCGGCGCTACGGTCGGAGGTATTGTCGGCAGTCAAGAAGAAGGCCCCGGTTTTGGTAGCGCCGGCGTCTCGCCGGCTGTCGGGTGGGCGTCCCGCCCACCCACCCAGACCCAGCGCCAATTCTTCAAACCAGCCTTCTCCGGATTTTCCGCCACATACCTCAGTGCGCGTTGGAACTCACCTTCATTCCTGATCAGGTGATCGTAGTACTCCCGCTGCCAAAATCCGCCAGCGCAATTCAGCAGATTGTTGGCCCGCTTTGCACTAAACGATTTCCACGAGTGGATGACCTCCGCCAGCGGGTGACCGGGAAACACGCGCACAACATCGTGCACATGGTTGGGCATGATGCACCAGGCAAAAAGGCGGTAACGCTGATTGTCGAAGTGTCGTAGTGCCTCCGCCATGATGCTGGCAATAGCTGGAAGCCTAAGATGGCAGTCTCCTGCGCCATTGTCCAGATAGCGCTCAATGGCCTTCGTCGAGAGCTGTCGGATCTTTTTGCGTTCGCTGGGGCTCAGTTCGCGGTCGAGTTGCTTTGCAGTCCTGACCACGCTTTCCCGCTCCGACTCGATACGTTCCAGGACTGACTTGGGCAGGGAATCATGCAGCCTGAACGTGATGAAGTAAGTGGCGCTTTCTTTTTCCCAGTGGGGAAGGCGGCCGCGGTCTCGAATCTTTACCTCGCCGAAGCGCGGGCGGGACGCCCCCGCGACAGCCGGCGGGACGCCGGCGCTACGGTCGGGTTTCTGTAGCGCCGGCGTCCCGCCGGCTGTCGGGTGGGCGTCCCGCCCACCCTCAGTAGTTTTCATCCGATTCTCCGGAAGAATCTTCGATCCCTTCACCCGTGTCCTGCACCGGCGACGAGATCACGTATGCACCGCTGGCCCACTTGCCCAGGTCAATCAGGCGGCACCGCTCGCCGCAGAAAGGGAACTCCGCATCCTGGCTGGTTACCGGCTTCTTGCAGATGGGACACTTCAGCTTGAGCTTGCGAGCCATGGGCTTCCTACAAAATCCGGGCGACCAGATCGTAATCGTGGGCCTCGGTGATCTGGCAGCGGTAGAACTCGCCTGTCCTCGGATCCACTCCGTCGGGAACGTCATTGACGAAAACCTTGCCGTCAATTTCGGGCGCGTGCATCGGGGTCCGGCCCTCAAGCAGCAGGTCGGTTTCGTCGGACACGCCTTCGAGCACCAGATCGAACTCCCGTCCCACCAGGGTCTTCTTCTTCCGCTTGCTGATTTTGCGCTGGATTCCCATCAGGTGTTTGCGGCGGCGTTCAATCTCGCGCTCGGGCAGCTTCTTTTCCTGGGAGAACGCGTCCGCGCCTTCCTGATCGGAGTAGCCGAACGCGCCCATCCAGTCAAACTCGGAGTCGCGCACGAACTGACAAAGTTCCTCAAACTCGGTTTCGGTCTCCCCTGGAAACCCCACGATGAATGATGTGCGCAGCGTGACTCCTGGAATGGTGCGCCGCATTCTCTCAATCGAACGCAGGAAGATATCGCCTCCCGCGCCCCGCTTCATGCGCTTGAGAACGCCCGGCGATGCGTGCTGCAACGGCACATCGATGTAGGAACAAATCTTGTCGTGGGACGCGATGGTCTCCAACAGCCGGCCGGTGATCTTGTTGGGATAGGCATAAAGGAAGCGCACCCAGCGCAGGTCTTCGATTCCCGCCAGCTTTTCCAGCAGGAGCGCGAGGCCGTCTTTCAGGCCGAAGTCCTCGCCGTAGCAGGTTGTATCCTGGCCGATAAGCGTGATTTCGCGCACGCCGGAGCGGGCCAGACGCTCTGCCTCGGCGATCACGGACTCAAAGCGCCGTGAGCGAAACTGCCCGCGCAGCTGAGGGATGATGCAAAAAGTGCAGGGATGATCGCAGCCTTCGGCAATCTTGATGTACGCGGTATGGCGTGGCGTCGCCAGCACGCGGGGTGTGGCTTCGTCATAGAGATAGTTGGGCAAGTCGGCGATGGCGCCGTCCCAACTCTCGCGCGAAAATCGGCCCTGTTCCGCTCGGGCATCGCCTTCGGCGCGCGACTGCAGAATCCTGAAGGGAGAGTCAACCGGCGGGGCAGGAGCGATTCCGGCGGCTGCGAGTATTCCTTCCAGCTCTCCGGTTCCAACCACCGCATCCACTTCCGGGATGTTCTGGCGGATATCGTTGCGAAATCGTTCCACCAGGCAGCCCGCGACCACCAGCTTCCGGGCGCGACCCTCACTCTTGTGCTTCGCCATTTCGAGGATGGTGTTGACCGATTCCTGCTGGGCGCTGGCGATGAACGAGCAGGTGTTGACCACGATCACGTCGGCGTCTTCGGCGCCGGAGACCAGCTGGGCGCCAGCCTGTTGCAGAAGACCCATCATTACTTCGCTGTCCACCAGGTTCTTGGGACAGCCCAGGCTTACGAAGCCCACGCGGGTAGGGCCTGAAGACGGGGGTGTGGCGCTTTGAAGGGGCTCCTCAATTGCTACAGATGGGGTTTTCGTGGCCATGCAATCTATTGATTTTAACACTCTTGCTGGATCGTTTCCCGAAGTCGGAGGCGGGATCAAACGAAGCATCCCTTTACCGAATCAAGCGCGGGTGGCGCATGCTAACCTTGAGCCACAATCTCAACAGGGAACTTCGCGGGGGTGGAATGGCACGCACACTATTTTCAGTTGCGGGTCTGGTGTTGCTGGCGGGCCTGATCCCGGTGGCCAGCGCCCAGGAAAAGAATGAGCTGACCGGGTTGATTGGCCGCACCTTCGTCAGCGACCATGCGTCCATCGACACCATCACCCCCGGTGCCCTGCTCACCTCGGGCTCCGGATTGAGCCTCGAGGTCAATTATGGACGGCGTCTGGTGAATCTGGGCATTGTGGGGCTGACGGCGGAGGTGCCGCTCGTCGTCAACTTCGGCGAAAACGTTCACTATCCTGTGAACCTGGTTCCCAAGGATTACAAGTCGTTTATGGTTACGCCCTCGCTGCGCGCCAATCTATTTCCAGAAAGCGGAATCTCGCCGTGGGTGAGCGCGGGCGGGGGTTTTGGCTATTTCAAGACCAATTCCACGCTGGAGTTTGGCGGAACCAATCCGGGCGACACCGGTAAAACGACTGCGATCTTTCAGATCGGCGTCGGACTCGATGTCAAACTGTTCAGCCGCCTCAGCCTGCGCGGTGAAGCGCGGGACTTCTACTCCGGCGTGCCCCCACTGAACGTGGATATCGGAAAGAGCCGCCAGCATAATATTTTTGTCGGCGGCGGAGTCGTTTACCATTTCTGAGAAGGTCGCTGACGGCCAGGTTTTCAGCGTCCTTTGCGGTTTTTCTTTGCGATCTTTGCGGTTAAGAGCTTGGACTCGCCGGCCGTTGGAAAAAACTTTACCGCAAAGGACGCAAAGAAAAACCGCAAAGGCCGCAAAGAAATCAGCCCTTGTGAACCTAGTCTTCAGCGGCGACCACTTCCTGAAATCTCCTCATACAACTCCGGCAGACGCAGCACATCTTCGACGGAATCATCGAAGCGCGCGCTTTGGTAGTGCCGGGTAAATTCCGCGACCCTCTGCCGGACCCCGACATCGTCGATCCGGGCTACGAACTCGTCGGGAGTCTGGGTAGGCGATTTGCGCCAGCCCCGGCGGGCCACATTCTCTGTCATGCGCTCATACCAGATAGTGGCGGCCTTCCGGGGCGAGCGCTCCGGCCGTACCGCCAGTCTTAATTTTTCCAGGGCCAGCAGCAGCCGGGGCAGCTTGACGGCAAATAGAAGCAGGGCTGCCGTCAGCATTCCCCCCAGGCCCCAGCGCAACGGCGACCCGGCGACCGTACTCCCGCCGCGGCGGACCGCCGCCATCAGAATCTCATAGCGGTGGTGCCACCAGCGCCGCAGGACCCCAAGCCAGTGGCGGCCGCGGCTGCCTGCGCTGATCGCCAGCGCTTGCTGATGGACCACGTCGTAGTTGATGATCCACTCCCGCCAGAACGAGGCCATGGCATCGATGTACATTCCAATCCGGCTCCAGGTCGTACTGGTCGCGATCGCTGCCCCCGGAGTGGGGTCGAAAGCCACCCAGCCGTGATCGGGGAAGTAGGCCTCCACCCAGGAATGGGCGTTACTCGCACGGACGATATATTGCGAGTTCAGATCGTTGAACTCTCCGGTACGGAATCCGTTCACCACTCGCGACGGAATTCCCAGGGTCCTCAGCATCACCGCCATCGAGGAGGCGAAGTATTCGCAGTGTCCCTGCTTGCGCTCGAAAAGGAAATTGGCCAGGGGATCGTGCGGCACCGTGCGCGGCAGTTGCAGGCTGTACCCGAAGCGGGTGCGAAGGTAGTTCTCGATCGCCGCCGCCCGGTCGTAGTTATTGTCGGCCGAAGCCGTGATTTGCCTGGCGAGCTCGGGAATGCGACTGTCCAGCGCAGGCAGGCCGAGGTAGATGGAGAGGACATCCGGCGGATAGGCCTGGCCGGCGCCGCGCAGGCTGCTGGCCGGGGGTTGGGCAATATCTGAACTTGCCTGGTAGCGGCTGACAGGGTGCTCAGGATCCAGATTGAAGACCCCTCCGCTATCGTCGATGGCCACGTGTCCGTAGTTGCCTTCCAGACTTTCCGGCGTGCCGGCGAGGAAGAAGACGTTCATTCCCACCGGTTCCATGACCACCCGGTAGTGAATCGGATGGGGCGAGCTACTCCGCCCAGCGGCGGGCCGCGGCAATACGAAAAGACCGTCCAGCCGGGCATACAGGGGGCGCTCGTCGCGGTTGTTTGACCAGGTGTGGCCGTCGAAGTTGCTGAGCGCGACTCCGCGCCATTTCAGGTCCAGGCTGCCCCGGTCGTCACCATCAACGCGAATGTGCATGACCACCGATGCGGACTGCTGGATCTCGCCGATGCGTCCCAGGTCCACACGGTCGCTGAAACCGCTGGTAATTTCGCCGCCGGGCGCATACGCCCCCAGGTAGCCGGCGGAGGCGCGGGGCAGGAGAAAAAAAATTCCGGCTCCACCCAGCAGAATGCAAAGCACCAGGATGGGAGAGGCCACAGCCAGCGAAGCCGCCATCCTGCGGTAGGCCATGTCCATGCCGGACTGCCGCCAGCGGACGCCGGCCTTGGCCGAGATATGGCGCATCTCCATCAGGATGAAACTGACCACCGCGGTCAGCATGAAGACGGCGAAGGACAGCAGGAAAATGCTGTCCACCGTGAGCAGCGCGGCCGAGAGCACCATCAGAAACGCGATGACGGAGAGAAAATAGAAGTCGCGATTGCGACGCGCCGAAAACAGACGTACCACCATCACGAACAGAACCAGATGGACCGTGGCGTCGAGAAATCCCCTGGAAATCAGAAAATAGTCGGCCAGGTAGAACCCTACGTAGCCCAGCGTAAGCCAGGCTGTCCAACTCTCCGGAATCAGCCAGGCCTGGCGTGCCAGCAACATGTATCCCCGGACCAGCAGCGCCGAGGTAACTACCAGCGCCGTCCCGATACTTAGTCCCCCGGTCGAGACCAGCGTGCCAAAGCCCGTAAACACCAGCAGATAGAGGGCGATCTCAAAGTAACGCTGCAGAGCGTTTGCCAGCAGGTTCGTCGGGGGGCGCAGTTGGCTGGCTGAAGCCATGGCCCTATTGTTCGCTATGGCGGGAAGGAAGGGAAGAGTACCGAGGTCAGAGGGCAGTCGTCAGTCGTCGGTCTTCAGTCGTCAGTCTTCAGAAACACTGGATTCTGGTGGCGACTGATTCTTATGAATTTTAGTGGTCAGCCTCGAGTTGTCAGTTCTCAGAAAAACCAGATTCTGCTGGCGACTGAAGACCGACGACTGACGACTGCTGTTAGAATCAAAAGCGGTCAGGCATAGGCCCCGCGCGACGCATTCTCGCCAACCCCGCCAGGTCCGGAAGGAAGCAACGGTAACGAGCTCTTGCGTGTGCAGTGGGTGTCCGGTGCCTGGCTTTTTTTGGCCTGGTCTCTCACCGGCCTCACCCACTACACCACGAAGTTCAAAAGCTGGTTGGAGAAGTTGGGCAGATTGGGGAAGATGGTCGGTAAATCTGCCGTCGGCACTCCAAACCAGTTGGCCAGCGTTCCCGCGTACTGATCGAGAGAGGTCGTGGGAATCCAGCGTCCTTCATCGCTGGAATCGTCGGGCCCTGCCAGCGCCAGGGTGGGGAAGGTACCGTAGAAATCGCCGCCTTTGACCGCCCCGCCCATGATCAGGTGGTGTCCGCCCCAGGCATGGTCGGTTCCGGAAGTGCTGTCCGGCGCATAGGTCCGGCTGAAATCTGAAAGAGTAAAGGTGGTCACCTGCGAGGCCGCGCCGACTTCGACCGTGGCCTGATAGAAGGCATTCATGGCCTGGCTCATCTGGGTGAAAAGGCTGTTGTGGGCAACCAGTTGATCGCTGTGAGTGTCAAAGCCTCCAATCGAAACAAAGAAAATCTGGCGCTGCATACCCAGCGCCCCGCGCACCGAGATAATCTGCGCCACCTGTTTGAGCTGATTGCCCAGTCCGTTGTTGGGGAAAACCGTGGCCATGGCCGGCTTGGCCGCCAGGGCATCCGCCAGCGTTTTGCTGTCCTGCAGGGCATTGGTCGTGGTGCTGCTGGCCGCCTGAATCAGGGAGACGCCGGTGTCGAAGGTCAGCAGGTTCTGCAACGCCGCCATCCGGCTCTGGGACTCAGCCGAACTGCTGAAGCCCGACAGCAATCGCGTGGGATCGCCGCTGGACTGAATAGCGCGGGCGGACAAGCCTTCGCAAAAAATGTTGCTCCCGGCCAGCGAAATAATAATAGGGAAGTTCATTCCGTAGATGGATTGAATCCTGTCCGCCGTCCTTCCCGCCCATCCCGTCTGCCCGTTGCCGGCAGTCAGGGTTGCAGTCTGCATTTGCGCCTGCTGGTCTTCGTGGGAGAAAAGATTACGGGGCAGAACGGTTTGTCTCTGCTGAAATTGGGTTCGGGTGGTGGGTCGAACCAGCGTCCCTACATTGGCCAGTACCGCCAGGTGCTTTTGGTTGAACAGGGTCTGCATCTCAGTGAATCTGGGATGGAAGCCAAACGAACCGGCGCTGGGCGCGGCGATGGGCAGCAGACTCGCCTGCGGCAGGGCCAGCACCGACCGGATCTGCTGATAAGAGCTGTATCCGGCTCCACTCAAGGGGACAATCATGTTGTTGCTGTCGTTGCCGCCGAACAGGAAGATGCAGACCAGGGCCTTGTAGTCCTGGGAGCTCTGGGCGAGCGCGTTCACCAGCCCGAAGCGGTTGAAACTGGCGGCGGCGAATCCTGCCGCCGCAGTGCAGCAGCTCCTCTTCAGAAAGTCTCGTCGTGAAAATGCCATGGCTGTTTTCCCCTTTAGTGTTCGACCTGGAACTGCGATGAGCTGCCCATCAGATAGAAGGCGGCTCGGGTGCGCCGGGTATTGTCGGGAATTCCGGAAAGGGTGCTGACCAGAGTGCTGCGCATGTTGTCCGACACCTGGCCGTGCAGCATCACGGCTCCGACCGCCGTGACCAGTTGATCGGGATTGGCCGCCAGCGGAACGTACCCCGAAAGGTCCACGGTGGTAGCGCCGCTCACCGATCCGTAAACCAGGGTGTTTACGAAATTGATGCGGAAGATATCCGTGCTGGTGTCGAAAATCTCGAACTCAGGCCCCACCAGCGTGGTGCCGTCAATCACGTGGTTGGGATGGTAGAAGTTGAAGACCGTCGGCGAGAAGAAGGGCTCCTGTTTCATGTCTGAAGCGCGGTCAGACAGCCTATCTCCGTCGGAGACAGCATTCATGGCGCGCAGCAGGTTGGTGATAAACAGGACGGGCTCCTTGAGCTTCCCGTCGCTGGGCTGCGCCTGCGCCGGATCGTCGCCGCGACGCGCCTCGGGGTCGAGCAGTATGGCCGCCACCACGGCTTTCAGGTCGCCGCGCACGCCACTGCCGTTGTCGGCGAATACGGCGGCCACGCGGCCTACGTATTCGGGGCCGGGATTACTGGTCACCAGGCGCTCGATGAGCTGCTTGGAGATGAAGGGGCCCACGTTCGGATGGTTGAAGATGTTTTGCAGCGCCGCCGTCAGATCACCCTGAGCGGTGCCGCCGGCCGGCAGACTGACTCCGTTCAGCAGAACTTTCGGGCCGGTATCGTGGTGGGTGTCGAAGGCCTCCATGGGCCCACCGTAGTACTCAGGATTGCGCCATTTGGGGGTTGCGCCCGGTTTGGTCGGATACGTCCACCCCGTAAAGGTATGGGCGAAGCCTTCAATGGTGTCCTGATCGTAGGTAGGGGTGGGATTGCCGGAGCTATCCAGTTGGAGAGTTCCGTCCGGATTCATTTGCTCCAGTCCTATGGAGAACAACTGCATGATTTCCCGGGCATAGTTCTCGTTGGGCGTGGTCCCGTTCCCTGGCTTGTCGTTGTTCACCATGTCCAGATAGTTCCCCATGACCGGACTCAGGGTGACGTCGGTCAGCAGGGTAGAGAAATTGCCGAAGGCGTCGTTCTGAAACATGTTCTGCCAGGCGACGAAGGCGCTGGGATTGTTGATCTTGACCGCCGAAGTCACGATGATTTGCGACAGGCCCCACGCCACGCGCTGGCGCAACTGATCCTGTCCGGTAAGCGCATTGGTGAAAAAACGCTTTTGCACGACGGACATGTCGTCATCGGTGGCGGGGGCGGGGAAGGTTGAAATCGGCGCCGCGAACTGCTCGTTCAGGAAAGCCTGCGTGCCTAACGCCTGCACGTGCGACAGGGACGCCGGGTTCACACCCCAGGTGGACTGTTCGAGCAGGCGTGCCGCTGCTGCCGCACTCAAAGTATTGGCCGAACTTCCCACCTGCAAAGCGAAGGCGTTTGAAGTCTTCGAGCCGGGATCAGGATTGATCACGGCAACCTGAACTGTACCGGCCTGCGTGCTGGTAGCAGTGCCGCTGGCTGTGAGTTGGGTGGCGGAGATAAAAGTGGTGGGCAGGAAGGTGCCGCCGAATGACACCACAGCCCCGCTGGCAAATTTCTGGCCGGTGACCACCAGTGTAAAGTCGCCGACGGGAATCGTGGTCGGCAGCACGGCGCTCACCACCGGCGCCGGATTGGTGATGGTCGCGGTGCCGGCCGCGGTGGCGGTGGTGTCCGCCAGGCTGGTGGCCTGCACCTGGATGGTGTTGGGCACCGGAACCGTGGCCGGCGCCTGGTAGATCCCGCCCTGTGAAATCGTTCCCACGGTCGCATTGCCGTTGGGTATTCCGTTCACCGACCACTTCACCGCGGTATTGCTGCCCGCACCGCTCAAAGCCGTCCGGTACTGGAATGTGGAGCCGGCGGTGATCTCGGTCGTCGCCGGAATCACCACGACCGCCACCTGGCCGGCGGCTCCCACTTGAACATTCATGGAAGCAGCCGAGTTGCTCTTGCCCGGATCAGGATTCTGGACCGTGATCTTGATCATTCCCACCTGAGCCGCGGTGGTCGCTCCAGTGGCGGTGACCTGGGTGGGACTCACATACGTGGTAGCCAGCGCGGTTCCCCCAAACATCACTTTGGACCCGTTCACAAAGTTGGCGCCGCCCACGTTCAAGGTGAAGTTGCCCACGGGGAGGAAGGTGGGACTCACGATCTGCAGCACAGGTATAGGGTTCTGGAGACTCACAGAACTGGTGGCAAAATGGCTTTTGTCCGAATCGCTGACCGCTTTGATGGTGACGGAATGGGGCGTGGGCAGGGTGGCGGGCGCACGGTACTTTCCGGTTTGGTCGATGCTGCCAAAGGCTGCACTCCCGTGCGCCACTCCATTGACGTACCAGGTAAAGGTCTGGTTCATGCTGCCGCTACTGCCGCTGAGCTGGGCGGTGAACTGGGTGGTTTCGCCGGAGCGGAGCGTAATGCTCGAGGGCGTAACCGTCATGCCCTCGGATTTCGCATCCGAGCCTGCGGCTCCCAATCCTCCGCCGCAACCCGACCACACCAGAACGGCAAGCCCAAGCACCATGGCGCCGGCTAACCTTGCGCCTGAAGATTTTGATGTTCCGATCATCTCTGATCCCCTTTCCTGAAGATCCGAGCGCTGAATTCAGCATTCGCGGGCGCGTCGCAGGGCGCGTCGAAGGTTTTTGAGTGGCTGGTGAAGAGTAGTAAAACGTTGCCTTTTAGCGAAGGTCACCGTGGTTCCATTACGGGACTGTGCCGATTCGGCGCTGGGGCTGCCTTTCGGAAGCACCAGTGATTCAGCTTCGTCACTGCTCAGCCTTCCGCACGGACATGTACTGGGGTAACGGCGGGCACGCGGATGGAGCCTATGGAGTCTTCTGCCTGGCTCTCCGCAACCCTCTGCGTCGCCTGCAGTTGGACATTGCCGCGTGGCTGGGTCAAAATAGCCGGTTCGTCTTCGAAACGACTTTAGAACCGGGAGAACTGATCGAGTGAGCCAACTGTTGCGCGCGAAGATTACGGCCCTGGGAACCTACGTTCCGCCGCGCCTTCTGACCAACGACGATCTGGAAAAGCTGGTGGAGACCTCCAACGACTGGATCGTGGAGCGCACCGGGATCCGGGAGCGCCACATCGCGGAGAAGGGCGTGGCCACCAGCGACCTGGCCACCGAGGCGGCCCGGCGGGCGCTGGCCGAGCGCGGCCTGGAGGCCTCCGAACTGGACGCGATCATCGTGGCCACGGTCACGCCGGACATGTTCTTTCCCTCCACTGCCTGCCTGGTGCAACACAAGCTGGGAGCGAAAGGGGTCTGGGGATTCGATCTTTCCGCGGCCTGCTCCGCCTTCGTGTATGCCCTCCAGACCGGAGCGCAATTTATTGCCACCGGCGCTCACAAGAAAGTCATGGTGATCGGAGCGGACGTGATGTCCTCGATCATCGACTACAACGATCGCGCTACCTGCGTGATCTTCGGCGACGGAGCCGGTGCCGTCATACTCGAGCCGGCGGAGGATGACTCGGAGGGCCTGATCGATTTCATCCACGAAGTGGATGGTTCGGGAGGATGTTCGCTCTACATGCCGGGCGGCGGCAGTCTTCATCCCTCCACTCAGGAAACGGTGGAGAAGCGGATGCACTACGTTCATCAGGACGGCCAGGCGGTCTTCAAGTTCGCGGTGCGCAAGCAGGCCGAGATTTGCGAAAAAATCCTGACCCGCAACAGCCTCAAGGGCAGCGATATCGATACTTTCATTCCACACCAGGCCAACCTGCGGATCATCAGGGCCACGGCGGATCGCCTGGGTATGAAAGCAGAGAGCGTGATAGTCAACATCGATCGTTACGGCAATACCACCGCCGGGACGATCCCGCTCGCCATGGATACTGCCCGACAGGAAGGCAAGCTCAAGAAGGGCAACCTGGTCTTGTTGGCATCGGTGGGCGCAGGTTTCACTGTGGGTGCGACGCTGTTGCGCTGGGCCCTCTAAGGAATTCTTTCGCGCCTGGTCTAACTCAGTCGGCCGGCCGCTGATAAATCCTATGGACGAACTCCTGAAAATCCAGGTCCGTCACATATTCGATAGTGCCAACTTCGTTCGCGATCTGGGCATGCGGTTGACCCGGATCGAAGACGAATATTGCGAGAGCACACTGGTGCCCGCCGAGCGTCACCGGCAGCAGCATGGTCTGATTCACGCCGGCGTGCTGGCCACCATGGCCGACCATACTTCGGGCTGCGCGGCGCGGGGTGCCGTCGGGCTGGACCACGATGTGGTGAGCGTCGAGTTCAAGATAAATTTCCTGCGTCCGGCCTTGGCCGACCGCTTGCGCTGCCGCGGCAAGGTGCTGCGCGCCGGCAAGATGCTGGTCATCTGTGAGGCCGAAATCTTCGCGGAAAGAGATGCAGAAGAAAAGCTGGTTTCGAAAGCCATGGTCACTCTGGCCGTGAAGCGCGCTTTTTAGTTTCATCTCTAAGCCGCTGTCATCCTGAGCGCAGTCGACCGATTCGTTCCGAATCGGTCGGCGCAGTCGAAGGATCCCTACCCTTCCACAGCAGCGTGTTTGCCGATGTAGGCGCGAGCCTTCTCGAGTAGCGCCGGCGTCTCGCCAGCTGTCGTGAGGGCATCTTGCCCTCACCGGTGGCGGGCGGGGCGCCCGCCCGACCGCGCCGGGACGGCGGCGCTACGCGGGGGCACTCGCGCCTACAGCGGGCAGCGAGTCCTCTTATAGGGGTCCTTCGACTCCGCGATTGCTTCGCTACGCGAAGCAATCACTGCGCTCAGGATGACAGCGGTTAGGACCAGCTATCCGTTTTTCTGCCGCTCGAACGCTTTCTGCAAATATCGGCGGGCTTCGTCCAGGGCGCCCTGGGTGTTGTCGTTGGTTTGCAGAGCCTGGCGATATTCATTGGTGGCGCGCTCGCGCTGTCCGGTAACGTCGAAGATCTTGCCCAGCTGAATGTGGCTCCAGACCTCGGTCCAGCGCGGCTCGCCGTCGCCGTTCAGGCATTCGCGATAGGCGTTGGCCGCGGCCTGGTAGTTTCGCTGCAGGAAAAACACCTCGGCAATGCGATAGTGTGCCAGCGAGCTGTTCTTGTTGACGTCGAGCGCCTTGTTGAACTCGAGCAGCGCTCCCGCCAGGTCTCCCTGCTGGGTCAGTCCCTGGCCACGCTGGATGGATGCCCTGAGCCTGATCTCGGATGAATTTTTCAGCACCCGGTCATCGGGATCGACCACAATCCGCCGAGGCTTGCCGTAAGTCTCAATGTTGAATGCGGAATTCGTGCCCACAACTTCGATGCGCTTGTTCTCGGTCTTACCATCGGTATCGATTTTCAGGTCAACCGGCATGCGAAAAAGATCGAGATCCTGTGAAATCTGACCCACCACCCGGAACCCTTTGTTGTTTCCCAGGCGGTAGATGGTGTATTTCGTTTTGAATTCCGGAGCGCCGGTGGAGTCGAGCCACTGGGAAAAGAACCACGTGAGTTGCTGGCCATAGTTCTGCTCGGCCAGAGCGCGAAAATCGTCCAGCGACGCCGACTTCCCCGCATACTTTGCGGCGAAAGTGCGCATCGTCTGGTCGTACTTCTGATCGCCCAGCACCCAGCGCAGCATGTGCAGGATCATGGCGCCTTTGTCGGTGACCAGAGACTGGAATTCGGGCGAGAAGATATCGAGTTTCCCGGAGCTCGAAAGTGGGACGGTGTCGTAAGCCAGCGCCCCCACTGACATGTCCTTGACCGTCTCTTCGAGACCGGCCTCGCCCGCTGCCTGTTCGACGTAGCGGGCCTCGGAATAGCGCGCGAAGCCGTCGCTCAGCCACCAGTCATCGCGGGAAGCGGGGCTGACCGATGCGCCCCACCACTGGTGCGCAATGCTGTTGGCCAGCAGCCGGTAGTTCACCTTGTCAGTCACCGCCCGGCTGGCAATGGCGGCGATTTCCGGCGCCCAGGCTGCGGGCACCGTGTCATCCGGGATCTCGACCACCTTCAGCGTGGTCGAAGGTGCCGGGCCATAGAGGGTCACGTAGTAGGTGAACTCTTTGACTGCAGTGGTGGCGTAAGTGGCTCCCATGTTCCGATGGGCCGGCTTGAAGAAGACGTGAAGATCCAGTCCGGCTTCATCGCTCTTGAATTCCTGAAAAATGCCGGCCACGATGGTGCCGGGGAAACTGGGCTTGTCCCAGCTAAAAGAGAAGGTCTTGGTGGGCAGGGAACCGACCGGACGCTTGGCTGCGGGGGCGCTGCCCGGAGTTTCTTTTCCGCTGCCGATGACCACCATGTGCGCCGGCACCGTGATGTTCATGGTCGCGGTGAATCGGTTGATGCCGTACGCGTTCACCGGGAACCAGCGGCCGGCGTACAGCAGGTAGCTGGTGTCATCGCCGATGTAGGCCAGCTTGAGGCCCTGCACCGGACTCTCGTCGGCGGAATCAAGCGTGCCTTCGTAGTCAAAAGTAAGCGTAGTCGACGCGTCTTTGGCCAGCGGCGTGGCCAGTTGCACCCGCACCGTCGAGTCCTGGGTAACGCGCTCGGCACTCAGTGGCTTGCCTGCTTCATCGAGCACCTTGGTGACGCGCAGAGCATTGTGCAACTCGAAGGTGGCGATATTCAGATCTTCCAGCGCGGTAAATTTCACCTTGGCTTGCGCCGTGATCTTATGAGTGTGCGGAATGAGCTCGGCGTTGATCTGGTAGTCGTCCACTCGCAGCCGCATAGTCTCGGCTGCCCACGCCGGTAACGACATCAAAAAGAACGAGAAAGCCAGGCACAAGAACAGGGCCCGACGCCGCCGCCAAGGTTGAAGAGGGGTCAAAAGCAGCTCCTAAGTACTAGTACGATAATCCGTAAGATGAAGATTGTGGCGCAAAAGATGCTGGCAGGACAAGGTTTAGCGTGATTTTGACACACCAGCCGCTTGCCAAACCGACATCATCGCATGGGCGGCCCGATCCACTGGATGGCGTTCCTCCCCGGCTGGGCCGCTGAGCCGGGCTTTCACTCCTTCCAGCCCAGTGATCATTTTCTTTCGCGCCGGACCGTCCGCGAGGATTTCGTTGAGCCTGGTCACAACATTTTCAGCGGTGAAGTCCTGCTGCACCAGCTCGGGCACAACCTCTTCTCCTGCAATCAGGTTCACCATGGCGAAGTAAGGCACCTTCACCCGCGAGCGCCCCACCGCGTAGGTCAAAGGCGAGACCCGGTAAACCATCACGAACGGTGTTCCCATCATTGCTGCCTCGACCGTAGCCGTGCCGCTGGCCACGATCCCGGCGCGCGACTGGGCCAGCGCAGGTAAGGTTTCCGGCACCAGGCGAATTTTCGGGTTGTCCATGATGAGCGATTGCAGAAAGCCGCGCTCCAGGGTTGGAGCGACCGGAAGCAGAAATTCGTACCCCGTACCCAATTTGGCGGCAGACTCGAGAATCACCGGCAGATTCATGCGCACTTCTTTCACCCGGCTGCCGGGCATGAGCGTGATCCATGGCTTGGCGGCGTCGAGCTGGTGCTGCGTGGCATAGGCCGCGCGATCAATCTCAGGCCGGGGAAGGTCGGCAAGCGGGTGACCGACAAAAGAGGCATCCACTCCGCGGTCGCGATAAAACTTTTCTTCAAAAGGAAAAATCACCAGCGCTTTATCAACGTATTTTCGCAGCAGGCGCACCCGTCCCTGTCGCCACGCCCAGAATTGCGGACAGACGTAATAGACGACGGGAATGCCGCGTTTATGCATCTGGCGCGCCACCCGCCAGTTGAATGCAGGAGAATCGATGACGATGGCCAGATCAGGCTTGCGCCGGTCGGCTTCCGCGATCAGTTTGTGAAACAGGCCCCAGATCTTAGGCAGATGACCGAGAATTTCCGAGATGCCGACGACAGAAAGCTCTTTGGCATCGATCACAGTGTCGCAACCCGCGGCCCGCATGCGATCTCCGCCCACCCCAAAAAACTCCGTCTGTTCGATTCAATGTGGCGCGGGCGCCCTCGCCCGCGAGACGCTGCAAGGCTTGGATCAGCAGCGCGCCATACATTTCGCCGGAGGCTTCCCCGGCGGAGATCAGAATTCGCACGCAGGCCATTGTAACGGGAAGAGCTGTGCTCGCGGCGGGTGCGCCCTGGGTAGCGCCGGCGTCTCGCCGGCTGTCCGGCGGGCGTCCCGCCCGCCGCTTGGGGCGGAAGTATTCCGACAAACCGGAAGCCTCGCCTACAAATGAGGCGGCGAGACGCCGCCGCCACAAGGACACGTGGGGACAGCCGCCCTCGGCTGTCCAGTCGACTCGAAGAGTCGACCAGTTTGTGGGGAGAAGTTGCTTACGTGAAAGATTCTTTGTATGGCTGGCTTGCAAGACCCTCCGCCGAGCTTCGCTCGGGCCGGACAGCCGTGGGCGGCTATCCCACGTGGGTTTAGTCGGCAGTGACCTGCCCACCGGCCCCGACCGGAATCTCCTGGTCCTTATATTGCAGTTGGTAGAGCTTGTAGTAAATCCCGTGCTGGGCGAGCAGTTGCTGGTGGGTGCCGACCTCGCGCACCTGGCCCTTGTGCATGACGATAATTTTGTCGGCGCGCTGGATGGTCGAAAGCCGGTGGGCAATAACCACCGACGTGCGCCCCTCCACCATGCGGCTGAGCGCATCGCGCACCCGCATTTCGGTCTCGGTGTCCACGCTCGAAGTGGCTTCATCCAGAATCAGGATCTTGGGGTCGTGCGCCAGCGCCCGGGCAAACGAGATCAGTTGCTTCTGGCCGGTCGAGAGCGTTGAACCGCGCTCGCGAACTTCCTCCTTGAAGCCTTGAGGCAGGGCGCGGATAAAGTCGGCCAGGTTCACATCTTCGGCGGCTTTTTCGATGTCGGCATCGGTAATCCTCTCGGTGCCGAGACGAATGTTGCCTTCGACTGTTCCTGTAAACAGGAACGGATCTTGTAAAACCACGCCGTAGCGGCGGCGCAGTTCGGCCAGGTCCATTTCCTTTACGTCCACGCCATCGATTTTGACTGCGCCTTTCTGCACATCGTAGAAGCGCATAAGCAGCGAGATGATGGTGGTCTTGCCGGCGCCGGTGTGGCCGACGATGGCGACGGTTTCACCCGGCTCGATGGCGAAAGAAACATCGCGCAGAATCCAGTCCGGCTCGGTCGAAACCATGGCCGAGCCTTGCTCGGCCTGGACGGGTCGGAGACCCGTCCCCACACGACCATTGCCCCTGGGTGGTGTGGCGCGGGCGCCCTCGCCCGCGTCTTTGCCAGTATCAACGTTGCGGTAAGCAAACCAGACATGATCGAACTCAATCCGCCCAGGTCCGGTCGGAGTCCTGGTAACTGCCGGTGAAGTAATCTCGGCGGGTGTATCCAAAAGCTTGAATACCCGTTCGCTGGCCGCCATCGCAGACTGCAGAATGTTGTACTTTTCGCTGAAATCCTGAATCGGCCGGAAGAAGCGCTGAGCATACTGAATGAACGCGGTAAGAACTCCGATGCTCACCACGGTGTGAACCACGTGGAATGAGAGCAGGTTCTGGCTGGAGAAATCCACTGCGACGCTGCTCACCGTCAGTTTGCGGATGATGTCATTCCCGCCAAACCAGATCACGCAGGCGATGGCCGTCGAAGACAGAATTTCGACCACTGGGTAATAGACCGCGTGCGCCATGATCGCGTCCTTGAAAGCTTCCATGTGAACGGCGTTCACTTCCGAAAACTTGTCGAAGGAGCGTTGCTCGCGGTTGAAAAGCTGTAACACCACCATGCCGCTGACGTGCTCCTGCATGTAGGCGTTGATGCGCGCAATGGCGGTGCGAATGCGGCGGTAGGAATCCCGCACCTTGTCGCGAAAAATCTTGGTAGCGTAGGCGATCAGCGGCAGGACCGCCAGCGTGATCAGGGCCAGTTTCCAGTTCATCCCCAGCATGATGGCGGTAATGCCGGCCAGCACGAACACGTCTTCGAAAATAGAGACCACGCCGGAGGTGAACATTTCGTTCAAGGCATCGACGTCGGAGGTGACGCGCGTGACCAGGCGCCCGACCGGGTTCTTGTCGTAGAAGCCGATGTGCATGTGCTGCAGGTGGCGAAAGATCTGCTTGCGCAGATCGAACATCACCATCTGCCCCGCCCACTGCATGAAATAGGTTTGCAGGTAGTCGAGCAGGAAACCGAGCGCGATCAAACTGACGTACATGGCGGCGATTTGAGCAATCCCAACGTAGGGATTCGCGCTCAGAAAAGAATCGAAGGGCGTTGTCCGGGGCACTGGCACCAGGTAGCGATCGATCTCGATGGCGACCAGGTAAGGCCCGAGAACATCAGCAACAGCCTTGATCAGGATGGAAACCAGGGAAATGCCGACCGGCCACTTATACGGGCGCAAATACTGCAGCAGCCGCTTCATCAGCCGGCTGTCATACGCTTTCCCTAATACCTCTTCTTCTTGGGCCATCGGCTATACGCAAGGATACCCTAAGTAGATTAGGCGAGAAGCGGGCAGGATGGAAAAGGTTTGTGCCGCGACGAACCCGCGTAGGCCCGGACGCCCTCGTCCGGGCGGGCGAGCTCAGCTCGCCGTGGTTTCGGGGAATGAAACCAGCGTCGCTTTGCTCCGCCGGGCAGGTGAGACACCTGCCCCTACGCGATTTTTTTCAGCACCAGGGCCGAGTTCTTCGATCCGAACCCAACGCAGTTGCAGATGGCGTGCTCGATGCTGGCCTTGCGGCCGATGTCGGGAACGTAGTCCAGATCGCACTCCGGATCAGGCGCGTCCAGATTGATGGTGGGCGGAATCTTGCCGTGCTCCATGGCGATCAATGTGGCCGCCAGACTGGCCGAGCCGCAGGCGCCTTGGGCGTGTCCGATCTGCGATTTCAGCCCCGACATCGGGATCTTTCTGGCGTGTTCTCCGAGCGCCAGTTTCAGCGCCCGCGTTTCCACCCGGTCATTCATTTCGGTGGAAGTGCCGTGCAGGTTAACGTACTGGATATCTTCCGGCGCGAGGCCGGCTTCTTCGAGGGCGAGCGTGATGGCGCGGGCGGGTTCGTCCGGCGAGTCGCTCATGCGCACTCGGTGGAAAGCTTCACAGGTGGAACCGTACCCTGCGATCTCTGCGTAAATGTGGGCGTTCCGAGCGCGCGCATGATCGTAGTCTTCGAGAATGAACATCCACGAGCCTTCGGCGATCACGAAGCCGTCACGGTCGGCGGAAAACGGGCGCGATGCGCTTTCGGGAGCGTGGTTCCAGGACTGGGTAAGCGCGCGCAGCAACGAGTAGCCCTTGATGATGCCAGGCGTAATGGGCGAATCCACACCTCCGACCAGAAACATGGGCAGCACGCCGGCCTGAATATGCTGGTAGGCATAGCCGATGGCGTCGGTGGAAGAAGTGCAGCCGGCGGTCACCACGTGGCTGTAGCCGCGAAATCCGAAGCGCATGCTGATTTCGCTGGGCAGCGTACCCATGGTGCCGCTGGGGATGCAAAAGATGCTGACTTGCTTGACGTGTCCGCTATGCCAGAGCCGGTATTGCTCTTCGGAAAATTCCTGGGCGCCGCCGCCGGTGCCGAGTATCACGCCAATCTCGCGCTTCTCTTCCATCGTCATGGCGGCGGGATCGAGTCCCGCGTCCTTGATCGCTTCCGTGGACGCGGCCACCGCCAGCGGTACCACGCGGGAAACGTGTTTGCGTTCGCGCGCATCCACCCAGGCCAGTTCGTCAAATTCGGGAATCTCGCCCGCGATTTGCACCGGCAGGGATGAAGGATCAAAGCGCGAGATGCGTTTCACGCCCGACTTTCCGGCGAGAAGGGCTAGACAAAAGGCTTCTTTGCCTATGCCGTTAGGGCTGACCACGCCCAGTCCAGTGATGACGACCCGAGGAGCCATGCGTTTTTTTGCTGTGTGATCCTGAGCGAAGCAACGGCTACGCGAAGCGAAACCGTTGCGCAGTCGAAGGACCCCGATAAGCGGCACCAGCCTGTAGTTGCAGAGTACTCATCTCTACGCCGCTAAAATCCTTGGCCCCAAGCGACTATCTTGTAGCCGGGGGTCCTTCGACTTCGTGGCCGCTCTCACAAGTGAAAGCAGTTCACTCCGCTCAGGATGACAAGTCATATATTCAGCGCTGTCCACCTTACGCGAAGTGGGATAATTAGTCACGTGTCTCTGGGCCTTTACATCTCGGTGCCATTCTGCCGCACCAAATGTAGCTACTGCAACTTCGCTTCCGACGTCTTCTCCCGCGCCGTGTTCGAGCGCTACGTGGAACGCGTGGCCGCGGACATCAACCATGCCGGCGAAATCTCCCAGCAAATGGGCGGCGTGTACGAAGGCCGGGTGGACTCCATCTTCCTCGGCGGCGGCACACCTACCATACTCGATATAGCGCAACTGGAACGGCTATTTGTCACGATTGCGCAGACTTTTGCGCTGGAGAGCGATGTCGAGATCACAGTCGAATGCGCGCCCGGAACGCTGACTCCTGCCGTGCTCGAGGCTTTCCAGCGCTGCGGAGTAAATCGCGTAAGCCTGGGAGTGCAGTCGTTCGTGGACAAGGAGGCCGCGTCCGTGGGGCGCCAGCACCAGCGGGCCACCGTGCTCGAGGACATCGCGCGCTTTCGCGCTTCCGGTATTGAAAATATAAATCTCGATCTGATCGCCGGCCTGCCCCACCAGACTGCCGAAAGCTGGGAATTTTCCGTTGCCGAGGCCATCGCCACCGGCGCGCCTCACGTCAGTGTTTACATGCTGGAGGTGGACGACGATTCCCGCCTGGGTCGCGAATTGATGGCAGGCGGCACAAAATATCATGCTCACTTCGTTCCCGACGATGAGCTGACCGCCGACTTCTACGAGGCCGCTTGCGATCGGCTGAACGCGGCGGGAGTTTGCCAGTACGAAATATCCAACTTTGCCCGCGCGGGAAAAGAATCGCGGCACAATCTCAAATACTGGACGCGCCAGCCTTATTTGGGTTTCGGCGTGGATGCGCACTCCATGCTGCAGTGCTCGAAGAGGGCGGGTGAGGCGGTGCGGTTTTCCTGGCCGGAGTCGTTGGAGGCCTACGTTGCCGGCGCGTCATGCGAGAAGACACTGGTATCCGCGCAGGCGGCCCTGGAGGAGACCTTCTTCCTGGGCCTGCGCCTGACTCGAGGCGTCGATCTGAAGAGGGCCAGGACCCAGTTCGGAGAATCGGCGATTGAGGTTCTCTCGGACACCGTTTCGGATTGCATGGGGTTGGGGTTGCTCGAGCGCGCGGGTGATGTTATCCGCTTGACCGCCCGCGGCAGACTGCTGTCGAACGAAGTCTTTGAGCGATTTGTGGCCGCGGCACAGATCGGATAGGGTTTAGGACACCTGCTTCGACCCGCTACACCAAGGGCCTACTCCTTCCGCACTCTTTCGCACCCCTTCTGTCGCATAGTCAGATAGGACTGAGGCTGAAGCGTCATGTCGGACGAACACGTTATCCAGCTTCTGCAGGAGATCCGTGACTTGCAGAAGCAGCAGATCGAGAATTCCAGGCTGGCCCTGAGCAATCAGCAACAGGCCATCGCCATTCAGCAGCAGTCGGTGCGCCGGGCAAGAACCATCCTGCTGATGGTGGGCGTAATTGTTGTGGCTATCTACCTTGTTCCGGTCTTCTGGTGGGCACTGGCTGGGGGACTCAGATGCGCGTTCCACCGCTGAACCTTCAACCCACTGGTCGGCAGTGTAGTTTTCTTCTCAACCCAGCGCTGTGTTCTAATAAAAAGTCGTCCTTGCGACCGATTTTCGCGTTGTACCGAGTCCCTGGTGGGTCCCGGAGGCATCTTGGATTTCCAGCTCAACGATGAACAGCTGCAACTGAAGAAGAGCGTTCGCGAATTTGCCGAGCGCGAGATCGCGCCCCATGTGATGGACGTGGGATGAAGCCGGCGACTTTCCCCTGACGACAGTCAAGGAACTGGGCAAACTCGGCCTGCTGGGCATTGTGTTTCCCCCCGAGTATGGCGGCGCCGGCATGGGCTATGTGGAGTACGTCACGGCCATCGAAGAGCTCTCACGTGTGGACGGCTCGGTCGGCATCATCGTCGCGGCCCACACTTCGCTGTGCTCGAATCACATTTTTCTCGCCGGCAACGAAGCCCAGAAGAAGAAATATGTTACGCCGCTGGCTTCGGGCGAGGCCATCGGGGCCTGGGGGCTGACCGAGCCCTCATCCGGATCAGACGCGGGCAGCGCGCGCATGACCGCAGTGCGCAAGGGCAACAACTGGGTACTGAACGGCACCAAGACTTTCTGCACCAACGGACACTACGCCGATTTTCTGGTGGTCATTGCGGTCACTGACCGCGCCGCCCACACCCACGGGCTCTCGGCCTTCATCGTGGAGAAGGGAACCAGGGGATTTCGTCCCGGCAAGAAAGAGAACAAGCTGGGCTTTCGGGCCAGTGATACCGCCGAATTGATTTTTGAAGACTGCGTCATCCCGTCGGAAAATCTTTGCGGCAAGGAAGGTGACGGCTTCATCGACGCCATGCGCGTCCTGGATGGAGGCCGCATCTCGATCGCGGCATTGTCGCTCGGCATGGCAGAGGGGGCGTACGAAGCGGCGCTGAAATATTCCAAACAGCGCAAACAGTTCGGCAAGGCCATCAGTGATTTCCAGGCGATCCAGTGGAAGCTGGCCGACATGGCCACCGAGATTGAAGCCGCGAAGTTGCTGACTTTGCGCGCTGCGGCCATGAAAGATGCAGGCATGAAGACTACCCTGGAATCGTCCATGGCCAAGCTCTATGCCAGTGAAGTGGCTGTCCGTTGCGCCAACGAGGGAGTACAGATCCACGGTGGCTATGGATTTATCAAGGACTATCCCGCGGAAAAGTTCTATCGCGACGTGAAGCTGTGCACTATCGGCGAGGGCACCAGCGAGATTCAGCGGCTGGTGATTGCGCGCCAGCTGCTAAAGGATTAGCCGCTGCCCCTTGGAGATTTACCTGCCGGCCGGTGGCCGGTGGACAAATATGGTCGAACCACCGCACACCGGCACACTGCCCCAGCCGGCCCAGGATGAGCGCACCATGGCTCTGCTTGCCCAGGTATTGCAGATCGTGGCTTGGTGGATCGCTCCTCTCGTCATCTTCCTCATCAAGCGGGAATCGAAGTTCGTTTCCTTCCATGCGTTGCAGGCGCTCTTGCTGCAGGTCCTTCAAATGTTTGTGATGGGGATTGGCATGTTTGTCTGGTTTGGTTTCTTTTTCATAATGATGGCCCATGCCCCGGCCGCCAGGAATGCTCCGCCCCCGCCCGGTTTTTTTATTTTGATGCCGATGATGTGGCTCGGATGGATGGGTCTCTGGATCGCGGTGGTGGTGATCGCGATCGTGTACGGCATAAAAGCAGCGCGTGGTGAATGGGCGGAGTATCCGGTCTTAGGACGGCTGGCCCTGAAGATCCTCAATCTCAAGAATTGAGGCCTGCTAGTCTAACTTTTCCCCTTGACCTGGCAGGTGATGTTAGACTTTGCGCCAGTGATGTCACATATCTTTTTCAGCGAAGCCAGGGAGTGATCTCCATGAACCAGCGACGACGGAACTGGCATCTGTGGGCGGGATTTCTGTTTTGCCTCGCCGGCTTCGCCACCCTTCCTTTATTTGCCAGGTTTCCTGTCACCCGCGACGTTCCCTGGGTAAACTTTTTGCTTTTCGCCGCTGGCTTTACATTTCTTCTGGTCGGCTTGAGGCGCGCCTTCGGCCAGCCGCAGCAGTATCGCGGGAAAGTCGCGGGCTCAATTCTGGGCACCCTCAGTCTCTTGGTTCTGGGCGCTTTCTGCTTCATCGTCTTTCACCAGACCAGGCAACTGCCCGCCTCGAGCGGAGCACCCCGGATGGGGCAGACGGCACCGGAATTCGTACTTCCGGACACCGACAACCATCCCGTTTCGCTTTCCAGCTTGCTTTCCAGTCCGCTGTCGCAGACACGCACGTCGCCCAAAGGGGTGCTCCTGGTTTTTTATCGAGGCTATTGGTGACCCTTCTGCAACTCCGAGTTACGGGGTATTGAAGAGCACCTGACTGAGATTGAACAACTGGGCGTGCGCCCGGTGGCCATCAGCGTGGACGCTCCGGAAGTTTCACGTGACTTGTGCCGGAAAGCGGGCTACACCTACACCTTCCTCTCCGATCCGAAAGCCGAGATCATTCGACGCTATGACCTTCTGCATGCCGGCGCGGGAATCAACGGACAGGACATCTCGCGGCCGGCGGAATTCCTGCTCGATTCGTCAGGAGTGGTTCGCTGGGTGAACCTGACGGAAGACTATCGCGTGCGGGCGCGCCCGGAGCAGATGATCGAAGCGGCGAAGGCGTTGCCTTAGGGGGACCTTCGGCCCCGGTTCCCAGTTACCTCCTGCTGCTTTACACTGAACGTCTTGAAAAGAGAAATCGAGCAATGGGTTGACCAGCTTCGCGCCGGCGATCCTCGCGCTCTGGCCCGCGCCATCAGCACGGTCGAGAACCGCACGCCCGGCTGGTCCGAAGTGCTCAAGGCCCTCTTCCCCCACAGCGGACAGGCGCGGATACTCGGACTCACCGGCCCGCCGGGGGCGGGCAAGAGCACGCTGGTCGATCAGTTGGCCCGCCACTACCGCAAGGAAAAGCGTACGGTGGGCATCATCGCGGTCGATCCCACCAGTCCCTATACCGGCGGCGCGATTCTGGGCGACCGCATCCGCATGCAGGAGCATTTCTCCGATCCTGGAATCTATATTCGCAGCATGGCCACGCGCGGCTCGCTGGGCGGGCTGGCGCGCACCACTGCGGATGTTGCGACCGTGCTGGATGCCTCGGGACGCGACCTGGTCATGATTGAGACCGTCGGAGTCGGACAGGACGAAGTGGACATCGTGCGCCTGGCGGACATCACGATCGTCATCCTGGTGCCGGGCATGGGTGATGATGTGCAGACCATCAAGGCCGGCATCATGGAGATCGCCGATATTTTCGTCATCAACAAGTGCGATCGCGATGGTGCGGAGCGCGTAGAAAGGGAAATCCGCGCTCTGCAGTCGCTGGCTGTGCGCAGTGATAGCTGGACACCGCCAATAGTGAAGACTGTAGCCAGCCAGGGCGCAGGCATTACCGAACTGGCGGCGGCGATTCGCGATTACGAAACCTACCTGCAGAAGGAAAACCTGGTGGTAAAGCACAACGTCGAGAACTGGCAGAATCGCCTGCTTGAGATGTTGCGCGATGCGCTGCTGGAGCGGGCCCGGGAACAACTGGGGAATGGGGCGGTGGGCCGCTACGCGGCAGAGGTGGCGGAGCATAAACGCGATCCCTATTCGCTGGTGGAAGAGATTGTGAATACGCTCGGGAAGTGAAGCTTTTACTGAAGGACGGGCGTCCCGCCCGTCCAGCACGAGCGGGACGCTCGCGCCCACATTTGAGATGGAGATTCCCTGATGTTCAGCATTGACCATATCGGCGTGGCGGTGAAGTCGCTGGCGGCGGCCAAGGGCATCTACGAGAAGCTGGGGCTGAAGCTTTCTCCCGAAGAGACAGTGCAAGGCGAGCAGGTGCGCGTGGTGATGGTGCCGTTGGGTGAGAGCCGCATGGAGCTGCTCGAACCCACTTCGGAGAACTCGGTGATTGCGAAATTTATCGCCAAGCGTGGCGAGGGATTGCATCACGTCTCGCTGCGCGTGCCCGATCTGGCGGCCGCGGTCGAGCGCCTGAGGAGAAATGGCGTACGGCTGGTCTCCAGCGAAATTAAAGTAGGCGCAGGCGGGCATAAATATGTCTTTGTGCATCCCTCGAGCGCCGGCGGAGTCCTGCTGGAACTGGTGGAAGCGGCGCTTTGACTTTGCCCGTGTGGCGCGGGCGCCCTCGCCCGCGGCCTTTGACTTTGAGTTCGAACCTCGCGGGCGAGGGCGCCCGCGCCACATGTGCACTGATTATGCTTCTTCTCGCCGCCGATACTTCGGGCAAACACGGCACCATCGCGCTGGCGCACTGTGGACCAGGCGATTCCTGCAGCGCGATCGAAGTGGCGGCGCTTGAGGGAGGGACCTTCTCCGCGCAATTGATACCGCAAATCGCCGCACTCCTGACGAAGCACGGCTTCAACAAGAACGATATTGGCGGCTTCGCCGTAGTCGCCGGCCCGGGCTCATTCACCGGAGTGCGCGTCGGACTGGCGGCCATCAAGGCGCTGGCAGAAGTTTTGGCCAAGCCGATCGCAGCCGTGTCCTTGCTGGAAGCGGTCGCGGTTTCAGGTCGTTCGCAAGGCAGGGTCACGGCAGTCCTGGATGCAGGTCGGGGCGAGGTTTACGCCGGCGAATATGAAGTTCACGGGGATGACGCCAACAGCTTGCAGGAGCGCTTGCTGACTCGAACAGAATTAATGCAGGGCGCGGTGGGATCGACCATCGTAGTGGCAGACGAAAACCTGGCCGAGGCGGCCCGGGTGGCGGGATTGCCGGTGGACGAGATTGAAATTCCGCGCTCCGATGTGATTGCCCGGCTGGGATGGCAAAAAATCCATTCCGGACGAATAGTCTCGCCCGAAGCGCTGGACGCGAACTATCTCCGTAGTTCTCACGAGATTTTTTCCAAAAGCGGTTCTTAGTTCGTAGTTCTCAGTTCCCGGTTGAGGAATGTAGTGTGAAATTCACCATTCGTGCTGCCGCTTCCGCCGATTTGTCCGCGATGATGGCCCTGGGGAAGCACGCGGCCACGGCGGCGCACTGGTCTGCCCAACAGTATGAAGCGCTGCTTCGTGACGCCAGGCCGGAACGAACGGCGCTGATCGTCGAGGACGAGTCCGGGCTCCAGGGATTCGTGATTGCCAGAGCGGTGGACCGGGAATGGGAGATCGAGAATATTGCCGTCGCCGGGCCGGCCCGTCGGCGCGGGCTGGGCACGCGTCTGCTGGGAGAATTGCTCGATCTGGCCCGTGGGCGAAGCGCGGACGCAGTATTTCTGGAGGTCCGGGAATCCAACCACGCCGCGCGGATGCTCTATGAGAAGTGGGCATTCCTCGAAAGCGGGCGCCGTCGCGGGTATTACAAAGATCCTGAGGAAGACGCGATCCTGTATCGCCTTGGTTTTACTTAGCTTGCATCTGATTTTATTTTGCACCAGTCGTGGTGCAAACTTGGGTAAAAATATACATGGCTAACCAAGAACTGATAAACTTGGCCGATGCCTTGGAGCTTTGAGGACAGTCGGCAAAGAATTAGCAGGGCAAAGGCTCACAACAATGCCCTCGCCAAAGCTTGGGATGACATTGCCACAAAAAACCCCTACTCCATTTCTATACGCGTGGAGCCCGATGGGACAGGGGATATGATCGTCGAGCCAACATATAGCCCTTCGGTCATTTCTGATTTTGCACTCCAATTGGGCGAGATGCTTTATCAAATCCGATCTGCTCTCGATGCCTGCGTGTATAAAGCTGCCATTGTGAACAGTGGAAAGAATCCGCCCCCCGATCATGACAACCTCGAATTTCCGATTTGCTTTTCCCCATCGAAATTCAGAGATGCGCGTTGCAAGATTCGGCCACTCTCTAAGAAGCACAGGGACATCATCAAGGCGGTACAGCCTTACAAGACTCCGAAACTCGCGCCGGAAGGCTTGGTTTTTAACTTTAACCGTGCTCTTGGAATTCTTAATGAGTGGGCTAGGATGGACAGACACCGTAAGTTGCATGTTGTCGGTTCGTGGGTCGGTAATTCGAGTCCTGAATTGAGAATTACCGCTCCCGCAACTCTCGAATACATGAATGTCACTGGCTCTGGTTTTCTTTTGGAAAACGAAAACCAAATTGCTACTTTCAAGATCGCTGGATATACCCCTAACACGAAGGTGTACGGCAATCCCCACCTCGCCATTGATATAGCGATTGACGAGGGCCCGCCACCATGCGCCGACAATGACACTCTCGGGAACCGAGTCCGCGCAATGCTCAAGGCATCTGATGTCATCATTTACGCGTTTGAGGAAAATTGCTGATTCGGCAAGTTCAATAGGGGTGGGTTGCTTATTTTTGCGAGCCAATGCATACTCCCTCTAGCGAGGGATAAAATATGGCGACTCACCCAAAACCTTCCGCCAAGAATGAGACGGGTGAATACGCTAATTTTGAAAACGCACTTCGGAAAGTTCTCTCTGTTCCACACTCCGAACTGAAATCTAAACTTTCTTCCGAGAAGCGAGCGCGGAAACGGCAGCCGAAACGGGCTTTCTCCCGCGCTTCTTCCGTGAAGGGCTAGAACGCCGCCTGTCCCACCTTGCCAGTCACCTCCGCAAAGGTCAACCGCTTTCCCGCGATCTGCGATAAGGCTAAAGAGAATCTGTCGGCATCGTTCATCTTCACTTCTTTGTTGCCGCGATTGTTGTATCGAAACGATTGCTCATCAAGATAGCGGAACAGGTGGAACGGCTCTACGCTGATGTAGGTTCCACTAATGCCGCGCTTCAACAGCGACCAAAAATTCTCCAAGCCATTCGTGTGAATACGGCCATCCACGTACTTTACGGCATGATCGATGACCTGATGCACATAGTCTCCATGAAGGCCGTTATAGCCGGGCATTTCGTCGCTGTAGAGTGCAGCACCAGCTTGAACGTAAGCTTTGATGAGCGGCTGTACGGTTTCCTTGCGACGATTTTCTACAATTAGGGTCTTGACGGTTTTACCGCGTTCTAACATTCCGAATACGGTGGACTTGTCATTCCCGCCACGGCTAGTGATGCGTCGCTTCCGGGTGCTCAAGTGCATGTTACGGGCTTTCCCGCCGATAAACGTTTCATCCACTTCTACCTCTGAGCCTGGGCCACCGATCTTGAGGACAGAGCCACTCTGCAAGGCAAAACGTAGCCTGTGCAGCATGAACCAAGCCGATTTCTGAGTTACGCCCAAAGCGCGGCCCACCTCGTAAGAACTGATTCCGTTTTTGCAGTTGACCAGCATCCACAAAGCGGCAAGCCATTTGTCCAGACCGAGCGGCGAATCCTCAAAGATGGTTCCCAGCTTGATGCTAAACTGCCGACCGCATTCTTTGCACTTCCAGCGCTTCTGAGTCTTGAGGTAATAATGGCCTTTGTGCTCGCAAGCCGGGCACACTGGGCCAGCGGGCCAGCGCATTTGGGCCACGGTATCAATGCACACCTGCTCATCGGTGAAGTACCGCATGGCTTGCTGGAGTGTCTTGGGCTTGTCCATGACCCAAGACTACCAAAACGCTAGTGGTTAGTAAAGTATATAAATCCCAAACTTGTTCACTATGAAAAGTCATTCATCTGTGGAAAATGGGATTGAAGCGGTTGGGGTGGTGTGGTAGGTTAGGGCCGTACAAACCTTCAGGAGGGTCTACTGGATGACTCCAAAGGACCAGCTCCTGGTCAGCAACGATGTATTCCGCAAGCTGGCCCAGGAGCACACGCAGTACGCCGAACGTCTCGAATCACTCACTCAAAAGCGCTACTTAACGGAAGACGAAAAGCTGGAAGAAGTCCGGCTCAAAAAGCTGAAACTGCGGCTCAAGGACCAGATGGAATCAATTGAGCGGCAATTTCGCGTGGTTGTTCAACACGGCCAGGTCGCTTAATTCGTTTCCTTGAACTGATCGCGGCCGTGGCCGCCTACAGGTTTAATGTGCTCCGAACCCGGCGCTGACAAGCGCCTTTTTTTATTATCAGTTGGCTTCTGGAGCCACCGGCCCGCCCCGCCTGAACTATAATTTAGCCTCTCATGGTTGCTGACGGCTACTATTACGCGCTTGCGCTGGCTGGGGCTGCCGCTCTTGTGGGCTGGCTGGCTGGGCCGCTATGGGCAGTGCCGGCGTGCTTGCTGGCGGTCTTTTTCTTATGGTTTTTCCGCGATCCTGAGCGGGTAGTCCCGAACACCGCCGGGGCCGTGGTTTCGCCTGCGGACGGCAAGGTGACCGACGTCTCAACCGTTCTCGTGAATGGCATACCGCGCACCCGGATCAGCATTTTTCTCAGCGTGTTCGATGTGCATGTGAATCGCTCACCGCTGACGGGCGTGATCCGGGAGGTTCGCTATCAGAAGGGAAAATTTCTCAACGCCATGAACCCGGCGTCGGCCGAACACAACGAGCAGAATGCGGTCACGGTTGAAGGGGAAGGCCAGACCGTGACCTTCAAGCAGATCGCTGGACTGCTGGCGCGCCGGATCGTATTCAACAGGAAAGTCGGCGATCCCGTGGAACGGGGAGAGCGGGTAGGCCTGATCAAGTTTGGTTCGCGAGTCGATGTGCTGCTGGCGGCCTCCGCGACTGCGCAAATCAAGGTGGGAGACCGGGTGAAAGGCGGATCCAGCGTGCTGGCCTACCTGGAGCGCGTGCCCGGGCTACTGACTGCAGTCGAGGCCGAACCGACTCGCCAAGGAGCCCGGTGATGGATCCCGAGGTCCCGCAAATCTCCGCACCGCGCAAGCGACAACCGCCGCGCCGGTTGAGCAAGGGCATGTACATTCTGCCTTCTCTGTTCACCACGGCCAATATTGCTTTCGGGTACTATGCCATTCTCCAGATAACACATGCCACTGCTGCCGATGCCTGGCACTTCGACAATGCCGCCAAAGCGATTGGATTTGCGGTGATGTTTGATGGCCTGGACGGTCGCATCGCGCGCATGACCGGAACCAGCAGCGATTTTGGCCGCGAACTGGACTCGCTGGCGGATGTCGTCACCTTCGGCGTGGCCCCCGCCCTGCTCGCCTGGACGTGGGGCTTTCGACAGTTGCCCACAGGTTCGGGCGATTTGTACACCAAGCTGCTGCAGTTCGGCGCGATTGCCAGTTTCCTGTTTCTGATGGCCGGCGCCAGCCGCCTGGCCCGCTTCAATATTTCCAGCAACCCCCAGCCCTCGAACCCTGGCCGTCCGGGTAAGAAATACTTTGTCGGAATGCCGATTCCCGCGGGCGCGGGCGTGATCGCAGCGGTCGTACATTTCTCCAGCGGCGATCCTATCGCCTCCTGGTGGACCGCGCTCACCTGGATGTTGATGGTGGTGGCGGTGGGTTATCTGATGGTCAGCACCTGGCGCTTTTACAGCTTCAAGGACATTGATTTCCGTTCCCGGCAGCCCTTTCGCCTGGTGCTCTTGTTCGGATTACTGTTTGCCGCGATCCGCTTCTACTCGCAGTGGGTGTTGTTCCTGATCGCCCTGCTCTATGTATTTTCTGGCGTGTTCTGGCGTTTGAAGTGGATCTTCCGGCGGAAGGGCAGCCCGCCTCCTCCCCCAGCCTACACCGAGGCACCGCAGATTTTATGAGCTCGAATTTCAAACCCGTGCCGGTGGCGCATCCCGAGGCGGCGCGCGCGGCGGGCCTTTATCGCCTGGCCATCGTAGGCGCGGGCACGCTCAAGGGCAAAGAGGTGGCCGAGGTCCTGGGCGACCGCAATTTCCCCTCACTCGACATCAAGCTGCTGGACGATAACGAATCGCTGGGCCAGCTGGAGTCAGTGGGCGACGAGGTGTCGTTCATACAGAGCGTGCGTTCGGAACAATTCGAGAAGATTGATTTCACTTTTTTCGCCTCCGACCAGGAGTGCACCCGCCAGAACTGGAAAAAGGCCCATGCCGCCGGCAGTGCCATCATCGATCTCTCCTACGCTTTGGAGGACGAACCGGAGGCAGACGTGAAGTCGCCGTGGATCCAGCGTCAACTCGGCCAGTCGCTCACTCCGGAGCTGCAACCCGGGCCGGCCGTGGTGGCCCATCCTGCTGCCGTAGTACTGGCGCTTCTGTCGTTACGATTAAGGAAAGCCGGGCCATTGAAGCGTGTCGTGGCCACGGTCTACGAGCCGGCGTCGGAGCATGGACAGAAGGGCATGGACGAGCTGCATGAGCAGACGGTGAACCTGCTCTCCTTCCAGCCGCTGCCGAAAAAAGTGTTCGATGCCCAGGTGGCCTTTAATATGGTGGCGCGCTATGGCGAGCAGTCTGTCCCGCCCCTGAACACGGTAGAAAATCGCGTGCTCAAGCACTATCAGCGCATCGCCGGCAAGGACGCGCCCCCGCTCTCGCTCCTGCTGTTGCAGGCGCCCATCTTTCACGGACACGCATTGACCCTGCATGTCGAAATGGAAAAGCCGGTCGAGATCGAGAACGTCTCCAAGGCACTGGCCGGAGAGCATGTGAGCATCACCGGTATGGCGGAAGAGTCCCCCAGCAACGTGAACGCTGCCGGACAAGGCGATGTGCTGGTTTCGATCCAGCCCGACACCAGCCTGGCCAATGGTCTGTGGCTGTGGGCGGCCTCGGACAATCTGCGAATCGCCGCCGCCACCGCCGTCGAATGCGCGGAAAACATGGCCGCCACCCGTCCCATAGGAAAGATCCAATGAGCCGCAGGTTTGGTGTGGCCTGTGTGGCCGCGGGCGATTCGCCCGCGAGAGGTTCGCAAACCCGCACCCAATTTTCAAGTCCAATCCATTCGCTTTTCCTCATCCCGCTGATTTTGGTCTTCAGCACGGCCTGCGGATATCACACAGCTGGCCACTCCGTCACGCTTCCCACAAATGTTCAGACCATCGCCATTCCCGCCTTCGTCAACCGCACACAGACATACAAGATCGAGCAGAGGCTGACCTCGGCTGTGGTGCGAGAGATGGTGACGCGCACCCACTACCACATTCTGAACGAAGCCAGCGATTCCGCCGATGCCACGCTGCGCGGCGTCGTCATCAGCACTTCGACCTCGCCTTTGACCTACGATTCGCAGACCGGGCGGGCCTCGAGCGCGCTGGTGGTCGTGACCGCCAAGGTGACGCTGACTGACCGCCAGGGCAAAGTGTTGTACGAAAATCCCGCTTACCTGTTTCGCGAGGAATATCAGGTGTCGCGCGAGCTTTCCAGTTTCTTCGAGGAAGACTCGCCCGCCCTGGAACGCCTGTCGCGCGAGTTTGCGCGCACGCTGGTGAGCAATGTGCTGGAGGGTTTCTGAGTATGGAGGGTTTTTGATGCGGGCTTTCGCCCAAGCCGATCGCTTCGTCTCCGAGGTCGAAGCGCGGAAGCTGCGCCCCGTGTACGTGTTCGTGGGAGACGAAACTTTCTTCCGCAAGCGTTGCCGCGAGGCCTTGCTCAAATACCTGGTACCGGCTGACCTGCGCGACTTCAGCCTGTTTGACTTCGATCTCTCCGAGACTGACCTGGCCGAGGTCCTCGATCGCGTCCGCACGCCCTCGTTGATGGCGCCCTTTCAGGTCTTCTTCATCCGCGGCGTCAAGACGCTGTTCGGGCGCGGATCGAACGAAGAGAAACTGGCCGCCATCGAGGCTTACAGCAAAGATCCTAATCCCGATGCAGTGCTCATTTTTGTGGCCGACCATATCAGCATCCCGGCCGATGCCCGGCGCATGGACATGACCGACAAAGAGCGCTACCAGCGCATCCGCGAGACCCTGGGACAGTATTGCGCCATCGTCGAACTGGCCCGGGTAGAGGAGAGTGAAGCCGTCCGCTGGATCGGCGAATACGGCAGCACGCGCGAGGTCAAAATTGACGCCGACGCCGCCCGCGAACTGGTGGACGCCCTCGGCGGCGACATGATGATGGTCTCCAACGAACTGGAGAAACTGATTCTGTATGTCGGCGAGAAGAAACGCATCACCCTCGGCGATGTGGAAACCATGGTTCTGGCCGCGAAGCAGCGGTCGCTATACGAATTGACCGATGCGATCTCGTCCAAAGACCGGGTGCGGGCCCTGCAGATGTTGAATGCCATCCTGAGCACCGGCGACGGCGACGATGCTGCCATCGGACACCTCTACATGCTGGCCAAAACTTTTCGCCAGATGCTGGTCATCCTGGAACGGAATGTGCGCGACCAGCGCATGCTCTGGGCCGCGCTGTGGCAGGGGTTTCGCGTCCCGCCCTTCGCCGCCGATGACATCATCCGGCAAGCCCGGCGTTACAAATCGAAGCGCGAACTTACCCGCGCTATTCGCCTGATCGCGAAGACTGACCTGGCCTTGCGCTCCAATCCGCCCACCAAGCGCTTCGTACTGGAGAAATTAATTCTCGATCTCACTGCAGAGGTCAAGCCTGAAATTCCGGGATGGTCCCAGGAAGAACTGCCGGTCTGACAAAATGCCGAGCAGCAAACTCTCTGTCCTCCTGAGCAAAGTCCAACCATTCGCTTGCGAATGGTTGGCAAGTCGAAGGACCCCTACTTCGCTACTATAGTTGTGGTATCGGGGTATTTCCGCTGTGACGACGAACGTAAGTCGGTATCTTGCTCGCATTGGTTACGCTGGTCCCCGCGAACCAACCGCCGAAACCTTGAGCAACCTGCATCGCGCCCACATGTTCGCGGTCCCCTTCGAGAACCTGGATATTTCACTTGGCCGGAGGATTGTCTGCGAGGAAGAGAGCTTCCTCCGCAAGGTCGTTGAGCAAGGGCGCGGCGGTTTCTGCTACGAACTGAATGGCGCATTCGCGGCGTTGCTGCGCGAGTTGGGATTCAGGGTCACACTGCTTTCGGCTCGCGTGCCGCGCGACGATGGAAGTTCCTCGCCGGAGTTCGATCATATGGCGTTGCGAGTAGATCTGGAAGAGCCATGGCTGGCAGACGTCGGCTTTGGAGACCTGTTCACCGGTCCCTTACGACTTGAAACCGGCCAAGAGCAGGAACAGGATGGGCGCAAGTTCCGTATCTTCGAGCAGGACGGGCGCCTTCAACTTGACCGTACCGAGCAAGACGGGAGTTGGAAGCGGCAATATTCGTTCTCACTCGTCCCCAGGCGTCTGGATGAGTTCGCATCCATGTGTCATTACCATCAGACGTCGCCGGAATCGCCGTTCACCCGCAAAAAAGTTTGCAGCCTGGCGACTCCCGATGGGCGAATCACGATCTCAGATCGAAGGCTGATCATCACCAAAAGCGGTGAAAAGAAAGAGCGCATGCTCAACTCAGAGGACGATTGGAAGAGCGCGCTAGAGGAATATTTCGGAGTAATCCTCGGCCCAGGGCGGGAGCCAGAAGCCAGCAGCTAGAAGCGCCCTTCTACTTCAGCGCATTCACCCGCGCGTTCAGGCGCGACTTATAGCGTGACGCGGTGTTCTCGTGGATCACACCCTTCTGGATGGCTTTATCGAGCGCGGAAACCGTCTGTCTGAAAACCACCTCGGCGCCAGCCTTGTCGCCCTTGGCCAGGGCTTCACGCAGGTCACGCAAAGCTCCACGCAGCCGGGAGGTATTGGCGCGGTTGCGCACGGTTCGAGTTTCGGTTTGACGGGCGCGCTTCAGCGCCGAAAAATGATTTGCCATGTCTGCTTGTTACCTTCGTTTCTATGGAGAGGTATTCCGATTGCTCTGGAATAGGCTATTTTACGGGAGTAAGTCGTAGCTGGTCAAACCCTTATGGCAGATCCCCTCGAACGCCTGAAAATCCTGCTCAGCTCTTCCACTCCGATTGTAGTGATGGAGACCGTGGAAGAGATGCGCGCCGTGCGCCTGGTGCGGGCGGCCTGCTCGTCGCTGAGCCTGGCTACGTTCGAGTGGAGCATTGCCAGCGGACTGGTTCGTTGCGGCAGCGAGGTCGGAGAACTGGTACCGGAAACCGGCTTTTCGGCCGCCGGCCTGGGTCACGATCCCAATCTGTCCGGGGCCCAGGCGCTCTACAACAGCAAGGAACCCGCGCAGGCGCTCAGCAACCTGGAGGCGATGTCGCTGGAAGCGGCCTTCGTCCTCAAAGATTTTCATCGTCACATGGATGACCCGGTGGTTGTACGCCGCCTGCGCGATGTCGGGCAGAAGTTTTCCATCAATCGCCGCACCGTCATTATTACCGCGCCCTCGATCACGATCCCGGCGGAGTTGCGCAGCCTGGTTGAGTTCCTGGAACTTCCGCTGCCGGACAAACAGCGGCTGCGCCAGATTATCGACGAAATGACCGTCAGGGTAGGGAAGACGCGCACTCTGAAACGCACTCTGGATGCCGCGGGCCTGGATGCCATGGCGAACAATCTACGCGGCCTGACTGAGGAAGAGGCGGAGCGCGCCGCTTCCCAGGCAATCGTGACCCGCTACGGAATCACTTCAGAGACGGTCACGGATGTGCTGCAGGCGAAAAAGGAACAGCTACGCCATTCCGGGATGCTGGAGTTTATTGACGCATCGGAAAACCTGGGCAGCGTGGGCGGACTGGACAATCTCAAGCGCTGGCTGGCCCAGCGCCGCGGCACCTGGGAGGACGCCGCCCGCGATTTTGGCCTGGAGCCGCCGCGCGGCGCCATCATTCTTGGAGTGCAGGGCTGCGGCAAGAGCATGTGCGCCCGAGCCATTGCCGGAGAGTGGAAACTCCCGCTGGTGAAGTTCGATACCGCGGCCATTTACGACAAGTACATCGGCGAAACCGAGAAACGGATCCAGAAAGTTTTTCGTGTAGCCGAAGGGCTGGCGCCCTGCGTCTTCTGGATCGACGAGCTGGAAAAAGTCTTCGCCGGAAGCGGCCCGGATTCGGCGTCGGTCGATGCCGGAGTCTCCTCGCGCATTCTGGCAGCATTTCTTTCCTGGATGCAGGACCGCAAGGCCCCGGTTTTCGTGGCGGCCACCTGCAACAACGTGACCGCGCTGCCTCCGGAACTGATTCGCAAAGGACGCTTCGACGAACTCTTCTTCGTCGATCTGCCCAATCAGGCCGAGCGCAAGCAGATATTTGCCATCCACCTGAAGCGGCGCAAGCGGAACCCTGCGGAATTTGATCTGGACCAGGTGGCGGCTGCGGCTCGCGGATATTCAGGAGCAGAGATTGAGGCGGCAGTGCAGACGGCTCTCTATGCGGCATTTTCCACCAAACAGGCGGTAAGCACGCAAGGCCTGCTCGACGCCCTGAAGGCGACCGTGCCGCTCTCCGTCACCCGGTCCGAGGAAATACAGGAACTGAGAGCCTGGGCCAGGCAGCGCGCCGTACCGGCATCGCTGGCGGATGCAAAAGCAGAAGGAGCTTGACTCGCGAGGGATGTGTCATCCTGAGCGAAGTAGCTGCTTCGCTCCGCGAAGCAGCCACGAAGTCGAAGGACCCTTTAGCCGGCACGAACCCGCCCCGATTTGTTCTGAGAACTAGCCAGAGCCCAGAAAATCCCGGGAGAGACGCGTCGTTTTCCCAATAGGGGTCCTTCGGCGCGTCTGCCCCTTCGCTAGCGAAGGGGCATCCTTGCTCAGGATGACAGCCACAAGGAGTTGATCACTTGAGCAAGCTCCGCAGCACCGCGACTTCCGCTTCAATTCCCGTGTGCAGCGCAGGATCTATATCGGGAGCGAACAGCGGCGAGTGATTGGATGGCAAGTGCGTCCCCGCCGCTTTCGCTTCGGCGTACTTTGCCGGGTCCGCTCCTCCCAGGCTGAAGTAAAACGACGGCACGCCCTGGGCCGTGAAGTAGGAAAAGTCTTCCGAAGCCATTCCCGGGTCCTCGACCACCACGTTGGCCTTGCCCAGGGCCGATTCCAGAACACCCTGCAAACGCTGCGCCAGGGCCGGCGCGTTATAGACGGCATCCGTGGCCTCGTAGTGCTCAATCTTCGGCTCCAGGGTTGCGCCGGCGGCGTTCGCCTCCGCCCGGGTGATGCGATCGATGGCGGCCAGCACCTGTTTGCGGACTTCAGGTTTGTAGCTGCGCACGGTCAGCCCCAGCTCCGCGTGGTCGGGGATGATGTTGTTCTTGGTGCCGGCCTGAATGTATCCCACGGTGACGACGGCCACTTCGCCGGGCTTGACCTCCCGCGCCACGATGGTCTGCAGAGTCACCACGACGCGGGCGGCAATCACGATTGGATCAATCGTGCTGTTGGGCATGGAGCCGTGCCCCCCTTTGCCGTAGATCGTAATGCGCAGGGAATCGGCATTGGAAAAGCGGTAGCCGGGTCCGACCCCGACTTGCCCGGCGGGAAGTTCGTTGCCTACGTGTAACGCCACGGCGACGTCGGGCTTGGGAAAGCGGGTCATGAGGCCGTCTTCGATCATGCGTTTGGCGCCGGAGATAGTTTCCTCGGCGGGCTGGCCGATGAGGATGAGAGTGCCGTGCCAGGTGTTCTTGCTGTGCGCCATGATGGCGGCGGTCCCGACCAGAGAAGCCATGTGGACGTCATGTCCGCAGGCGTGCATGACACCGACTTCGCGTCCCGAATCGTCCTTGGTACGGATCTTGCTGGCGTACGGCAGGCCGGTCTTTTCCTCTACCGGAAGCGCATCCAGTTCGGTGCGCAGCATTACCGTTGGCCCAGCGCCGTTCTTCAGGACAGCCACGACTCCGGTGCCGCCCACGTGTTCAGTGACGGTATAGCCGAGATTTCGCAGGTGGGAAGCCAGCTTTTCCGCGGTTTGGGTTTCATGCGAAGAGAGTTCCGGGTTCTCATGCAGATCAAGATAAAGGGCGTGGGCCTCCGGATAGACGGCCTGTACTTCGGCGTCAGGGGCCGAAGTTTGGGCCCAAGCGATGGCGGTCAACACTGCAAGTGAAAGAGCATATGTCAGTTTCATCGTGGCCCGCATGATATCCGGAGTGAGGGAGAGGCCGCAATCGATGCGGGCCCGTGTGGGACGGATACTCTTGTCCGTCGCCTTTGATTTTGATCCTGGTTCAGAATGGCGTTGATGTAGTTCTTAGCCGGCCGGGGAAAATCAAAGTCAAGGGCCGACGGACAGGAGTGTCCGTCCCACACCTTTCTCCGGTTCCCCAAAAGTAACAAGGTCTGTTTTGTCGCCATTGACTCCTCTCGGCGGGCAGGGGTACCCTTTACCTCAATGGTAGTTGCTTGCACTTCGGGGCGAGCATCCTCGGCTGGTTCCACCTACAGACATAAGAATCGTTTGTCCGCGCCTGGGGGGCGGTGTTTCTGCCCTTCGTGCACAGGCAACCCAGCATCTAAACGCGCCGGAGGAAGCGCCTAATACTGAATGAAGAAGAGCATTGAGATCAGCCCCAACATCGAGACCCTGTTCGGCACGCGCGACGAGAATGTACGCCTGCTGGAAGATGGCCTGAATATCAATATTGACCTGCGATCCGATTCCATCGATCTGGAAGGGGCCGCACGTGACGTGACCCGCGCCGAGCAGGTGTTTGCCGATTACGACCACCTGCAGCGCTCCGGATTCACCTTCACCAATGGCGACCTGGGCAGCCTGTTGCGGGTGGTGCTGGCCGACCCCAAGACTACCCTGCGCGGCCTGGCCGAGGCGGGACGCCAGCGCTCCTTCGGACGCCGCACGGTGCAGCCCAAGAGCGTGAACCAGCGGCGCTATCTCGAGGCCATCGAGAGCCACGACATGGTCTTCGGCATCGGGCCGGCGGGGACGGGTAAAACCTATCTGGCCGTGGCCATGGCGATTTCGGCCTTGCTGGCGAAACGGGTGAACCGCATCATTCTGGCGCGTCCGGCGGTAGAAGCGGGTGAACGCCTGGGATTTCTTCCCGGGACGTTGCAGGACAAGATCGATCCTTATCTTCGTCCCTTGTACGACGCGCTATACGACTTGCTGGAGCCGGAAAAAGTCGATCGCTACCTGGAGAAGAACGTGATCGAGATCGCGCCCATCGCCTTCATGCGCGGGCGCACCCTGAACGATTCGTTCGTGATCCTGGACGAGGCCCAGAACACGACTTCGGAGCAGATGAAGATGTTCGTGACCCGCCTGGGTTTCAACTCCAAGGCGGTGATCACCGGGGATGTGACCCAGATCGACTTGCCCAACGCGCGGCGCAGCGGCCTGCTGGAGGCGGCGGAGGTTTTGAAGAACGTGGAAGGTCTGACCTTCGCCTATTTCGATGACAGCGATGTGGTGCGCCATCAATTGGTGCAGCGCATCATTCGCGCCTACGATGAACATAAGGCCAAAGTTGCGGAACAGCTGCCGCTGCTGGACTCCAAAACGAACGGTAAAGCCAACGGGACCGAGCTGGCGCCCGGGCAGAACAACAGCGCGTCCTCTTCGGAAGTAGAAACCAGCGAGTAGAGCAGGTAAGATTGAACAGGAGGGCGCCCGGATGAGGCCCTCCTGTTTGCTTTTGGTGCAAGTCGGGAAGAAAAAGCCTTGACCGCAAAGGACGCAAAGCACCCGCAAAGGGCGCAAAGAAGAAAATCTTGGTGATTCTGCGCAAACCCGTGGCTGGATTGAGCGATACCGCCCTGGCGAAGTTTGTTTCGCGCGCCAGCCGTGCGATCAAGCTTGAGGGTACGGTCAACGTGCTGGTGACCGGCAGTTCCGAACTGCGTTCGCTGAACCGGCGTTTCCGTGGTAAAGACCAGCCCACTGACGTGCTCTCCTTTCCGCCCGGGCCTTGCTTTGTGAACGGACTGGCCGGCGATATCGCGATTTCGGCGGACATTGCCAAAGAGAATGCCAGCCGCCTGGGTCATTCGGCGGCCCAGGAGGTCAAGATACTGGCGCTGCACGGGGTGCTTCATCTGGCGAACTACGACCACGAACGCGACCAGGGAGCGATGGCGGACAGGGAACGGCAGTTGCGACGGTCGTTGGGTCTGCCCCTGGGTTTGATTGAAAGAAGTGGACAGGGGGAGATGCTTTCTAAGAAGCCACAGGCAAAGGCCGCGGGCGGGAGCGCCCGCGCCACACAGGCAAGACGAACTCGATGAATTATGCCATCGCAGCTGCGTTGCTTCTTCTGCTTTGCCTTCTGACGCTGGTCTCCTACGCGGACCGGGTGTACACCGAGATCGGGAAATTTCTCTCGCGCGAGTTTCAGGACAACATTGACACCTTCGAGCAGAGGGTCGAGCCCCGGCTGGGAGTGGGCCGGGCGCGCGCAGCGCTCTCCATGGCGGTGTTGACGCAGCTGATTACCGCCGCCATCGCCCTGCTGGTGGGTTTCGCGGTCTTCCGTGAACGCGGCTGGGGCATTTATGAGATTCTTCAGGCCACGCTCAGCCTGGTGCTCATCATCATCCTGTTTAATCGCTTCCTGCCGTTTGTCTTCTTTTCCAGGACGCGCGGCGAATGGCTGGTGCGCTGCGCCATTGTGCTGCGTACCCTGATCTACCTGATACTGCCGGTCACCCTGGTGCTGGGGTTTTTGAAATCCGTGACTTCGTTGACCAAGGAGCACTCCGACGAAACCCCTGAGACCCAGGCGGAAGCGGTGGATGCGCTGATCGAGGCCGGCCAGGAGGAAGGCATCCTGGATGAAAGCAATCGCGACCTGATCCAGTCGGTGGTGGAGTTCAGCGAGAAAACCGTCCGCGAGGCCATGAAACCGCGGCCTGAAATTGTGGCCGTCCCCACCCATACCACAGTCGAACAGTTCATCGAACTGTTGCGCACCAGGCCTTTTTCCCGGGTGCCGGTTTTCGAAGGCACCATCCATAACATCGTGGGGGTTGTCTTTGCCCAGGATGTGCTGCAACTCCCGGACACCGAGGCCCACATGCGCACGGTGGACACCATCATGCGGCGCGATGTCTATTTTGTGCCCGAAAGCAAGCTGGTCAGCGATCTGTTGCGCGAGATGCAGCAGAACAATATTCGCATGGCCATCGTCGTGGATGAGTACGGAGGCGTGGCGGGCCTGGTGACGATCGAGGATCTGGTGGAAGAAATCGTGGGAGAGATCCGCGACGAGCACGAAAAGCTGGAAGTGATTCGCGAGAATGAGACGTCCTACATTGTCCCCGGCAACATGGATGTGGACCGCCTCACGGAAATGTTCGGAATACGACCCGAAGGCAAAGAGTCCGCCACTGTCGCAGGACTGGTAAGCGAACTGGCCGGACGCATCCCGCACCGCGGGGAAGTGATTGAAGAGGACGGCCTCCGTTTCGAGGTGCTGGATTCGACTGAACGCCGCGTCGAGCGGGTAAGGATTTCCGTCGCCAAACCGACGCAGATGAAGCTGATATAGTCAGGTCTCCGGTAGCGCCGCCGTCCCGGCGGCTGTCCGGCGGGCGTCCCCGCCCGCCGCCGAGGCAAGATGCCTCCGGGACAGCTGGCGAGACGCCGGCGCTACATATCCCTCTATGGCCTTTCACTCCGGATTCGTCTGCATTCTGGGCCGCCCTAACGCCGGCAAATCCACCCTGCTCAATGCCCTGGTGGGTGAAAAACTGGCCATCATCAGCCCCAAGCCCCAGACCACGCGCAACCGCATTCTGGGGATCATCCACGTGCCTAGACAGAAGGGAAAACTAGGCGGGCAGATCGTCCTCGTCGATACTCCGGGAGTGCACCGGCCCGACACTTCTCTGGGCCGCAAGATGATGGCCGAGGTGCGGGAAGCGATGGTGGGCTGCGAGCTGGTCCTGCTCATCGTCGATGTCACGCGCCGGTTCACGCGCGAAGATCACTTCGTGCTCGAGATGGCAAAGAAGTCGGGAACGCCGGTGTTCCTGCTGCTGAACAAGATCGACCTCTTGCGCGGGACCAAAGAAAAGCTGCTTCCCATCATGGATGAATATCGCAAGCTCCACGAGTTCCGGGAAATCATTCCTCTCTCCGCCAGAAAACGCGAAGGTCTTGATGTGCTGCTGGATAAGGTGCTACGGTTCCTGCCCGAAGGCCCACGCTATTTTCCGGAAGACCAGATCACCGACCAGCCAGTGCGTTTCATGGTGGCGGAAATCATCCGGGAGCAGGTCCTGGTCGAGACCGAAGAAGAGGTCCCGTACGCGACCACGGTTGTGATCGAGCAATTCGAAGAAGGCACGAAATTGACTCGCATTGCGGCCATGATCTACTGCGAGCGCAGCGGACAGAAGGGGATCCTGGTGGGTAAAGGCGGCCAGATGCTCAAGAAAATCGGCACCGCAGCCCGCCTGCAGATTGAAAAGATGCTGGGGAAGCGGGTTTTTCTGGAGCTCTTCGTCAAGGTCCGCGAAAACTGGCGGGAGTCGCACGAGTTCGTGGAGGAGCTCGATTGGCGTCGCCAGGTGGAGCGCATGGCGGGCAGCGGGACGCCTTGAGCGGGTGTTACTTGGCTGAAATGCAGGGATCCCTGTAGAATCCCCCAACGCGGGCGCGCATCCAACGAATAGCTACCCAGCCACTCAAAAACGAAAGCAGGGCCATGACCGAGAACCCGGAGACGGACAAGTTCGACACCGGTAAGCTGAAGTTGAAGATCACACTGGCAGCCGACCGGAACGCAGTGGACCCCGTAGTCCAAAGTGTCATGGACCTGGTGAGAGAGGTCCACTGCGACCCGGAGAAATACGATGCCATCGAACTGGCCCTGACCGAGGCCCTGGCGAACGCGGTGGTGCATGGGGCGAAGGCCGACCCATCAAAGATTGTAGAATGCGATGTGGTGTGTAACGAAGATAAGAGCATTCTAATCGTGGTGCGCGACCCCGGCACCGGATTCGACCCGGGCCAGATTCCCAACCCTCTCCGTGGCGAAAGCGTTTATTCCGATCATGGCCGCGGAATCTTCCTGATCAATCAACTCATGGATGAAGTGAAGTTCCTCAAGAATGGCACCGAAATCCACATGATCAAAAAGTAGCGCCGCCGTCCCGGCGGCTGTCGCGGGGGCGTCCCGCCCACGCAAAAGTGAGGGCAAGATGCCCTCACGACAGCCGGCAAGATGCCGGCGCTACGAGAATCGGTTAGCGCCGCCGTCCGGCAAGATGCCGGCGCTACAAAACTCACTCCTTCACGGCAATTCCCAATGTTTTCATTTTGCGGTAAAGGTGGCTTCGTTCCAGGCCGAGGACTTCGGCGGTGCGGCTGATGTTGCCGTGATTGTCGTCAAGTTTTTTGAGGATGTAGTCGCGCTCATAGGCGGCGCGGGCCTGGTGCAAAGTGGAGAATTCAGCCCCGATGGAGCGCCGGGTGCCATCGCGGTGGACCAGTGGGGGCAGGTGTTTGCGGTCGAAGCGGGTAGTGGTGGGATTCATGATGACGATGCGCTCGATCACGTTGCGCAGTTCCCGCACATTGCCCGGCCAGGAATAGCGCATCAGGGTTTCGATGGCGTCGTCGGTGATCTCGCGCGGCCTGCGGCCGTAGGTGGCGGAAAATTCCTTGAGAAAATGGCGGGCCAGCAGCGGTATGTCCTCCTGGCGTTCCCGCAGTGGCGGGACGGAGAAGGGAATGACGTTAAGACGGTAGAACAAGTCCTCGCGAAAATTGCCGCGAGAAATCTCTTCGTCCAGGTCCTTGTTGGTGGAGGCGATGAGCCGCGCGTCCACGGTGACGGGTTCGTCGCTGCCCACGGGCGTAAAGCGTTGTTCGTCGAGCGTGCGCAAGACCTTCGACTGGGTCTTCAGGCTCATGTCGCCGATCTCGTCCAGGAAAAGCGTGCCGCCATGGGCGCGATGAAACTTTCCTTCCTTGTCCGTGGTGGCGGCGGGAAACGAGCCTTTGCGATGGCCAAATAGCTCGCTCTCGATCAGGTCCTCCGGAATCGCGGCGCAGTTCAGCTCGACAAACATCTCGTTTTTGCGCAGGCTTTGCGCATGGATGGCGTGGGCCACCAGCTCCTTCCCCGTGCCTGATTCGCCGTAGATCAGCACCCGGCCGTTGGTCGGTGCCATGAGCAGGATCTGCTGCCGCAGCGCCTTCATAGGGACGCTTTCCCCTTCGATCACGCTGCGCGGAGTGAGCTGTTTCTTGAGCTCACGGTTTTCCTGCTTCATGTGCTTGGCATCGACGGCATGCCGGATCAGGGTAAGGGTCTTGTCGATGGAGAGTGGCTTTTCGAGAAAGTCGTAGGCGCCCAGCTTGGTGGCCCGCACCGCAGTTTCGATGGTGCCGTGACCGGAGATCATGATGACCTCGGGGGCGTTCTCCAGGTCGCGAATCTTCTGCAGCACTTCGAGGCCGTCCATGCCGGGCAGCCAGACGTCAAGCAGCACGACATCGAAGGAGCGCTTGCGCAGGGTCTCCAGGCAGGCCTCGCCACTGTCGGCGGCGGAGGCCTTGTAGCCTTCATCTTCGAGCACGCCTTTGAGCGATTGCCGGATGCCGGATTCGTCGTCAACGATGAGGATGTTATGCATGCTGGCGAGCGGGTGCGGGCGCGAGGATAGCTTCCCCGGCCAGTGGCAACTCCACCACAAACCGGCTGCCGACTGGCTGGTTTTCCTCGACCCGGATAGAGCCGCGGTGGTCCTCGATAATGCGACTCACGATAGCGAGGCCCAGCCCGGTGCCCCGTTTCTTGGTGGAAAAGTAGGGCAGGAAGAGTCGCTCTTTCAACTCCTGAGTGACGCCGTGGCCAGTGTCGGCGACGGTGATCTCGACGGCGTCGCGGCTGCCTACCAGCGAGGTTGAGATCTGGATCTCCCGTACCAGTGCGCCCTGCATGGCCTCGGCCGCGTTGTCCACCAGATTGGCCAGGGCGCGTTTGATTGCTTCCGCATCCGCCATTACTTTGGGAAGATCGGGAGCGAGGAAGGTTTGCACGTGGATCCCGTCCAGCCGGCCGTTGAACATCGCCAGCGTGTTTTCCACGATAGAGTTGACGTTCGCCGGCGCGGGCTGGGCCGTGGGAAAACGGGCCAGGGTGGAGAATTCGTCCACCAGGGTGCGCAGTGTTTCCACCGCCCCGCCAATGGTCTCGGCGCAGCTGTGCAAAACTTCGAGCGAAGCCTCGTCGGGCGGAGAGCCGCGCTCCAGATGGCGGCGAATCCGTTCCGCCGAAAGCGCGATGGGAGTCAACGGGTTCTTGATTTCATGCGCAACCCGGCGTGCCACTTCCCGCCAGGCGGTCTGTTTCTGGGCCTTGAGCAGGTCGGACAGATCTTCGAAGACCAGAACATAGCCCAGTCCCTGGCCGGCATGTTGCAGCGTCGCCACGGTGACTGCGGCGTTGAAGCGGGAGCGATGTAATGCCACATCCAGTTGCGTGGTGGTTGTTCCCATGCGGTCGGCGCGCCGCAGCAGATGCTCCAGGTCTGCCAGAATCTCCTGGGGAAATACTTCCTTCAGGGCGGCGCCGATCACGATCAGATCCGCGGACTCAGATCCTGAAGGGTTGAACATGCGAATCAATGCCTGGTTGACGTGAGTAATGCGGCCGTTGGCATCGAGCGAAAGCACTCCGGTGGGAATGCTCTCCAGGATGGTTTCGATGTGCTGGCGGCGCTGTTCCAGCGCGATATTAGCGGCGCCCAGGTCGTGACTGGAGGCTTCGATCTGGCGGCGGCTGGTTTCAAGCTCCTCAGCCATGCGGTTAAAAGACCGCACCAGGTCGCCAATTTCGTCGGCCGCACTCACCTCGACGCGATAGTCGAGACGTCCGCGCGAAATCTCCTGGGTGGCTTCGGCCAGTGCCACCACCGGGCGGGTCACCAGTTTGGCCAGGTACAGTGCCAGCCAGGTGGTGGAGAACAGCACCAGGACAGTGAGCAGGAGCAACAGCTCCATGTAGGTGCGACGCAGCAATTTGCGCTGGCGGGCGAGTTCGAAATAACGCTGCTGGCTGGCATCGAGTTGCTTCACCGTCTCCGAGAACTTCTGCGGCAAAGGCATGGCCACCACGATCAGGCCGCGATCTCCCACCACGGCGCCGCTCAGAATGTAGTCGGTATTCTCCCATTTGAAATTGACGATGGCATCGGAGGTCAGCCGGTCCAGCGGGATTTTTGCTTTCATCAGCGGCCAGGAGGCGGGAGCGTCGATGCTGGCTTGGGCGTTGCCCCCTTCGAGCGCCAGGGCGAAGCCCCCCTGCAGGGTGGTTTGGTGCCGCCGGAATTCATTCATCACGCCGGAAAAACTATGACCCGCGAAGGCGCGTTGTGTTTCGGACGCCCCTGCGATGGCTTCCGCCTCGGCGCGAGCGTTCTGCGCCGCGTACTTCTTCACCAGCGAGGCGACGGCCGCCGTGTCCTCCCGCACTTCTTCGACGGGACGTGAAAACCACCGTTCGATGGAATTGTTCATCAGCCCGTAAGCGAACCAGAACATCATGATGACCGGCAGGAAGGAAAGCAGCAGCCCTCCTACTACCAGGCGGGTGCGAAACTTCGAGCCCAGAACGCCCAGCCGTCGCTCCGCAAAAAGCTTCAGAAGGTTGCGGGCCAGAACGAAAGTCAAAGCCACAAACAGCAGAAAAATCAGGATGGTAAGAGCGGCAAAAAACAGAAGTGGAAAGCGCTGCTGAATGTCGGCATTGAAAACGTCGAGATCGAAAGACGACTGGGAAAGGAGGATTCCGAAAGACAGGGCGATCCCGATGGCCAGCAAGATGATAGCTTTCTTGCGGCTGGTGGTTTCCTTGTTGCGAGTTGGACCGGGAGTACCCACTTTACGGATCGGCCCGATGGAGCGCGGATTCCTCCCCCGACCTTCGAGCCTGAGTGCCTCATTATAAGCCTCGCACCGTTGGTTTGATGGTGGCGGAGTGTGCTCCTGACCGCGGTGCGGAAGTCGGGTGCCCGGCCCATTTAGCCCTGTTTCCACTCTCGGGTCCCCTGCATGTCAGGGGACGTACTTGCACTCTGAGGCGGATTAACCACCAGGGCGCTGCCGACGATTTCAATGAGTGAATCGCCGGGAATCCATTCCAGAGCCATGCAGGCGCGGGAGGGGGCTTTACCGGGGGAGAAATAGGTGCCGTAGATTTTGTTCAAGGCATCGTACTGCGCCTTGTGCGCGTCGAAACGCGCCTTGCCGGTGGGCATGGGAACGGTGTCGGCAAGAGGCAGGCACAGAAAGACCGTAAGGTGGATGATGCTGTCCATGGTGCAGCCGGCGTGCTCCACCGACTTCTTGAGCGCGTCCATGGTCCGGGTGACGTGCTTTTCGAAGGGATCAGTCACCAGCACGTGATCGTCTTTGGGATAGCCGTCGTTTGAGCCCGTACCCGAGAAGTAGAAGATTCCATCGTGGGTGTGATTGGTGCTGCCGGAGCGACGCGTCGTATCTCCACCCGCGGGTGCGCTGCCCGGCGTGGGCGCAGCCGAAGGAGCTTGCTGAGCGGATAGTTTCATGGCTCCGGTTACGAGAGATGTCATCGCCGCGATCATGCCAAAGAAACTGCGTCGAGTGTTGATTTTCATAATTCTCCTTGCGAGTTTGGTATAGCAAAGCGACAGAAAGAATTCTTGAGGGTGCCCCGTCCAAGCTTTGCTTGGGCGGGGATGTTCTGCGAGTGAGCCCACCTCCGCCTTTTCCATCGCCGCCTGATCGCAGTGTTGAAACCCTCTAGAAATCCCCGTCCAAGCGGAACTCGTACGGGGCATCCTCGGAACCAGATAAGAACCACTACTGGAATGTATTGCAGGCTGCGATCGACCCATTCTGAAAGCCGCGCTGGAACCATTCCATGCGCTGGGCTGAGCTTCCATGGGTGAAGGTTTCGGGATTCACCGTGCCCCGGGACATGCGCTGGATGCGATCGTCGCCCACTGCGGCGGCGGCCTTCAGGCCTGAATCCACGTCGCCGGGGTCAAGCAGGTTGCGCTCCTGGGTGGAGTGGCCCCAGACCCCGGCGAAGCAGTCGGCCTGCAGTTCCAGAGCGACCGATAGCTGGTTAGCAGCCCCCGGGTTCCTCTGCTGGGCCGCACGCATTCTGGCCTCTATGCCCAGCAGCTTTTGCACGTGATGTCCAATCTCATGGGCCAGCACGTAGGCCTCGGCAAATTCTCCGGGGGCGCCGAAGCGTTGCTTTAGTTCATCGTAGAAACCGAGATCGATATAAACCTTCTCATCCTCAGGACAGTAGAAAGGGCCGGTCGCGGATTGGGCCATGCCGCAGGCGGAATCGTAGGCGTCGCGAAACAGGACCAGCTTGGCGTGGCGGTAGGGCACGCCCTGCTGGGGCAGGATCTGGCTCCAGGTGTTCTGGGTGTCGTTCAAGACAAAGGTGACGAACTGCACCAGTGGCTGTTCCTGCTGATCGCGGGCGGGGTCGGATTGCGCGACCGTCGTGCCCGTGTCCATTGACCCGTTGCTCACCAGCGAGAGAAAGTCGCGCTTGAAGACCAGGCTCAGAATAAACAGAATGACGATGCCGCCCAGGCCGAGGTGAATGCCTCCGGGGCGAAAGCCGCCTCCGCTTTCGGAGCGGCGGTCTTCTACGTCGTCACTGCTTCCACCTGGGGTCCAGCGCATATTGGCTCCCGACTTGGTTTTCCGGCAAACTTGCCGGGTTCAGAAAGCACGTGTGAGTCGGACACTTTTGTCCGACGCCGTTGATTTTAGCGTTGGACTGTTGGCGTCTATACGGTTTTGGGCCGGATCATGTGATAGAGAGCCAGGAGCACAATGGCCCCAAGGACCGACATGATGAAGCCGGCCGACTGTCCTTCTTGATACCAGCCCAGGACACGGCCGATGTAAGTTGCGATAAAGGAGCCCGCAATGCCAATCAGCATGGTGATGATGAAGCCGCCAGGATCCTTGCCCGGCATCAGCAGCTTCGCGACCGCGCCGATGATCAGTCCGATCAAAAGCGTCCATAGGATGTGCATAGGGTTTTCCTCCAGCGCTAGGATGGCTTCCGGGCGATCGCAGTTGTTTGTCGGATGTCAGACCTCAGGCCTCAGGCCCGAGGGCCTGACGTCCGAGGTCCGACGCTCGAAGTCCGCCGCTAAGCGGCAGCGGGAATGACCAGCTTCTGGCCGACTTTGATCTTGTCGGGATCTTCCAGATTATTGGCCTTGGCGATGACGGGATACTTGTTGGCATCGCCGTAGAAGTGCTTGCTGATCTTGGACAGGTTGTCGCCCGGTTGCACGGTGTAATCCTGCGCACCCTGGCGGGCTTGAATGTCGTGTTTCAGGTCGGCAAACGTGGGATCGACCGCCTTGATCGCATCCCAGATGCGGTTCTTGCTGGCCTCTGAGACCGCCGTCGCCTTCAGGTAAAGCTGGTTGCCGTCCAGGTTCAGGTTCTGCAGTTCTGCGCCTTCCTGCTGAATCTTGGTCAGAACGGGCTGGTATTTTTGCTTGAGTTGCTCGAATAGATCAGGCATGTGGTTCTCCTCTCGAAACGATTATTAAACGAAGCGGATGCGATAAGGCTTGGTCGCCTACGTAGAGTCCTGACGATATACCCCTGCGGCTGTGCAATACAACTGTGCCCCGGACCGCTGCCCCGCAAAAATCTGGCTTCGGTCTCAAAAGCCGCGGGCGGGGCGCCCGCGCCACACAATCGAGGTCTTTCGGTATACTAAGACCTATGCCAGTGCTTCAAAATATCGCGGCCATAGCCAAAGGGATGAGCATTACCTTCCGGGAGATGTTTGAGCCCACGGTGGTGGAGAACTATCCCGACGGGCCGGGTCCGCTGAAGGGGGCCATGTTTCAGGAGCGCTATCGCGGCGTGCACGTGCTGCAGCGCGACGAGAATGGCCTGGAAAAGTGTGTGGCCTGCTTCCTGTGCGCGGCCTCCTGTCCTTCCAATTGCATCTACATCGAAGCGGCGGAGAACACGGCCGAGAAGCGGGTGAGCGGAGCAGAGCGCTACGCTCATGTCTATAACATTGACTACAATCGATGCATCTTCTGCGGCTATTGTGTGGAAGCTTGCCCCACCGACGCCATTACCCACGGACACGGCTTCGAGATCGCCAGCTTCAATGCCAGCAACCTGGTGTACCGCAAGGAACAGATGCTGGCCCCCATGCCGGCGCATATGGGAGCCAATGCAGTATTCAATCGCGACGAAGTGGGAGCTGGCGCGCCTACATTGCCTGTGCAGGGGAGCTAAACTTCAATAAGTTCTGTCAGAGGATCAGACGCCGGTCCCAAGCGGGCCGGCGTTTGTATTAATGCAGGAAGCGTCGTTGGTCGTTGGCCGTTGGTCGTTGGCCAAAGCCGACCTGGCTACCGAATGCGGGCCAAGGGATTTTCACCTTGGCCAAGAGGCCAACGACCAAAGGCCAACGACTAAGGGCCAACGACTGATTTCCAATGTCTGACTTTCTCCAAACCGTGCGCGACCGCGTCGTCATTTACGACGGCGCCATGGGGACTAACATTCAGTTCCGCAACCCCAGTGTGGACGATTTCTGGGGCAAGGAAGGCTGCAACGAACTGCTCGTCCTCAGTCGTCCCGACATCATCAAGGACATCCACGCTGACTTTTTCAAAGCCGGCTGCGACGTGGTCGAGACCAACACCTTCGGCGGCGCCCGCGTGGTGCTGGCCGAGTACGACTTGCAGGACAAGGTCGCGGAAATCAACATCGCGGCGGCGAAGATTGCAAAAGAAGTCGCACAACAATTTTCGACCAAAGGCCATCCGCGTTTTGTGGCCGGATCGATCGGCCCGACCACCAAGCTGCCGTCATTGGGCCACATCACTTTCGACAACATGGTGGCGGGTTACACCGAACAGGCCGCCGCTCTGATCGAAGGCGGCGTAGATATCCTGCTGGCCGAGACCTGTCAGGACCTGCTGCAGGCCAAAGCCGTGCTGGTGGGCATCTTCGACGCCATGCAGAAAACTGGCAAGCGCCTGCCGGTCACGGTGCAAGTCACGCTCGAAGCCACCGGCACCATGCTGCTCGGCACCGAGATCGGCGCCGCGCTCACTGCTCTTGAACCGTTTGACGTGGATGTTATCGGCTTGAACTGCGCTACCGGCCCCAGGGAGATGAACGATGCGGTGCGCTTTCTCGGACTCAATTCGAGCAAGCTGATCTCGATCCTGCCCAACGCGGGGCTGCCGCACAACGAAGGCGGGCGCGCGGTGTACAAGCTCAGCCCCGCCGAGCTGGCGCAGTATCACAAGCGATTCGTCACCGAATACGGCGTGAGCATCGTAGGCGGATGCTGCGGTACCACGCCTGAACACCTCAAAGCAGTGGTCGATGCCGTGGCCAATCTTGAGCCGGCGCATCGCGACGTAAAGCCGACGGCCGCCGCCTCCAGCGCCTACACTTCAGTCCCCCTCGATCTTGATCCCAAGCCGCTGGTGGTCGCCGAAGAGATGAATACCACCACGCGGGTGGAAACCTTCCGCAACCTGGTGCGCGGAGAAAAGTATGACGACATTCTGGCCATGGCCAAGAAGCTGGTCAACGAAGGCTCGCACATGCTCGACTTGTGCTGCGCCATCGTCGGCGAAGACGAAAAGGGCTACATCTCTTCCATCCTGGAAAAGGTCGCCACCCGCGTGCCCGCTCCGATCCTCGTCGATTCGACCGAGGCGGACGTGGTGGAAGAAGCGCTGAAGCGCATTCCGGGCAAGGCCATCATCAACTCCATCAACCTGGAGGATGGCGAGAAGCGAACTTCGAAAGTTCTGCCCATGGCGCGGCGCTACGGCGCGGCCGTGATTGCCCTCACGATTGACGAAGACGGCATGGCCCTGACCGCCGACAAAAAGGTCGCCATCGCCAAACGCATCTACAAACTGGCAACAGAAAAATACGGCCTGCGCGGCATCGACCTCATCTTCGACGCCCTGACTCTGCCCATCACGACCGGCCAGGAAGATTACCGCTCGGCGGGAATCGAAACTCTGGAGGCGGTGAAGCGCATCAAGCACGAACTGCCCGACGTGAAAACCATTCTCGGGGTCAGTAATATTTCCTTCGGGCTCGATGCCTATCCGCGGCGCGTGCTGAACTCGGTCTTCATGCACGAAGCGGTCAACAATGGCCTTGATATGGCCATCGTCAACTACTCCAAAATCTATCCGTTATACAAGATTCCTCAGGAAGAAGTTGACCTCGCGCTGAAGCTGATTTACCGCGATGCCGCCTCTGACGGTGATCCGCTGCAGAAGTACATGAACCACTTTGCCGGCAAGAAAGGCAAAGGGCAAACCGAGACTACGGCCCACGTGGAGACGCTCTCGGTGGAGGACAAGCTGAAGTTTGCCATCATCAACGGTGAAAAAGCCGTCGGCGAGGGCGCACACAAAAAGACCCTGGAACAAATACTGGAAGAGGCGCTGATCCAGTATTCGCCGCTCGACCTGATCAACAACGTCCTGCTCGACGGCATGCGCACCGTGGGTGATCTCTTTGGCGCGCGCAAGATGCAACTGCCTTCGGTGCTCGACTCCGCCGGGGTGATGAAGCAGGCCGTCGCCTACCTCGAACCCAAGATGGAGAAGAAGGCCGGTTCGCAAAAAGCCACCATCGTGCTGGCCACGGTGAAGGGCGACGTCCACGACATTGGCAAGAACCTGGTGGACATCATCCTTTCGAACAACGGCTACAAAGTTGTGAATCTGGGGATCAAGCAGACCGGCGATGTCATCATCAAATCGGCGATGGAGCACAAGGCCGACGCCATCGGACTGAGCGGCCTGCTGGTGAAATCGACGCTCGAGATGAAGTACGTGATCCAGGACCTGGAACGCCAGAAGCTGGAATTTCCGGTCATCTGCGGCGGTGCCGCTCTGACTCGCAAATACGTGGAAGACGACCTGCGCCGCGAATATTCGAATGCCGTGTTCTATGCCGACGACGCCTTCGCCGGCCTGCACATCATGGAAGATCTGGCCACCGCGAATGGCAAGAAGCAGGCCCGCCTTGAGGAAGGGCGTACCGTCAAGGAGTACGCCAAGGCGGCTGCGGTTGATGAAGAAACCGGTCCGGTGTTCGCGGAGAGAAGTCCGGTGGTGAAGGACGCCCCGAATATCCCCGTCCCGCCGTTCTGGGGGGTAAGAGTGCGCAAGGATTTCGACCTGCGGGAGCTGTTCCCCTACATCAACGAGACTGCGCTGTTCAAGAACCAGTGGCAGCTGAAAACCGCGTCGCAGGAAGATTATCTCCGGCTGGTGGAAGAGAAATTCCGTCCTATCAAGAAGAAGCTGGAAGAGGAAGTGATCGCCAGCGGAATACTCGAACCGAAAGTCGTGTACGGATATTTTCCCGCGCAGAGCGAGGGCAACGACACGATTGTCTATGACCCGAGTTCCATCCCGAGCCATGTGGGGGCGGGTCTCCGACCCGTCCAGGCCGAGCAAGGCTCGGTTGCGGAGATCTCGACACAGCCTCGGGCGCTTCTGCGCTTCACCTTCCCCCGTCAGCGCGAAGGCCGTAAGCTTTCCATCTCCGACTTCTTCGCTCCCAAGTCATCCGGGAAAATGGACGTCATCGGATTGTCCCTGGTCACCATGGGCGCCCGGGCATCGGTAGAAACGCAAAAGCTATTCGAAGCCGGGGAGTACACGAAGTATCTCTACCTGCACGGCCTCAGCGTCGAAACCGCCGAAGCCCTGGCCGAATACCTGCATAAAAAGATGCGCGAAGAGCTGGGCATCGCCGGCGAAGACTCGCCCCACATTCGCGACCTGTTTCACCAGAAATACCGCGGCTCGAGATATTCTTTCGGCTACCCGGCGTGTCCGAATCTGGAAGACCAGACCAAACTGTTTGCCCTGCTCCATCCCGAGGAAAATATCGGAGTGCGCCTGACCAGCGGCTTCCTGCTCGATCCCGAGCAGTCCACGTCAGCCATCGTGGTCCACCACCCCGGCGCCAAATACTTCGTGGTGTAAGCGCCACTTCTCCGCCGCGCACTGGCTCAAACGACGCCGGAATGTACTCCTTCAGCATGAAATCGAGAAAGCGCTGCACAAACCATGTCGGCCCAGACGCCGTCGTTCCGGGCGGCCGACGCTCTCCTTGGGGTTTTATGGACAACCAGGCTGCCGGCGCGGACCCAAAACCCCGGGGGTTGCCTACGTGGGTCGTGTTGATGACAGTTTCGACGCGATGCGCTCACGCACCGCGGACGTCGCCAGATTGTTAGCTTCAGCGTTGCGCTCGCGGGGCACGTGGGTGATGGAAAATTTAAAGGAACGCGCCAGCTTGCGGCAGATCCAGTGCAGGGAATAGAGGCGCGGACTGCGGCAGGCGTACTCGCCCTGCATCTGGCGAACCACCACCTGGGAATCGGAATACACGTGCAGCGCCCTGGCTTTGAGCTTTTGAGCACATTGCAGGGCCTCGAGCAGGGCGACGTATTCGGCGACGTTGTTGTCCTGTCGTCCAATCCAGCGCGCGATGCGGATCGTACCGCCGTCGCCGCCCTCGATCACAACCCCAATGCCCGACGGCCCCGGGTTTCCCAGGGAACCGCCATCCACGTAGGCTACGAGGTCCGACATCCAGCGTTTTCCGTTCTCATCAACATGCGTCAGAACCGATTTCGCGTCAAGTTGTTTATTTGGAGCGCCTGCAACACCGGGTGACGGCTGTGGAATAATTTGTGGAAAACCCGTCCTGCGGAACTGCGAAATCAACTAAGCGTCACTGATTCAAGTAACTACGATTTTGAATTTGCACAGGATGGAAAGTTGTGATTGCACTGAAAAACGGCGTTGACATTTACATGAGAAGGATTTAACTTCGCCAACGTCGACGGCCGAAAGGGCTGGCTCAAATTAAAACTTAGCCAGTGCGAAGTAGGCCGGGTGATCCGCTGGAAGGGGCAACCTGGAAGGCGACCGGACCCGAAAAAACCGACGGCCCTGCGAGGGGCAGTTGGGGTCAGGGACTGCGAAAGCAGCGATCACATCAAGGGCCGTGATGGTGCATGCGTCCACGCTGTTATGCTTCCTCGCAGGAGCTGGCGGCTAGAGCATAACCAATGTCACGGCCTTTTCTATTGCTGGTTCAAATTCAGTTCCTTCCGCTTGGTTAAGCACTGCTAGATCACGTTTCTTCCAAGTTCCTGCTGCATCGTCCCGCTGATCTGCATAATGCCTTTTCCGGCGACTCTCTTGTCGGCCGCAGGGTCAATCCTCAGGGATCAGTTTCCGGTTCCCGGTTCTCAGATAATTCTCCATAATGTCCGCATGCGCACGCGCTGCTGTATCGCGGGAGGCGGCCCTGCCGGAATGATGCTGGGTTTCCTCCTGGCCCGTATGGGCGTGGACGTCGTGGTGCTGGAAAAGCATGCCGACTTTCTCCGCGATTTTCGTGGAGACACGATCCATCCTTCCACCCTCGAAGTCATGTACGAACTGGGCATTTTGGACGATTTTCTCAGGCGCCCGCACCAGGAAGTTCGCCAGCTCAAGGGACAGATCGGGAACGAGACCATCGCGGTGGCTGATTTCACTCACCTGCCTACGCACTGCAAATTCCTCGGGTTAATGCCGCAGTGGGATTTTTTGGATTTCATCGCCGAGCAGGCGCGGCGCTATCCATCCTTCCACTTGAAAATGCAGGCAGAGGTCACCGACCTCATCGAAGAAGGAGGCAGAGTGGTGGGTGTACGGGCGCGGAGTCCGGAGGGAATGCTGGAAGTTCGCGCCGACTTGACCATCGGCGCCGACGGAAGGCATTCCGTCGTGCGCGAGCGTGCCGGCCTTTCCGTGCTCAATCTGGGCGCGCCCATGGATGTGCTGTGGATGCGGGTCAGCCGCCAGACGACCGATCCCGGACAGACTTTCGGCCGGTTCGATACCGGCAGAATCATGGTCTTTCTCGACCGGGAAGATTATTGGCAGGTTGCCTACGTCATCCCGAAAGACAAGGCGGATGAACTGCGGCAACGGGGGCTGCCAGCTTTCCGCCAGGAACTGGTCCGGCTGGCGCCTTTTCTCGAGAATCGGGTGGAGGAACTGCGCGACTGGGATGATATCAAGTTGCTCACGGTCGCGGTCGATCGCTTGCGGCGATGGTTCCGCTCCGGATTACTATGCATTGGAGACGCCGCACACGCCATGTCGCCCATTGGTGGTGTAGGAATCAACCTGGCGATTCAGGACGCAGTGGCGACGGCGAATATCCTGGGGGAAAGGCTCCGGCTGGGAACGGTGAACGAGGGCGACCTGGAGGCGGTGCAGGAACGAAGGACATTTCCCACGCGCGCCACCCAGCGTCTGCAACTAATAGTGCAAAACAATGTGATCCGCAGGGTGCTGGACACAACCCGGCCGCTCACTCCGCCCTGGCCCGTAAAGCTCCTGGGGCGGTGGAAGTTCCTGCAGCGCATTCCGGCGCGGGTGGTTGGAGTGGGATTTCGTCCGGAACATGTGAAGACTCCCGAAGCGCCGGAAGGGTAGTCGAGCCCTAAGAAACCGTCCTGGGCACCTGCTTCTCCATGCGGACGATAGCCAGAGACTCTCCGTTGCCTAACGGGACTTCAAGATTTTCCAACGCAACGTAGCCGCGAGCCTGGTAGAGCAGCACTCCGGTGAGCGTGGCCCCCATTTCGAAGCGGGTAAAGCCGGCGGCGACGGCAGCATTTTCGCAGGCTTCGAGGACCATGCTCCCGATGCCGCGACGGGCCCACGAGGGATGGATAAAGAAGGCACGAATCTTGGCGGCGTCGTGCTCCGGGTCGAGCAAGGCAGCTTCGCGGCCCGTCCATTGGTCGCCACCATAAAGGGTCTTCCGCTTGCTCCAGCCGCCGCAGCCGACGAGCATGGCCGCATCTCCAGCTTCTACTTCGGCAACAAAATACGTTCCGTCGGCGATGAGCTGGGTGTCCACGCCATAAACTGTCGCCAGTGCGTTTTCAATTTGGGATGGAGTGTAGTCCCGGGTCTGCAATCCGCGCACGGAGGCATCAATCAGATCGCGCAACATGGGAATGTCTTCCGTAACAGCCTGGCGAATGCGAATCTTCATGAATGCAAGTACCGGCAATGGCGGCCAGACAGGATTTTACGGCTTCCAGCCCCGAAATTGGGACTTCGCGACCACCCGCCAGGGAGGTTTCGCATCTACCAAACGCATTGCAATGGAGCCTGGAACAGAGACCATCCGGAGATGAACAGCGTCAGGGACGCTTACAGAGGCTGTAAGACGGGGAAGCCAATCTTTTTGCTGTTTCGATTGGTGGAGTCAACGCTTGAGGGGCCGCCTGGCCACATTCGAGTCAGTCATGTGAGCGTCGCGGTCTTAGACTGCAGATTTCAGATTCAGTCTCTGCATCAGTCCAATCTAAAATCTCAAATCTTCAATCTCAAATCTTCAACTCAAAATCTTCAATCTCAAATCTACGAATTGGCGGCTTACGCGGCGGGCTTGGTTCCGGGCGGTTCGATGGCGAGAAACTCCTCTGCAAAACGCCGGCTGTAGCTTTCCAGCAGGCTCTGAATGCGGGCGGGATCGGATGAGCGCAGGACCAGGCCGGCGTGATGGCGTCGCTTGAGGCGTAAGGCAATTTCGGGATCGTTGTATGCCGAAGTGTCCGGATCTTCCTGCCGGGCCAACGACAGGATCAATCCGGCATAATCGCCGCGCACGGCAGGGAGCCGATACGGTTCCTTGCCGCCGGCGATTTCGATGCGCGCCCACTCCTGCCACAGGTTGATGCCAGTGGCGATTTCCACCATCTCGCTGATATAAGCGCCGCCGACCCGGGCGGCGCATTCCAGAAAATAGAAGTGCCCGTCGCCGCGGGCACGGATGAACTCCGCGTGCGAGACACCGCGCACCAGTCTCAGCGCGTCGATCAATTCTCGGTTGAGTTCTCGCAAAGCGGTCGCGTCGTCCGATTCGTTCGGAAGAAGATAGGTGGTAAAGATGCCGCCCTTCTGCGCCACCGCCATCGGCGGCTGGCCGTAGCGGCTGACACTGGAGAAGACGACCTCCTCCTCAGAGACCACGGAATCGACGTGATAAACGTCGCCCGGGATGAACTTTTCCAGCAGAAATGAAGACTGCTGATCGCCGAGCGAATCGAGAACCGGCCACAAAGCGTCGGGCGCGTCGATCAGCTTGATGCCGATGGCCGAGGCTTCCGACCGAGGCTTCAACACCCACGGGCCGGAGACGTGGTCCAGGTAATAGCGGATGTCGTCGTGATTGAGAACAGGAATGAAATCAGGTACGCGGATTCCGTGTTCGAGCGCCTGCATGCGCATGGCCAGCTTGTCGCGGAAGTAGCGCATGGTGGTCAGCCCCATGCCGGGGATGCGCATGTGCTCGCGCAGCGTGGCCGCGGTCTCCATGTCGAACTCGTCAAGGGCCACGATGCGGTCAATCTTCTTGTCCCGCGCCAGGTACGTGACCGCTTTTACGATCTCGGGGATGGGCAACTCGGCGGGAATGTAGAAGACGTCGTCCAGGCTTTCGCGCGGCCAATCGGCATCGCGAAGTTTTTCGGCCGTAAGCAGGAACACCCGGCAGCCCTGGCGCTTGCACTCGCGCATGAATTCCTGTCCCTTTTCGTAGGTCGTGATGCAGAGAAAGGTAAGCGTCGCGGATTCCGCCATGCGGGCCTCCCGAACAGGGAAAAGACTATACCACCAGGAAAGTAAACAACGCTGCGAATCAGCGCGGATAGAATTACACGCGATGCGAGCTCTTGCAGCTTACGTTTTTGTGTTGACTGCGTGCCTCTTGATATCGGCACAGGATGCACGTGTCAGCGTCGACCGTGTCGTCGTATATAAGCGGGCGCGAAAGTTAGTGCTTTTGTATCGTGGACAGGAGCTAAGGTCGTACAAAATTGCTCTGGGCGGCGAACCAGTCGGGCCGAAGACTCGACAGGGAGACCACCGTACTCCTGAAGGCGTTTATGTGCTCGATTCTCGAAATCCCAACAGCCACTATTACAAGGCCTTCCACGTTTCATATCCGAACGCGAAGGATAAGGCAGCCGCCAGGAAATTGGGCGTCAGTCCTGGAGGCGACATCATGGTGCACGGACTTCCCAAGGAGTACGCCTGGGTCGGGAAGTCGCATGTTCTGCACGACTGGACCGACGGATGCATCGCGGTAACGAATGAAGAAATGGACGAGCTCTGGAATGCGGTTCGCGTCGGCACTCCGATCGAAATCAAGCCCTGAGCGGGCGACCTTCACAGTGATCACGTGTGTGCTTCGTGCGGCCCGCCCTCCGCCGTGGAGGCGAAGGGCGGGACAGCGCGGCTGGCGCCGCGTCAATCAGTCGAAACTCTTACCGCCTCCAGTACGGACGGCGTCCCACAAACTCACGATGCACAGGCCGCGGCGCAATATACGGCCGCGCGTAAAAGCCCGGGCGATAACCCCAGCCACGACGAACATAGGGGCGAACATACGTCGGTCCATAGAAAAGCGGAGCCGGCCGGTAAGCGACAAAGGGTACTGGCGCCACGTACCGGTAGGGACGAACGTAAACCGGACGCGGATAGGCTGGTCCAATCGCAATCACTACGCCGGCATGAGCCTGCGGAGGGTTGACAAAGATCAGCATCGCGACCAGTCCGAACAGCGAAAGTGCGGTTTTCTTTAACATTGAGCGCCTCCAATCCTCACCAGGATTAAACCCCGCCGGAAAGAAAAGTTGTTTTCTGAAGCCAACCTTAAGCGCGTGGTTTGAAGGAGTTAGAGGTGGGTTCGGATCAAATTTGCGGTTCATCTATAATTCCCAGCCATGAATCCCCCGAGCATGAAACTGCGAATATCCCTTCTGGTCATTCTGTCGAATGTGCTGCTCGCCACCGCGGGACCCCTGCTCGCGCAGGATCGTTCTTACGGCCGCTCCATGGTGATCAACGACCGCGGCATCGTGGCCGCCAGCCACACTCTGGCTTCCCAGGCCGGGGCGCAGATTCTGGCGAAGGGCGGTTCTGCCATCGATGCCGCAATTGCGGCCAATGCCGTGCTCGGCGTTACCGAGCCGATGATGAACGGAGTTGGCGGCGATCTCTTCCTGATCTACTGGGATGCCAAAACCGGCAAGCTCTACGGCCTGAATTCCAGCGGCTGGGCGCCGCGCGGCCTGTCCATTGAATACCTGAAGCAGAAAGGCATTTTCCAGATGCCGCAGGCCGGAATCGATAGCGTCACCGTGCCCGGCGCCGTCGAGGGCTGGTCCAAGGCTCATGCCCGCTTTGGAAAGCTTCGCTGGAAAGATCTTTTCACGCCGGCAATTTATTACGCCGAGCATGGCTATCCGGTCCCCGAACTGATCCACGATTTCTGGGAAGGGGAAGAACAGGTCCTGAAACAAACGCCCGAAGCGGAGCGAATTTATCTCCCCGGCGGGAGGCCTCCCGAAATCGGCGAGATGTTTTCCAATCCGGATCTGGGCAAAACCCTGCGCCTGATTGCAGACGGCGGCAGAGACGTCTTCTATCGCGGCGAAATTGCGCAATCGATTATTGCGACTTCAACCGAATTGGGCGGGACCATGAAGCCCGATGATCTGGCCGATTTCTCCGCCGAGTGGGTGGAACCGATTTCGATTACCTATCACGGATGGAAAGTTTACGAACTGCCGCCCAATGGACAAGGCATGGCCGCGCTCGAACTGCTCAATATCATGAGCACCCTGCCTCCGGACAAAGGCGGGCCGCTGGCGCCCATGGAGTTGCACAACCGCATTGAGGCGATGAAGCTGGCTTACAGCGATCTGTATCGCTACAACGCCGACCCTCGTTTTGCCAAGGTTCCGGTCAAGGGACTGCTGGCCGCCGCCTATGCCAAACAGCGCGCATCCCTGATCGACCCCGCGAAGGCGAATTGCACTCCAGCCAGCGGCTCTCCTGCGAGGAGCGACACAACTTATCTGGCTGCCGTGGACAAGGACGGCAACATTGCCTCGCTCATACAGAGCAACTACGATGCCTTCGGTTCCGGCGTCGCGGTGAAGGGCCGGGGATTTGTTTTGCAGGACCGCGGCGGGCTTTTCGTGCTCGATCCCAGCCATCCCAATGCCCTGGCGCCGCGCAAGCGGCCCTTTCACACCATCATCCCCGCCTTCATGGAGCAGGGTGATACACACATTGGGTTCGGCATCATGGGCGGAGCCAACCAACCCCTGGCTCACGCGCAGTTCGTTTCCAATTTCGTGGACTATGGAATGAACATCCAGGCGGCACTCTCCGAGCCCCGCTTCACCGTCCGGCCCACGGAGCAGGGAATTGGATGCGACATCATCATCGAATCACGAGTTCCGGCAGAGACGCTCACCGAACTGGAGCAAAAGGGCCACAAATTCAAAGTGAGGAAAGAGTATTCGACCGCGATGGGCCGCGGACAGGCCGTGCTGCACAATTCGAAAAGCAACGTGAACTTCGCGGCCTCAGACCCGCGCGCCGACGGCTCAGCCGAACCGGAACCCGTTCCGGAACACTAAAGGTGGATTGATGGTCGGTGTTCGTTTCCGGACACGGACTGTCCGTGGGCGGACAGAACGGCCCTCTTTGCTTCCGCAACGCTATTCATCTTCTGCTTTGAAACCAAGAGGTTGCCTCTTAAGGTGGATCGGTCAGAGTCCTGCTTAGAAATCCCATTTCGGCTAGGGTTACCAGTTGCGGCAGAGCCCCTCGAAACCCTGCCCTGGGAGCTCTGCAGCACAAGTGAGGAAAGCGATGACCGGACTATTTCAGGATCTTCGATACGCAGCCCGCCAACTCCGCAGGAGCGCCGGGTTCACCGTGGTTGCAGTGACGACGCTGGCGCTGGGGATCGGCGCCAGCACCGCTGTGTTCAGTGTGGTCGATCAAGTGTTGTTGCATCCACTTCCCTATCCAGATTCGGATCGAATCGTAAAGGTCTCACAGACGTTCAAGGGCCTTCCGAACGACGCCGCTTCTCCAGCCAACTATCTGGATTGGGTTTCACAGAACCACGTCTTCGCTGAGATGGCAGCATCTGACGGATGGCAGGGGAGCTTATCGGCGGGTGATCATCCGGAGCGGGTCAAAGGCACCATGACCACGCCCAGCTTCTTTCCTCTGTTCGGAGTAGCTCCGGTCCTGGGACGCGGTTTGGAGGCGAGCGATGCGCGGCCGGGCAACGAGCATGTTGTGGTGCTCGGCTACGGACTGTGGCGACGATATTTTGCGGCCGATCGCGCAATTGTTGGACGCGACATCCGGCTCAATGGTGAGCCATACACGGTTGTCGGCGTGATGCCGCCGAACTTTTCTCCGGACGAGTACGGCGAGCTGTGGCTGCCCTCACCGTGGGGCGTGCCCATTCATCCTCTGGCGCCTGACAAAGATCCGCGCCAGTTCAGGGACAGAAATTACCTTGATGTCTGGGCGCGGTTGAAGGCAGGAGTAACCGTGCAGCAGGCCCGTGCCGAGCTCGATACCATCGGCCGCCGCCTGGAGAAACAATATCCGAATTCAAACGACCAGGTCGGAGTGAGCTTTTTACCTTTACACGAGTATATCGTCGGCAACATCCGTCCGGTCCTGCTGGTTTTGCTGGCCGCGGTGGTTATGGTGCTCCTGATCGGGTGCGCGAACGTTGCCAACCTTCTTCTGGCACGGGCCACGGCGCGGGCCAGGGAAATCTCGATCCGAACGGCTCTGGGGGCGAGCCGCCGGCGTTTGCTCCGCCAGTTGCTTACCGAGAGTGGTCTCCTTGCTTTAATGGGAGGAGTCCTCGGGATTCTACTGGCGATCCTGGCCGTCCCGTCGCTGTTGGCGCTCAGTCCGCCGGATATCCGCCAGTTCAAGCAGATTGGAATCAACCGGGAAGTGTTGGCGTTCAGTTTTCTGGCGTCGGTTGTCTGCGGAGTTTTGTTTGGCCTGGTTCCCGCTCTGCAATCGTCGCGATCGCATCCCAACGAATCCCTCAAGGAAGGCGAACGCGGGAGTACAGCCAGCCGGGGACGAACCCGTTCCGCCCTGGTCATCGCCGAGGTTGGACTTTCCCTAGTGCTGCTGATTGGGGCCGGACTACTGGTCAAGAGTTTCGCCCGACTCATGGAGGTTCATGCCGGCTTTGATCCCGATCGCCTCTTGACCTTCAACCTTGGACTTCCGTCCTCCACCGATCCGGTTCGCCAGCTCGCGTTTTACCAGCAAGTCCTGGAGCGTCTTCAGGCGCTGCCAGGAGTACAGGCTGCCGGTGCGGTCAGCAAAATGCCGCTTGCCGGAGGCAACAGTGGACGCAGTTTTGGCGTTCCCGGGAGCGAGAAGGAGTACGACGCGGACATTCGCGTCAGCACCCCTGACTATTTTCGTGCGATGCGGATTCCGTTGCTGAAAGGCCGCACCTTCAACCAGAGCGACCTCAGCAGCTCGCTTAACCTTGCCGTCATCAACGATGCTCTGGCGCACACCGTTTTTCCCGGACAGGACCCCATTGGAAAGCAGCTCACCCATTTTGGTCCGGACGATTTGACCCTGCAGATCATCGGCGTCGTGGGCAACGTCCGGCACGTCGGGCTCGATGAAGATCCCCACTCTGAGATTTACCAGTTACTCGGCCAGGCGCAATGGCCGTCGATGTTCGTGGCGATACGTACCGCAACCTCTGACCCCGCGAGCCTGACTTCGGCAGCGCAGAATGTGGTCTGGAGCGTGAATAAGGATGTCCCTCTCGCCAGCGTCCGCACCATGCAGGACCTCATCGCCAACTCCGTTCAACGGCGGAAGTTCAGCATGTTCCTGCTCTCCCTCTTTGCCGCGGTGGCCATGCTGCTTGCGGCGATTGGACTCTACGGCGTCATGTCCTACTCCGTCGCGCAACGCACTCACGAAATCGGTATCCGCATGGCTTTGGGCGCCCGGCGGCCCGATGTACTCGCGCTCGTCGTGAAGCAGGGAATGACGCTCGCCCTGCTGGGGATCGCAGCAGGCGCAGCCCTTGCGCTCGGGATGACCCGGCTGATCGCGGGGATGCTGTTTGGGGTTAAGGCCACCGACCACCTGACTTTCGCAGGCGTTGCCGCACTGCTGGGGACTGTGGCTTTCCTCGCTAACTACCTGCCGGCTCGCCGCGCTGCGAAGGTCGATCCCATGGTGGCTTTGCGCTACGAGTAAAGCGCTCACGAATGCCCGAGCACGATTTGCATGCCACCCCGGCGCACCCGCATAACAGCCTTTGGGGCAAGCGTTGTAATATGTTTGCGTTCGTTCCGGCAATGACCGGTCCAATACCCAGGCAAGATCAAAACTATGACCAACAATAAGAACGGAAAGCCTCTCCGCTCCACCCACTGGTTCGGCCTCCAGGATAGAGATGGATTCATCCATCGTTCCTGGATGAAGAACCAGGGATTTCCTTCCAACCTCTTTGACGGCCGGCCAGTAATCGGAATCTGTAACACGTGGTCCGAGCTGACGCCATGCAACGCTCACTTCCGGATGATTGCCGACCGGGTCAAGCGCGGCGTGTACGAGGCCGGCGGATTTCCCCTGGAGTTTCCCGTAATGTCACTGGGGGAAACCAATATCCGGCCCACCGCCATGCTCTTCCGCAACCTGGTGAGCATGGACGTGGAGGAATCGATCCGGGGCAATCCCATCGATGGAGTGGTGCTGCTGTGCGGCTGCGACAAGACCACGCCTTCGTTGATGATGGGCGCCGCAAGTTGCGATTTGCCGGCGCTGGTAGTTTCGGGCGGGGCCATGCTCAATGGCCACTTCCGCGGCGAGACGATCGGGTCGGGTACCAGTGTGTGGGCGATGAGTGAAGACGTGCGCGCAGGCAAGATGAGCTGCGCCGACTTCATGGACGCTGAATCCTGCATGTCTCGCTCAGCCGGCCACTGCATGACCATGGGCACGGCCTCGACCATGGCGTGCATGGTGGAAGCCCTGGGCATGGGTATGCCGCAGAATGCCACGATTCCCGCAGTCGATTCGCGTCGCTACGTGCTGGCCCAGGAAGCGGGCCGGCGCATTGTCGAGATGGTTCGCGACGACGTGAAAATGTCGCAGATTCTGACTCGGAAAGCTTTTGAGAACGCGATCCGCGTAAATGCAGCTATTGGCGGCTCGACCAACGCGGTCCTGCATCTGCTGGCCCTGGCGGGACGGGTGGGGGTCAAGCTCGAGCTCGAAGACTTCGATCGTCTGGGACACGCCCTCCCTCTGCTGGTGGACCTGATGCCATCCGGCAAATTCCTGATGGAAGACTTCTACTACGCTGGCGGGGTGCCGGCCGTGGTGCGCGCTCTGGGTGAGCTGATTAACCGCGATGCACTCACCGTCAATGGCAAGACCATGGGTGAGAACACCGCCGAGGCTCCGTGCTGGAATGCGGAAGTAATTCATGGCCGGGACAACCCCATCAGGGAGCGCGCCGGCATTGCCGTACTGCGCGGCAATCTGGCGCCGGGCGGCGCGCTGGTCAAACCTTCCGCGGCCAGTCCTCATTTGCTCAAACATCGCGGGCGGGCCGTGGTGTTTGCCGACATCGAAGACTTCAAGAAGCGGGTGGACGATCCAGCCCTCGAGATCGACGAAAATTCCGTGATGGTCCTGCAGGGCGCGGGTCCGAAGGGATATCCCGGGATGCCGGAAGTGGGCAACATGCCCTTGCCGAAAAAGCTGCTGCAGCGCGGAATTACAGATGTGGTGCGGGTTTCCGATGCGCGCATGAGCGGCACTGCGTACGGCACCGTGGTGCTGCACGTCACTCCGGAATCGGCCGCCGGGGGAGCCTTGGCCCTGGTGCAGAACGGCGACGAAATCGAGCTGGACGTGGAAGCGCGCAAGCTCGAACTTTGCGTGACGGAGGAAGAACTGGGCCGCCGGCGCGCGAAATGGACGCCTCCTCCGCTGTTGGCGAACGGCGGGTATCAGAGGCTATACATCGATCATGTTCTGCAGGCAGACCGCGGCGCCGACCTGGATTTTCTGGTGGGCTCTCGCGGAGCGGGTATTCCCAGGGAGAGTCACTGAAGAAAGATGCTGCTGGCTGCTGGCTCCTGGCTTCTGGCGATTCAGCCGTGAGCCCGGAGCTAGCGGCCAGAAGCTAGAAGCCAGGAGCACAAACTCACATGAAAGGTAAAGTCGCCATCGTGACCGGGACCACCGGCATTGGGCGCGCGATTGCCAAGCGCTTTGCCGAGGGCGGGGCCAGTGTTCTGGCTTGCGGAATCGATCTCGCGGCGAACAAAGAACTGGCTCGGGATGCCTCGGCGAACGGGCTGAGCATACGCGTCGAGGAATGCGACGTTACACAGCCCGAGGCCGTACAGGCCGTGGTCGCCACGGCTGCGAACGAATTTGGCGGTCTGGATATGATCGTCAATGCCGCTGCCTTTCATCCTTTTGGCACCGTGGTCGAAACCGATCTCGAAAGCTGGAACCGGTGCATGATGGTGAACGTCGCCGGGATCTATCTGCTGGGACATTTTGGAATTCCACAAATGAAGAAGCGGGGCGGCGGTGCGATCATCAATCTGGCCTCGGTCCAGGGACATGCCTGCCAGCGTTCGGTCGCGGCGTACGCTGCGTCAAAGGGTGCGGTCCATAGTCTTACCCGTGCCATGGCGCTAGATCATGCCTCCGACAACATCCGGGTGAATTCGATCAGCCCGGGATCCATAAATACGCCCATGCTCGAGCGCTCAGCGGCGAACTTTGCGCCCGGAGTGCCACTGGCAGAGGTGTTCCAGCGCTGGGGCCACGCTCATCCGGTGGGGCGGATCGGAACGGCGGAAGAAGTGGCGGAGCTGGCGGCGTTTCTGGTTTCAGACCAAGCGGCATTCTGCACCGGTGCCGACTACCTGGTGGATGGCGGCCTTCTGGCCGGCCTCGGAGTGCAGTGATCTCAACACCGGTTGCGTCGCCGCCAGTCTGTATCGCGCCGACAGGCGACCGGTGCGGCGAAGGTGCGGTCTGGCATGCGGCGCATTCCGCGATTTACTGGACCGACATCAACCGCTTTCTGATCCATCGGCTCACATTGGCCGACCAATGCGTCCGCACCTGGTTTTTCGATGAACCCGTTACCGCGCTTATTTTGACCGACCGCGATGATGTGCTGGCCGTTGCGCTCGGCTCCGGCGTGATCTTGTGGGAGCCCGCCTCCGACGTTCGCCACAAACCTATTTATCGCCTTCCGGGTTGGCCTTCCGTCCGGCTGAATGACGGGCGCGCCGATCCGCGCGGCTCGCTATGGGTGGGCTCCATGCGCAACAATGTCAACCCGGATGGATCGTCGCGGGAAGCAGGCGGGAAGAGATGGCATTCTCCACCGCCTCGATCCGGACGCCAAGGTCACCATCCACAAGCGCGATATTGGAATCTCCAATACGCTGGTCTGGAGCCCTGACCAGCGTCGTTTCTACTTTGGAGATTCGTTGGCCAATACGATTTGGTCGTATGAGTACGATCGCGTCACCGGAACGATCCAAAATGAGGCCGTCTTCTTCGCCGGCTTCGAGCGTGGATTGCCCGATGGATCGACGGTGGATGCCGAAGGTTATCTCTGGAACTGCCGCTACGACGGCGGTTGCATTGTGCGTCTCTCTCCGGACGGAAAGATCGATCGCGTAATCGAGATGCCGGTAAGAAAAATCACGACCTGCACTTTTGGGGGCGCGGACTTGAAGACACTGTTTGTCACCACGGCCTCGGCTGACGCGGCTCCCAGTGAGCGCATGGCTGGCGGGTTGTTTGCGATTCAGTGCGAAGTGAGCGGGCAGGCGGAAAACAGGTTTCGCGTATTTGGCGTTTAGCCGAGCGTCCTTCTCAGGACCTGTCCCGGGCGCGCAGTCGCGGCCACCAGCGCCTGACGTTGTGGCAATAGTTTTCGTAGTCCGCTCCGAACTTTCCGCGCAGCGTCGGCTCCTCATAAAAAATCACAAACAAATGCACGCCGAGGGCGACCGCGGCCACGGCGGCGATCAGCGTCAGGTTGGCATGCCCGAACACAATCCACAACCCAATCCAACCTGCGGCGAAGCCCACGTACATGGGGTTGCGCACGTAGCGGTAGAAGCCCACCACTACCAAGCGCTGCGGCGGTGCAAGGGGCATGGGGGTGCCGCGTCCGGTCGCGCCAAAGTCCCAAACGCACCGCAACGCAACCGCGAATCCCAGCACCGACGGAATTGCAGCCAGCCATCGCCAACGTGCCGCCCCTGCGGTTTCTACCCGGAAGCCCAGCCACCCCGGTAGCAGCCAGAACCATAAGGCAAAGAAAGCCGAACCTACCAACAGCGATGCCACCACGGTCGGCCATCGGTCGCCGGATTCGAGTGCCGGAGAGTTCCCGAACTTTGTAGGCGTCATGGGCCCTCCGTCTCACATCATAGGCTGGAGGCGTTTGTTGGTGTTGGGACTGGCATACCCTTCCTATTCGTAATTCTTACAGCTCAACTGTTCCCCCTTGGCGAGGCGTCATGCTGAGCTTGTGAAGCATTTGGCGTCGAGCGCAAGTGGTGCTTGGGCAACCAAGCGCGCTGGGACACGCTAGATCCTTCGAGACTGAAGTCGCTCAGGATGACGCCGGAGGTGGGTGGTTCAGCGATCCACCCACTGCGGCACCAGTGAATGCCCTCCCACTGCGTCTCAGCCTGAATGTTCCCGGCGGAAAGTCTCCAGACACTTCTTCGCCGTCTCGAACTCGGAGAACCTGCTGCCTTCCTGCTCGACCAGATAATATTCGACGCCCCCGACGCTTTCGGCCGCAGCGAAAATGCCCTTCCAGTCCGCGGCGCCTTCTCCAAACAGTACCGTGTAGCCTTTGTCCTCGCCGGGCGCCCAGTCCTTGCAGTGGATCGACTTGATTCTTCCCGGATTGGCTCGAATCCAGGCGACCGGATCGGAGCCCGCTTTGAGACACGTGCCCACATCGAGCTGCAACGCGATCGACGACTTCGTATTGGCCGCCAGTATTTCAATGGGTCGCTTACCCTCGAGCGGAGTGAACTCACGCTCGTGGTTGTGGTATCCCGTCTTCAGGCCGACCGGCTCGAGCTGATCGGCGGCCGAGTTCAAACTGTCGGCGACTTCCTTCCATCCCTCCAAACCCGGCTTGGGATCGGAACTCGACATGATCAGGTACTTGCTCCCCAGAATCAGGTTCATGTCGCGCGCCTTTTTAAGATTGTCCGGGGTGAAGTAGGTGTGGCTGTTGTGGGTGGAGTAGCAGCGGATTCCAAGATCGTCCAGCGTCTTTTTCATCTCCCGGGTTTGGGGCTCGCTCCAATCGAAATAGGGAGCGTAGAATTCGACGCCCTGGTATCCCATCTGTGCGACTTCGAGCACCGTGCCCGAAAGATCGCTTTTCATCGCATTGCGTACTGAATAAAGTTCGAGGCCCACCGGAATCGATGTCGCGGCGAAGGCGCGCAACGACCAGGGCAACATGGCGGACAAGGCCAGAAAAGAGCGGCGGGAAAGAGAGTGCGTCGGCATAGGCGAAATCCTAACCCAGAAGCGAGCGGCCTTCATAGAGATTTGAAGGCGGCCCGTTTGCTTCGCGCCCTTTGCGGGTTTTCTTTGTGTCCTTTGCGGTTAGGGGTTTGACTTGCGTAATCGATCAGAAAATCCTAAACCGCAAAGGACGCAAAGAAAGACCGCAAAGGTCGCAAAGAATGTGGGATCAAAACAAACGCCTTAACTGATGGCCAGCTTCTTCTGCATCTCCTCCAACGACAGGCCCTTGGTTTCCGGATAGATAAACAGCACTACGAAGAACTGCAACACCATCATCAAGGCAAAGAACACGAAGGGGTAGGCGCCGGAAGAAGCCGCCATCAACGGGAAGATGAGAGAGATGGCCGCGTTCATGAACCAGTGCGAGAAGCTTCCCAGGCTCTGGCCCTTGGCACGAACCGAATTAGGGAAGACCTCCGAGAGGTAAACCCAGATGACTGCCCCCTGGGAGAAGGCGAAAAACGCAATGTATCCCACCAGCAGCCAGACCAGAAGGTTCTGGTGCTGGCCGGTGAAAAAGATGATCGAGACTCCCGCCAGGCAAGCGGCGGTCCCGACCGAACCGACCAGCAAAAGGGTCTTGCGCCCGAGCCGGTCAATCACCGACATCGCGATCATGGTAAACAGCAGGTTGGTGGCGCCGATCGCGACCGCCTGCAGGTTGCCGGAGACTTTGCTGAAGCCGGCATGGGCGAAAATATCATTCAGGTAATAAAGGATCGCATTGATTCCGGACAGCTGGTTGAACATTCCAATGCTGACCGCCAGAAAAATCGGCAACGCGAATTTTCTGGAAAACAGCTTTTCCGAGGCTTGGCTCTGCTCCATGCCGATGGAGGCCACGATTTCCTGCAAGTCATGCTCATAGTTTTCGTCTCCAGTCACCTGCAGGACGCTGCGCGCCTCCTCCACTCGTCCTTTCTTAACCAGCCAGCGCGGGCTGCGCGGAATGGTGAACAGCATGACGAAGAACAGAGCGGCGGGAAGAGCAGTGACGCCCAGTTCCCATCTCCATTCCATCGCCCCGAGATGTTGCAGGCTGATGATGTAGTTCGAGAAGTAGGCCACTAGGATTCCGAATACCACGTTGAACTGGAAAAAACCCACCAGGCGGCCGCGCAATTTTGCCGGTGAAACTTCCGCAATATACATGGGGCCGAGCACCGAGGAGCCGCCTACCCCCAGCCCTCCGATGAAGCGGAAAATCACCAGGGCATGCCAGTTCCAGGCGAAGGCGCAGCCCAGTCCCGAGATGAGATACAGAACCGCCATCACCCGCAGGCTGTCGCGGCGGCCGAAACGCTCACCCGGAAATCCTGCCAGCATCGCGCCCAGGACGGTCCCGCAGAGTGCGCTGAACACTGTCACTCCCAGCAGGAAGGGCGTGAGGCTGTAGGTTTGGGTCAGGGCGCTGGTGGTACCGGAGATGACGGCAGTGTCAAATCCGAATAGCAGGCCACCGAGAGCGGCCACGACCGTACTCTTCATCAAAGTTGCGTTCAATTGCATGCGGACTCCAGCCGTTCAGAGTTGCGTCCGTCTCCGGCAGGCAAAAGCAGCCCACAAGTTATCACAGAGCAAACATCAATTCATTGGACGGAATAGCAAGCCCCGCGAGAATATGGATGTGGAGGCCGAATGGATCGCGCAAGCTCCTCAAAGATCATGGCTGTGATTCTGGACTACGGCGAAGTGCTCTGCTCTTCGCCGACCCCGGAGGAATGGGCCCGCATGGCCGGTGTTTTTGGGGTTGACCCAGTCGCATTCCGGAAACTCTGGGACCGCAATCGGCTGCTTTATGATCGCGGCGATCTTTCGCCCGAGGCCTATTGGTCAGCCGTGGCCAAAGATGCCGGAACGCAGCTGGCGCCCGAGCAACTTCCTTCGCTTCGCCAGTGGGATGTCGAGATGTGGGCCCACGAAAATCCCATCATGGTGGAATGGTTGAAGCAGATTCATTTCTCCGGAATCAGGACCGGGCTTCTCTCCAATATGCCCCACGACATGATTCGCCATGTGCGGCAGCAGTTTTGCTGGCTGGAGCACTTTGATCATCAGACATTCTCGGCCGAGGTGGAACTCATCAAGCCTGATCCCGCCATCTACGAGCACAGCCTGCGCGGGGTTGAGGTGCGGGCATCGGAAGCCCTTTTCGTGGATGACAAGGAACCCAATGTTAAGGGCGCGCGCGCAATCGGAATGCGCGCTATTCAGTTTCAATCGCTGGAGCAGTTCAGGCACGATCTCGAGCAGTTGGGCTTTCCGACAATACCGGCTTCAGCCGTCTCTCCTGCCATCTGAGGAAGCTGATCGCCGCCGGTTCACGAATCCCGATTGCGAGTCATCCCGAGCGCGGCTCGAGGCGCGCTGGCGCGGTGAGAGCAAGCCGAGGGACCCCTACCTGGCCGGAGACGCATTCGCCCATCCGGTTTCCCCCTCGACTTCGCTCGCTGCAGGTTCTTGGAACTTTCAAACCTTGGACAAGACGATCGCCCCCGGACTGCGAGGGCAGGATGCCCTCGCGACAGCCGGCCGGACGCCGGCACTACAAAGGCGTCTCGAGCATCCTCTGGGTCGCCAGTATGAAACCGATGGTGTGTGCCATGCCGGCGTGCCAGGGGGCGGAGCAGGTCATCTGCGGCGTGTGGTCGGGAATGACTACGCCGTCAAATTTGTTCTTCGCCAGGATGGCGAGGATGCGAAGCATATCCACATCACCCTCGTCGATAAACGTCTCCCGGTAGTTCGGTACCTTTCCCGCCACGTTGCGCAGATGGATGTACGCGATTTTCCCCTGCCGGCTGTAGCGGTCAACCGCCTCGTAGATGTCGCCTTCGGTCATCTCCGCCAGCGTTCCCACGCAGAGTTCCAGCGCATTGCTGGGGCTGGGCGCCAGATCAATCAGGCGTTGATACATTGCGGGCTGGTACACCAGGCGTGGCTGGCGGCGCATGGTGGGCATGGGAGGATCGTCGGGATGGGCAGCCAAGCGGACGCCGGATTCTTCGGCGACCGGGACCACATCGTGCAGAAACCTGTCGAGGCGTCTCCACAACTCATCGTGGGAAATGGAAGGCAGCGTACCCGGTGGTGCGCCGGGATCGTAAACCATGTTCCAGACCGTTCCATTCGGGATGGGGACATCGTCGGCGGGGCCGTCCATGCCGACGGTGTGCGCATGGCCGCGTCCCAGAGGTGCAGTCACGCGGCCGCACACGCCGGCCAGGCTGAAGTTGTATCCCAGCACCGGAATCCCGGCCTCGCCCATGCGGCGAATAATCGTTTTGACCTTTTCGATTTGCTGTGACCGCACTGGGCCGTCGAGCAGAATGTCATGCCAGTGCGCCGGGTCCAGATTCTCGATTGCGGCCAGCACCAGGCCCGCGTCCTCAATCTCACGGCGCAGGGTCTTGAGTTCTTCGACCGTCCACAACTTCTCGGGATCGCCCGCCCTCCCCCACGGTTCGTACTTCCCGCCCGTGGGCTGATTGTCGCGCGGGTTGGTTGCGCTCTGGTTGAAATAATCCACCAGGTGGACAACCACATGAGTGCAACCCGCCTGGCGCGCGAAATCATAGTAGTCGCGCGTCAGCATGTGGCGATACAATCCCAGGCCAATTTTCATAAACGAATGCCACAGGAGTCCAGGGAGTCCACACCAGGTAAGCGCTGGTTTGCTTTGCGACCTTTGCGGACTCTCTTTGCGTCCTTGGCGGTGAAGGTTTTGACTCTTGCCTGAATCACCTGAAAATCTTAAACCGCAAAGGACGCTAAGGAAGCCGCAAAGGACGCCAAAAGTCCCGCACTACTTTCCCCGTGCTTTCGCGATCTTCTCGACAAACTGTTTCGCCGTGTCCGTGACCAGTTGCAGGTTGCCTTTCTCTGCGCCTGCGGTCAGGCTGCCGCCCACTCCTACCGCAACCGCACCGGCCTTGATCCAGTCCGCCACGTTATCGATGCTCACGCCGCCGGTCGGCATTAGGGAAGCCTGGGGCAGCGGGCCTTTTACCGCCTTCACGAATGCAGGTCCAAGAGTTTCGCCGGGGAAAAGTTTCACAATGTCTGCGCCACACTCCATCGCGTCCACGATCTCGCGCATGGTTCCCGCACCCGGCATGTAAGGGACCTGGTAGCGGTTGCACAAACGCGCCGTCTCCACGCTCACCGACGGGCTGACGATGTATTGCGCCCCGGCCAGGATGGCGATGCGGGCGGTCTCCGGATCGAGCACTGTTCCAGCGCCGATGAGGATTTCGCCGGACTTGTATTTTTTCGCGAGATCTTCAATGACGGAAGCCGCTCCGGGGACTGTGAACGTGATCTCAATCGCCGCTGCGCCCCCCAGAGCACAGGCTTCCGCGATACGCTCGGCAAGGTCTGAACTATGGGTCCGTACGATAGCGACCAGTCCCGATTCAATGACTCTCCCGAGAACCTTCAGTTTCAGCATGGTCATGGTGATTTTTGGAGCTGCCTGTTGATTGGGCATTTCCGCCCGACTCCAGATAGTAAAGCAAAACCGAGCAGCGTCCTAGTTCAGGATTGCTGACGCCGTAGGCGGTTCAAGATTTTTGCACCTGTTGGGCAAGCTGAAACCTTTTGCCGCAAGGGGCCCTAAGAGAGCCGGGCACTTAGCGTGTTGGTCACGATGCGGTCACGTTTTCTACTCTCTGCAGCATCCAGCAGGAGGTTTGACCGTGGATTCTTTTCGTCTCGTCAAATGACAGTTAGGCTCGGAGCATTTGGAAACTCTTTCCTGCCTCATTTCCGCGCGCAGCCTACTGCCGCAGCGTCAGCGTCCCGAGCACAGCCTGCTGCTTCGCGATCAACGTCTGCACGCCCTGGCTGGCCAGGGTGATCATCTTTCCCAGCTGTTCCTCGTCGAACACCTGGTGCTCCGCCGTCGCTTGCACTTCCACCAGCTTGCGGCCTGCGGTCATCACGAAGTTCATGTCCACATCCGCGCGCGAGTCTTCTTCGTAGCACAGGTCGAGCAGGATCTCGCCATCCACAATTCCGACGCTCACCGCCGCCAGATAGTCGCGGAAGGGAACCGAAGTCAGGGTGCCCGCCTGCACCAGCTTTTCCAGCGCCAGGCCGAGCGCCACGAAAGCCCCAGTGACGGACGCCGTGCGGGTCCCGCCATCTGCCTGGATCACGTCGCAGTCAATCCAGATGGTGCGTTCACCCATGCGTTCCAGGTCCGTGACCGCGCGCAGCGCCCGCCCGATCAGACGCTGGATTTCATGCGTGCGCCCACTGGGACGGCCCTTGTTCACCTCGCGTGGCGTCCGCGTCAGGGTCGCTCGCGGCAGCATGCTGTACTCGCTCGAAATCCAGCCCTTGCCCCGGTTGCGCATGAATTGCGGCACGGTTTCCTCGACCGAAGCCGTGCAGATTACGCGCGTATTGCCGAGCTCAATCAGGACCGATCCCTCGGCCGTGTTGATGAAATTGGGAATAATATTGACCGGCCGCATCTGGTCCGGCGAACGATTGTCGGATCGATAGAACATGCAAGGATTCTAGCAGCCGCCAGGTAGCCCGGTGAGGGCCCAAATACTGAGAACTGACAACCAAAAACTGAAAACTGGGGCCAGTTATCCCACCAGACCGAAGCCTACTTCTGCAACTCCCCCACCATCTGCGCCACCGCCGAAACATCGTAAACAGACGACAAATCAGCATGACCCGCGAGCGTCTCGCGCTCCTTCCCGCCCACCAGAATCTTCACCCGATTAATTCCAGGGATGCCTGTGGCCAAAGTCTGCACCAGCGAAGCCACGGTGAGTTCTTCCACCAGAACGCCCGAGCGATGCCCGTCGGCAAAGGCGTCATTGAGATCAATCACGGCCAGCCCGGGATCCACGAGATACACGTCGCGCACTTCACTCCCCGGACCCAGCGGGTGGGACGAAGATTTATCCATATAAACGCCTAGCAGGGCCCGCAGCAGTTCCTGCGCCCGTTCCTGGCGCCCCGCCGGCAGCGGAATGCTGGCCGCCTGCGCACGCAGCACGCCAGGCTCGTCGTAGGCCACGTAGAGCGTGACCTGTTCAGTGGGCCCCTGCACCGGCGCTGCTACCGGATGGGCATACTCGGCGGGTACTTCGGCCTGCGTGGCCCGGCCCCGCATCCGCCACGCATAGAGGCTCATTCCCAACGCCACTGCCAGCATCGCCGCGACAGCGATAATCAGATGGCGCGGAATCATGGCGTGCCCCCCAGCTGGTTCCGCACGCCTTCAATTCCAGCCGTGACCGATTCCGCCACCATTTGCTGGTAGGCGGCGGAGGTCAGGTCATCAAGCTTCCCCGACGGGGGCGCGATTTCGATGGCCACGGCAGCGGCCGTAATGTTGTTCAAGGGGCGCAGAGGCGCCAGCAGGGAACGGACTGCAATCTGCTTCGTCCCCAACTCCGTCGCCAGGCTGGCTGCGACGCTCTGGCTGGCGGCGCGAAACCCGGACTGTGCCGTGGTCCAGTCAAGAAACGGCCCCTGGTTCTCGCTCCCAACCGGAAGCAATGCGGTGTAGAGCCGAACCCCGGTGCCCTGCGAGGTCGCGTGCAGGCAAATGTAGATCGCCGGATGCGCCGCGTTGGTCATATTTGCGCGCTGGTCCAGGCTCATGGTGGCGTCTCCCTCGCGCAACACCAGGGTTGAAATCCCGTGCGCCTGCAGCTGCTGGCCCAGCCGCAAGCCAAAGGCCAGCGTGACATCTTTTTCCGCCAACTGGTCGCTGAGCGCCGCGCCGCGCTCATCTCCGCCATGGCTCGCGTCCACCACCACAAAATAGTGCGCCGGGCTCGCAACCGTCGCGGGCATGACCGTTCCAGGCAGGACCTGTGGAGGTAGTCCGCCCGGAGCAACGGCGGGAGGCGCAGCCGGGGCCTGCGCGTTCGGAGGCGACTGCGGTGCCGGCGTAATCATGATCGTCCTGCCGTTGTTGCTGAAGCTGGCGAAGAGCGGTACCGGTCCATTCACCGCGATCTCCGCCGCCCCGTTACTCTCCTGAAACGTAGCCGAAGGGATTGTCTGGCTGTCAAAGGTCAAGGTTTGCGATCCGGGAGGGACCAGCGGCTCCCGGGTAAACAGCATGCGCAGTTTCCCCGGCTCGGTGGCGATGGTGGGATTCACCGGCGAAGTGAAATTCATCACCAGGGTGGGCGGATTCGTCTTGCTTACCTGGGCGGTAAAGTGGACTGCCACATTGCCGATAAACAGGCGCCGCGAACTCTCGTGGAAATTTGCCGCCATGCCCAGGAAGCGCTGTACCAGTCCCGGGAGAGAACCCAGGGGCACCAGGCCGTGCCCGTTTTCCAGCCAGAAGTTGGCCGGGAGATCGAAACTTTTGCCCCGCACCCGCGCCCTCGTTGTTCCCGGAGTGAATTCGCCCTCCACGCGGTTGAAACTCAGCCGCCAGACTCCGCCGTCGGTCCGGGCGCTGACCGGGCCCAGGGGCTCAAGCACTTCGAGCAGGCTAACGTATTCCGCGCCATTCTGCTCTCTGACTGCCAGGGAGTAACTGGCGGTCGCGGAGTACACCGACAGCCGCTTCTCTTCGGAGAAGCCCGAAACCACCGCATTGAAAACAAGCAAGGCCAACAGGGCCGCCGTCCCAAAAATCACAGCCGGGGCGGCGCGCTCCCGAGGTCGGCTACTCCAGCGCATAGATGGTCAGACCGGTAAGCAGCTTGGGATAAAAATCAGTGGACTTCTGAGGCATGACTTCGCCGGCAAAAGCAATGTCGCGCACCTGCGCCATGCGGGCGGGATTCATAAGGAAGGCCACATTGGCCGATCCACTCCGAACCTGCGCCATGGCCTCGCCGATGTCTCGAATGTAGCGCACGTTTTTCTGCTCGCGGATGGCCTCCTCCGAAATCCCGAGCACGCCTTCGAGCAAACACTTGTGCAACTGCACCACATCAAGTGCTTGCTGGCGCAGCGACCAGCCGGCAAAAATTTCTCCGGCCGCGGCTTTGGCCCGGTCGAGGAGAAAGACCCGGTCGGAGGTGACCGCCAGCAGGGCCGTGCCCATGCGCCCGGCTTCGCGCAGAATGATGGCCGCGCGGGCGGCGTCCACCGTGGTATCCACCTCTTCCACGCTGAAGTAGGCGCTGGCTCCATCCCGGAAGGCGGCCGAGGAGAATGACGGCAGACCGTGCACTACGCGGTGCGTAGGCAGGATGATCATGCCGGGACTGTCCATGTTGACCAGGGTCATCATCACCAGTTCGTGAGGCGCATCTGCGGGATCGGGAGCTGCGTTTAAGCCTTGGCCCCTCGGATCCTGAAGCGAAGCGCGCTCTCTTGGGGCCGCTCCGGAAGGCCCAGCCACAGCCCGGCGCTGGTTGCGATAATTCAGCGCGGTTTCGTAGCGGTGATGGCCGTCAGCAATGATCAGCTTCTTGTCCCGCATCTTGCCCCGCACCAGGTTGACCAGCCCGGGGTCGGAGATTTTCCAGACCTGGTGCGAGACTCCGTATTCGTCGACGGTTTCGAGATCGGCCTGTCCGCCGGGTGCCAGCAGGCTTTCGATTTCGGCGGCCGGATCGCTGTACAACATGAAAAGCTGCCCAAAATGGGCGCGGGTGGCCAGTAATAGTTGCAGGCGGTCGGCCTTGGGTTTGGCCAGGGTCTGCTCATGGCGGAATACGACGCCGGCGGAATAGTCTTCGATCCGGCCCAGGGCAATGATGCCGCGCCGCTCCAGTTGGGCCGTTCCTCCGGGGACCGTAAAGCGCTGAACATAGAGGTAGATGGAGGGCTGGGCGTCCTGCAGGAAGATGCCTTGCCGCCTCCAGTCACGGAAGAATTGTGCCGCACGAGTGTACCGGTCTTCGCCCGCATGGTCGCCGGCGTGCTCTTTGCCCAGGATAACGCGCACCAGGTTCTGGGGGCTGGCAGCGTAATAGCCATCCTGCATCTCCGGCGTGATCTTGTCGTAGGGCTGGGTGACGACTTGTGGAATCGAGACCCGGGTCGGGTCATAGCGAAGGGCGCGAAAGGGCTCAATGTGTGCCATGGCTGAAAGTGGAATCTGAAATTGTACAAGAGGTTGGTGTGGTGTGGGTCGGACACTCTTGTCCGACGCCTTTGACTTGGATTTTTACTCTCTCGGGAGAATCCCAAGATCAAGATCAAGAGCGTCGGATCGGACAAGAGTGTTCGACCCACACGGTTTCAGATCGCGGTTTCCACCCAAAACTAGGCAAACCTTTGCAGCACTCATGCCATCGCAAGAGCGGCCAGAAAAACGTGACAGAAGCATGACAACTCATTTTGAAGCTGTGATAGTATCGCGATTAATGAGGTAATTATGGCCCGCCTTCATGGGCGCGGGTCATCCCGCCCATCGACCCAAGCTCGAACGTCCCGCTTGGCCCTACCCTGGACCCTGAGAAGGCTTATGTTGTCCAAAGAAAAGGCCCGTACCGTTTCTGTCCTTCTATTCCTGGCCCTGGTCGTCGTTTCGCTTTCCCCTGCCGCCTGGGCGCAGAGCCCGGTGGACGATGTCCACGTTACCCCCAGAATTCAGCCTCCGGTGGTCGAGAAGCAGATCATGGATCCCTCCTTAAGGACACATACCAAACCCCTTAAGGTGGATGTGGACCTGGTCCTTGTGCCGGTCACCATTACCGACCCCATGAATCGCCTGGTCACTGGACTCGACAAGGAAAATTTCACTCTTTTCGAAGGCAAAGACCGGCAGGATATCCGTCACTTTTCCAGTGAAGACGCTCCCGTCTCCCTGGGTGTGATCTTCGATATGAGCGGCAGCATGAGCAGCAAGATCGAGCGTGCCCGCGAAGCTGTGATCGAATTCTTCAAGGCCGCCAATCCGCAGGATGAATTCTTCATGATCACCTTCGCCGACAAGCCGGAGGAGATTTCCGACTTCACTCAGTCCATCGAGGACATCCAGGGCAAGCTGGTGTACACCATTCCCAAGGGCCGCACCGCCCTGCTGGACGCCATCTACCTCGGGGTCAGCAAGATGAGGCAGGCGAAATACCCCAAAAAGGCCCTCCTGGTCATCTCCGACGGGGGTGACAACCATAGCCGCTACACCGAGAGCGAGATCCGGTCGGTGGTGAAAGAAGCGGACCTGTTGATCTACGCCATCGGAATTTATGACCGCTACATGTCCACTCCCGAGGAGCAATTGGGTCCCGCCCTACTGAGCGATCTCACCGAACTCACCGGTGGACGGGCCTTTACCATAGACAACCCGAACGATTTGGCTGACGTCGCTACAAAAATAGGGATCGAGCTACGCAACCAATATGTGCTTGGATACCGTCCAAAGAACCCGGGGCATGACGGCAAATGGCGTAAGATAAAGGTGAAGCTGCTTCCACCAAAGGGTCTGCCGCCGCTGCGGGTGTATGCCAAGACGGGTTACTATGCGCCTACGGAATAACCGTGTAAGACTTGGGCTTATCCCATTATTTTTGTTCAGCTTAACAGTCGGCGCCCAGGACACGACCCCGCCCCAGGCTCCGCCGCGCAGCTCTCAGCCAGCTCCCAGTCAGGCCGCACCCGAGACCTCGCCGCCGGCCCCGCCCAGCCAGGGCCAGGAACCTGGCGTCGAGCCCGGGGGCTTCGTCTTCCATTCCGAGGTGCAGGAGGTCCTGCTCCACGCCACCGTTATCGATGACAAGCAGCACATCATCACCGACCTCAACCAGAACGCCTTCACCGTGTTTGAAGACGGCAAGCCCCAGGTCATCAAGTCTTTCCGTCATGAAGACATTCCCATCTCCCTGGGCATCGTGATTGATAACTCAGGCTCGATGCGGGAAAAGCGCGCCAAGGTAAACAAGGCCGCCCTGAATCTGGTACGCGCCAGCAATCCCAACGATGAAGTGTTTGTGGTCAACTTCAGCGACGAGTATTTCCTCGACCAGCCCTTCACCAGCAAGATCAACCTGCTGCAGACCGCGCTGGAGAAATACGAGACTCGCGGCGGAACCGCCCTTTACGATGCGGTCGTGGCTTCAGCCGAGGAGTTGAAAAAACATGGAAAGCTGCAGAAGAAGATCCTGTTCGTCGTGACCGATGGCGAAGACGACGCCAGCCGGGAATCCCTGGAACAGGCAGTCCGCAGGTTGCAGGAAGAGAATGGGCCGACGGTTTACGCCATTGGACTGCTGGGTGAAGAGCGGCAAAGGCGTGCCAAGCGTGCTCTCGAAACCATTGCCGAGCGTACGGGAGGCATCGCATTCTTCCCCCGCACACTGGATGAGGTGGACGCCATCAGCAGCGCGGTTGCCCGTGACATCCGAAATCAGTACACCATTGGCTATAAACCGACCACTCCTAGAAGCGTCGGCGGATATCGCACCATCCGGGTCGATGCCCGCGCCCCGGGACATGGCAAACTCACCGTAAGGACCCGCAGCGGCTACTATGCCGGCCAGGAAGAAGCCTCTGGCGGCGGAAACTGAGAACCAGAAACTGGAAACCAGGAACTGAGAACCGGGAACTGGAAACCAGGACCTGGAAACTGGAAACTGACTTCAAAAGCCGACCCATCCCTCCCCAATGAAGAATGTGTCTTTGTGGTAAAGCCTCTCGCCAAACTGTTGCCGGCTCCATTGACGCTCCGCTCCGCCTTCCGTACCCTGTAGAGTGCAGACAAAAACCACCGAGGGTAAACGCCTGCGCGTCACCGACGACATTTCCGAGCTTGTCGGCGATACTCCCATCCTGCAACTCAAGAAGCTGGTTCCAGATGACGTTGCGGGTGTCTATGCCAAGCTGGAATATCTCAATCCCGGCGGCAGCGTAAAGGACCGGGCGGCCAGCGGAATTATTCAGCGCGCTGAAGCCGACGGCCGGCTCCGGGCGGGGGGCACGATTGTCGAAGCTACTGCCGGCAATACTGGTATCGGCCTGGCGCTGATCGGGGTCCAGCGGGGATACAAAGTCGCCCTTTTTGTGCCCGAGCGCTTTTCCGAGGAGAAAGTCGCGATCATGCGCGCCCTCGGTGCTCAAGTGACGCGCACTCCGGACGCGGAGGGCATGCTCGGAGCCATCCGGCGCGCCAACGAGTTCGTGGCTTCGACCGCGGGTGCGTTCATGGCCGGCCAATTTGGAAATCCCGCCAATCCCGACTATCACTACGAGACCACCGCCAGGGAGATTTTCGAACAGATGGAAGGTCGTATCGATGCGCTGGTCATCGGTGCGGGGACGGCCGGCACCTTCACCGGTGTAGCCCGCTTCATGAAGGAGCGACTGCCCCAGGTGCTGGCCTACGCGGTCGAGACCCAGGGCTCGATCCTGGGTGGTGGCAAGCCCGGTCCGCATAAAGTGGAAGGCATTGGCGCAAGCTTTATCCCGGGAAATTTTGATCGCTCGGTTTGCGACCAGGTACTGATGGTCACCGATGCCGATGCCTTCGCCATGGTGAAGTCGCTGGCGGCCCGCGAGGGCGTGCTTTCCGGCTCGAGCGGCGGCGCCAATGTGGTGGCGTCGGTGCGGGTAGCAGGCTGGCTGGGCCAGGGAAAAAGGGTGATAACCATGATTCCGGATTCGGCCGAGCGCTATTTGTCGAAAAAAATCTTTGAAGGTGGAATTTGAAAAAAATAACTCTCAGCCTTCAGTTGCCAGCCTCTGAGAACCGGGAACTTGAAACTGAAAACTGACGAATCAACTCGTGAATTCACAACCAATGAATTCAAACTCAATCAACCTGATGAACCAAACCTGACAGCTGATAGCTGAAAGCTCCTCATGAAAAACAAACGCCCGGGTTTTGCCACCCTCGCGATCCATGCCGGACAAGAGCCCGATCCTGAAACCGGAGCTGTTGCAGTTCCCATCTATCCCACATCCACCTATGTGCAGCAGGAGCTGGGCAAGAACAAGGGCTACGAGTACGCCCGGGTTTCGAACCCAACTCGCACTCGCCTGGAAGAAAATCTGGCGGCCCTCGAAGGAGGAAGCGCAGCCCGTGCGTTCGCCAGCGGGATGGCTGCGATCAACGCCATTTGCACTATGTACAAATCCGGCGACCATGTGGTCTGCGGCAACGATCTTTACGGTGGCGTGCCCCGCCTCTTCAACCAGGTCCTGGCCAACTTCGGAATGCAATTTACTTACGTGGACACTTCCGACGCGAAGAATGTCGACCGGGCGATTCGCAAGAACACGCGAATGGTTTATGTCGAGACCCCCACCAACCCGCTCATGTCGCTCAGCGACATCGCAGCCGTCAGCCAGGTATGCCGCCGCAGAAAGGTGGAACTGGTGGTCGACAACACGTTCATGTCGCCCTATTTTCAGCAGCCCATTGCCCTGGGCGCCGACATGGTGGTTCACTCCACCACAAAATTCCTCAATGGACACAGTGATGGGCTGGGTGGCGTCGTCGTTTGCACAACCAAAGAGCAGGCCGACAAACTCGCTTTCGTACAGAAAGCCGCGGGAGCGATTCTCTCCCCATTCGAATGCTGGCTCGTGCTGCGCGGAGTGAAGACCCTGGCGGCGCGGATGGAGCAGCACGACCGCAATGGCAGATTCGTCGCCGAGTTTCTGGCCCGCCACAAAAAGGTAAGAAAAGCCTTCTATCCTGGCCTGGAGGAACATCCCCAGCACAACCTGGCGCAACGCCAGATGACCGGCTTCGGTTCGATGATCACCTTTGAAACCGGATCGCTCTCCAACGCAAAAAAGATGCTGCGGAAAGTACGCGTGTGCTCGCTGGCGGAATCCCTGGGCGGAGTCGAGACCCTGATCTCGCATCCCGCCACCATGACCCACGCCGCCCTGGGCGCAAAGGGACGACGGGAAATCGGAATTACGGACGGCCTGGTGCGCATTTCGGTGGGAATTGAAAACGTGGAGGACATCGTGGACGATCTCGACCATGCCCTGGCGGCGATTTGAATTCAATCAAGAATTACGTAGGCCCGGACGCCCTCGTCCGGGCGGGCGAGCGAAGCTCGCCGGGTGTGGCAGTGCTGCGGGTGGAGAACCGGCCGGGCCTTGCCCGGGTGGGCGGGTGAGGGCACCCAACCCTACGTGTTTTCCGTGAAATTCGCTGCTCATTTCACCGATTGCCCAATCCAACTCAGATATTCCGCGCTGCCCTCGTCGATCACAAGGCTGACACACTCCGGCACATCGTAGGAATGAAGCTCGTTGATCGCTTCGCGCACCCGTTCAAACGCGCCGCGCGTGGTCTTGACGATCAGCAACCACTCCTCAGCCTCCTCAATTTCCCCTTCCCAGCGGTAAATTGAATCTACCTGGGGGACGATACTTACGCAGGCCGCCAGCAGCCGTTCCACCAGGACGCGGCCGATCTTGCGCGCTTCATCTTTCGAACTCGCGGTGGTGAGGACGAGAATCTTGTCTGTCATATAGAATCAGCCTTCAGTTTACGGCTGACAGGGTAGCACCCGGTCGCGCTCGGGAGATTAAGATGGCTACAGAAATTCATTTCGGAACTTCTGGCTGGCGCGCCGTTATGGCAGACGAGTTTACCTTCGCCAATGTGCGCCGCGCCGTCACCGGAATCGCCCGCTACGTGGTTTCGCAGAAAGCTTCCGGGGCGCGAGTCATCGTGGGACGCGACCCGCGTTTCCTGGGCGAAACCTTCTGCGCCATGGCGGACGAAATTCTTACCGCCCACGGCATTACGCCGCTGCTGATCGCTGAACCTGCTCCTACTCCCGCCATCTCCTACGCCGTGATTCGAGAGAAAGCCGACGGCGCCATCAACTTCACCGCCTCGCACAACCCACCGGAATACAACGGCATCAAGTTCTCTACGCCGGATGGCGCGCCCGCGCTGCCCGAGGCCACAAAAAGGATCGAAGCCGAAATCGCGGCCAGCGATGCGAACAGCGGGAAGCCGAAGCCCTCAGGAAAAGCTGTAGCCGCCCAGGCTCTCGAACCTCGCAGCGCGTACCTGGCGCGCCTGCGCGAGATTATCGACTTCAAAGTCATCCAGAAAGCCAATCTGCAGGTGGTCTTTGATCCCTTCTGGGGCGCTGCCCGCGGATACTCTGACTCGCTGCTGCGCGAGGCCGGCGTGAATGTGTCCACCGTCCACGACTGTCGCGATGTCCTCTTTGGCGGCCACGCCCCCGAGCCCGACGACCACTTGCTCGCGGGATGCCGGGAACAGATGCGGGCCACCAAGGCGCACATCGGCATCGCCACCGACGGCGACGCCGACCGCTTCGGCATCGTGGACGCCGACGGCACCTTCTTCACCCCCAACTACATCGTCGCCCTGCTCTTCGACTATTTGGTGGACAGCCGGGGTTGGAAAAATGGCGTGGCCAAGTCAGTCGCTACCACCAACCTGATCAACGCCGTAGCCAAACATCACGGCATCGAATTGCACGAGACCCCGGTGGGATTCAAGTACATCGGAGAGCTGATCAAGCAGGACAAGATTGCCATCGGCGGCGAAGAGAGCGCGGGACTCTCCATCCGCCACCACGTTCCCGAAAAGGACGGCGTGCTGGCCGGCCTGTTGTGCTGCGAGATGGTGGCCCGTCGCGGCAAATCGCTCGGTCAGCAATTGCAGGAGCTATTTGCCGAAGTTGGTTCCTTTTACAGTCTGCGCGAGAACTTCCACTTGACGCCGGAGGTGAAAGAGAAGTTCACTGGAAAGTTGCAACGTGAGCCCCGCGATCTCATGGGCCGGAAGGTCGCCGAGATCGTACGCACCGACGGCTTGAAGCTCCTGTTCGCGGATGGCTCCTGGGTTTGTTACCGATTGTCGGGTACGGAACCGGTTGTCCGGGTTTACTCTGAAGCCCGTAGCCAGGCCGACCTGGAGAAACTGAGCGTAGCCGCCAAAGCATGGATCTTCGAATAGAGCGACCAAGAATTCGGTTGATGCCGCGGGCCCAGTGGGGTCTAAGCGCGCTGGTTGAGCGCGCTCCTCAGGCCGAGGTCCTCGGCCGGCGCATCAAGGAGAAGCTGCGCCCGGCTTCCACCTGGGCATACACCTCCCGGCGCCGGCTGGCCACCGTGGGCGTGGCTGTGGTCACGGTTTGGCTGTTTCTTCATGTCATGTTCGGGGCCAATGGCATGGTGGTTTACCGGCAAAAGCGCGCTGACTACCAAAACCTGCGCCAAGAAATTGACCAGTTGCAGAAAGAAAACGACCATTATAACGGCCAGATCAAGGCCCTCGAGACCGATCCCAAGACCATCGAGAAAGAGGCCCGTGAGCAGTTACATTATGCCCGCCCCGGCGAAGTGGTCTACGTAGCTCCCACTCCTCCTCCACTCCAGATTCCCGCAACCAACGCCGCCCAGAAGTAACGGCGTCAGACCTCAGACCATGAACCACGTAGGGACAGATGTCCTCATCTGTCCGGCGGAGCAACGCTCCGCCAGGCCCGTGTGCGGGCCGAGGCGGTGGAACATGGACTGGGTAACCCCGGCCTTGGTGACGCCAGAGCCCGCTCCGGTGGTATACTTCCTCAAATTCCAGTTGGAAAATTTAATGAGTAACCAACTGCTACCTCGTAACGTCAATCCAAGTAGCACAGAACGCTCGCAGCGGGGCGTTGCTACAATCCGCGGCTACGGGCCGCCCAAAACTCGAGGAATTCAGTCATGAAGAAACTGCTCGCAATCTGTTTTGCCCTCTCCTTGTTGTTCCTGATGGTGGCTGTCGTGTCAGCCGATGACATGGGCAAGTCCCAGACCGTAAAGGGCTGGGTCAGCGATTCCAAGTGCGGAGCCAAGGGTGCCAACGCCGGTGCCGAAGCCTGCACCAAAAAATGTATCGCAGCCGGGGCCTCAGCCGTAGTGGTCACCGACGGCGATAACAAAGTCCTGACCGTGGACAACCAGGACGCTCTCAAGGGACACGAAGGCCATCACGTGGCCGTCACGGGAGAAATCAAAGGCGATACCATCCACGTCGAAAGCGTAAAGATGTTGTGAAGTTAAGTAGCGCCGCCGTCCCGGCGGCTGTCGTGAGGGCGTCCCGCCCTCACACCGAGGGCAGACCAAATGCCCGCAGGGCAGCCGAAGAGACAGCGGCGCTACATCATCATTTCGGCGCAATCCGCCGCGTCCAGTCCGCAAGATTCTGCAGCCGCTGCCTGATTAACTCTTCGTTTTCATCCGTCACAAGTTTTCATCCGTCACAAAAAGAATCGCGTCGGCGGCGCGAACTCGCTGCCGGATCCTCCATCAAAACCGGAAACGGAACGATCGTGGGTGCCCCCGTCCTCGTCGTTGCGCACTTTGGAACGGCAAGGCGAGAACTTGAAGCCTCGCGCTCCCACCCTGTCTCTCCAAAATACGGGGAGACGAGGGTGAGGGCACCCCCGTTTTGTAACCCGGTAGAATTCGGACAACCTTCTGGTAAGCTGTGGCCAAGCCGGTGTCACAGGCCTGAGGAGAGAATTGTGCCAGTCGTGGCCGGAGTCGATCTGGGCGGGACCGCCATCAACTATACGTTGCTGGACCAGCAGGAGAAGTTCCTCATCGAGAAACTGCTCGAGCATCCAGCTCTGGCCAGGCAGGGGCCGGATATTTGTCTACAGCAAATCGCCGACGGCCTGAAGATGGCTACGCAAAAAGTCGGTGTTCGACTCGAAGAAGTGGTCGCCGTCGGCCTCGACACCCCGGGCCCAGCCAGCGCCTTGGGCCAGCTCAGCGCTCGAGGCTCCACCAACTTTGCCCACCCCAGGTGGGCCGGCTTCGATATTCGTGAAGGCCTGGCCCACAAACTCGGCAAGCCGGTGTCCTATTTGAACGACGCCAATGCCGCGGCGCTCTGGGGGCACTACGCCATCTTCGGCTCCAACAGCCGGGAGACTTCGATTTCCAGCATCATCGGCACCGGCAATGGCGGCGGGGTCATCCTCGAGGGCAATGTGGTGAAAGGCAAGAACGGATTCGGCGGAGAACTGGGCCACGTGCTGATTCCGTATCAGAGCATCGCCGGGACCAGCGGCATCAAGCCGCAATGCAACTGCGGACGCACTGGCGACCTGGAGTCGCTATGCTCGCTTACTGCGATCGAGAAAAATATCCTGCCCTATTTTCTACCGCGCTATCCCGGTCACGAACTGGCCAAAGTCGATCTCCACCAGGCCGCCAAACTGGTGCGTGGCCTGGCGGAAAAGGGCGATCCCTTGAGCCGGGAAGTCTTCCGCGTGCAGGCTCACGCCCTGGGTCTCTTTTTCGATGAGATGGTGAACACCTTCGACCCCGACGCCTTCATCGTCGGCGGAGGCGCCCTCGAAACCGCCAAGCCGTTTCAGGATTGGTTTATTGAACAGATCCGCGTCGCCATGCCGCCCCAGCGCGAGGAGCAGGCCGGCATTCCAATTTATGTGATGCCGAATGGCGATACCGCCGGAGCCCGCGGGGCCGCTATCGAAGCCCTGAAACTCGCCCGGGAAGGCGGCCTGGCCTAGCCATTTCTCTGTGACCTCTGTGTCCTCAGTGGTTATTGGTTTGAATTTTCAGGTCCGGCGATTGCTGGGCATCGAGCGGTCCACAGCTGATGGCGCGAGGCTGTAAACGCTCGGAGGTCGGGCAGAGCACTTCTTAACTGGCCATTCTGGAGTCTGCCAACTCCAGGCATTTCGGACAGCGGCACGAATACGCGGCATCGTCGGGATACGCTGTATGACCGCACTTGCCGCAGATGTACCTGCCATCCACGTGAACGACCATGGCGAAAATCTCAGAGCCTGACACACAATAGGGGCATCGAACTGTGTCTCTCATTTTCTGAACCTCCGGGGACAGCTCTTGAGGCCCGAGTTCAATCGCCGATCTTGCACCAGCTTCGCGCCTCTTCACTCCCCTGATGTTTTGGCCCCTGATCATGCAACCTTCGCCTTTTTCGATTCCGCGCCGCCGCGGGCTACCTCAGGGTCATGTCGCTTGAGCAGCTGCTCGATGCGCTGGATCGTGCGCTGCAACTGGTGGATCAACTCATCATCGGAAACCGTGAGCAAATCGGCAAGCAACCGGCGAATCTGCGCCCGGATCTCTGCATACTTCTCGCTCCGGGTCTGCATTTCAAGAAGGTATTTGCGATAGACCACATACCCGATGGCCACGCTCACTCCCATGAACAGAGCGCGAAAACCCTGCAACAGCCAATGCGGAGCACTTTGGATGTGCGTCACCAGGAAATCCACATCCATGCTGACGAACCAGGCGCACCCACCCCAAAGCGCGGCTGCGGCCAGAATCTTCTGCTTTCGCTTCACCGGTGTTCCCCTTTTTCAATGCAAGGAGCAATTTAGCCCTTATTAGACTGTGGATAAGCTGTGAATTCCTTCGATTTTCTGTTCAAAAAGGAAAACTCGCCCTAAGCCGGCTAGGGCGAGACGTTGTTGACCCAGAACTTCAAAATTCTTGCCGGTTCGCTAAGGAACCACGCCCTGGAGGAGCGAGCCTTCCAGCGCAGCATCCGGCAATGAGGCGTTGGGCTTCAGTCCGGCGGAGCCACCGGGCCTGAAGACAGGTAATCACGTGTGCTAATGCCGGTTGTCGTATTGAATGCCGGCCTCGACCTCCCCGATGGCCTGGTTGACTAGCCTCACCGCATTCGCCCGGTGTCCGCCCTTGTCGCGCGAGGCCAGTTGCAGGTTTCGCTGTGCTTCACGCAGGTTCTGGAGGGCTGCGTTCATCTCGGGTTGTGGTTCATAGCCGCTGCCTTCCCACCTGCCATTCCATCCGCCCTGGCCCCAGTCGCCGCGACCCCAGCTACGGAACTGCGAGCCGTCAACCGTGCTGCCTTCGCGATACTCAAACATGCGCTCCTGCCCATTCGGTCCGCGGGCGTAGATGCGGAGCGTCTTGTCCCGCCCTTTATCGGGGTCCACGCCAAAAGTGCTGTTGCCCATGCGGAAGGTGCGGTCCTGGCGCGCCAGTTCCTTCAGGCGGTTGGTAACGTCCACGTGGTGCTGGGCAGTGCCGTATTGCGCGCTGAGGATGACGTACTCGCCGGAGTCTCGGTCGTTGCCGCCGCCATATCCGCTGCCTTCCCATCTGCCATTCCATCCGCCCTGGCCCCAGTCGCCGCGACCCCAGCTGCGGAACTGGGAGCCGTCAACCGTGTTGCCTTCGCGATACTCAAACATGCGCTCCTGCCCATTCGGTCCGCGGGCGTAGATGCGCAGCGTCTTGTTCTGCCCGGGATCAGGGTCCACGCCAAAGGTGCTGTTGCCCATGCGGAATGTACGGTCCTGGCGGGCCAGCTCTTTCAAACGGTTGGTAACGTCCACGTGCTTTCGGGCAGTGCCATATTGCGCGCTGAGGATGACGTATTGACCAGCGTCACTCGAATTCATTTGGGCTGCAGAACTGCCTGGCAGGAACACCAATGCCGCTAGCATTGCGATGACGAGCCGGATTTGAAACATGAGAACCTCCTGAAATGATTTGCACGGGGCGCGAGCGCATTCTCTGGACACTCCGCCGGATTGTCAAGAAGGAAAGTGCCACCGAGCCCCGGGGAAACGAGAATGGGACTGCAGTTTTAGGAATCTGCCCGATTAGGGGTTGTAAGAGTACCATCATGCTCCAGCACCGGAATCGAGCCTCTCATCTCAATCACCGCACCACACCTTCCAGCGGAGAACTCGCCGTCGCGTAAAGCTTTCGCGGCATCCGGCCCGCCAGATAAGCCTTGCGCCCGGCCAGCACGGCATGCTTCATGGCTTCTGCCATCAGCACCGGGTCCTGCGCATTGGCAATTCCCGTATTCATCAGCACCGCGTCTGCTCCCAACTCCATCGCCAGCGCGGCATCGGAAGCCGTGCCCACGCCCGCATCGAGCACCAGCGGCACCCCGGCAATCATCTCCCGCAGGATGCGAATGTTGGCCGCATTCTGAATCCCCAGCCCGCTGCCAATGGGTGCTCCCAGCGGCATGACGGTGGCGGCCCCGGCATCGAGCAGACGCTTGGCAAACACAATGTCATCAGAAGTGTAGGGAAGAACCGTAAAACCTTCCTTTACCAGTACGCGAGTCGCTTCGAGCGTGGCCTGTACGTCGGGATAGAGTGTCGCCTGGTCACCAATCACTTCCAGCTTCACCCAATCGGAGAGCCCGACCTCGCGCCCCAGCCGCGCCGCCCGGATGGCTTCATCGGCGGTGTAACACCCCGCGGTATTGGGCAGCAGGAAATATTTCTTCGGATCCAGATAATCGAGCAGCGATTCCTTGCTGCGATCCAGATTCACCCGCCGCACCGCCACGGTCACCATGTCCGCGCCACTGGCTTCAAGCGCCCGTGCAGTTTCCTGAAAAGACTTGTATTTCCCCGTGCCCACAATGAGCCGGGAACGGAACTCGCGCCCCGCAATAATCAATGAGTCAGGCATGCACCATATTGTAATGAAAACCAGCCCCATGTGGCGCGGGCGCCCTCGCCCGCGAAGTTCTCCCCCCGATATTGCCCAGTCGCCTGCGTGGGGACAGCCGCCCTCGGCTGTCCAGTCGAGCGCAGCTCGACCAGCTTTGGAAAAGTCAGATTCCGGTAGTGGACGCGGCAAGGGCATAAACCACGAAGGACACGACGTATCATGAAGGCTTTGTTTTCCAGGCTTTCCTTCGTGTGCCTTCGTGTCCTTCGTGGTTCATGGTTTCCAAACTGACCCACTACGAGGATTGCTCAGGCGCATTAGACCTGGTTTGCTCGCCACCGTTCGTTCTATACCGATGGCTTCGAAAGAAGCGAGGCCGCGTTCTTATCCAGATAAACGGTAGTGTTGGCGTGAGTGCGCAGAATTGAAGCGGGCGCAAGCGGACTGATCTCGCCCTCCAGGCAAGCGGACGACGGCCCGCGCCTTCCTTGCTTCTGACACGGCACAGATAATTTCTCGTGCCTGAACAATCTGGCGGACGCTCATCGAGATGGCTTGTCGTGGGACCTCGGAGAGATCCGTGAACCAGCCTTCGCCCAGTTGCTGCCTTCGGCAGGCGTCGTCGAGGGTGACAACGATGTACGGCTCGTCGGTTTCAAAGTCCGCTGGAGGATCATTGAACGCCAGGTGGCCGTTTTCTCCTATCCCTACAAAAGCCACATCAATCGGCGCTCTTTGCAGAGCGTCTCCGACATCGCGGATCACTTCCGCCGGTTCCTGTTCGCCATCGAGCAGATGGCAATGTGTGATCCCGACTTTATTGATCAACCGGGTCAGCAGATAGTTTCTGAAACTGGCGGGATGGTTCGCCGGCAATCCAATATATTCATCGAGATGAAACAGTTCGACCCGCTCCCAGCCAATGTCCGGCAGGCTGGTAAGAGAATCCAGTAATTCGAACTGGGAGGCTCCGGTCGCAGCGATGATTCGGGCCCGTCCGTTCTCCTGGATCGCCCGCCGAATGGCTTCGGCAGCCTGCTGAGCGGCCGCCCGGCCAAGCGAAGGCTTATCGTCAAATACCTTGATATTCATTAGAGTAGTCATAATACCTTGATATTCATTAGGGTGAAGCAAGGCCTAGCCCTGCAATAAGCGGGCTTCAAGTGAGCCGGGCTTCAGCTCCTAAGGTGCTTCACCAGACTCAACGGCGACCCACAAAAACATTTGACAGGCGTGCACTTGATAGCCGTATGGCATGTGGGTGCTATGCTGTCCTGCTGGGTATGGATTAGAGTTTGAGCGCTCGCACGACAAAACTGCCACTCTGCGTCCCTCGCTGTCGCCGCAGTTTCCGCTGCCGGATGGTCCTGGTCATTCTGTCTTACGCGCTTCTCTACGCGATGGTCTTTGCTGTGGCGGCGAGTTGCGACGAGCGGCAAGCGGAAGGGAAAGGTGCAGTCGTTTATGGGCAATTGAAGGGGTTTGCCCTTGGATTCCGCAGCGTGCGGGTAGAAAACCTGGTTTTGAAGAAGGACCGGGTCAGGCTCACTTTTCACAACGGCATGTTTTACTTTCCTGCGCCAATCGATGGGAAGGTGAGAGGCGCGGTGTTTCTCGGGACAGGTTCATTTCAGGCGGCGCCTCCAGATGAGTTCGAGCTGAACAACGTGCGGCGGCTGTTGAAAGCGGACGAAGTCGCTTCTGACTTCAAGACGGCGGTATTGCGGTTTACCGACGATACCTATTCCGTTTTGGGAGAAGGTCCGCAGCAAGGCTCCGCACCACCTCCGATTGCGACCATGCTGGCTGCGGAGTTGGATGCGCGGGTGCTGGAGGAGACGGGAGCGAACCTTTCAGCGCGGCAGATGGTGTCGATTTTGAATCGGGAGTCCCCGGGTCTCTTCTTTGCAGAGTTTGACGGAGGCCGGAGGGGTCGCTTTGATTTCCTGCTGGATGCTCAATCGCGGATTCCGGTAGCGAATTTTGGAATCAACGCCGGCGAGCGCGGCCTGATCTATGTCTTCGACAAGGATATTCAGTCTCCCGATGTTTGGATGGCTTTCTACGGGGAGGAAGGGTACCGGCGGGGTGTAGCCAGGTATGCGGACGACGACGATCTGGTTTTGGTGCCTCGATACGGCATGGAAGTGGATCTCACCGACCCGAAAAAGATGCTGAACCTGACGGCGCGCTTGGAGTGTGTGTCCCGCAGCGACCACTTGACCGCCATCCCTTTGGTTGTGGGTGAGGATCTCGGCCACTTTGAAGACCAGCGCCGGAAGAAGCAATTGCATGTAATTTCAGCGCGCACTGCGGACGGTGCCGCCATCGAGTGGATGCAAGAACCTTGGGAGGGAGGTTTCACCGTCGTTCTACCCACCCCGGTCGAAAAGGATCAGAAGTTCACGCTGGAAATTTCGGTGGCTGGTGAATTCATGTTCCAGTCTGAGATGGGTGGAACTTACTTTCCGTTGCGCAGCACAACATGGTACCCGCGCCACGGATACTTGCAGCGCTCGCTGTACGACATGCAATTTCGCCACCGTAAGAAAGACGTGGTGGCGAGTATTGGCACTCTAATTCGCGACGAAGCCGTTCCCGATGCGAAAGATGTGCGAGTCACGGAATTTCGTCTGGATCAACCGGTGGCCCTCACATCGTTCAGCCTAGGGGACTACGAAATCCACAGGGACGCGGCGACAATGAGCGATGGCCGTAGCTTGCCCATCGAGCTGTATTCGATGCCGGGCGGCCGAGCGGTCATCCAGGAAGATTTCATCCTGGCGGAACTCAGCAACAGCGTTCGCTACTTCAGTAATCTGTTCGGGGAGTACCCATATTCGGTTTTCCGGGGCGTCTTCCATCCCTTTGGCTACGGGCAGGGTCTGCCCACGACTTTGATGATTCCCGGTGCTGATAGCGCGAATGCGCGGACCTATAAATTTATTGCGCATGAAACCTCGCATCAGTGGTGGGGAGACAGCGTGCTATGGCGTTCCTATCGTGATCAGTGGTTAAGTGAAGGATTCGCCGAGTACTCAGGGCTGCTGTACACACAGAAGCGGGACAAAACCTCCTCCGAGAAGGCATTGATAGAAAGGGCGCGGGAGTCCCTGAAGAATCCGCCGCAGACCCTGACTGGGGTTGGCAAGGGACGCTTGGCGGATGTGGGACCTCTGGTCATGGGGCGCCGCCTTAGCACGCGCGAAACAGGCGGCGCTTATACGGCGTTGATCTACAACAAGGGCGCCCTGGTGCTGCGGATGCTGCATTTTCTCTTTACCGATCCGCAAACCGGAGACGGCCAGCCGTTTTTCGACTTGATGGCGGACTTTGTGCGGCAGCACGCCAATGGTGCGGCATCGACCGACGATTTCTTTGCGGTGGTAAACGCGCATGTGGGGCAGACTGCTCTCGCCCGCAAATTCGCCTACAAGGATCTGAACTGGTTCTATCGCCAGTGGGTACAGCAAACCTATCTGCCTACCTACCGGCTCACGTATGAACTGGAAGACCAGGCGGATGGAAGCGTGTTGCTAGAGGGAACTCTGGCGCAAGAAGGCGTCCCGGACACGGAGCGTTGGTTCATGCTGATGCCTCTGTCGATTACTTTGTCGAAGGGAACGGTAGGTATTATACCGATTGCGGTGCTGGGGAAACAATCGCCAGTCCGGGTCAAGTTGCCGGGACGGCCGCAAAAAGTCGTCCTCGATCCCGACTTGTGGGTGCTTTCGGAGCAGACCTCGACCAGCGTTAAGAAGTGATGGAACCAAATAAACGAGGGTTTTGTTGATTCATACGAACGCGATTGAAACGATTGGTGATGGTGGTCAGTGCGGAAGCGACGGGTTGGTCGGTGCGCGTCCACGCAACAAGTGATACACGGCGAACGCGCATAAGAATGGCGCAAATATTTTGTCGGCATCGTTTCTAGGCTTTGCGACAAGATAGCCGCTTCCGAAAAGGATGCCGCAAGCCAGAAGAAAGCGCAACGCGCTGTATATCTGTTCCATGCTGCCACTCTCCTCCCATACTCCCATCATCCCTCTCAAATTCCAAGTGCTTGTACTAGTTGGTGGGCGACGGGTTTTCTGCGCCATTCGGGCACGATTACCCTTTGCAACGTGCGATTACTCCAGTAACCGGGTACTCCCGAAACCTCACCCACGCCGTGTGCAAGCTTTTTCCTCACAGTTGCAACTCCCGGCGCGATTTGCTGGCCAATCCAGCCGAATGAACCAGTTCCACCGCCAGAACTTTGGCAACCAACCTGCGCCAGTATTCCTGTAGGTCGATGGGTTCCAGCCGAGACCGAGGAGTAACCAATATGACTGATCAAGCCTGGCGTCACGCGAATCTGGTTCGTCTTCAAAAAGCAGTTTTGTGCGCCAACTGCGAGGTCATCAGCGAAGGCTTAAACGGTCATTGTGCCGGCTGCGGAAGTCAGTCCCTGCTCGGCCTGAGCAGTGTACTGGGTGGGATGATTGAGCCGGAAGCGTCGTTCGGTCACGCCAATTCTACGCACCCCGGCGATGATGTGCGCGTTTGTTCTCTGGCCGCCGCCGCGTAGCAGACAAAAGACGTGTTCAGCGATCTCCACGCGATGTGCGACACCATTTCCATGCTCAATCGACAACTTCCCGCGCGTTGACTTGCCCCGGCAATCCGCCTAAGATGAGGCGCCGGCGCAGTTCCACGTCAGTCTGAAGATCAGGCAAAATTGTTCGGCCCAGCATGATCAGCCGAACATGATCAGCCCAGCGTGACCCGCTCATAAATGATCGGCCAAACCATCTCGCACTACCGCATTGTCGAAAAGCTGGGCGGTGGCGGCATGGGCGTCGTGTACAAGGCCGAAGACACCCGGCTCGATCGCTTCGTCGCCCTGAAATTTCTCCCCGAAGACGTGGCCCAGGACCGCCAGGCATTAGAGCGCTTTCGCCGCGAGGCCAAGGCGGCTTCCGCCCTCAATCATCCCAACATCTGCACCATTTACGACATCGGGGAAGAGAATGGCCAGGCCTTCATCGCCATGGAGTATCTGGACGGCCTGACCCTGAAGCATCGCATCGCTGGCCGCCCGCTGGACTTGGATGTGCTCCTCGGCCTGGCCATCGAGATCGCCGATGCGCTCGACGCAGCGCACAGTGAAGGCATTGTCCATCGCGACATCAAGCCCGCCAACATTTTCGTCACCAAGCGCGGACACGCCAAGATTCTCGACTTCGGTCTGGCGAAAGTTACAACGCCCGCCGCCAGTTCCTCTGCGCCAGTAGGCTCACACACCGAGGTCACGACCGGTGTCAGCCTGGAATATTTGACTAGCCCCGGGACAGCCATCGGCACAGTCGCGTATATGTCTCCGGAGCAGGCCAAGGGCAAGGAACTCGACGCCCGCAGCGACCTCTTCTCCTTCGGGGCAGTGCTCTACGAGATGGGGACAGGCATCGTTCCATTCCGCGGCGATACTTCCGCGGTCATCTTCGACGCCATCCTGAACCGCGAGCCGACCCCCGCCGTGCGCGTCAATACCGATCTCTCTCCCAAGCTGGAAGAGGTGATCAACAAAGCGCTGGAAAAGGACCGCGATCTGCGCTACCAGAGTGCGGCCGAGATCGGCGCCGATCTGAAGCGCCTGAAACGCGACTCCACTTCAGGCCGCGTTCGCGCCGTCCATGACTCAACCCCGAGCGTGGCCGTCTCGGGACCCGCCGGCGCCGCATCTTCGCAGGCCGTGCCTTTGCCCGTTCCGCCTGCGCCCGCGAAAAAGGGATTGCCCAAGCTCGCCCTCGCCGCTGGGGTTGCGGTCGTACTCGCGGCGGCCGGTTTCGGCGGCTACAAACTGCTTACCCGCCCACGCGCCTTCAATCTGCAAAACATGCAGATCACGAAGCTGACGGAAAACGGCAAAGCCAACCAGGTGGCCATTGCGCCCGACGGACGCTACATCGTTTACGCCATGCGTGACGCGGAGAAGCAGAGTCTGTGGGTGCGCAACGTCGCTACCAAGAGCGACGTTCAGGTCCTCGCCCCCGATGTCGTCGAGATCCCGGGACTCAGTTTCTCTCCTGACGGCAACTACATTTATTTCGTGCGATCGGACACCAGCACCGAGAACTACCGCTACCTCTATCAAATGCCGGTGCTCGGAGGCTCGCCGCGGCAACTGATTCGTGACATCGACTCCTCGATCGACTTCTCACCCGATGGCAGCCACTTCGTATTCGAGCGCGGAGTTCCCGACCGCAATGTCATTGAAATCTGGACAGCGCAGGCGGATGGCAGCGGGGCACGGCTGGTGGCCACGCTGCCGGCTTCTGCGGGATTCATATTCGGCGCAACCTGGTCCCCGGACGGCAACACCCTCGCTGCACCCACGCTGGGCCTGGGCGGCGACGCTACCTGGCAATTGAATGTCATCAACGTCGCTGACGGCCGCGTGCGCACCCTGGTTCCCGCTGGCGGACGGTCTGTCGGACGGGCGGTCTGGATGCCGGACGGCCACTCTCTCATAGCCCCGGTCGCGGAAGCAATGCTGGGCCGGGGCCAACTGCAAAGCATCGACTATCCCACCGGCGAACTGCATCGCTTTACCAACGATCTCTCGGACTACACCGCGGCTCTCGATGTCACCCATGATGGCAAAACCCTGACTGCCATTCAGCGGGCCCGTGTCTCCAACGTCTGGAGCGCACCGGCGGCCGATTCATCGCAAGCTCGCCAGCTTACCTCAGGCGAGCCCGCCTACACTCAGATCGCCCCCGGCCCATCCGGCAAAGTTATGGCCACCAGTAGAAATGGCGATGTCTGGTTAATGAATCCGGATGGCAGCCAACGAACGGTTCTCGTTCCGGACGCCCACAACCTGAATTCCATTTCGTCCTGTGGCGACCGCTACGTGCTCTTCGACACCTACCGCGACGGTAAGTTGGAGCTCTGGCGGGTTGACGCTGACGGTTCGAATGGAAAGAAACTCGCCGATGTGCTGGGCGAGTCCCAATGTTCGCCCGATGGCAAGTGGATCTTCTACAGCGGCAAGGACAGGATCTATCGCATGCCGTCCGAAGGTGGCGACCCGGTCACACTCGTGACCGTACCCGAGGGCGGCAATTCACCTCGAGTCTCACCCGACGGGACCCAGCTTGCTTTTGGTTACCAGGAAGGCAATCCGGTCCCCATACCTAAACTTGCGATGGTTCCGACCGCGGGCGGCCCCATGCATTTCATAAGCCAGGTGCCTCTGGGGACACGCGGCCTGGCCTGGTCGCCCTCCGGTAAAGGCCTGCAGTACGGACTCACCAGAAACGGCGCCTCCAACCTCTGGGAGCAACCGCTGTCCGGCGGCCCACCCCGCCAGCTCACGAACTTCACCTCCGACCTGATCTTTGGTTTCGCCTGGTCGCGCGACGAAAAGCAGCTGCTCCTGATCCGAGGCAACGTAACCAGCGACGTAATCCTCATCAGCAACTTCCACTAACGGGTGCCCCGTCATCTCGATAGGGCGTGCAGTTCAATGTAATCCAGAGGCGCGTGTTCTTCTCCATCCGGAACGCCCTCGATTCGAATCTCATCACCCGGATGAAGTGTCAGCGCTGGAATGGTGCGCCGCGTGGAAGAGTCGCCGCCCGGTTTGGTGGCAGGAAGATGATCGTCGGCAATCCATTGATCTGTTTCCTTGTCGCCCACGAAGACCCGAAACTTCGATGCGCCGTTCTTCTGATCGAAATACTGAACATCGATTTCATATCGCCCCGGGGCACGGTCGAAGCGGAATGTAGCCACGCATCCTGAAGCCTTGCCGCACCCAATCGTCTTTCCCCCGGAAGCGTTCTCCCAGGGCTCGACGTCAATTGGCACGAAGCCCTGGAGCTGCATGCCTTCCGCCTCGACCCGGTCAGGATGATTTCCCACCCGTCCTTTTTCATCCGCAATCCCGGAAGCACGAAAGAACCAGTTGCATATCGCGTCCCGCCAGACGATAGCGTGCCCGGCCTGATATTCCAGGCGCGCCAGCACCGCGGCATAGACTTCGTCGTCGATCAAGTGCTGTAAAGATTTCCATTGCCGCACGAAATCCGCCGCCTCTGCCGCGCCAGCGTAGTGCGAGTCATAGATATGCTGGATCACGGTCTTGCCCGAATGCAGCACGTAGGTGTACGGCACGTGATGGAAAAATAGGAGTAGATCGTCGGGAGTAGCTTTTTCTGACTCATACAAACGCTGAATAGCAGCAGGGTATTGCGCGACGAACCCGGTCCCGTTGCCATGCTTCGATCCATGCCGATACCTTCGTGGTCGGCGCGATGCCACTGTCCCCAGCCATTGCGCTCCGACGATTCGATTCCCGGCCCGTAGTGGCTGCCCAGAATGTCAGTCAGCGTTTGCGCCCCTAAAGGTCCCGTGTAACTTTCATACGCGTGCCAGGACGCCATTTGCAGTCCGCTGTGATTGTCTTCACCACCGCTGGGTCATTGCCAAATGTCAGCCGCGTCCATTCCTCCGCGATCGCTTCTGCGCTGAGATTGGGGTTCCACGCCAGCCGGCCGAATCCGTAAAGATTGGCCATGGCCAGCGGATGCCCCAGCCAGTTCGCGTCCATGCCGACATTTACCACGCCCACGAGCGCGCCCGCCGGACGATGAAAAGTCTTTCCCGCGACCAGTTCCGTCACCGGAGTCGCGCCGCCGTTCACCCGCAGGTCGAAATCCAGGATCTCTTTCCACATCGGCGGCAGAAAACATAAATGCCGCTGTTGTCCCGTGTACTCCTGCGTGACTTGCAGTTCGATGCCCTGGTTCGTCTTCTCCAGCCCGCCGAAAAGCGGCGACACCGGTTCGCGGGCCTGAAAATCAATGGGACCATACTTGATCTGGATGACGACGTTATCGTCGAACTTTCCGTCCAGCGGATGGAAAATGTCATAAGCGGCGCGAGCGCGATCGTTCTTCAGGTTCCGCCAATCCAGATGATGGTCATAAACAAATGCGCGATAGAAAAGTACGCCGCCATGCGGCCGCAGCGCGCGCGCAATCACGTTGGCCGCATCCGCCGGCGTCCGCCCGTAGGATGACGGACCCGCCCGGCCCTCCGAATCGGCTTTGACCACGAAGCCGCCGAAGTCGGGAATCTGCCGGTAAATCGCATCCACCTTCGTCTTCCACCATTCGACGACGCGACGATCCAGCGGATCAAAAGTGTCCAGACCTCCCGCAGCCCTGGGACTGCTCAGATCAACCGACACCGCCAGCCGCACTCCCCAGGGGCGAAAAACCTCCGCAATGCGCGCCAGTTGTGGAATGAAAGTGTCGTCCAGAATCCGCAGATCGGCATTCACATTATTGATGGTGCACCCGTTGATGCCGACCGACGCCAGCAGACGCGCATATTGCCCGGCGCGGGTCAAATCAGCGCGCACCCGGCCGTTCTCGAAAAAAATGGATGGCCCCGCATACCCGCGTTCAATCGTGCCATTCAGGTTGTCCCATTGATCCACCCAGCGCATCGAGACGAGGGGCTGGTTAACTTCGTCGAGAGCGGCAACATTCTCACCGCGCGCCATCTTGCTCAAAAACGCAAACACGCCGTACAAAACACCCCGCTCCGTCCTCGAAGCAATAATGATGCAATCGAAGCCGCGCACTCGCCTGCTCGCCAGCAGAAAGCCATCGCCTTCGAGTGGCCTGGAGGATTCGAATCCCGGGACGATCTTCCGGAGAGCGTCGATCGTCCCACTAATAATGGCCTTTTCCTTGATCTTTCCGTCGAGGCGCAAGCGGCGTCCCATCATCCCCATCACCCCGCGGACCATCTCGTCCCGTGCCGCCGTGAGCACGGACGAATCGCCTGGCACAATGAGCGTTGAGGGGAGCGCCTCATATTTCGCCCGGGCCACACTCCCGAGGCGTGCATAGCGCAACCACGCGTCCTGCCCGGTGTCGGCCTGCAAGGCGGGCAGAGTCACGCCGCCCAGCACAATGGTTGCAAGAATTCCCGCACTAAGACGTTGCCTCATTGAGTCCAGTGGAAAATCTAACACGCCCTTAGGATGGCATACTCGGCGTTCTCACGCTGGAAGGATTTCGCCCGCGGTGCCTCGCCCTTGTCTTCGATTGTTCTCGCCTAATTCTAATTGAGGCCGCCCCACCCTCTGCGATTTTCAGAGGGTGGGTGGCTGTGCTGCCGACACCGCCACGCCTCGCAGCTTCCAGCTTAGTAAAGTTTTAGAGTGGAGAAATTCAGGCACAGCCGGAACGTTCCCATTAACTAGTTTGAATCGCAACCCAATGAGAACCGCAGGGCAGCACAGACTTCATTCATTCGTGCGGAACTAAGCTGGGCCACACGCTTCCCTAGGCGCTGTTGCGACACCGTGACGGCATTGTGCAGGTTCACCGCGCACGCGGACTTCATGCCGTCCTCCTCGTTCAGAACGACTTCCGATGGCACGCCGCGAATCGTGGAAGTGACCGGCGCAACCGTGACTGTGGACAAATACGCGATGGCGCTGTTGCGGGTGAGCACCAGGGCCGGGCGTTTCTTGTCGGGCGCGGCAAACTGGTAGAGCCGAACCTCACCTCGAGCTATTCGTCCTCGGGCTATTCTTGCGGCCACGTGGCCTCCGATTCCCAACCCCGCGCCTCCGCGTCAGATTGCAACTTTCGCGAGTAGCCCTGCCGGTCACGCTCTTCACTGGCTCGCAGCTCCAACTTGCGGAGATGTTCCCGCAGAGCGTCGCGCACCAGAGCGGACCGATTTTGCCGAGTGCGCTTCGCGGCTTGGTCGGCGGCCCGTAATAGCTTTTTATCCAGCACGATTTGAATGATTTGCATATGTGGAACCAATTCCACATTATACTCCACATATAAGACAGGTGGCCCATTCAAGCCGCTTTTGGCTTGAGTGGGGCAGTTCACGGGAATGCCGGACAGACGAGACTTACTCCATTTCTCTCAACGATATCGGCACTGGTCGGCCTCTCCCGAACCGGATGCCCCGTCCTCGTCTCTCCGTTCTTTGCAGAGACAGGGCGGGGAATTTCACCGGGCGATTCAGGCCACAGGCCCCGCCGTTTCCGCCTGCCGGGTGCCCACACATCATGGGATCGTAGGTGTACGTGGTATTCACACCATTTGGGCGCGTCAGCGAAGTGCGTCGGCTGAGCGCGTCGTAGCCAAAGCCGAAAGCCGGAGTCTGTCCGTTGAAGGCAAGAGTGCTGAGCCGGTTCAAAACATCATAGGTGTAGGCAGTGTTCAGGCTCTGTGGATCAGTCATCGAAGTCCGGTTTGAGGCAGCGTCGTATCCGTACCCGACGCTCAGGGCTCCCGCCGTGTCGAACGCGTAGTCAGTTGTGGCCTGGGTGAGGCGGTTCATGTTGTCATAGGTGAAAGTGTAGGTTCCAGTCGGGTCCGTGACTTGGGACAGCCGGTCGGCTGCATCATAGTTGAACTGGGTCGTGAGTAAGCGTACGGGTTTCACCGTGTTGACAGGAGGTTCAGCGTCGGCGTTTGTGGGTGGTTCGGAAGATGGAGGAAACGGGAGGATTGATCTCGTCGGTGTAGATGTCTTCGGTCCAGGCGCGCTCGATAGCCTGGTCGAGCCGCGTGAGCAATTGCGCTAGCGTCTCGGAGGGTCGACGCTTGAGCATGGCCAGGCTATTGTGGCCGTCGGTGGCCACGGCCACACAGCCCACGGGATTGAGCATACCCACGGTGATTTCGCCATCGGCGATGAGTTCTGCGATGTGCGGCAGACCGGCGTCGTCGGAATCGTTGGCTCCGGCGGTGTGTTTTAGACTGGGGTTGGGTTTGCGGGCGACACGCTGGCGGCGAGATTCCACGGCAATAGCTCCTCGATGCGGTTGATGGGATGGTCGGGCGGGTGGCCCACCCTTGCATGGACGAGTTTACCTCAGGGCTTAAAGCGGGTGCCCCGTCCTTGCGGCTTTTGCAAGGGCGGGGCTTTTGCGCACGTCAGACTGTGACCGATGACCTTGACATCAATCCTTCCAGGCTTGACTCTGCCCTCATGCCCTGGGGTCTCAAGCGCTACCACGGGACCGGCCATCTGCATTTCATTACCTGCAGTTGCTACCGCCGCTTGCCGTTTCTGAGTAAGCCCGGCCGGCGGACATTGTTCCTCGAACTGTTAGAGCAAACCCGTCAACGCTACGATTTTGTCGTGGTCGGTTACGTGGTAATGCCGGAACATTTTCACATTCTGATCGGGGAACCAGAGAAAGGTACTCCCTCCACCGTCCTGCAGGTGGTCAAGCAGCGCTTCGCCAGGCGCGTGCTGCGGGCATTACGCCGGCGGGAGCGCAAGGCGCAGCCAGAGCTGTGGCGGGAAGACGAGAACCGATGGGCTCACATCTGGCAGGCCCGCTTCTATGACTTCAACCTGTGGACCCGGCGCAAGCAGGTCGAGAAACTGCGCTACATGCATGAGAATCCGGTCAAGCGGGGCCTGGTGCTGGAACCGGGACAGTGGGTGTGGAGCAGTTTCCGCGACTACGCTCAAAATCATCCCGGACGAGTGAAATTAAACCAATGGCCCACCGCTCGCCTCAAGCGGACTGACGTGACGAAGCCAAAAGGCCCGCCCTTGCAAACCCCGCAAGGACGGGGCACCCGCTTTGAGCTCTGAGGTAAACTCGTCCACGGAAAGGGCGGGCCACCCGCCCAGCTTTTCGCCTCAGAACCTCGCCATGGAGTAGATCACGCCAATCGGAAGCGCTAACAGCACAGCAAGGGCCCCCTGCCATCGATTGCCTGGGCGCACGAGATCCCGTATAGCGAAACCGACGGTTGCCAACACGAGGAATGGGATAACGACAAGCGAGATCGCTGCCGGCCAGCCCGTGATTGCTCGCGGCAGGTGTTCCGGCATTATATGTTTCCAGTTATCTAAATATCCCACACCGACCAGCACGAGGTTTGCACACGCAAGGACTAGAGAAGTTGTCAGTTTTTTCATCTGAGCCTCACTTTCCCTTGCACTGCTGTCGGCACTGCCGCTCGATGTCGTTCGCCCAGGTGTCGCATTGGTATACACCCAACTGCCAGCTCGGCGGGTTTCTGGTAGCGTCGAGGGATTTCTGATTCACGCAGTCCTCAAAGCATTTGTCGTCCGAAACCTTGCTGCACTGATAATTTGGCTTTAGTTTCCCGCTGGGATCATATGGATAGTCTTTCTCGATATTCCCCGGCACGGCTTTGCCCGACTCCGCTGCCCAGGCGGCATCCCAATTGTTCTTCGGTCCAAGTCCGTAGCCAGTCCCCTTCTGCGTTGAGTAGACAAACGTGTGGGGAGGTAAATGGCTGTTGAAAGGCATACCGTTCAACGGTCGGCGGCACTCCTGGACCTCTAGGCCAAACGGGTCTATCCAGTTCACCGGATTGTTGAGTGTGTAAGCATAGAAATCGATGCCGCCCTGGAACCCGATCGGGTCCTCGCTGATGAACCTCCCGACGCTTGCGTCATAATAGCGGGCTCGGTCGTAATACAGTCCCGTCTCACTGTCAAACTCTCTGCCGGTGTACTGGAAGTGATTAATCAGCGTGCCCGTGGAACCGGTCAGCTTTCCAAATGAGTCGTATGTGTATGTGTTTGTGAGAGTCCCCCCCCGAATTACTGAGGGAGCTGATTGAACCGAGGCCATCCGTTTGGTAGTAGGAGGTTGTCCCGCTGCGTAACATAGCCAGGTGTTCATCTGGTCCATCGGACTCCATGTACCCCGCAAGTACGTTCCCATTGCTGTCTACTTCATCGAGGACATTAACGCCATCATAGAGGTAGTTCGTCGGAACCTTCGCCGACCTTGGCCCCTTCATGGGGCTGTGGGACTATGCGGACGAGCCACTGCGTAATGCAGCAGGCCGACAACTAGGCCGACTACAGAAGAGTATCCGATAATCTCCAGAGTCCTGCTCCACGGAACGTTCCCATGTCCAAGGGCCAAGCCGAGGATTGCGAGGGCACAAACCCACAAAATTACTTTGTAGACACGCTGGCTCTTGTTCTCTACTGGCTTCACGATTTGGGCAAGGCAGGCACCAAGGACAGCCCCCCAGAAGGCACTAATTGTTAAAACCCCAAGCTTCGATGGCGTCGGGTCTCCCAACCAATTTGCATCTTTCAGTGATAGCATCGCCCCTACACCCGCCAAAGCTATTGCCCAGGCCGCAGTCTTCATTTGCCACCTTTGGGAACGGTATAAACCAGGTTCTTGAATGGATCGAAGATAACGTCAGGATCAGAAGGATTTGACGATATAGCACGTCCACGCTGGTGAAATGGACCATCCTGTTCAACACTAAAGTCCCAGCGATCGTCATAGCGCCGAAATTGCAGATCGGCCGCGATCCGGTCAGCTTGTTGGCCGCAACCAAGAAGCGGCGGCTTTTTTCTGAACGGGTTCAGGTATTGAAGAGAAGCCGTCAAGTTGTTTAGCCACCCAGGGTCGATCCTTTGGCCGTTCGCTGTCATCGAATCGATGTCATTGCGAGACTGGTTCTCTATGTTCTGCACGTCCTGGGCACTGAGGCCGTAGGGATCTGTGTATCGGGCAGGATTGTTCAAGACGTACCCGTAGATATTCTTGAGGACCCCATTCAGCTTTATCGGGTCCTCGCTCAGGAATCGGCCTACGCCCTGGTCGTAATACCGTGCTCTGTAGTAATAAGCACCCGTTTCGGTGTCAAACTCCCGTCCTGTAAAGCGGAATGAGTTGCTGACTGTACCTGTTGATGCACTAAGCTTGCCGAAGCTGTCGTAGCTGTACGTGTTCGCGATGGCCCCAGCAGAATTGCTGAGCAAAGTAATGGAGCCGAGGCCATCGGCGTCGTAGTAACTTGTTGTGCCGGAACGAAGTTCAGCAAGCGGTTCGTCCAGTCCACGACCCTGCGTATACCGCACCAAAACGTTACCGCTGGCGTCAACTTCCTCTAGCAAGTTGTCGCCATCATAGAGGTAGTCTAAGGACCAGTGAACTCCGTCTTTACGTCTATCGATGACACTCTCCCTGTGTCATCAAACTCTATTACAACGACACGGTTTTCTTGCGTCATTCCTTTCTTTTCGCCGCGTTTAATAGCGTGCAGAACCTTTCTGCTCGCATCGGTAGAGTACTCCATACCGCATTCTTTAACAGCCGCTTCAGCGGACTCCAAGGTCGTACCGATGGACACACGGTTTTTGAGCTGATCAGCACAGCCGAAGTCTTGCTTCTTGGAACAACCACACATGATCACCAGCGTCAGTAGGACAACAATAAGCTTCATGCTCAGTCCTCAATGCACCGGAAGTGATGTACCATTCCCCGGCGCCCATACGGGAGGCGGAGGTGGACTGAAGCCACTGGCTCTTGCGGGCGGGTGGCCCACCCTTGCATGGACGAGTTTACCTCAGGGCTTAAAGCGGGTGCCCCGTCCTTGCGGCTTTTGCAAGGGCGGGGCTTTTGCGCACGTCAGACTGTGACCGATGACCTTGACATCAATCCTTCCAGGCTTGACTCTGCCCTCATGCCCTGGGGTCTCAAGCGCTACCACGGGACCGGCCATCTGCATTTCATTACCTGCAGTTGCTACCGCCGCTTGCCGTTTCTGAGTAAGCCCGGCCGGCGGACATTGTTCCTCGAACTGTTAGAGCAAACCCGTCAACGCTACGATTTTGTCGTGGTCGGTTACGTGGTAATGCCGGAACATTTTCACATTCTGATCGGGGAACCAGAGAAAGGTACTCCCTCCACCGTCCTGCAGGTGGTCAAGCAGCGCTTCGCCAGGCGCGTGCTGCGGGCATTACGCCGGCGGGAGCGCAAGGCGCAGCCAGAGCTGTGGCGGGAAGACGAGAACCGATGGGCTCACATCTGGCAGGCCCGCTTCTATGACTTCAACCTGTGGACCCGGCGCAAGCAGGTCGAGAAACTGCGCTACATGCATGAGAATCCGGTCAAGCGGGGCCTGGTGCTGGAACCGGGACAGTGGGTGTGGAGCAGTTTCCGCGACTACGCTCAAAATCATCCCGGACGAGTGAAATTAAACCAATGGCCCACCGCTCGCCTCAAGCGGACTGACGTGACGAAGCCAAAAGGCCCGCCCTTGCAAACCCCGCAAGGACGGGGCACCCGCTTTGAGCTCTGAGGTAAACTCGTCCACGGAAAGGGCGGGCCACCCGCCTACACCCCCCCAGGCTGGGGAGAAATCATGGGGGAAAACGAAGAAGGGAAAGCTGAAGCGGGGTAATGTTTTCGGCGATAATTCGGCGATAATATCCTAATGAAGTCTGTCGTTCTGAAACCCAGTTCCGCAACCGGCCAACGGGGATTCACGCTCGTTGAATTGATTGTGGCCACGGCCATCCTCGTGGTTCTGACCGGGCTCGCTGTGCCAATGGCGCGGGTGGCAATTATGCGGGAGAAAGAGCGTCAGCTGCGGCACGATTTATGGGAGTTGCGGGACGCGATCGACCGCTACAAGGATACCGCCGACCGGGGGGCAATCCAGATCAAGGTAGGTAGCGAAGGCTATCCCCCTGATTTGGAAACGCTGGTAAAAGGTGTGGATGTGGGCGGCAAGAAAGTGCGCTTCCTGCGCCGAATCCCCACCGATCCATTAACCAACAACACGGACTGGGGTCTTCGTTCCATGCAGGACGATCCCACGTCAGACTCCTGGGGCGGACAGAATGTATTCGATGTGTTTACGAAAGCGCAAGGCACGGGGTTGGACGGAACGGAGTACAAAGAGTGGTAGATCACGCTTTTGCCGATTGCGCCAGAGTAATAGGTGGAATCACGACCCGCCGCGACCCAAATTTTATTTGTGGCACCTGAGAACGTCGTTGTTTGACGCTGCCCTAGGCTAACCTCGATTCCACAGAGACAGGCCAGAACGGTATTGCGTATAGCAGCAAGGCGACTACCAGCGCGAACACGCCCAAGTGGGCGAAGCTGAATCCTGCCCCGAACAGCGCCCACGGGAAGAGCAGAACGCAAAGTAGAATGTAGCTACTGACCAATCGGCCACGGGTTCTGGCAAGTGCTCCTACCGCCAGTCCGAGCAGCGCGAACACCACCAGATTTGCCCCAATCGTGAGAGCAGCGGCAAGGGGTGCCGCCGACACTGACCTCGACGGCGCCAAAATGGGCTGTGTGGGCCAAAGAAGGAACACGAGGTCGCTAATAAAGTTCTCCATTCGGGATGGAGGATGCATCACGTTCCAGACGTAATCAGGAAAGAATCGGCAGGGTACGACCAGGGCCGCGCCTCCGTCAGCGCGGCCCAAGCGATCAAGCGATGGGATCAGCAGCTAAAGAAAAACTTCACACCGGCCAGCATCGGCCAGGAACCAGAGGCAACCCTGGCCTCATCCGACCCGGGACTCTGGTTGTAAGGGGTCAAGAAACGCGAACAGCAGGTACTCTGCTTCGTGGTCAGGATCAGGCGGGAACGCCCTCGACTAATTTATCGGGATATCCACCAGGCGGCCACTAGAACAATCACCAGGGCGACAGAGAAACCGATCCATTCGACTCTGCCCTCCGGGATGATATCCCAATCCCAATTACCCCTCGTCGCGGCATCACTTGACCCGGTTCTCTTGGACGAACTGCTCCAGATTGCTTGGCTCAGCGTAAGGCTTGGTGGTTCCACATTTCAGCGGCTTCACATCGCCAACGAACCCACTCTGGCACAACCCAGGAACTTTGATCTCAATCGGTGTGGCCCCGTCGAGGTAGAAGAAACCCTCGGCTGGTGGGGCATTCGTCGTTTCCGCAAAGAAGTAATAGACTTGCCCAGCGGGCAGCGCAAGGGCAGCTCCACTCCCCGGGATGGTCCGAGTGTAGCCGCTTGGGACACTTCCGTAATTGATCTCCAATCCTTCTAGCCGAGCACCCTTGAAATACCCCTCTGCAGGCTGTATGCGCCAGACCAGTGATTTCGCATCAAACGGAGTCGCGATCCTGTGTCCCGGCTGTGGTCCGTAGATTCTAAACGACGCCAGCCGTCCACTTCCTTGGAATGAGAACGAGGGGCCGTTCCCCATTTTCACAAAGGTTGGTATCTCACGGCAACCGCTCAGCACCAACAGCAGGGATGCCGCTGCTAAGAACACTGGTGCCCTCTGCTGAGTCATAGCGGCTACCTTCCCAACCCGAATGCCTTCGGAATGTCGTTGAGGAAGTGGCCCCAGGGATCGAACATCGGGTTGTGCTCATCGATGTGAAACTCATCGAGTGTGCAGTTCTTGTCGCACTTCGTATTGTTGGATTTCATGCGGAAGTGGAAGCCGGAAAAGTTCCGAAACTCCGACCCGCCAGAGTGAAAGATGGGATCCCAAAATAGGAATGGGTTCTGAGTGGCCCAGTTTGCGGCCGTAAAGGGCCCGCCGGTATAGTAGCCGGAGTTCTCCAGCAACTTTCTGACGTCATCGCAAGACATGTGTATGACCAAACTCGCTCCTTGAGGAGACGAGCCCGGAAACAGAGCCTGAAGCACGTTTATTTGATAATCGACTGCGTAGTTGCTATCGCAAACAAGCCCCGCGGTCGTCATTGAACAGTTCGGGGCGAGTCCCAACGGATCGGTGAAGTTGACCGGGTTGTTAAGCACATACCTGTAGAAGTTGTTCCCGCCACCAAATCCGATTGAGTCCTCGCTGATAAAGCGCCCGACGGAGGCGTCGTAGTAGCGCGAGCGATTTAAGTAGAGTGTGGTCTCCTGATCCAACTCGCGGCCGGTGTACTGGAAGGGATTGGTGATCGTGCCCGTGGAGGCTGTCAGCTTTCCGTAGCTGTCGTAGGTGTAGGTATTGGCGAGTGCTCCCGCGCCATTGCTCAGGGATGTGACAGAACTGAGAGCATCCTGCTCGTAGTAGCTGGTCGTTCCGGCCCGAAGTTCTGAGAGCGGCTGATCGATTCCTGGCCCTTGAGTGTAGCGCGCCAGGACATTTCCACTCTGATCGACTTCTTCCAACAGGTTGGGGCCATCATAGAGGTAATTCACCGTCCCGCTGGGCGCGCTCTTCTGAATTCTCCGCCCGAAGGGGTCGTACTTGAAACTCACCGTGCCCCCCGAGCCGGGCAGTGCCACGCTGCTCAAGCGATTCTCGTAGTCCCAAGTGTAGGTTGTGATCCCGGTGGTATCGGTCTTGGTTTTGGTGTTGCCGTTGTTGTCGTAGGTATAGCCCACGTTCGGAAGTGCAGTCAGCTCATTCGACGAGTTGTACTGATAAGGAGACACGCCGAGTGAAGACATCCTATTGCCCACGGCATCGTAGGTGTAGGTCTCTTTGGTCGTAGACCCCTGTTTGGCTAGTTGGAGTTGGTAGATATTGTCGTAAGTGTAGGTCAGCGTGGTATTTAGACGTTTGTCCGTCCGCGTCTTTCGGTTCTCAGCATTGTCATACGTGTAACTGGCACCGTCCAGCGTGGTGGTGCCCAGCTTGTGGAGCACCGACAGCAATCCTGACATGGGATCGTAGGTGTACGTGGTATTCACACCATTTGGGCGCGTCAGCGAAGTGCGTCGGCTGAGCGCGTCGTAGCCAAAGCCGAAAGCCGGAGTCTGTCCGTTGAAGGCAAGAGTGCTGAGCCGGTTCAAAACATCATAGGTGTAGGCAGTGTTCAGGCTCTGTGGATCAGTCATCGAAGTCCGGTTTGAGGCAGCGTCGTATCCGTACCCGACGCTCAGGGCTCCCGCCGTGTCGAACGCGTAGTCAGTTGTGGCCTGGGTGAGGCGGTTCATGTTGTCATAGGTGAAAGTGTAGGTTCCAGTCGGGTCCGTGACTTGGGACAGCCGGTCGGCTGCATCATAGTTGAACTGGGTCGTGATGCCGCCGGGATAGTTCTTTTGCCACAGCCGGCTCTGAAAATCGTAGTTGTAATTGATGGTGTTGGGGGGCTGGCCCACCCTTTGTCTTCGATTGTTCTCGCCTAATTCTAATTGAGGCTGCCCCACCCTCTGCGATGTTCAGAGGGTGGGTGGCTGTGCTGCCGACACCGCCACGCTTCGCCGCTTTCAGCTTAGTAAAGTTTTGGAGTGGAGAAATTCAGGCACAACCGGGACGTTCCCATGAACTAGTTTGAATCGCAACCCAACGAGAACCGCAGGGCAGCACACACTTCATTCATTCGTGCGGAACTAAGCTGGGCCACACGTTTCCCCAGACGCTGTTGCGACACGGTAACTGCATGGTGCAGGTTCACCGCGCACGGGGACTTCATGCCGTCCTCCTCGTCTAGAACGACTTCCGATGGCACGCCGCGAATCGTGGAAGTGACCGGCGCAACCGTGACTGTGGATAAATACGCGATGGCGCTGTTGCGGGTGAGCACCAGGGCCGGTCGTTTCTTGTCGGGCGCGGCAAACTGGTAGAGGCGAACCTCGCCTCGGGCTATTCGTCCACCGGCTATTCTTCCGGCCACGTGGCCTCCGATTCCCAACCCTGCGCCTCCGCGTCGCCTTGCGGATGTCGCGAGTAGCCTTGGCGGTCGCGCTCTTCACTGGCTCGCAGCTCCAACTTGCGGAGATGTTCCCGCAGAGCGTCGCGCACCAGCGCGGACCGGTTTCGCCGAGTCCGCTTCGCGGCTTGGTCGGCCGCCTGCAATAGCTTCTTATCCAGCACGATTTGAACGATTTGCATGATGTGGAACCTATTACACAGTATACTCCACATATGGGACATTTCAAAGCCGCGTGCCCCACGTCTCGCGCTCTTCGCGCCGACGTGGGATTGCACCAGCGGGTGCCCCACACATCGCGTACTTTGCGATGTGTGGGTCTTGGTCGCGACCGGAGTGCATCGAGACCACGAACACACTCCGCTGGTCGACATTCTGGCCACTGGCCGGGTGCCCCGCTCATTCGCGCTTCTTGCGAATGAGTGGGTGCTGTCACGGTCGGAGTGCATAAGGATTACCGTCAAGGTAGCGCCTTCTGCCCCGTCGTTCTCGAACGCGAGATTGGTGCGGTGACTGCGCTTAGGCGTTTAAAGATTTCCTACTCACTCGTGGCCACCGGCCCGGCCGTTTCCGCCTGCTCATACATCTCTTCAATCTCCCGCCGGTACCGTTCCGTCACCACTCTTCGCCGCAGTTTCATGCTGGCGGTCAGGGTCCCGTCCTGGGCGGAAAACTCATCCGCTACCAGCAGAACTCTCTTCAGTTTTTCAAACCGGGCCATATTTCCGTTTAGATCTTCCACGATCCGCTCGTACAGAACGCGTACTTCGGGAGAGGCCACCAACTCCTGCCGCGAAGTGAACGCGACTTCGTGGCCCCGGGCCCACTCTTCCAGCAACGGAAAATTCGGTGCAATCAGTACCGCGGGGAACTTGCGCTTCTCCCCCAGCACAACTGCCTCCGCGACCAGAGCATTGTGCTTGAGCGAATTCTCAATCGGCTGAGGCGCGATGAACTTTCCTCCCGAGGTCTTGATCAAGTCTTTCTTGCGATCGGTGATAGAGAGAAATCCATCTGCATCCAGATTGCCAATGTCGCCGGTCTTGAACCAGCCATCCACAAAAGCTTCCTGGGTTTCCTTCGGCTTGTTCCAGTATTGCTTGAACACGGAAGGACCCCGCACCAGGACCTCGCCGTCGTCCGCAATGCGCACCTCCAGGTTGGGCAAGGGTTTCCCAACCGTGCCAATCTTGTGCGCTCGCGGCGTATTGACGGCGATCACCGGAGAAGTCTCTGTCAGTCCATAACCCTCATGAATGCGGATCCCGATGGCGGCATACCATTCCGCCAGTTCGCGCCCCAAAGGCGCCCCGCCGGAAATGAAAACCCCGATGCGCCCGCCCAGGCCGGCGCGCACTCTCGAAAACACCAACCGGTCGGCCAGCCTCCAGGCTCGGGACGTGGGAACCTGGCCCGCCAGGACTTCCGCCCGATGCTCTTTCCCCACCGACATTGCCCAGTTGTAAAACGTTGAATTGGGGAACCCCTGCGCCTTCAGTTCGGTTTGAAAGTGTATTTTTTCGTACACCCGCGGCACTGCCACAAAAAATGTAGGCTTCACTTCCAGCAGCGCCTGCGGCAACTGGTTCACCAGGGACAGATGCGCCAGCGTGACCCCGCGATACAGCAGGGCGAAATCCACATGGCGGGCGGTGACATGTGAGAGTGGAAGGAATGAAATGCTGACATCGCCCAATCGCACCGGGAATTCCGCCAGCGAGCAGTTGAGATTCGATGCCATGTTGCCGTGAGACAGCATCACTCCCTTGGGCGTGCCGGTCGTGCCCGAGGTATAGATAATGGTGGCGAGATCGTCCGCTGAAACCGCCCGGGCCGTCGCCTCGAGCACCGCATCGTGGCTGGCTGGTCCGTCTGACTCCATCTCCGACATGGACACCGCGCCCGCATCTTCGGTAGCGTCCATCACGATCATCTTCTCCAGCGTGGTCTGGTCCCGAATGGAGAGAACTTTCTGCAGCTGCATCGCGCTGGAGACAAAGATAACCCGCGCCCCCGAGTCCCGCAGAATGTAGGCCGTCTGTTCAGCCGTGAGCGTGGCATAGATCGGGACCGTGACCGCTCCCAGCAGCAGGGAAGCGAAGTCTGCAATGGTCCACTCCGGCCGGTTCTCGCTAAGAATGGCAACCCGGTCCCCGCGACCCATGCCCCACCTGCGCAACCCGACCGCCACGGCTGCAACCCTACGCCGCAACCCCTCCGAAGATATCGGGACAAACTCTTCCCCCAGCCGCTCCAACATCACCGTGGGATGCTGGCGCTCCACCACGGCAAAAAACACATCGTTAAGGGTGCGCAGGCTCATTCGAAAAAGGGAAGAAGACGAGATTCTAAAATGTACTGGTTCCCCCAACCACTAAGCAAACCGCAGAAGTTTGACCGCTCCATAAAGACATTGCTATGATGATTCCGCGGGGTGGAGCAGTCTGGTAGCTCGTTGGGCTCATAACCCAAAGGTCGGTGGTTCAAATCCACCCCCCGCAACCAACTCACCACCCTAATATCCATTCCCCCATTGTTTCCTCGCCTTTCCAGAGAATCCTGACTTCAGCTGGTTTACTTTTTACTGGTTTTTTTACTATGGTTCGCCGAAAGTGGCGATTTTCCCAGTATTCGATAGGGACAAGAGGAGGTCCCGCGAGAATGGCGAACCAAGCAGTCAGGATTTATGACCACCAGAAGCAGCCGGACGGGAAATGGAAATTCATCCCGGTAGACTTCGAGATCGACCCGGCCAAAACCGCCCAGCAGCTCTGCTACAAGCTGGGCCTCAAGGGCCGTCTCCGCAAAGGCAACTTCAAGCTCAGCTGGTATGAAGGCGCTGCTAAGAAGTTTGAGCCGGGCAGCTATCCGCGTCTTGAGGAAGCAGTCAAGGCGGCAAAGTTCCGGCAGGTCCAACTCCAGGGCAAGAGCAATGGCATCGTCATCGAGAACCCCAAGTCAAAGGACGCGGGTCGTATGACGATTGACATTGCCGCCGCAGCGTACCTCCGGGCCGTGGAGAAGGAAGGACGGCCCGGTACGTTCGCGCTTGCGAAATTCGACCTTGACGAATTTCAAAAGTGGAACGTTGGTAGGAGCGGTTCTAAGCGAACCTTCGTGGACCAGATCACAAAAGATGACCTGCTCGACTACCGCAACATGATTGTCAGGTCAGGCCGCGCTCCTCGCACCGCCGTCAACAAGGTCATGCGCGTCAACAATTTCGTAATGACGTCTCTCGGTCTGAAGCCTGGTGAAGGTCCGATCAAGCAGAAGGATGCGGAGAAAATCATCACCAAGCCGAATGAGAACGATGTGGATTACTACAGCGAGCAGGAGCTTGAGAAGTTTTTTCCCGCCTGCGACCACCGCCAGCATTTGATCTTCAGCACGTTCCTGTACTCCGGTTGTCGCCGCGAGGAGATTGAGTTCTTGTATTGGGACGATCTTGATCTAGCGGAAGGCGAGTTGAAGGTTCGCCCTAAACCCGAGTTCGATTTCACCGTCAAGACGAAGCAGGAGCGGTCTGTCACGCTGCCGCCCGATTTGGTAGAGCGGCTCAAGGCGTGGAAAGAGCGTGCCACTACCCGACTTGTGTTTCCTACGAAGAACGGCGGGCCGCTCGGCAACAGCCTGCTGGTTTCCTGCAAGCGTGCGTGGAAACGCGCTGGCCTCAACTGCGGAACCTGCAGGACTTGTCTGAATCTTAACGAGTGCGAACGAGCCTACTTGCACAAGTTCCGCGCCACCTATGCAACGATGAGCCTCCAGCGAGGAATGGATCTCGCGACGCTTCAGGAGCAATTAGGGCACGAAACGCTTGAGGCGACAGTGCGCTACCTCGGCACGCTCAAGAAGAAGGCGAGACGGGAGAAGGTGACTGCTGTATGGGCTACCAAGCCGCACGATCATGAGGTTGCCGCCTAGAACCAGGCCGCTCTGCCGCAGAGATGCCGAGAGAGGCACGATCGTGGCCGGGGCGAGCCGTAACCGAACCAGATGGTGAGAGGAGAGAGAGACGGACGTGACGTCCCCTTTTTGCCGATTCCATCGCGCCACCTTGATTTCCTCGCTTCACCAAAAAACTCCGCCCAAGCGGAGCTTGGACGGGGCACCCTCGAGTATTTGGTTCAGGTCGGAAGTGTGCGTGTCCGGCGGACTTCGTAAGACTTCAAGTGGGTGTTCGCAAGACCGAGAAGCGATCGCTTGCCTTGGGAACCGTCTTTCCCGCGCCGAAGCAAATCGCCGAGGATGTGGTCGGCTTCGGTCGGAGCATTGCGTTCGACGTCGCGAAGCATGGAGGCCGTAAGAGTTGAGCCTTTCGCGGTCAGCATGTCACGCGCACGTTTCAATTGCGCCTCCCGCATGGGGTAGCCCGCGGCGGCGGCAATCGAGCGGCACTCTTCCAGCAGTCCAACGATGAAGTCGGTGCCGCCGGGAGATGCGCAGATATCTCCAATGGCGGCACGCATCAGGCAGGTGCTGCCGGCCAGCGAAGCCAGGAAAACCCATTTCTCCCACATTTCCTGCAGAATCTCCGTGCTGGCATGCGCCTTGAACCGCGCCCCGTCCATCAGAGTCGCAATCGCCCTCACCCGCTCCGACAACGCGCCATTCTGTTCACCGAACGACAACTCGTGCGTGTCGTTGAGATGAACGATCTCGCCATCGGTGAGCGCGGCCGCGATCAGGCACTGGCCTCCCAGCACGCGCTCGCGGCCGAATCGCTCGTCCAGAATTTCCAGGTGGCGCATACCGTTGAGCAGCGGCAGAATGACGGTCTGTGGTCCAACCGCGGGCGTGAATGAAGTAATCGCGCTTTCGAGATCGTAAGCCTTGCAACTGAGCAACACGAGATCGAAGGTGTCACGGAGATCATCGGCCAGGATGGTGGCAGGATTGGCCAGAGTCACATCGCCGAAGCGGCTGCAAATTCTTAGACCATGGGCGGCCAACCCTGCGGCCCGCTTGGGGCGGACAAGAAAGGTGACGTCACGATTGATCTCGAGCAGCCGGCCGCCAAAATAGCCGCCAGTCGCGCCGGCCCCAACCACCAGGGTGCGCATGAATCAGGCCTTCGACCGCTTCTTCAGTTTTTTATGATACACAGGAAAACTACACTCTTCGATTTCTGTGGGCTGGGATTCCACGATCGATTTTCTGTTGTGATTTTCTACACCGCCGCGCTACCCATCGTCTTCGCCACCCACCCTTTTCGCAAAGTACGCGAAAGAGGGTGGAGCACCCGCGGTATCTGGCCGCCTGCGATTCTCGCGGGTGCGTCACCGGCGGAACGTTACATCTTTCCCATCGGCATGGGCATGTCCGAATTGAAGATGTCGCACTGAATCTTCCATTTTCCGCCCGATTTCTTCGAGACGTTCATCCACTTTCCATGGTCAACATGGGAGCCGTCCGCGCCCATAATCTCGTACGTCCCCGTGCCGTAGGCCAGATCGCCGCTGCTGTCGGCAGAGGTGACGGCGAGTTTGAGTTTGGCCCAGCCCTGGTCCTTGCCCCACTTGAGATGTTCCAGGATACCTTCACTGCCCTGGATCGCTTTCTGGTTGGGCGGCATCCGGCACGCGTCGCTGGCGTACAGGGCCTGAACCGCCGCCAGGTTGCCGGCGTTGTACTCCTTCTCAAAGGTTACGACGCGCCCTGCCAGATCCGACTTGTCAGCAGCTGTCGCCGGGACTGCGGCGAGAATCGCGCCCAGCATCAGGACCAATCCACAACAGACAGTCTTCTTCATGAGCATCTCTCCTTTGTTTGAATATGCAGGCGGATACTATACCCAGGGTTGGGATAAGGCAAAGCACGGAATCCCCTCTTCGCCACCGCGATGAGCGAGCGGGAGCAACGAGGTCGTTAGCCGCCTGCAATCGCCCCGATGACAATAAACGGCTCCTTGCCGGAGGCGACAGCGTCCGGCAGCGGGGCGTCGGGTGGGTTGTGGGAGAGGTCTTCTTCGCAGGCGAAGAAGCGCAGGAAGGCGCGGCGCTCCTGCGTGTCGTGGTCGCGGATGGCGCCGCGCAGCATGGGATAGCGGGCATCGAGCGCGTCCAGCACCGAGCGCTGCGTAATGGGGGCTTCGACCTCGAGCGTCACCTCGCTGCCGACATGCGCCAGATTTCGGAGATGAAAAGGGAGAACGATACGGATCGTCATCGAAATGGATTCCGAATGGTTAGTTGCCGATTGATTGTTTGCCCGTCCTGCAAATCTTCGGAGTAAAGCGTTTTACAGCCAGCCTCCAGAGCGGCTGAAGCTATCAGCGAATCGTAGATGCCGTATCCGTACCTTTCTGCAATGGCCACAGCTCCACAGTGTATGTCGAGCGAGATCGGAACCGGGTCAGGAGGTCGCAGGTTCGAATCACTCACTGCCCACCATGCCTTGTTGTCTTCTCTTCAATCCGAAGTTCACACTGGCCCGCTGCTAGCGAGCGGTAATGTGCTTCCCGTCAGGAGGCCATTCCAGGCCTAGAGTCCACGGGACTGGGGCATCCGGATGCCTGGGCCGCGCCCGAAACCAGGCCAACCCGTACATCCCCGAAAGCGTGGAGACCACGATCGCGGACTGGGTAAACCAGTGGGCTCCGGCTCCATCACCGACCAGGCACAATGCCGCAAAGGAAAAAAGTACCTGAATGCAGAAAACTTCCAGAGAGGACTTGCCCAGCAGCACTAACGGGCGCCACGCCAGCCGATGTGCAATGCGCGGCCGAAGCGCGCTAAACAGCACACCGAGGGCGGCGAAGTCCAGCAATCGTAGGCATCCGAGTTGCCATTTGTCGAAGAGCACCCACGCGTTCCCCTGGTCCACGGGGTGGGCCGCGAAATAAGGGGGCCACTGATAGCGCAGGAGCAAGAGCACCGCGGCCACCAGCGCCGCAAGAACAATCATCCCGCGCGACTCAAACCACCCCAGCAGGCGGGCCGAGTTTCCAGTGCCCAACCACAGCCCGAACACCCACAGAAACTGCCACGCGAACAGGTCGAAGGAACCCAGATTCTGCAATGGGACCGGGAAAGCGGCGTGCGCCACCAGGAACCCGTGGATAAATCCCCGCATTCCAAATTGAGACCCCAACCACAGGAGCCCCGAAGGAGCGAGAACAAACTTCCAGCCCCAACGCTGCCCCACGCTGAGGAAGAACGGTGTGAGCAGCAGAAAAGCAATATACAAGGGCAAAATATCCAGCAGCGGCGGACAGTACACCAGCAGCAGCGAACTGCCAACCGCCAAGGCGTGATGCGCCAGATAGAAATCCAGCAGTCCCAGCAGCGCCGGCTTCTGGGTATGCACCGCGATGGCGGCAACAACTGTGAAGGCCACGGCCAGTAAGCCCAGATGATAGCCGTACAACTTCGCGCAGCGAAGCCAAAGCCTTTCAAAAACTTCGCGCCAGGACCTTTGTCGCAACATCGAGCCATAAACCCGGCCGGTGAGCAGTGCCGACAGCAGCACGAAGCCTTCAGCCCAGGAGACAAAACCGAGCAGTTGATTGGAATAATGACTGGCCTGGGTCGGCAAATGGGTGAGTGCAATTCCAATCAGCATCAAGCCGCGCAGGGCATCCAGCTCCGGCAAGCGGGTCGATGGCTGCCGAGGCGCAATCGGGACTACGTTTGCCCGGTTCGACTGGTCTGCCGCCGGCGACTGGCTTTGCGCAATTTGTTTTCTGGCTATGGCCACTTCGTATCTTGGATGCTGAATCTGATTCCGCGGGTTTGCGGACAGTCACAATATTACTCTTCCTCAGCGGGATGCTCGCCTTTTGTTGGTTGAGAACGGCCCCCGGTGTTCCTCGCCGAGAGGTTCAGGGCTAAACTCGTCACATCGACGCGATGCGAATCCCGGGCAACTTTCGATCGACTATCTGGTGCGGTTTTGCCCTGCTCGCGTGTGCAAACCTTCTGGCGCAACAGCCGGGAAAAACTCAGTCTCCTGGCGGCACTTATACCTTCAGGAGCAATGTCAATGTGGTGTTGGTGCCGGTTCTGGTCCGCGACCGGCAAGGGCGCGAGGTGGGCGCTCTCAAGAAAGAAGATTTTCAGCTCTTTGACGACGGCAAGGCACAGGCCATCTCCGGATTCATGATCCAGAAGGCCGAGAGACGCGATCATGACAGCCTTGCCGCGGCAGCTCGGGTCACGCCCAGAGCTGCTCAGCCGCCCCAGCCGGCAATTGTCCCCAGCCGTTTCATCGTCCTCCTGTTTGACGACATGCACTTGAGCATCGGTGATCTGGCGCAGGCCCAAAAGGCAGGTGCCGGCGTTCTGGCCACCTCGCTGGCGGCCACCGACATGGCTGCCATCGTTTCCATGTCGGGCAAAGTCAACAGCGGTCTGACCACCGATCACTCCCGGTTGCAGGCCGCCATCACGAAACTGCAACCGCAAAACCTGTATCGCATGACCGGAAGCGAGTGCCCGAACATCGACTACTACCACGCCGACCTGATTGTGAATAAGCACAACGGATCTGCGCTCGAGGCTGCGATTGAGGAAGTGATGAGCTGTTCGCCAGGTATTTCACTGCGCAATGTAGCCGAGCGGCTGGCCGAAGCCGCCGCCGCGCAAACCTTGGCCGCGGGCGAGCAGGATGTTCAGATAGCGCTGACCACCATCAAGGAATATGTGCACAGAATGGCGAAGCTGCCGGGCATGGGGACTCTGATTCTGGTGTCGCCCGGTTTTCTCACCCTGACCAACCGTGACCTCTCCGAGGAATCGCAGATCATGGATGATGCGGTCGAGTCCAACGTAACCATCAGCACCCTGGATGCCCGCGGCTTGTATGTCAGCGAAATGGACGCCAGCGAGCGAGGAGGCAGTTCGGCTCTCTCTACCCGGCTCAAATCCGAATATCGTCGCAATTCCATGTCACTCCATGAAAACGTTATGGTCGAACTGGCCGCCGGAACCGGCGGAACGTACTTTCACAACAGCAACGATTTGAACGGCGGCCTCGAGCGGCTGGCCGCCGTGCCGGAGTATCTGTACATTTTGGAGTTTTCTATCGCAGACCGGAAACAGAACGGACGCCACCATCGGCTGAAGGTGAAAGTGAATCAGGACGGTTTGAGCGTGCAAGCTCGCCGTGGCTATTTCGCTCCGAAGGCCTCGAGGAAGAAATAGAGCCCCCAATCTCCCAGGACAGCGCTGAGGCGGCTCGTCCAATTTCGGTCTTGCCTTCGCGAAATTTAGAGTGGGGATGCTCGCCGAGGCTTCGGCTTGTCCTTGAGGTTGAGGGACACGGCAGCGCGGATGAGATCCTTCAAGGCCTTCTCGCCTTAGCTGCACTAGCGTAACCTGCAACCCTGCAAGTGGAACCTGGTCGGGTGGCTGTAGATGCTCAAGACGTTGTACCTGGTTCAGAGCGGCTGATGGGCGGCTGGTAGTTGAGACTACCATGGGGTCGTTCGCGGTTGTAGTAGTCGGTCCAGGGAGGTAGAGAGCGGTTGCGTTCGTCGGAATCGCGCCAGTGGGTGGAGTAGGCCCACTCGCGGAGAGCGGTCTGGATAAAGCGTTCGGCCTTGCCGTTGGTCTGAGGTGAGTAAGGACGAGTGCGGCGGTGTTTGAGGCCCAATTGCTGGCAAGCGTGGCGGAACTGGTGCGAGCGATAACGGCTGCCGTTGTCAGTGAGCAAAGCGCGCACGCGGATGCCGTGGCGAGCGAAGAAGTCTCTAAGGCTTCTGGGGAGGAAGGAGCCTTCGCATGATGATTATAGGGTGTGATTTCCATCCCAGCTGGCAACAAGTGAGTTGGCTGGACAGCGAGACGGGGGAAAGCGGCGAGCAGAAACTGGGGCATGCCAACGGTGACGCCAAAGTTTTTTATCAGCAAGTGGTGGCGCCGGTGCTGATCGGTATGGAAGCGACGGGCAACAGTCAATGGTTCATCGAGCTGGTCGAGGACCTGGGACACGAGATCTGGATCGGAGATGCGGCGCAGATCCGGGCCAGTTATGTGCGCAAGCAGAAGACGGACAAGCGGGACGCGGCGCATATTCTGAAGCTGGTGGTGGAAGGCCGGTTTCCGAAGTTGTGGACCCCAGACCGGGAGCAGCGCGATCTGCGGCAGCTGGTGCTGCATCGGCACAAGCTGGTGGAGATCCGAAGCCGAGTCAAAAACGAACTGCAACACCTTTCCATGAATAAGGGGATGCAGAAGAAGCGCACGCTGTGGAGCCAGGCGGGACAGAAGATGCTTCGGGAGTTGCCGTTGAAAGCGTGGGCGTCGTGCCGGCGGGAAGACTTGCTGGGATTGCTGGGGATGTTGAACCAGCAGGTCGGCAGGCTGGACGAGGCGGTGCAGAAAGCCGCCGAGGAACACCCGCAGGCCAGGCTGCTGATGACGCAACCGGGAGTCGGTCCGAATACGGCTCTGGCGTTTGTATTGACCATCGGCGACGTAAGCCGCTTTCCCCGAGGCAAGCAGGTGGCGAGTTATCTGGGATTGATTCCGCGCGAGGAAAGTTCGGGCGGACGGCAGAAGCTGGGCGCGATCAGCAAGCAAGGCAACTGCCTGCTGCGTTCGTTGCTGGTGGAAGCGGCACAGATTGCGGTGCGCTTCGATCCCGGGTATCGCAAGCAGTATCTGCATCGCTGTCATCAGAAGCCGAAGGGAGTGGCGAAAGTGGCAGCGGCGCGCAAGTTAGCCGTACGACTCTACTGGATGCTGCGCACGCAAGTGGGATATCCAGAGATCGTTCGCATCGAGAGCAGCCCGCGGGTGCCCCGGGTCGGCGCAAGCTAGACCGCAGGATTGATTGGGCGCTCTCGCATCCCGCGCGAGGTGGGATGTTCGCATAGAAGAATCATGGTCGAGGTTTAGGCCGTATCGATGGTTGGTGGAACGATCTCCACCGAAAGTGATTCAGCGTGAGATTTCCAGAGTCTTGGTCCTCAACCCTTCTCTGGTACGACGAAACCGGCGGTGCTTTCGCACCGCCCAGGATAACTATGCCTTGACAGAACCTTCGTTCTTATCGAGGGGCACCCTCGAGCGTATCTATACGGTCAGGGGATTTTTGGAAAGCGGCAATTCGCGAATGCGCTTTCCGGTGGCGGCGAAGATTGCGTTGCAGACTGCGGGCGCGAACGGTGGCACCCCGGGCTCGCCAACCCCTGCCGGCGGCGCGTCGCTGTCCACGATGTAGACGTTGGTTTTGTACGGAGCTTCGTTCATGCGAGCAACGGGATAGTCATTGAAGTTTGACTGCTCGATCACACCATTCTTGGCTGTAATCGACCCGCTGCGCACGATGCTGGTGCCGAACACCGCCGCGCCTTCGAACTGGGCCCGGGTAGCTTCGGGATTCACCACGATGCCGGCGTCCACGGCGGTGTGCACGGACGGAATCTTCACTTCACCTTTATCGTCCACTTCCACTTCGACGACTGTAGCCACGTAGGTCAGGAAGCTGCGGTGCACGGCAATTCCCATGCCTGCGCCCTTGCCCAGGTTGCGTTTGCCCCAGCCGGCCTTTTCCGCGGCCAGTTGGACCACTCGCCGCATGCGGCCTGTATCCAGGGGAAATTCAGCTGGCGATCCACCATAGTTGTCGTAGTCGGGCGCAGTGGCCTTCACGTCGATGATTCGCGCAGGGCCGATCAGCTCCAGCAGGTATTCGACCGAGTCGCGTCCTGAAGCATGCGCCAGTTCGTTGGCAAACGACTGAGCGGCAAATCCGTGATAGATATTGGCCACCGAGCGGAGCCATCCGATGCGGACATGGTTTTCCGCGGGGCCATTTTCGGCGCGATGATTGGGAATGTCGAAGGGCAAGTCTGTCCACCCCAGACCCAATTCGCCCCCGTCTCCGTACGTGGTATTCAGGGCGAAAGTGGAACCAATCGGCGGAAACACCGAGCGCTGCAGCCATGCGGTGGGCATTCCTTTTTCGTCCAGCGCGGCCTTGATGTACATGGCAGCGACGGCGTGATAGTAGCCGAACTTGATGTCATCTTCGCGGCTCCATACCACCTTCACCGGCTTGCCCACGGCTTTCGACAGGATCGCTGCCTCTGCCGCGTAGTCGGGTTTCGACTTGCGCCCGAAGCCGCCGCCCAACAACGATACGTGGCAAATCACGTTCTCCTTGGGGATGCCGAGCTCTGCGGCGACGGTATCCTGCACCGCCTGCGGGCTCTGGGTGGGGGCCCAGATCGTAACTTTGCCGTCGCGGAAATCGGCCAGGGCCACGGGTGGCTCCATGGTGGCGTGCGCCAGGTGCGGTACGTAGTACTCTGCCTCCATGACCTTCCCACCTTTGGCGAAGACCGCATCCACATCGCCGATATTGCGCGCGACCTTGCCCGGCTTGCGAGCTGTTTCCTGCAACTCCTTTTTATATTCGTCGGAGTTATAGCTGGCATTGGCGCCGTTGTCCCACTCAACATTCAGTTTCTTGCGTCCCTGAAATGCAGCCCAGGTATTGTCGGCAATAACGGCCACACCGCCCAAAGGCTGAAAATGATGCGGCGGGGTGAAGGGCTTGATGGGAATCGTCTTCTTCACACCCATCACTTGCAACGGAGCTTTTTCGTCATAAGACTTGACCTTGCCGCCCAGCACGGGAGGATGTTCAATCGAGGCAAAGACCATGCCGTCGAGATGCGCGTCCATGCCAAAGCCCGCCTTGCCAGTGCACAGGTCGGCGAGGTCGTAACTGGTAGCGCCCTTGCCGATATATCGCCAGGCACTCTTGGGCTTGTATTGCAGATCTTCCTTCTTGGGCACGGGCAGTTTGGAGGCGGCCGCGGCCAACTCTCCATAACCGGCTTTGCGTTTGCTGCGACGATGCACGATCACATGAAGATCAGATTCGCACTCTGAAACCGGCACTCCCCATTTCTGCGCCGCCGCCTGGGTCAGCATCAAGCGTGCCGTCGCTCCCGCCTCGCGCATTGTCGCGAACCCGTCGCGGACGGAATGCGATCCGTCGGTGTCCTGATCGCCGTATCGTTTGTCACCGATCGCCTGTTCGAGTTTTACCCGCTTCCAGTCCGCGTCCAGTTCGTCCGCCAGAATGAGGGGGACGGTGGTGCGGCTGGTGGTGCCCATTTCCGAGCGGGCTGCCACCAGATAGACGGTGCCGTCGGTATCGATTCCAACAAACAGGCTGGGGTGCAGTGCGGCACGGTCGGCGTGGGTGCCTCCCGATGTCTCGACAGCCCACAGGAACTCCGGAACCAGGCGCACGCTCAAGACCAGGGCCCCGGTGGAAACGATACCTTTCAGGAAACCGCGCCGGCTTACGTTCAGGATGCTGTCGCTCATGCGTTTTCTCCCGCAGCCGCCTTGATGGCCGCTCGAATGCGCTGGTAGGTGCCGCAGCGGCAGATGTTTCCGGACATGCCGTTGTCAATCTCTTCGTCATTGGGCTTCGGCGTTTCCTTCAGCAGGGAAATGGCCTGCATGATCTGTCCGGACTGGCAGTAGCCGCATTGCGGGACGTTGAACTCGATCCATTTCTCCTGCACCGGGTGCAGACCGCTTTTAGAAATAGCTTCGATCGTGGTGATCTCTTTGCCGGCGGTCGCACTCACACTGGTCACGCAGGAGCGGATTGCCTTGCCATCCTGATGAACGGTGCAGGCGCCGCACAGGGCCATGCCACAGCCAAACTTGGTTCCGGTCAATCCCAGCACGTCGCGCACATACCACAGCAGCGGCAGGTTGGGATCGCCGTCGTAGGATCGTTCTACGCCATTGACTTTGATCTGCATCGATTTGGCCTCCACCCTCGATTGTTCGCCACATTCTTGCAGAAGAGGAGGGGGGAAGTCTAATTTTCGGCGGCGGGAGAACCTGCGGAATTCCGCTGGGCTGTAGATCAACTATGATATGGCTGCAGTTGGAGGTATTGTAGCGCCGGCATCTCGCCCTTGGCTTTGAGCATCGCGCTGTGCGGGCGAGACGCCCCCACGACAGCCGCCGGGACGGCGGCGCTACGGGTGGGCGCCTTCGGGTGAACATCAAAGTTTCTCAAGCTCTGGAGCGGGTAATGGAATTCAACCACAATAATTTCAGGCGATACCCCAGATCCTTCGCGCGCTTCCTGTTGCCGGTTGTCTTGCTGCTGCTTTCAGCAGCCGGTTGGTCGCAGCAGGTTGCGAAAAACGTAGATATCAAGGTGCAGTTTGATCAATCCCAGGGTCCACTCTCGCCCATCTGGAACTATTTCGGTTACGACGAGCCTAACTACACTTACGCGGCCAATGGCAGGAAGCTGCTCGGCGAGCTGGCGGCGCTCGCTCCTCAGCCGGCTTATGTGCGGGTGCACAACCTGTTGACCACGGGCGACGGCGCTGCGTCTTTGAAGTGGGGATCGACCAACGTTTACACGGAGGACACCGCGGGCAAGCCGGTCTATAGCTGGACCATCCTGGACAGGATTTTCGACGCCTTTCACGCCGCGGGCATAAAGCCCCTGGTCGAAATCGGCTTCATGCCGAAAGCGTTGTCGATTCATCCGGAGCCCTATCGTCACAATTTTCCCCAAGGCTCGATCTATACCGGATGGGCCTATCCACCCAAGGATTATCAAAAATGGTCGGAAGTCGTTTTTCAGTTTGTCCATCATCTGCGCGAGCGCTATGGCGACTCGGAGGTAAAGACCTGGCTGTGGGAAGTGTGGAACGAACCCGACATCGACTACTGGCAGGGAACGCCGCAGGAATACTTCAAGCTGTACGATTTCAGCGTGGATGCAGTTCTGCGGGCTCTGCCGGAGGCCCGCGTCGGCGGTCCGGACAGCACGGGGCCGGCCAACCCGAAGGCTGCGGAGTTTTTGCGATCGTTCCTCGAGCATTGCGCTCACCAGCGAAATTACGTGAGCGGAAAAATCGGCGCGCGGCTGGATTTCATAAGTTTCCACCCCAAAGGATCTCCGAAGTGGCAGGGCGATCATGTGCAGATGGGCATCGCGCGGCAGCTGGCCGCCATCGAGCAAGGCTTCAAGATCGTTGCGTCGTTTCCGGAATGGCGCCGGACTCCGATCATTCTGGGAGAGTCGGACCCGGAGGGATGCGCTGCCTGTTCGGCGCGAACCAATCCTCAGAATGCCTATCGCAATGGACCGTTGTACGCCGTCTACACGGCTGAGACCCTGAATAACATTCTGTTTTTAGCCAGCCGGGAGCGCATCAATTTTCTTGGTGCGGTCACCTGGGCGTTCGAATTCGAGGGCCAACCGTACTTTGAAGGCTTCCGGACGCTGGCTACCAATGGTGTGGACAAGGCGGTGTTGAATGCGTTCCGGATGTTTGGCCTGCTGGGGGACGAACGCATCACAGCCACCAGTTCAGGCGCCTTGCCTTCCGAGGAGGTCATCCGGGACGGCGTGCGCGGTCAGCCGGAGATCAATGTGATTGCCGCCCGAAAGGGCCACGAAGTCGAGGTCCTGATCTGGAACTACCACGACGATGATCTTGCCGCTGCCGCGACTCCGATCGACCTGATTATCGGCGGACTGCCTGCAAAGAGCTCCCGCGGCTTGCTCGAACACTTTCGGGTCGATGCCAGCCACAGCAACGCATTCGCGGTGTGGAAAGAAATGGGTTCTCCGCAATCACCTGCCGAAGTGCAATACGAACAATTGGAACGGGCTGGCCAGTTGCAGTTGCTCACTTCGCCGGCATGGATGCCGATCGCGCAAGGCGCTGCGCATCTGCAATTTGAGTTGCCCAGACAAGGAATGTCGCTCATCCGTATCGTGTGGGAGTAATGGGGCTAGATATGCCATGACTCACCTCAGAGCTTTCACGCTGATTAGTTCCGCCTTGGTTCCGACCACCCGCACCGGGTTGCGCAAGGGCCGGCCAAAGCCTTCGATCGAGACCTGCATCACATCCCCATCTTGCATCTTGATCCCGTCGCTGAAACTCAAGCAGTCGGTCCCGAAGAAATGAATGTGGACGTCTCCCGGCCGGCGATGAGCTTCATATTTGAAATGATGGTGTTCAATATTCGCCAGGCTGTGACACATCTCATTCTCTCCGGTGCGGAATGTTTTCGACCACAGCAGGTTTTCCGATCGTTCAATCTTTACCTCCACCGGTACGGACTCGAAGTCCGGGTCCACGATGAGTTCAGGTCCGAGCGCGCAGCTCCGCAGCTTGGACGCCGCCAGGTTGAGGTAGTTCGTTTTCTCGAACACGTGGTCTGAAAATTCGTTTCCCGCAGCCATTCCTACGCGGCGGGGCTGGCCGTCAGCCGCAATCATGTAGATGCCTGCAACCTCCGCCTCCTCGCCACCGTCGCCGGCGTAGGCCGGGACTTCGAGGGCTTCGCCGTGGCCGCGCAGCGATGTGCCTGTACCTTTGTAAAACCATTCCGGAGCGGTCCCGATGGATCCTGGCGCAGGACGCCCGCCTTCGATACCCCAGCGAAACATCCTCATGCTGTCGGTCAGGTCCGCCTCGCTCGAGGCATGCATGCTCTGCCGGTTGCGGGCGCTGCCCAGATGTGTCAGCCCGGTTCCTGAAACCAGGCAGCGCGAGGGCTCCTGCGGATGGTCAATCGCAGGCTGAATGTGCCATTCAGATTGTCCGCGGTAGATCGGGTCATACTCTTGGAGATCGCCCGTAGCCCTCTGCCGTACCAGAGCGCTCAGCTTCCCGCCGGTGCTGATGGCTGAGTTGGCCAATTCGTAAATCGAGGTGCAACCGTCGAGCAGACGCAGGTGCGGTTCTTCGACCAGTGCCACCCGCTTCACATCTCCTCGCTTGAGTTGAACCAGTCGTGTCATGGAGGTCATTCGCTGACTTCAAATTGCTCCAGCGCTGCTTCGTTGATGGTCAGGCCCAGGCCCGGAACACTTTCATCCAGATTGATGAAACCGTCTTTGGCTTTGGGCTCGCCGTTGAAGATGTACCAGAAGAGTTCGTTACCGACCTCCACATCGACGACCGGGAAGTACTCGGCCATGGGCGAATTCAGACTGGCCATTACCACGTGATAGTTGTGCATCTGGCCGGCGTGGGGAATGACAGGGACCGAATAGGCCTCAGCCAGCGCGGCAATCTTGCGGGCCTGGGTGAGACCTCCGACGCGATTGGTGTCGAACTGGATGTAGTCCAGCGCGCGGGCCTCCAACAGATCGCGAAAACCATAGGACGTGAATTCGTGCTCGCCGCCGGCAAGCGGAATCCGCCCGTATGACTTCAGTTCAGCGTAGCCGTGCACATCATCGGGGACGACAGGCTCTTCCAGCCATCGCAGGTTAAAGGGTTCGAGAAGGGGCAGCATGCGTTTGGCGTAGTCGAGCGTCCAGCCCATGTAAGCATCGGCCATCACGTCGATGCCGTCGCCGACCGTCTCGCGCACGGTGCGGACCAGATTGAGATTACGTTGCATGCCGGCCGCGCCGTCGGTGGGTCCCCAGCCAAAGCGCAGCTTCATGGCCTTGTAGCCTTCGGCTTTGTAACGCTTCGCCTCGTCGGCAACATCGTTCAACTCAACGCTGTAAAGCCGGCTGGCATAAACCGGAATGCGTGGTTTGGTCCGGCCCCCAAGCAGCCGATAGACGGGCTGTTTCGCCGACTTGCCCATCAAGTCCCACAACGCAATATCTACGGCGCTGATCGCAACCATGCCGATGCCCCTTCGGCCGAACGCCATGGTCTTGCGATACATGTGCTGCCAGAGAAACTCAATGTCCCACGGGTCCTTCCCGATCAACAACGGCTGGAGATAAAGGTCGATCACCTGCTTCGTCACCTGGGGCGCTAGCGCAGCATTGCCGATTCCCACCAGCCCGTCGTCGGTAAAGATTTCAACTGCCAGCCAGCCGTGAAAGGTGAACGTCTGCATCGAAGCTTCGGGCAGGTTCAGCAAATCCATCGGATTGGTGCAGAAATGAGGCGGCAAAGGCACCGTCTTTCCGCGCCAGCGCATTACGCGTGTACGAATCTCTTTAATTCGCATCAAGCTCCCGCAGAACTCAGTTTGCGTTCCAGGTCCAGCGACTGAACCAGAGGAACGGTAGCCAGAATAATAACGAATGCGGCGACATGAAACGTGCCCGCCAACGAGAATACGACACCGTAGCCGAAGCCGTGGTCCAGCAGATATCCCACCAGCTCACCGAACGCGATTCCGCCCATGGCGCCTCCGAAGCCAACCAGGCCCGCAACCGAGCCGACAACTTTAGCAGGGAAGAGGTCGGTGGGAAGGACCATGACCAGGGTGGACCACGATTGCTGTCCGAAATAGGCCAGGCTGAATATCGCCAGCGCCCAAACCACCGGAAGCCGCGGCACCAGCAGGATGGACGGCATCACCGCCGCGCTCAATCCAAGCGCCAGCTTTCGAGCCATGCCCAGCGAAAACTGACGCCGTAGCAGGTAACTCGAAAACCATCCTCCAAGAAGACACCCTACGCCCGCGGCCGCGTACGGGATCCAGGCAAAAGTGCCGACCGCCTTCACGTCGAATCCGCGGGCATCGTAAAGATATTTCGGAAGCCAGAAAAGATAAAAGTACCAGGCCGCATCGCTGAGAAACTTGGCGCTCACCAGTCCCCACGACTCGCGAATTCGCAGGAGATCAATCCAGCGGAGATTGACCGTAGAGTCGGTGGAAGCAGACCGCTCGCGCAGCGGCTCGGGTGGGTTCTCGGGCGGAAAATAAGATGAGATCCACCACCACGTCCACAACAATCCGAGAGCGCCGGTGACGACAAAAATCCAGCGCCACCCCGCGTAACTCAAAACCACGGCGATCAGCGGAGGGGCGCTCACCGCCCCCACCGACGTGCCTGCATTGATGATGCCCATCGCGGTGGCGCGGTCCTTGACCGCAAACCATTCGGCCACGGCGCGGGTGGCTGCGGGAAAGCCGCCGCCTTCGCCTAAGCCAAGCAAGAACCGGCTGGCCATCAACATGGCGAAACTTGTGGCCAGAGCATGGCTGGCGTTGGCCAGCGACCAGAACGCCATGATGACGGCGAACCCAATGCGGGTGCCCAGGGCATCCACCAGCTTTCCTCCGCCCACGTACATCAATGCGTAGGAAAGCAAGAACGCCGACTGCAGCGCGGAGAAGCGCTGATTGGTAAGCGGAATGTCTCGAGCGATCGCAGTGACCGCCACGGGAAGCGTCTGGCGATCCAGATAACTGATTGCGATCGCAACGCTCACCAGGATGGCAATTCGCCAGCGCAGCAATGCCGTGGTCCTCGATTCTGTCTGATGTTGGAATGCTGTGCTGCCTACAGGTGATCGCCTGCCGTTTTATCGCGCCGGATAGAGCTTGCTTTTCTGCGTCCGGGAATTAAAGACCGCAAAGCTTCCGTCGAGATGGGCCGTCAACTCGAGGTCATAGGCTGCGTCGGGGCCATCGGGATTGGCAATGAACTCCTCGGCGACGTTGTGCGCAGCTCCACCCTCTTCGGAAAAGTGCAGTTGCCAGAGATCTTCCAGGCCGGATGATTTCTCGATGATGTCCCAGGCCGAAGGACTCCCGCCCTTCTTGGCTCCGTTGTCCATGATCGCCACGCGGGGAGCGATGCCGTAAACCAGCGCCGGGCTGCCGCTTTGCGCCCAGCCATGATGGGAGACGACGTAGATGTCAACCTTGCCGATCTTGTTGACCGGGCACATCAGCTGCATTTCCTTGTCGTGGGTAAGATCGCCCAGATCGACGATTTTCAGTTTTCCAAAATGGATGAACGTTCCCAGGGAGCGCAGGTTCTCCGTCGTGTCTGCCGGATATTGCTCAGCGCCTTTGCAGGCCGGATTTTCCTGTCCTGCGCCGGCCAGCGGCTTCTCGATCAGCGCTCCGTCCGAGCTGACAATCGTCGCCCGCATGCCTTTGATGGGCAGGACATCTCCGGGCTTGGCCGTGATGTGTTTGTACTTTCCCGTCGCCAGCACCGCCTGGTAGGCCTGAACGTCTCTTACGGTTGCGGCGTTGCCGGTCTCGCGATTTTCTCCGTGGTCGATAAATGTCCCGATGGGAATGCGGGCGGCCAACTGTGAAACCCCGCCGACGTGGTCCTGGTGAAAATGGGTAATCAGAACGTAATCAATTTTGCTGATGCCTGCCTTCGCGGCGGCGGCGACAATACGTCCCGCATCGCGGCCATCATTGCCCGGCCAACCCGTGTCGATCAGGAGGGACTGCCCTGCGGGCGTGACGAACAAGGTCGCCTGTCCGCCTTCGACATCCACAAAGTAGATGTGCAGGTCTTTGTCTTTTCGTGGCGAGGGCGCAGCCCAGGATGTGATTCCGAGGCAAAAACACAGAACGACCGCGCATGCCGCTCGCAGCAGGAAAGGCTTCCGTTTGCTTCGCCAGCAGGCCAGGGAGAGAGTGCAAGTCATTTCAAGCTCCCAGAGATGGTTTCGATTCGACGGCAAACGACAGAAGATCATCAACCCACTCCTCCTTCTCGTCAAGAACGAGTTCGAGCAAGGCTCGCGCTACAACGCCCGTCCCGCACTGGCGCCCGATGCCCACGCCCATTGAAAATTGAACCCGCCCAGGTGTCCCGTCACGTCCACTACTTCTCCGATGAAGAACAGGCCGGGAACTTTCCTGCTCTCCATTGTTTTCGGTGACAATTCGTCGGTGTCCACGCCTCCAGCCGTCACCTCGGCCTTACCGTAGCCCTCGGTACCGGAAGGAACCACAGTCCAGCCGTGTATGGTGCGCTCCAGTTCCTGAAGGGAGGAGTTCGTCCAGTTCTTGGGAGAATGGATGTCGAGCCATCGGTCGGCAAACCGGTTGGGGAGAAATCTGCGGAGTGCCGCTCGCAGCGCTGCGATATTTCGCGGAGCGGTAGATTCGAGAAGCTCCGTGATGACTCGCTGCTCCGGCGCCAGGTCGATCAAGATGGGTTCGGGTTTGCTCCAGTACGAAGAAATCTGAAGGATGGCCGGCCCGCTGAGCCCGCGATGCGTGATCAGCATTTTCTCCCAGAAATGTCGGCCGTTAAACGCAGCAATCACTTCCGCAGAGACGCCCGCGAGATCGGTGTAGTGGCGGCCGTCCTCTACCTCGAACAGAAGCGGCACCAGGCCGGGGCGGGTTTCACGAATGTTCAAGCCGAATTGTCGCGCCAGGTCGTAGCCGAATGATGTGGCCCCCATTTTAGGAATTGACAGGCCACCCGTGGCCACGACTAGTGCCGGAGCATGAAACTCTCTCTCCTCAGCCGTCGCCACAAATTTATCTGTGCGCATCACCTTCCGGATTGCAGTTTTCGTGAACAATTGGACTCCGCACTCGCGGCACTCCTTTTCCAGCATGTCCAGAATGTCCTGAGCAGAGCGATCACAGAAAAGCTGGCCGAGAGTTTTCTCGTGATAGCGGATGTGATGTCTTTCGACCATGGCGATGAAATCGTCAGGCGTGTAGCGCGCCAGGGCGGATTTGGCGAAGTGCGGATTGGCCGAGATAAAGTTTTCCGCCGAGCAGTGGAGGTTAGTGAAATTGCAGCGCCCGCCGCCGGAGATGAGGATCTTTTTCCCCAGGCGCTCGGCATGTTCGAGGACGGCCACACGCCGTCCCCTCTTGCCTGCTTCGATGGCGCACATCAATCCGGCTGCCCCGCCGCCGAGAATCAGAGCGTCAAATTTGTGGATCAAAGGTTCGCGAACCTGCCGGCACTAGATGTAGTCGAACAAAGCCATAAAGCCAAAGTCCATGTGCAGTTGCTGATGGCAGTGAAACAGCGTCAGACCGGGGTTGTCCGCGGTGAAATCAACCTCGGCGTTCTGATATCCGCCGACCATGACGACATCTTTCATCACCCCGGAAGTCTTCTGACCGGCCATCTGGGTCAGCTCGAAACTGTGACGGTGAAGATGGACGGGATGGATATCATCACTTGCGTTGTGCATGCGAAGGCGGTAGCGCTTGCCTTTCTCCACGCGAAGCATAGGTTGCATGCGCTCTTCCGAGAAGGCGACATCATTAATGGTCCACAGGTTGAAGCCATCCAGCGCGGCATTCTGCTTGGCGAAAGTCATGTCGAAGGTATGGTCGGGTTCAGGGACTACTTCGGTGCCGCCAAAGTGGGCATAGTTCCAGCGGAACGGTTTTGGAGTCGCCCACTGGGGCTTGCCTTTCGCTCCGGCATATTCGACCACAATGCCCATTCCGTGATGGCGGTCGTCGTCAGACAGATCGCCCATGATCCAAATGCCGGGATGGTTCATCTCGACGATGGCCGAAACCCGCTCCGCCGTGCCCAGCCAGAGGCCTGGGACGCGCGTCGGCCTGGGAAGTACGTTTCCATCCAGGGCAACCACGGTGAAGCTGTGTCCGGGCAGGGCCAGGCTGCGGATCTCGGTCGCGCTTCCATTCAGCACATGAAACAGCACGCGCTCGCCCCGCCTCACGCGTATGGGCTCGCCATGGCCCAGCATTCGTCCGTTGATGGTGAAGGAACCGTAGCCAACCTCGAAGCCATGAGGAGCGCCCTTCGTTAAAGAGGCTTTCATGGCGTTCTCTCCGGTATCCTTCAGGTTTTTTACCACCGCCGCCGGAGACAGGAAATCCATCGCCATATCGCCGCCGCGGCTGAATGTGGGTTCGAATTCTTTCAGGGTCAGGAAGACTTCGCGATCGTAGTCTCCCGGATGGTTCTTCGGTTCGATGTACACCGGTCCCACCAGGCCGCTGTATTGCCCTGCACTCAGGTCCGCTTCGGCATGAACGTGGGTGTGATAGAAGCGAAATCCCGAGGGCCTGGGAACAAATGAAATGCGGCGGCTGCCGTGGGGAGCGATGAAAGGCGTGCCTTCTTCCGCCGCTCCATCCACATCGGTCGAAAGGAATTGGCCGTGCCAGTGCAACTGTTCAGGGCGGTCGGTTTGGTTGTGAATGTCGATGGTCACTCGCTGCCCCTCTTTCAGGCGCAGCAGTGGTCCCGGAAACTGGCCGTTGTAGGTTGTCGTGGAGAGAATGCGATTGGGAGCGAGCTCAACGGGATTGACCGCGATGGTGAGGGTGTAGTCCGGAGCGTCGCCGGTCGGCGAATCCGGTTCCTGAGGATGCGCCACGGTCGATTGGCCATACAGGGCGACAGTAGGGAACAGAGAACTGCCCGCGATCGATCCCGCAGCTTGCAGGAAATTTCGACGCGAGAGGGACGATCCTGCCATGGTGTCTTTCGATCAGCGCGATAAACGAATGTCCTCTGGTGAGAGCATTCGTTCTCATGCGAACAGCCTACTTTCCCGTGTAGCTGATCCTCCAGATACAGTCTCCGCCGTCGTCGGTGACCAGCAGAGATCCATCCGCAGCGACTGTGACCGCTACCGGACGACCCCACACATGCTCGTTGTCAACCACGAATCCGGTCATGAAGTCCTGATATTCGCCGCTGGCGTGCCCGGTCTGATGCAGAGGCACGCGAATCAACTCATAGCCCACGCGCACCGCCCGGTTCCACGAGCCATGTTCGGCGCCGAAAAGATCGCCCTGATACTTCGCCGGGAATTGTTTGCCATCGTAAAAAGTAATACCCAGCGAGGCGTTGTGCGGGTTCAGCAATACGTCCGGGACGATGGCTTTGTCCTTGAGTTCGGGGCGTTTGCCCGCGTGCCGGGGGTCCTGATGGCTGCCCATGTACCACCACGGCCAGCCGTAGAACCCGCTCTCCTGCACGTGCGTGATGTAGTCGGGAACCAGATTGTCGCCCAATCCGTCGCGCTCGTTGACCGAGCACCATAACTCACCGGTCTTGGGATTGGTCGCGAGCCCCACGCAGTTGCGAATCCCGTAAGCGAAAACCCGCATGCCCGAGCCGTCGGGGCTGAACTCCAGAACGTCGGCGCGGTTCTTTTCTCGCGGTGTCGTATCCGGGTCGTCGATATTCGAGCCCGAGCCCACGGAGACAAACATTTTCTTGCCATCGGGCGAGAACTGAATATCGCGCGTCGAGTGGCCCCCACCATCCGGCACGTCGGCAATGTGCTGTGCCGGACCGCGCGCCTGCACATCGCCGTTCTGATAGGGGAAGCGCACCACCGAGTCCGTGTTGCCGATGTAGACCCACTCCGGATTCGGGCCCGGGGGATAAAAGTTGATGCCGAAGGGCTCGTTCAGGCCGCTGGCGAACGTCGACACCTGTTCGGGCTTGCCGTTGCTGGTCAGCCCACGGAATACCCTGACGTCGCCGGCTTTAGTCTCGGCCACGAAAATGTCGCCATTGGGTGCGGTGCGAATCATCCGCGGATTGTCGAGCCCGCTCGCGTATAGCTCCACTTTAAAACCTGCCGGGACCTGCGGCCATGCACCCTCCGGACGCGCCACAACCTTGGGGCCATTGCCGGCTGACGCGGTCGCGAATGGAGCGGGTAAATCCTTGACCGTAATCTTGCGAATCTCTCCCGGCTTCTCATAGCGGAAGTCGGTGAAGGGTGGCTGCGGAGGCGGTGCGTTCAATTTCGTGGCGGCCATCGGCGCTGCTGGCGTACTGACGGCCTGCGCACTCTGCGGCTGCCCGAGTTTTTGCACGTAACTCACGATCTGCCAGCGTTGTTGCTTGGGCAAAGTGGCCCAGGAGGGCATGCCATTGTTCACGTCGCCCTTGGTGATAAACCAGAAAATTTCGCCGGGGGTCACTTCCTTGATCTTTTCCGCCTTCAGGGGAGGAATATTTCCCGAGCCTTCGCCATTCTCGCCGTGGCAGCGGGCGCAACGCAGATGAAACAACGCTTTAGCGCGGGGCGTCGTCTGACCTTCGTAAGGGTTCTTCAGCCCCTTCGCCGATGCCGGCGCATTATGGAAATTCGGGTTCTGGGCCGAGGCCCCGGGAACCAGGAAAACGCCGGCTATGGCGAATATGGCGAGCGGACCTTGCAGGATGCGGACGATGGCTTTCAAAACTGTTCCTCCGTGAGCGCGACTCGAGTTGTCGAAAATGACATAGCGGCCTGGCAGCTTCAATATCCTTTTATTTTAATCACAAAGTAATTGAATTCGGGCGAGCCCTCCAACAAAAGCTGATGCGGCACGCCGGCGGGGATGCGAACCACGTCGCCGGCGGAAAGCTTCCGCCGGACGCCGCCCTGGATTGTCCCATTGCGCTTTTCGTGTGGTCCGACCGTCTCTCCATTCACCAGTTTGCCTCCCAGCACCAGGGTCGCGGATCCCGATTGCACGAGGAATACGTCAACCTGAGTTTCGTGCCACTCCGCCTGGCCATCGGATTCCCGGTGGACCAGCATGGCGCTATCGTGGGGGAAGGCTGCCAGCAACTCCACCGCAAAGTGGTGTGGATCGGTGGAAGCATCAGTGTGCATCTTGCTCTCGAAACGCTTCAGGGACGCTGGAGTCCACTGTTCGAACCCGGACGGGGTCGCCTCTTGCGCGGCGGCGGCCAACAGCAGAATCACGACCGGACATAGCAGCCAGAGTTTCTTGATCAAATTTCTCACCTCGGAAATCGCGGCAGCATCAAGGGCATTTGGAAGCTGTTTCATCGGCCGAGTGCGGAACCTGTGCTGAGTCAGGAGGTTGATCGATGGCGGGACAAGGACCCAGCAAATCTCCGGTTCACATCTCCACCCTTTAGATTTGCTAAAGTAACCCTACCAGCATACAAACGATAGGCACGGGCGCCAGCGCTGTCAAACCGGAAAAGCTAAAAGGACGTTTCAGGAACTCTAAAAGGATTTAACACTACCGTTTTGTCCTGACACCGGCGGCAGTTTTCGCCTGAATGTAACAGCCCTGAGGGGATGCTTATGGATATTCACCAGCTCGAACTGTTTCTTGCCGTGATGGAGTCTCCGAGCATGACCCGGGCCGCCGAGAAAGTTTTTCTGTCCCCGGGTGCGGTCAGTCTTCAACTGCACAATCTCGCCGACGAACTCCATACTGAACTGTTCGTGCGCAGCGGAAAGCGTCTGATTCCAACCCCGGCTGCGATACGCCTGGCGGAGCATGCGAAAGATTTAATCAAGCGCATGGGCCAGATCAAGCAGGAGTTTCAGAACGACCTGGCAACCGATGTCCGGCCATTCCACTTTGCTACCGGCGTGACCACGCTGATTTATCAACTCGGAAAACCACTGCGGCAGTTGCGCAAGCAGTATCCCAAAGCGGAGATCCGGGTCTCCGTCAATGTAACCGAAGAAACGGTCAGGGGGCTGCACGACCGCCGCTTCGATCTGGGTCTTATTTCGCTTCCGATTCCGGAAGAGAACCTCAAAATCATTCCGCTCTTTGATGAGGAGCTCCTGATTGTGCGTCCTTCGACCAGCAAGGTCCGGGGCCCGCAGACCGGATCGGTGCGCGTATCCGAGATGGCCCGGGTCCCGTTCCTGCTTTATCCCGTGGGGACCGTGCTGCGAGTGTTGATCGACCGCTTCTTCGAAGACATCGGCGTGAGTCCTCGTGTCGTAATGGAAGCTGAAGATACCGAGGCCATCAAGCGCCTGGTGGAATCGGGTTTCGGCTACTCCATACTGCCCGAACACGCCCTCCGCCGACGCACCCGTTTTTTCCAGACCTTCCGGGTCGATGGTCATCCCATAACCCGAGGTCTGGCGCTGGCCATGGTGCAAACCGATTATCCCCGCAAGCTGACTTTGTCGGTGGCGGAATCGCTGCGGACGATGTTGACCGCCTGAGTTCGGGCGCCGCTCCGCACCCGCGGAAATGACTGGCGTAAAAGGCGGGAACCACGAAAGTGGCGGCTCACCTTATAATTCACTCCACCAAATTAGTAAGGAGTGATTGATGGGCCATCCCCTTCTTGATCTGACGAAAAAGACCGCAGTTGTGATCGGCGGCACCAGTGGCATCGGCCTGGCTCTCACCCGGGCGCTGGCCCAAGCCGGCGCCGATGTGATTCCCACGGGCCGCCGCGCCGAACAGGTTAACGCCGCTGCGTCGGAAGTCAAAGCGCTCGGCCGGCGGTCGCTTGCGCAGACTTGCGACGTTACCGACACCGCCAGCCTCGAGCAGCTTCTACAAGCGGTGACAGCTGAATTCGGCAACGTGCAAATCCTCGTTAACTGTGCCGGCCGCACCAAGCGAACGCCGACTCTCGAAGTGCCGGATTCGGAATGGAATGCCATCCTCGAAACCAACCTGAACGGAACTCTGCGCGCCTGTCGCGTGTTTGGCCGGCACATGATCGAGCGTGGTTACGGCCGCATCATTAATATTGCCTCGCTGTCCTCGTTTGTCGCGCTCTACGAGGTTGCGGCCTACAGCGCCAGCAAAGCGGCCGTGGCCTCGCTGACCAAATCGCTCGCCATCGAATGGGCCAAGTCCGGCGTCTGCGTGAATGCTATCGCTCCCGGCGTCTTCCGTACTGACCTGAATTCCGCCCTGCTCGACGGCACCGACCGCGGCCGTGAATTCCTGCTGCGCACGCCGATGAAGAGGTTTGGGAAGCTGGATGAGTTGGGCGGGGCCGCCGTATTCCTGGCATCGGAAGCTGCCAGCTTTGTCACGGGTCACGTGTTAGCCGTGGACGGAGGCTTCCTGGCGAGCGGCGTAAACCAGTAACCACGTGGGGACAGCCGCCCTCGGCTGTCCAGTCGAGTGCAGCTCGACCGGTTTTCGCTCGCAACCAAAAAGTTTAGTTGACCACTGCCAACAACTAGCGGAGCTTCGCTCCGCCGGACAGCCGAGGGCGGCTGTCCCCACGTGATCTATCAACGGCCCAGCCAGCCGCCATCGACCGCCATGATGTGTCCGTGAATGTAGTCGCTGGCAGGCGAGCACAGGAAAACCGCGGCTCCGGCAACATCGCTCGGTTCTCCCCAGCGTCCAGCGGGAATCCGCTCAAGAATCTGGCGACTGCGTTGGGGATCTTGCCTCAGCGCGGTCGTGTTGTCAGTCGCCATGTAGCCGGGTGCGATGGCGTTGACGTTGATGCCCTTCGAGGCCCACTCGTTGGCGAGTGCTTTGGTAAGTTGTGCCACGCCGCCCTTGGCCGCTGCATAGGCGGGAACCGTGATTCCTCCCTGAAACGAAAGCAGGGAAGCGATGTTGAGAATCTTGCCCTTGGTCCCACGCTTCAGCATGTCCTGGCCGGCCAGTTGCGACAGCCGGAATACCGAAGTCAGGTTCACGCTGATGATTTCATCCCAGTACTCCGGCGGATATTCAGCCGCCGGGGCCCGGCGTATTGTGCCCGCGTTGTTGACCAGGATGTCGATGGAGCCAAATTCCTCCACCGTCTTTCCGATCAATGCCGGATAGAGGTCGGCATCGGACATATCGCCGACCAAGTAAAATGACTTACTTCCCATCTGACGAATGGTCGCGCTGGTGGCCTTGCCCTCGACGCTTCGCCCGTGACATCCGACGTTAGCTCCGGCTTGCGCCAACGCGATGGCGATGGCTGCGCCCAGTCCGCGACTGGAACCGGTGACCAGAGCATTCTTATCTTTCAACTGGAAGGCTTCCAGAATCATGCTTGTTCTCTCAGCCGAGATTGGCGGGTTCCAGCCTGGGTACCAGCAATTGAATAGCGGCCAGCGCCAGCAGGTAAGCGCAGCCCGCCATCAGGAACGGGATCATGTAACTGCCCGTCCACTGCAAGGCATGGCCTACAATGGTGGCGATCAACATTCCCCCGATCGAGCCTGCCATTCCACCCATCCCCACGACCGAGCCCACGGCCTGGGCCGGAAAAGTGTCAGAGGTCAGGGTAAAAAGATTGGCGGAGAAGCCCTGGTGGGCCGCCGCCGCCAGCCCGATCAGCAGGACTGCTCCCCATAAACTCTGCATGTTGTAAGCGAAGACGATGGGGACAACGCATACCGCGCAGATCAGCAACGTCGTCTTGCGCGCGAAGTTGACGGTCCGGCCGCGATGGATCAGCCAGGATGAGAGCCAGCCGCCAGCCACGCTGCCCACGTCCGCGATTACATAGATCACCACGATGGGCAGACCGATCTTCATCAACGACAAACCGTGTTTGCGTTCCAGAAAATCCGGTATCCAGAATAAATAGAACCACCAGATGGGATCGGTCAGGAATTTGCCTACCACGAACGCCCAGGTTTGACGGTGAGGTATGAGGCGGGCCCATTTGATTTTCGCCATCGGGACCTGGGGATCGCTGCGTATGTAGGCCAGCTCCGCTTTGGACACGCGCGGGTGTTCATCCGGCTTGCGATAGAGCAGCAGCCAGAAGATAAGCCAGACAAACCCCAGCGCGCCGGTGATGATGAAGGCCCAGCGCCAGCCCCAGTGAATCGTAATCCAGGGCACTACGAGAGGCGTGATGATGGCGCCGATATTTGTGCCGGCGTTGAAAATTCCCGTGGCCAGCGCCCGCTCCTTTTTGGGAAACCATTCGGCTACGGTCTTGATGCTGGCGGGAAAAACTCCCGATTCCCCGAAACCCAACGCCGATCGGGCAACGATAAAGCTGGGGAAGGAACTGCCAAAGGCGTGCGCCATCGAAGCCAGGCTCCAAAACACCATGGCCAGGGCGTAGCCTAGCCGGGTTCCGAGCCGATCCACCAGCCGCCCCACCACCACCATGCCCACGGCGTAGGCCGCCTGAAAGGCGAACACCAGATTGCCGTAGTCGATCTCGTTCCATCCCAGATCGTGTTGCAGGGTGGTCTTGAGAATTCCCAGGACCTGGCGGTCCATGTAGTTCTTGGTGACTCCGAATAGCAGGAGGGCGCAGATGACCCAGCGGAAATAGCCGGCCCCTGAAGAAATTCCCGGTGTCGCCACTTCGGATTCCGCTGGAGAAACCTGGTTCGCGGAGTTGGCGGCACGGTCCATGGTTGCTACTTTTTACGGCCAGCTTCCAGTCCGGAGGGGCCCTGGTCGAATCCGCGCTGCACGTTGACCACGCCAAACTGCCGGTCTTCGCCCTCGCGGTGGGCGGCCATCGCCCACAGAAAGCAGATGCGATGACCCGGCACGGAAACATTCGGATGATATCCGCTGGGCATCAGCACCGCGTCGCCATCGCGTACCACCGTGACCACTTCCGGATAGTCAGTACGGTTATACACAAGTTGAATCCCAAATGCTGGATCGGGCATGTCGAAGTACACGTACATCTCTTCCAGCATCTTAGCGTGCTCGTGCGGAGGCCAGCTGGTCCAGTTGCCCGGCTCCGAAATAGTAAACCCGGCCACCAGCCGTCCCGCTTCCACGTTCTTGGCCAGCAGCATGTGCAGCTTGCGCGATGATCCTGATCCGCCGGTGGTGAATTTTAATCCAGGATCGTTCTCGACCTGGGAAAAACGCACCACCTGAAATGGGTAATGCTGGGAAACTTCAGCCGAGAACTCGGCAATGTCCACGCTGGAGCTGGTCGCAATCTTTACCGAAGAATCGCGCGGAATATAGATTGCGTCGTACTGCCCCAGCGATACTTCCTTGGCCTCGGTAGTCACGGTGGCCTCGCCCGCGAGAACGATCAGCCCGGTTTCGCGTTCTCCGGTGGAGAAAGACTCAACCGGTTTCTCGGCGTTCAGGATAATGCGTCCGTAGGCCAGGTGCTTCATGGAACTGTTGCCGGGCGTGATTGAGATACGTCGCCCGGTGTGTTTGTCAGTCCCGCGGAAAATCAGCTGATCGATTCCGCCTTCCTCTTTCGTGCTCATCAGAAACTCCCTTGCAGCAATACGGCGAGTGGAATGTGTCCATTCTCGCAACGGCATACTTGTAAGATTGCGGTCCGAAGTAGCTTCAGTGGTTGCACCGGCAAGGCAGCCCGGTTGCGAATCGAGCAGCTGAAATCATCGTTCTGAGTCATCAATATAAAAATCATTTCAAGTATAGAAAGCGCGTCATACCTGTCAAACCATAAAAATTGAAGTTTGAATTCAGCCAGACTCAACGGAAGCGGGGCGTCAACCTAAAGTGAATCCAACTGCCGCCAGATGGAGGGCTCCACCGGGATGCCGTTGGCCAGATTGTCTTTTTGCGTGGCCAACACCCGCTGGCCGGGATAGCGCACGCGTTCTCCAGCAGAATTCGGGGGCAACTGAAAATACTCGATGACCTGATCTGCAATTCGAGATGCAGAATGGTTCGGGTTGAGAGAGGAAGCGTCGAATGCGATAAAAACCTGTGAGAGGCCGTTCTCGCGCTCTGGTTCCGTCGAAATCTCGTGGGTGGCCTTTCCTCCCGACAACAGCGCGGCCAGCAGGTCCAGCATCAGGGCCAGTCCCGAACCTTTCCAAAAGCCGATGGGCAGAGGACGATTGGACGCCTCGATATCAGCCGGAACCCGCGTAAGCCGGCCGTTGGCATCGAAGCCTCCGTCCATGGGCAACAGTTCACCGCGCATTCGATACGACGCCAGAGTTCCGTAAGAGAATTGCGACATCGCCATGTCGAGGACGACGTGTCCGTCCGCGCGAGGCACAGCGATCACCAGCGGATTATTTCCCACACGCGGGTCGGCTGCGCCCCAGGGCGGAAGATTGGGCAGGGTATTGGTCCAGCACATTCCAATCAAGCCCGCGTCGGCAGCCTGCCAGCCATAACTTCCGCCCCGCATCCAATGGTTCGTATTGGCCAGTGCGACGCATCCCATTCCATGTTCGCGGGCCAGGGCGACCGTCCTGTCCATGCAGTGATAGGCGTTCAGATTGCCCGGCCCGATCTTTCCATCCCAGCGCTCCAGCGAGCCCGAACCTGTCACCAACTCTGGTTTTGCGTGAATATCAATCGACCCATTCCGAATCATGGCGACGAAGCGCGGAAAGCGATTCAGTCCGTGCGAGTACACGCCGTCGCGAGTGGTGTCGGCGAAGAGTCTGGCGCAAAGACGGGCACGCTCCGGTTCAAACTCCAGCTTCAGCAATACTCGCAACAGAGCGTCGAACAGTTCCTGATATGAGACTCGTAGCATGGACTCCGTCTCCGATTGAAGTCGCTGCCAGCATAGCAGGGAGATTATCTGAATGCCCGCGTGGGGACAGCCGCCCTCGGCTGCCCGGCGGAGCAAAGCTCCGCGCCCCTTCTGTACAGGCAATGTGGCGAGCTTCGCTCGACCGGACAGCCGAGGGCGGCTGTCCCCACGCGGGTTCAGCTGGCCTTCAACCTGGCGAGTTGTTTAGTTCAGCTTAATAGTGAATTCAGTTTTTACGGGTTGACCTTCGACCTGAGGCTTCTGTACTCTGCGACGCTGGCTTGACATATGTATGCGCCGCGGCAGAACGTAAGAAAACAGCAGACTATGCCTTCACCGGCAAACACAAGGGGAGAAAGAACTCATGATCAATCGATACCGCAAAATGTTAGGACTGCTGTTGGCCGCAGGGATGATCGTGCTGACCTTGCCGGCACAGGCGCAGAAACAACCGAAGGAATTCAGGAAATGGCCGGCGGGCAGCTCGCCGCGGGAAATTGGCAAGCGGGTGGCGGAACGGCTGCTCGCGATTCCACACTCCAACTTTGGCCGGCCGGGTCCTCCCCCCTTCATCACCTATCCTGAAGTGGCTACCTGGTATGGCGCCCTTACTTTCGCCAAGCTGAGCGGCGACAAGGAGCTTGACGCCCGCCTGATCAAGCGCTTCGACCCTATTTTCGGCAGCGAATCCAATCTGATTCCGGTACCGGACCATGTGGACCGGAGCGTATTCGGCACCGTTCCCCTGGAAATCTATATCCAGACTAAAGAGAAACAATATCTTGATCTGGGACTCAACTCGGCCGACAAGCAATGGGAAGATCCCACGCCGGATGGACTGAGTTCACAAACGCGCTACTGGATCGACGACATGTACATGCTCATCATCCTGCAACTACAGGCGTATCGCGCGACCGGCGACGCCAAGTATCTGGATCGCGCAGCGCTCGAGATGACCACGTATCTCGACAAGCTGCAGCAGCCGAACGGACTCTTCTACCATGCGCCCGACGTTCCGTTTTACTGGGGCCGCGGCGATGGCTGGGTGGCGGCAGGCATGGCGGAAATGTTGCGGTCGCTGCCGGAGAACCATCCGCGGCGGGCGCGCATCATGGAGTCCTATCGCAAAATGATGAAGGCCTTGCTGCAGTATCAGGGCAAGGACGGCGTGTGGCGCCAGCTGATCGATCACCCGGAATCCTGGCCGGAAACTTCTTCAACCGGGATGTTCACCTTCGCCATGATTACCGGAGTCAAGAACGGCTGGCTGGACGAGAAGACATACGGCAAAGCGGCGCGCAAGGGGTGGCTGGGGATGATCAGTTATCTCGAGCCTAACGGCGATCTCCGCAACGTGTGCCAGGGCACTGGCAAGAAAAACGATTTGCAGTACTATCTCGACCGCGAAAAACTCACGGGTGATCTTCACGGGCAAGCGCCGATCTTGTGGTGCGCTTCGGCGTTCTTGCGGTAAGCCGCTTGAGCTGTGCGGAGGCTCGCGTCACCTCAAAGACGGTGCGGGCCGGCTCTACCGTGCCAGACGGCCCTTTCTATATCGGTGGAAGATGAGATCAGAAGAATTCCGGAGAAAACTTCGCGGGGTGATCGCCTTTCCCGTCACCCCCTTCAAATCCGATTTCGCGCTCGACCTTAAAGGGTTGCGGAAAAACATTCAGGAATTGCTACGCCATCGCATTGCCGCGATCGCTGTTGGCGGTACGGGCGAGATGTATTCGCTGACTCCCGCCGAACTTCTGGCAGTGGTGAGGACCATTGTGGAAGAAGTACGCGGCCAGGTTCCGGTCATCAGCGGCACCGGCTTCAACCGCCAGATGGCGATTGAGCTGGCACAGCAATCCGCGCAGGCGGGCGTGGACGGAATTCTCGCTCTGCCGCCGTATTATCCAAACGCCGATGATGAAGGACTGGCTGACTACTATGCGGCGATCGGTGCTGCCACGCCCCTGGGCCTGTTCGTTTACAGTCGCGACTGGGTGAAGCCGTCACCCGAGTGGGTCGAACGATTGGCAGCCAGGATTCCCACTCTGATCGCCTGGAAAGATGGACAAGGCGACATCGCGCGCTACAAGCAGATCATGGATCGTGTGGGCGACCGCCTGTACTGGATCGGGGGCGCGGGTGACGCGTCCGTGCCGGCTTATTACGGGATCGGCATCCGGACTTACACTTCGAGCATTGCCACGGTCGCGCCTAAACTTTCGTTGCGCCTGGATGAACTCGCTTCCGCCGGGGATTCTCCCGCGCTGGCCGAGTTGATGACTGAATACGTGAATCCGCTCTACGCCATCCGCGCGCGCCGCAAGGGATACGAAGTCTCGGTGATGAAAGAAATGATGAACCTGATCGGCCTCGCAGCCGGACCGGTCCGCCCTCCTCTCCCCAACGTGCGATCCGAGGAAATTGCAGAGATCAAATTAGTGCTCGAAAAATGGAAGCCTTTCTTGTCTTGAGACAAACCACGTGGAGACAGCCGCCCTCGGCTGTCTGGCGGAGCGAAGCTCCGCTGTTCTCGCAAAAACCGGTCGAGCTGCGCTCGACTGGACAGCCGAGAGCGGCTGTCTCCACGTGATTCTGGAGAAGGCAAGCCCGAAGGTCGCATGAACCAAACCACGGCTACCCGAGTCCGCTGGAAGGTCCTGGCTTGGCTGTGCAGCCTCTCCGCTCTCACTTACATAACGCGCATCGGCATCATCCAGGTTCAGGACCGCATCGAGCTGGACTTGCATCTGACGCCGCAGAGACTGGCCTACGCTTTTTCCGCCTTCTCGCTCGCCTATGCGCTTTTCGAAATGCCCAGCGGCTGGCTGGGCGACAAATTGGGACCGCGCAAGGTCCTGATCCGCATCGTTCTGGTCTGGACCGCTTTTACCGCCCTCACCGGGCTGGCCTGGGGTTTGGTTAGCCTCATCGTCTTCCGTTTTCTCTTCGGTGCAGGCGAGGCGGGTGCGTTCCCCAACATCAGCCGCGCATCTCGCGAGTGGTTTCCTTTCAGCGAAAGAGGCTTTACTCAGGGCATGGTGTGGATGTGTGCCCGCTGGGGCGGCGCGGTGGCGCCTCTGCTGATGATGGTCCTGGCTTACCCCTTCGGATGGCGAGGCGGGTTCGTGCTCATGAGCGTGCTGGGCGCGGTCTGGCTGTGGGGCTTTCATTCGCGTTACAAAGACTCGCCTCAATCCGATCCCGCAGTCAATGCCGCCGAGGTTGCGCTCATCATGGAAGGGCGCAAGGATGCCGGCAAACCCGCTCCGCTCTCCTGGAAAACCATGCTCCGCAGTCCCACCCTGTGGTGCCTCAGCGTGATGTATCTCTGCAGCAATGCCGGGTGGTCCTTCTTCGCATCCTGGATCACGCCCTATTTGCGCCACGATCTTCACCTGTCAGGCATCCGGCTGGTTCTCGCTTCGGGAGCGCCGCTCTTTTTCGGCGGAGCGTCCTGTCTCCTGGGCGGTTTTCTCACTGACCGCCAGGTGCGGCTCTGGGGGCCGCGCTGGGGACGCACTCTGCAAGGTGTGATTGCGTACGGACTCGGCGGTGTTTTCATGCTGGTGGGCGTGACCCTGACGCCCAGCCACATCGGGCTTGCGTTCGCCTCGCTGTGTCTCTCTTCGTTTGTCAAAGATTTTGGCATGGCGTCCAGTTGGGCCACCACCATCGATATCGGACATCGCTATTCCGGCACGGTGGCAGGCTTCATGAACATGATTGGCAACCTGGGGCAGGTGGTCAGCATACCGGTCGTGGCCTGGCTGGCCGTGCTAGCCGGACGCCCCGGGCATCCCAGCTGGAAGGTGAGTCTTTATTTCAATGCCGCGATGTTCTTCATCGCCGCGCTGTCCTGGTTGTTCGTGAACCCCAGAAGGGTCATCGTCTATGCCCCGGAGGGCGAGGAGAGGTAGGGCGCGCGAGTTGAATCATGTGCGCGATATTACTTGAGCGTGCTCGCGCCCGCCTGAGCGCAGATGCTGTCGTGATCGCCGCTGTCGCCCGAAACTCCGATGGCGCCAACGATCTCGCCCTTCATGATGAGAGGAATGCCGCCTTCGAGCGGAATCCCGCCCGGCAGGCGCAGAACGCGCAAGCCCGCCCCGCCGCTCGCAACCACATCCTGAAATGCTTTGCTCGGCCGCTTGAAACGTACCGCCGTACGGGCTTTCTCGATCGCGAGGTCCGCGCTTCCGATCTGGGTGTTGTCCATTTTCTCGTAGTACACCAGAATGCCACCGGTATCGACCACCGCAACCGCCATCTTCCAGTTGTTTTTTCGCGCCTCATCCAGCGCGGAGGCAGCAGCTTTTTTGGCATTCTCCACGCTGACCGGCAGCCCGTAGGGGTTGGGCGCCTGCGCCAGCGCACTCACGGTGCACAATACCGCCAGTACAGCGGGAAACCTTACCAATCGTAGCCGCATTGACCTCCCTCCAGAGCGTGGGTGCCCCGTCCTCGCCTCTCCGTTTGTTGGCGAGACAGGGCGAGGCTTTCCAGAGTTTCTAATAGCCCTTCACCTTGATCACAAAGTAAGTGAACTCCGGTGAGCCGTCGAGCAGAAGCTGATGAGGCACTTTTGGGGGAATGCGAACGATGTCACCAGGAGAAAGCTTCTGCCTGACGCCACCCTCAATGGTTCCGTTACGCTTCTCATGCGGCTCAGTGGATTCCGCCCCCACCAGGGTGCCGCCCACCACGAGCGTGGCCGAACCGGCTTGCACGAAGAAAACATCGGCCTGATTTTCGTGCCATTCAGGCATGCCGTCGGTCTGGCGGCGTGAAAGCATGAACCTGTCCTGAGGAAAATCCCCCAGGGCGCGCACCGACATGTGATGTGGACTGGCGTCGGCTTCTGATTTCAGCGTCTGATCGAGATCTTTGAGCGATGCGCCCGTCCAATGTTGAAATCCTTCCGGCACCTTTTCCTCCGCGCTGACCATGACCAGAGTGATCGCAAGTAAACCGAGCAGCCAAAGTACTTTCATCTTGTCCCCTTAAATTACAGCACCCGCATCGTAGCGCTGGCGTCCCGCCGGCTGTCCCGAGGGCGTTCTCGCCCCCGGAATGCCTGCAGTGAAAGATTTCGATCCACTCACGCCGCCCGCAAACTATAAGAACCTCATTTCCACGCTGTCAATTCGTAAAAACTGACTGTGACCTTCAGCCGAACTAAACAAAATGTATTCCTCTCTCAGCCTATACTCTGCGTGTCGAAGCAAAATGAAATGAAAGCATCAGGCGTCCGCTCCCGGCCCCATCGCGATCACGAAGTAGCTGGCTGGAGTCGAGCCGGCATTCCTGATTCCATGCTCGTCATTCGAATGAACGAATCCCACCGAGCCCGGACCCAGGCGGTAGCTGGCGCCGTTGACCGTGAGCTCGACCGTGCCTTCCCGAATGAGCCACATTTCGGAATGCACATGATGGTGCGGCGCGTGCGGCGCGCCTCCGGGCGGCAGCGTGGTTTCGTGGACCTCGACGGCTTCTCCGGTGGCCAGCTTGCCCTTCAGAACCGGCGCATTTCAGCGTGGTCGAGCGTGTGGACCGGCAGTTTGCCATACGGATAATTTGCCGAGGGCAGGGAAGTGTCAGTTTCGGCGAAAGCATCGAGCGCGCCCGCAGCCGGCAACAATCCAGGAAGCAACATACACATTGCACGTCGCGTGATGGTCATGAGCGCCTCTCGCAAATGATATGGTGAAATCCGCCCGGCATCATACCAGAGGTTTTCGGAGAGAGCTGAGCCAATGTAGGCGCGAGCGTCCCGCTCGTGCAAAGCTGGCAGTTCCGATGAGGAGCAAGTGAGGGAATCGAAGCCGTTGTTGGAGAAAGCAGAACTCAATCCGCGAGAAGACGCGGCCACCGAACATTCGCGGGCCATCGATTCCGGCGCGCTGCAGGTGGCCATCACGGCCTTCGTCGTCCTGTTCTGCATCGTAGGCCTCGCGCTTTGGGGTCTGCCGTTTTACTACGACTTCATGGTGCAGCAGTTCGGATGGACACGCGCGCAAGTGACTTCCGGAAACGCTTTGAGCAAACTGGTAGTCGGACCTGTCTTCGGATTCATCGCTGGCTGGATCATCGATCGCTTTGGCCCGCGCCGCGTCATGATGGCCGGCATCCTGATGGCCGGAGGAGCGCTGGTGGGGCTGGGCTGGGTTTCCACTCTCGGCATGTTTTATCTGTTCTATTTCTTCAATGCTCTGGGCTATGTGTGTGGAGGCCCGCTGCCCAACCAGGTGTTGCTATCGCGCTGGTTCGACAAGTCGCGCGGCAAAGCCATGGGCTTCGCGTACCTGGGAATCGGAATCGGCGGCGCCACTGTCCCCTGGATCTCGCACGCCCTGATCCAGCAGTTCGGCTGGCAAGCGGCATTGCGATGGCTGGGTCTGCTGATTATTGTGGTCTCATTTCCGCTGGCGTTTTTCGTGAAGGAAGCCCCGCCGCGATCGACACCAGATCGCAAAGTCTCGGGGACCGCCGACGTAATGCGCGCCTTCAAGACGCTTCCCTTCTTCCTGCTCACTTTCGGCAGCATGTGCTCGATCGCGGCAGTCAGCGGAACGCAGCAAAACCTCAAACTCTTCCTGAGCCTCGACCGGCATTTCACACAAAGCGACGCGGCGCGAGTTCTGTCGCTGGTGCTGTCGTTTAGTATCGTAGGGCGCCTGCTCATGGGCTGGCTGGCCGACCGTTTTTCGAAAAAGTACGTGATGCTGTCGACCTATTTGCTGGTCGCAGCCGGCATTCCACTTCTGTTCCTGGGGCGCACCAGGCTGGCGATGTATGGCTCGGCCGCGGTGTTCGGAGTCGGACTGGGCGGCGACTACATGATCATTCCGTTGATGACCGCCGAAATCTTCGGCATGCAAATCCTGGGCAGGTTGCTGGGAGTCATTCTGACCGCGGGAGGCATTGCTGAGGCCGTGTCGCCGTGGATCACTGGGCGCCTGCGCGACGCGACCGGAAGCTATTCCGAAAGCTGTTTCGTGCTGGTTGCGATCGCCCTGGTTGGCGCCGCTGCTGTATTGGGATTACCCAAACAGAGAAAGACAATCGCATGAGCGCCCGACCCATCCTGCGACTGGGCACGGTCAAAAACGTGTCCGGATTTCAGCAGCACCTGCGATCGCTCGGTCTGACCTTCCCGTGCGATCACGAACTTCTGACAGGAACGGAATCGCCGCTGCGCCAGCCATTGGTCCGTGGCGACATCAAACTCGGCAACCGGATCGTGGTGCATCCCATGGAAGGCTGGGACGGCTCGCTCGACGGCAACCCGTCCGAGCACACAGTCCGGCGCTGGCAGCGCTTCGGTCGCAGCGGGGCAAAATTGATTTGGGGCGGAGAGGCGGTCGCCGTGTCACACGAAGGGCGTGCCAATCCCAATCAGCTCGTGGCCGCTGCACACACCCAGGAAGGCTTGTCCCGCTTGCGTGCCACATTGATTGAAGAGCATCGCCTGACTGCCGGCTCCGACGACGGCCTGCTGATCGGTTTGCAGCTTACGGATTCCGGCCGCTACAGCCGTCCCAACGCGCACGGTCATCCTGAGCCGCGCATTCTCTACCACCATCCCTTTCTGGATCGGCGGCTGGGATTGCCCGCAGACTTTCCCGTGCTGAGCGACGCGGGGATTGATGTCATCATTGAAAACTTCCACAAAGCCGCGCTCCTGGCCTGGAAGCTGGGTTTCGACTTCGTCGATATAAAGCATTGCCACGGTTACCTGGGTCACGAATTTCTCAGCGCTCACACCCGCCTCGGACGCTACGGCGGAAGTTTCGAGAATCGCACCCGCTTCCTGCGTGAAATTGTGCAGGGCATTCGCTCCGTCGCTCCAGGACTCAAGATCGCGGTCCGCCTTTCTGCGATCGACAGCGTGCCCTTCCATCCCGATCCCGCAAAGTCGTCGAATGGCAAGCTGGGACCTGGAATTCCGGAAGCGTACGAAAGCGAAATTCCTTACCGTTGGGGCTTCGGCGTAAACGCGCTGGACCCGACACAATCAGACCTGGATGAACCGGTGCGCTTTCTTTCTCTGCTTGAAGAGCTCGGAATTCATTTGGTAAATGTCACTGCGGGAAGCCCCTATTACAATCCGCACCTGCAACGGCCCGCGCTGTATCCGCCCTCTGATGGATACTTGCCACCCGAGGACCCGCTGGTCAGCGTGGCGCGCCAGATGGAAGCGACGCGGCGACTGAAACAAAAAGTTCCCAACCTGATATTCGTAGGCACCGGCTACAGCTACTTGCAGGATTTTCTGCCGCACGTGGCCCAGGCCGCCGTGCGGGAAGGCTGGGTGGACATGGTCGGGCTGGGACGAATGGTGTTGACCTATCCCGAACTGCTGTGGGACGCGAGCGAGGGCAGGAGCATTGAGCGCAAACGAATCTGCAGGACCTTCAGCGATTGCACCACCGCGCCACGCAAAGGCTTGCCCTCTGGATGCTACCCGCTCGATAGCTTCTACAAAGATTCCGAACTGATGACCCAACTGTCCATCGCCAAGAAACACTGACACAGGCATGAGTCTCGAGATCCAGATCCGGAGAAAGCAGGAATGAACATTGCAGCCCTGATCGAACGAAGGCAGCTGGGCCGGAAAGTCCAGGGAATTGCCGCAGCCTTACTGCCGTATGAAAGAGACGGGAACGTAGCCGTGCAGGCGTTCCAGGAACACTTGATGGCGACTCATCGGGCTGGACTGATGAACGCCGTCAACATGGACACCGGCTACGTCAACTACCTGAGTGAGACGGAAAAGCGCGACGTGCTGCGATGGACGGTTGAAGCCCTGGGCAAAAACGTTCCATTCGTTGCCGGGACCTATATCGAGAATCAGACCGGCGAGACGGTCGCTCTCTACCGGGAGGAGATGGATGTCATCGTTCAAGCCGGCGGCATTCCGATCCTGGTTCAGAGCGCGCGGCTGCATGGTCTAGCGTCTAAGGAAAAAGCTGCGGTCTATCGAGCTGTCTGTACGGGCTACCCGCAAGTGCTGGCTTTTGAATTGGGCACCATGTTCGCACCCAACGGCGAAATCTTTGATGAGGAGACGGTCCGCCGCCTGATGGATATTCCCGAGATCAAGGGCATGAAGCATTCATCCCTGGACCGCCTCATTGAGCTGAAGCGCCTTGCCCTGCGAGACGCGCATCGTCCGGACTTTCGTATCTACACTGGAAACGATCTGGGCATCAATATGATCGAATATGGCTCGGACTACCTGCTGGGCCTGGCCAGCTTCGCCCCGGAGAAATTCTCCGAGCGCGACCGCCTATGGGAGACTGGAGATCCCGCGTACTACGCGCTTTCAGATGATCTGCAGTACCTCGGCAATGTCGCTTTTCGCCCACCGGTTCCGGCCTACAAACATTCCGCAGCGGTGTTCCTGCATTTGACCGGGAGGATTCCGACGGACGAGGTGCATCCCAAGAATCCAAAACGTCCTGCCTGGGAACAGGAAATATTGCGGGACTGTGCCCGCCGGCTGAGTTGTGCCTGACCCCAAAGCTGCTAAATCGCCACAACTGTGCCATCGCGCGCCGCCCGATAGATGGCTTCGACCAGTGCGATACTTCGTCGTCCCTCGTGCCCATCGCAGATCGGAACTGTGTCGTGCTCAATCGCCTGCAGGAAATCCTCAAACAACGCCTGATGTCCGCGAACGTCACTGACCACTGCCGACGAGGCGCTCTGGTTTTCGTCCGGAGCAAACCCGTCGATGGCGCCGGGTGGCGGGTTCCGCAAGTTCGCAGCGACAACGCGATCCTGTTCAAGGATTACCGTGCCCTCCGTTCCGGTAATCTCCACGCGCCGTGGATATCCGGGATAGGCTGCAGTCGTGGCTTCCAGAGTCCCCAGCGCCCCACTGGCAAATTCGAGAATGGCGAGCGCAGTGTCTTCCGTCTCAATGGCGTGAAGTAGTGTTGCCATGCGCGCCCGCACCCGGACCACGTCTCCCAGCAACCACAACAACAAATCGACAGTGTGGATTGCCTGGTTGATCAGCGCGCCGCCGCCATCCAGCGCCAGGGTTCCGCGCCAGCGCGACCCGCTGTAGTATTCCGGAGGCCGGTACCATTTGACCCGCGCATCGACCAGGAGAGGTTTGCCCATGACGCCTGTCCGCACCCACTCGCGGAGTTCGCGGATTCCGGGTTTCACCCGGTTCTGAAACATGACACCGAGTTTCACGCCGGAGCGCGCTGCCGCTTCGATCAGCGCATCCGCTCGCTCCGCGCTGATGTCGATCGGCTTCTCGGTCAGCACATGAAGACCGCGATGCGCCGCGGCGATGCCCTGAGCGGCATGCAAACCGGATGGGCTGCCAATCGCGACCATGTTCATCGGGCGGTGCGCCAGGAATGCGTCAAAGTCCTGGTACGGCTTCCCTCCATGCTCCCGGCAGAGGGCGGCGACTCTCTTCGCGTTGGTTCCGTAGATCGCAGCGATTTCAACCCCGGCAATAGCGCGCGCCGCGCGCGCGTGGGTCTCGCTGATATTCCCGCCGCCGATCAGGCCGATGTGAATGGTCATATGGTTCCGCGCTCATGCAATGGGAGCACACATGCCTGCAGAGTACCGGCGAACTGCCTCGTCGGGTACATCCAGGCAGGCTACTCCTGCAACTCAGCGCCTGGGCCAACCGCGACCACAAAGTACAGCGCGGGCGTGGTGCCGATATTCCTGATGCCGTGCTCTTCGTTCGAGGCGACAAAACCGACCGACCCTGGTTCCAGACGGAACTTCTTGTCCTTGACGGTCAGCTCGATCGTCCCTTCCCGCATAAGCCACATTTCAGAGTGAGGATGATGATGCGTGGTGGCCGTGGGCGCGCCACCCGGGGGCAGCGTGGTCTGGTGTACCTCGATTCCCTCGCCGGTAGCCAGTTTTCCCCGCAGCATCATGCGTATCTGCGCGTTGTTATTGGCCACGTGCAGAGGGGCATTGTCGAAGGAAAATGCTCCTGACGGCAGAGACTTGTCTTGTGCGATGGCTTGAAGTCCGGTGGCAGCCGGCAGAAGCGCCGGCAACAGCAGGCACATCTCACGTCGGGTTAAGGGCATCGGGCCGCTCCTGGAAAAGATCGGTCGGCATCATAGCAGAGCATCTTGACAGACCGACAATGACGAAATGTTGAACAATGACTTCATAAAATCTCAATGGACGGAAGCTGGCCAGCATGCGTGGCGCTGGTGTAGGCTTTTTTGCGATGACCCACGGGAGCAATTCAAAATGTTTGTGAGGAACCGAGCGTTTCTGGTTTGCAGGACCGGCGTGATCACCGTCCTTGCACTGCTCTCCGCGCTGTCCGCACCGGCGCAGTCAACGGACTTGTCTGGCATTGCCCACGTAGCTCTGCGAGTGAACGACCTGCAGAAATCGCAGGCGTTTTACAAAACGCTGGGTTACGAGGAAGCTTTCTCATTCACGGACAACGGCAAGGTCTCGGTCTCCTACGTCAAGGTCAACGATCGCCAGTTTATCGAGTTGATTCCGCGCAGCAGCGAGTCCCAGCCCGGTGGCATCCTCCACACCTGTTTCGAAGTGGCCGACATTGAAGCCCTGTACAAAGCCTACGTTGAGCGGGGCCTGCAACCCACCGAGATCAAGAAAGCGCGTGCCGGCAACTTGCTGTTCGTCATGCACGGCCCGGACAACCAGTTGCTGGAGTACACGCAGTACATGCCAGACTCATTGCATTCCCAAAGCCACGGCAAGCATCTGCTACCGAACCGCATTTCGACGCACATGGTCGAGGCCACAACCCCGGTCCGGAACCTGGCGGCGGAGCGCTCGTACTATACGGAAAAGCTTGGATTCAGAAGTGCCGGCTCCAATGGAAACGAAATGTATGTTGCCGGCAACTCGGGCGACAAAGTGGAGCTCCAGCTCGACACTCCCACTGCGAAGCCTCGCGTAGTGTTTGAAGTAACGAACGTGGGACAGACGGCGCGCGAGTTGCGCAGCCGCGGACTCAAGGTCGAAAAGAGCCGGCATGCTGTCTCTGTCACCGATCCCGACGGCGCTGTCATAGTATTTGTTGCTGTCCACGGCGGTTAACCTGTATGACCCTTTATCGGAGCGTTATGAGACGATGGGTTCTGGCTTTATCCCTTGCACTGCCTGGTGCTCTGTTCGCCCAATCAGCGCGCGTTCCTGAAATTCCCTACCGCTCGGTTTCCGGCTTTCTCAAACTTCCGGCCGATCTGTACTTGGGCGAAGTCGCCGGGGTTGCGGTCAACTCCAGGGGACACATTTTCGTTTTCTCCCGCGGCAGCACAACCGGTCCGGCCTATGGTGCGAGTGCCGCACAACTTCTGGAGTTCGATGCTGACGGCAAATTTCTGCGCGAGATCGGTCATAACCTTTATGCCTGGTCATTCGCGCACTCGGTGAAGATCGACCGGGATGACAATATCTGGGTCGCCGACAAAGGCTCCGACATGGTCATCAAGTTTGACCCGCAGGGCCGCGTGGCCATGGTGTTTGGGCGCAAGCAGGAAGCCTCTGACGAAGGCACCGAGCCGTTAAAGCATGCCCGGCCGCCACTGCCGCCGGTGGACGGCATGTTTCGTCAGGTCACCGACATGGCCTGGGACGCAGCCGGCAACACTTACATCAGCGACGGCTATATCAATTCGCGTGTCGCCAAGATCGACAAGAACGGCAACTGGCTGAAGTCATGGGGTGAGCCCGGCGACCAGCCCGGACAATTCAGCACGCCGCACAGCATCGCGGTCGATGCCCAGGGAAATGTTTACGTCGCGGACCGCGGCAACCGTCGCATTCAGGTCTTTGACGGAGATGGAAAATTCCTGCGGCAGATCGTGATCGATGTGCCTTTCGATCCCAACGCGCGTCCCGCCATCGGCAACAAGCCGCAGCTGCCCGCCCTCGGCAACCAGACCATGGCCCCCGGCGCGCCCTGGGCCCTATGCATCACTCCTCCGCCTAACCAGGTGCTGTACAGCTCAGACGGCTACCCAGGCCGAATCTACAAACTCACTCTGGAGGGAAAGATCCTGGGCGTGCTCGGTGAATCGGGCAAACAGCTAAAACAATTTGGCTGGATTCACGAAATCGCGTGCCCGTCGGAAAACGAACTCTTCGTCGCCGAGCTGTTGAACTGGCGAGTACAGAAATTAATTCTCGAACCGGTTCGCTGATCCATAACCTGCCACCTGAGCCCGGCGCAAATGCCAGCTGTCCGGCGGGGTATAGTACGTCAGAAAGAACTTCTGCTGGAGGTGCGTCATGCTCAAGAGAGTTTTGCCGCTAGGTATCTGCTTCATCTGGGCAACCAGCGGCCTCGCATCCGGCCAGACCATACACCTTCCACCCTCTGTCCGGCAGGGACCCACCACCGGGAACATACCGGTACGTACCGAGGAAGACGTAAACAGAGAGCGCGCCCAAAAAGCCAACGCAATGCTGCAAGAGGAAATCAAGCGCGACACCGAAAAACTATTTCAACTATCTACCGACCTGAAAGAATATGTGAACAAGAACCAGGGCGTCCTGTCTTTGGACGCTGTTAAAAAAGCTGAACAGATTGAAAAGCTGGCGCATGGCTTGAAGTCGAAAATCAAGCAATCCTACTGACGGTCACGGCCGTGAAGCAGCCGCCGGTTTGGCTGCGGCCGCCGCCGGAGAGCCCGTACCCTCGGTCAGGACCACAATCTGGTTGGTTTTCCCTCCAGGAAAAACTTCTCGCTGTCCGCCGGGCCACTGCACCTCAATGCGCTGGTAGCTGGTGTCGTCGGCCAGCCCAACGTGCACCCGCGGATCGTTCTGCGAAAGGAAGCTTGCTCCCGTCTGGATTTCACCCGAGATCCGGCGGTCACCGACATACACGTACACCCGCGCACCCACGGCGTCCCGGTTGCTCTTGGTTCCGACGCACCGGACCATCAGCCAGTTCTTCCTGGTGCCAAAGTTTTTCAGCAGGCTCGGGCGCGCGTCCAGATTGTTGATGACCACTTCGAGCGATCCGTCGTTGGCCAAGTCTCCCACCGCCAGCCCTCTCGACGCCCAGGGCTCGCTGATGCCGGGTCCGGCGCTGTTCGACATATCCTTGAATTTTCCGCCGCCTGCGTTCCAGTAAAACAATCTTGGCTGATGGTACTTGTAGTTCAGCGGGCCGCGCTCCACCTCGGGATACACGTGTCCGTTGACCATCACAATGTCTTTGCGCCCGTCGTTATCGGCGTCGAGGAACTGAATGCCCCAGCCCAGGTACTGGGTGTGCGCTCCCAGTCCGGCTTCGTACACCCGGTCGGTAAACGTGCCGTCGCCGTTGTTGTGGTAAAGATTGGGGACGTCGTCACTGAAGTTTGTCTTGGCGATATCGACAAATCCGTCTTCGTCATAATCAGAGGCGGTCACGCCCATGCCGGCCTGCTCCTGTCCGGCATCACTCAACGCCACACCGGAAGCGACTCCGACTTCCTCGAAGGTGCCATTCTTCCGGTTGTGATAGAGCAAGCTGGGCCTGGAGTCGCAGGACATATACAGATCGGGATAGCCATCGTTGTCATAGTCGGTCGCCAGCACGGTGAAACCATAGCAACCCGTGGGCTTGCCGATCCCGCTCGCCATGGAAACATCACTGAATCTTCCGTGACCGTCGTTGTGAAACAGGAAGCTGCGTCCCGAGGGCAGGCCGCGCGGGCCGCACATCACGGGCATACCTTTCCACTGGCAATATCCGCCCGAGCCGGGCTCGGGAATCTTGCTGCGATCGAACTCGACGTATCCCGTGATCGCCAAATCGAGTTTGCCGTCGAGGTCGTAATCGAAGAATGAACAGCCTGTGTCCCAGCGCACGGCATCGGATTTCAGTCCCGCCGCTTCGGTGACGTCTTTGAATGTCCCGTTGCCCTCGTTGTGATAGAGAACGCTGTGACCGTAGTAGGTGACAAACAGATCTTCATAGCCATCGTTGTCGTAGTCGCCGACGCAAGCGCCCTGTCCCCAGCCCACCTTTCCCAGGCCGGCTTTCTGCGTGATATCGACAAAGTGCAGGTTTCCAACGTTGCGGTAAAGATGGCTGGTGGAATGCTCGCCACGGCCTTTGCCGTCCATGGTGGTCGCATTGACCAGCAGAATGTCCATCAGGCCGTCGTTGTCGAGGTCGAAAATCGCAACCCCGTCGCCGGTGGTTTCGAGGATGTAGCGCTTGTTGTCGGCATCTCCCGAAACGTTCTCCGCGGTCAGTCCGGCCTCGGACGCGATGTCCCGGAAGTCGATGGTGACCGGGGGAGAGCTGGCTTGCCCCGGCTGGTCAGGATGCGCAGTCTGTGCAAAATGAGGTGCCGCGAGCAGCGAAACAAGCAGGCCGGTTTGCAGCATCCGCAGCATGGTTGAAGTGATCTCGTTCATTCGTGGCTTTGACGGTTTCGCTTCGAAACCGAAGTCGTTCAGGTCAGGAAGGTGTTGAGCGCGTGCTCCCACAAACTATCACATTGCTCCCTGCAACCGAATCCAGACCGGTGTTCCGGTTCAACCGAGTTCGTTCCCCTTGCGACCTCTGTAGCGCCCCCCTCGGTAAGGGGTTTGACCTTGCGTGAATCATGCAGAACCAGAAACACCACCAGACTTTGAGACGCCGCGACAAGGCATCCGGGTTGGCTTCCTTGGTGCGAGGCGAAAGTTGGAAGAGAACGTTTGCCATGAAGTGACCGTTCGCGGAACGGGTTCGGCGGCGCCTCACGCAAATGTCGGCGAAGCCCGCGAGAATACTGGCTGCGACGGTCCTGCTGCACGCCACAATTCGCGAATGTTTGCGCGCCCTCCCGCTATCTTTCAGTTTTATCAAAGAGACAATTCGGAAAAACTTCGTTGACACGATTTTTGCCGTGATGTTACCTACCTAAGCAATTGGGGAAGCGCTGGGCAATAGTCTTTTCCGGTTAGTGATCGGTACGAATCCTCATCGTGGAGGTGGGCCTATGATCCCAAGAAGGATCATGCTGTTTAGCGTGCTGTTTCTGGTGGTGGTAGGGGGTTTCTCCAGCGCCTGGGCGCAATTCACCAGCGGCATTGAAGGTACGGTCACCGATCCCACCGGGGCCGTCGTCTCCGGGGCGACCGTCACCATCAAGAACGAGGAAACCGGAGCGGTGCAGACGTTTCAGACCCAGGAATCCGGTTCCTTCCGCTTTACCACGCTGCCTTCGTCCGCGTTTTCCATCAACGTGGCCGCGCCGGGATTCAAGACCACGGTTCAGGAACATGTTCGCCTGCAGGTTGCCGAAGTCAAGACTCTGAACGTTCGTATGGTGGTCGGTGGGACTGACTCCACAGTGACCGTTACCGACGAAGCGCCGGCGGTCGAGACCGCCCAGGCCCGCGTGTCAGGGCAGGTTTCCGAAAAGGAAGTCCACGACCTTCCCCTCTCCGGCCGGAACTTCTACACCCTGGTGGTGCTCACCCCGGGCGTGACCGGCCTGGCCAGCGGAGGCGGACAGGCCTACGCCCAGGCCAGCGGTGACATCTTCAACCCGGAATACGGCGTGAATCTCAGCGCCAACGGCTCCCGGGCCGAGTCCAACAGCTTCCTTATCGACTCCGCGTCCATCGATTCCAGCCAGCGCAACGGTGTCACCAACGTCAACCCGAATGCGGAAGACGTTCAGGAAGTGCGCGTGGCCGCTAACAATTTCTCCGCCGAGTTCGGGCGCAATGGCGCGGCGCTGGTGAATATCATCACCAAGCAGGGTTCGAACAAATGGCATGGGACACTGGGCTTCTATCACACCGATAACAAATTGCAGGCCGCCAACCGGTTTCAGTCGGCGGGCGTCCCGGTGTTCCGTCGAAATGAAGGCGCTTGGAGTTTTGGTGGTCCCGTCTGGAAGGACCACACTTTCTTCTTCGCTTCCATGGACTTCCTCAAATCAGGCGTGGCGACGGGCCGGGCCGCGACCGTGCTGACGCCCGATTTCATCAACTACATGCAGGCGAATTTCCCCAATAATATTTCCACGTTTATTGCCAAGAGCTTCCCCGCCTCTATTACTCCCACAAGTCTGTTCAGGACTGCCGGGCAAGAAGCAAATCAGGACTGCTCTGCCCTGCCGTCCCCCTCGGATCCGATCAACACTGAAGTCGGAAGTATTCCCTGTAACCTGCCCGTCACCGGTGTAGGCAGCTTCGCTACTGGTCTGCCCCGCAACGGCTTTCAGTACACCGTGCGCGTGGACCACTCGTTGAACAACAACAAGGACCGCCTCTTTGGCTCCTTCAACCGGACCACTCTGCATCAGGTCCTGTTCGGCTCCCCCTTTGTGTACCCGGCATTTAACACCATCGAGCCTACCTACAGCGACCACTTCGCTGTGGGATGGGTGCACGCTGCCAGCAACTTTGTGAACGAATTCGGTTTTGCCACCACCCGCCCCTTCGGAGAAGCACTGGTGAACCATCCGGAAGTGCCCGGAATCACGGTGTTGGGCATCGAGGGTTATCAAACCGGATGGGGCCCGAATGCATTTGTGCAGAATAATTTCGAGTGGCGCGACGTGGCCTCATTTACCCGCGGGGCCCACAACCTGAAAGTCGGGGGCAACATAACGCGCGGACGTGCCGACCACGAATCCTCCCGGGTCTATAACCGGCCGCAGTTCCAGTTCAATAGCGTGTTTGATTTCGCCACTGACAAGGCCAATTTCGAATCCCAATTCGGCTTCGATCCCAACACCGGCGCCCGCCTCAACAAGCTGTACAGCCTGGTGCGCGATGGATCACTGTCGGCATTCGTGCAGGACGACTGGAAGCTCGCACCCAACTTGACCGTAAGCCTGGGTTTCCGCTATGAAGACTTCTTCAACCCCTCCGACGGTCTGGGAGATCAAGGAGTCTGTAACATGGTCTTCCCCAGTTCCAGCGGCGGCCTCGAGAGCAAGATTCCAACCGGGATGATGACATGCCAGAAGCACCTTCTCGATCACACCCTGAACACTTTCAGCCCGCGCATTGGGTTCGCCTGGGACCCGACCAAGCAAGGCAAAATGTCGGTTCGTGGTGGTTTCGGAATCTTCTACGACAAGCCTTCGGAACAGCTCTACAACGACTATTTCACCAATAGCCCGAAATTCGCTTTGGGGTCCGCATGCGCACAGTGCGGATCTAACCAACCGTTGTTTGCCCTCGGCACTACTTCGGATCCACCCTACAATTATCCCCTCCCCCCCGGGATTCAGCCCGGCTTGTTGCCGAGTGGCGGCTTGATCAGCGGTCAGGCTAATGTAACCGTCACTGATCGAAACATGGGTCCCTCGTACATGGAGAACTGGTTCTTCGGTGTACAGCGGGCCATTACTGGATCGACGGTGGCAGAAGTGGACTACATCGGTTCGGTGGGCCGGCACCTGTATGCCAAATACAACGTAAACCGGTTTGCCGGAGACCTGATCCAGAACGGTGGCAACTTCACCGGCCTGGCGCCGGGCTTCGGAGCCATCAACTACGGTCAGGCCAGTGAGAGCAGTGGTTACAACGGTTTCACCGCTTCGGTAAGGCAGCGGGCCAGCCACGGTGTGACTCTGAACGCCGCCTATACCTTTTCAAAAGCAATCGATCAGGCCAGCAAACTCGACGGAAGTGAGCATGTTGACGCCTTCAACGACAGCCTGAGCCGCGGCTTGGCCGATTTCGATGTGCGCCACCGGCTGGCGTTTACCACGTTGTGGCATCTTCCCAGCCAGCACGGCGATGGGTTTATGAACAAGTTGCTGGGTGGTTGGGAACTCACGAATGTGACCATTCTTCAAAGCGGCCCGCCCTTCTCTGTGATCTGTACCGCCAGCTTTGCTCCGGTCTTCGATGGCGGCGGCAATGTCGTCGGCAACACTGGTTGCGACTACAACGCAGATGGCACCAATTACGACCGGCCCAACACGCCGGCGTTTGGCAACGGCAAGGGTGGGCTATCGCGGTCGGACTACCTCACCGGAATGTTTGCCTGCGGTGGGACGTCTCTTTGCGGAAGCGTCTTCCCGTCGCCCGGTCTCCAGGAAGGCAACCTGGGCCGCAACACATTCCATGGACCAGGCTTTGCCAACACGGATTTCTCTGTCATCAAGAACCTGAAGATTCCATGGTTCATCGGTGGGGAAGGAGCAAACCTGCAATTCCGCACTGAGTTCTTCAACGTGTTCAATCGGGTAAACCTGACGCAGGTTGGCACTAATATCGCAAACCTGTCTAATTTCGGTAAGTCCACCGGAGCCTACCCAGCCAGGGACATCCAGTTCGCCCTGCGGATAGCGTTCTAATCGAGGAAGACGATGCCCCGGAGCAAGGCTTATTGCTTCGGGGCGTTGCAGCAGTGAAAATGGATCATGCGCCGTGCCGCGGGCCGCTTTGTAGTTGCGCTTGGAATCGGAGTTCTCCTGGGCCATTCTGTTCAGGCGGCTGAGTGTACGCGGACGCGTTACGAGTGCGCCCTCACCTACGTCGAACAGGAAAACTTTCAGGCTGCCATCCAATCATTGACCTTGGAGTTGCAGCAGCACCCGCAGAACCTGAACGCGCTCAATCTGCTCGGCATCGCGCTCACCGGAGCCGGCCAGCCGCAGAAGGCGGTCGCGAGATTCAAACAGGCGCTGGCCGTCAATCCTCGTTTTTATCCTGCGCGTAAGAACCTGGCCATCAACGAGTTCGATATGAAACGCTTCGCCGAGGCGGAGCGGCAGTTCAACCGAGTCCTGAAAGACGCCCCCGGCGATGAAATCACGCATGTGTACCTGGGAGAAATCAGCTTCGAGAAGAACGACCTCGCCGCCGCGGCGAAGCAATATGAAAGAGGCCGCAAGCGAATCGCCCTGAAAGCTCCGTGGACGCTGCACTATGCCGAGTGCCTGCTGGCCCAGCATGATATCACCCAGGCCACGGCTATCCTGAAACTTCTTCCCGCAGATGACGGCGAAAACCGGTTCCAGGCAGGGTTGCTTCTGGGCCACGCTGAAGCCTACGCGCCGGCTGCGGAGTTCTTTGCTTCAGCACGCAAGCGCTACAGCGACCCTTATGTTGCGGGATACAATCAGCTGCTGATGCTCATCAAGGGCAAGAGTTACCCCGATGCCATCCAGCTCTTTCATGAGCTCACAGCCCAAGGCTATCAGCGTGCCGAACTCTATAATCTGATCTCCGAGGCATACCTCAAGACGGACCGGGTCCAGGATGCGTACGACGCATTGCGAACGGCAACTCGCCTCGAGCCTCAAGCCGAAGACAACTACGTCGATCTGGCTTCGGTCTGCCTGGAGTACGAAGACTATCCGCTGGGCAAGGAAATTCTGGACGTCGGCATTCACTACATTCCCAACTCTTATCGCCTGTACATCCAGCGCGGCGTCACCTTCGTGATGCGCGGCTCCCTGGCTGAAGCAGAGAAGGACTTCGAGACCGCCGCCAGCCTTGCTCCCAACAAGTCCCTTCCTTATTTCGCCCTGGGCTGGGTGTGGGTCCAGAGCGCGCAAACCGACAAGGCGGTGAAGGTGCTTCGCGAAAAGAGCAAACTTCCCGGCATGGATTTCCTGGTTCCGTACATCTTTGGTGTTGCCCTGGTCCATTCCGGCGCCGACGCCGGCACTCCGGCGGCGGAGGAAGCGGTCGCAGCCTTCGAGTCGTCCATCCGCCTGAACTCCAATTTCTCCCATTCCCATGCTGAACTGGGAAAATTGCTGTTCAAGCTGGGCCAGGTTGATCGGGCGATTACCGAACTCAAAGCTGCCACCACGCTCGATCCCGGCGACTCGGGTCCGGTGTACGTTCTGGCGCAGGCCTATCGCAAAAAAGGTCAGAAAGCCGAGGCTGACGAAATGCTGGCCCGGATCGCAAAGCTTCATTCCGAAGACCACAACATGGATCTGAAGAAGGAATTGAAGCGACTGGTAAGGCAGGACACGGCTCCGTCCTCGCAAATGCAGGCAACACCGTAATCCATGGGCATCCGGCACGGTCGGCATTTTTACAACGCGACGCATTCGGTCCGGGCATGCAGTCGGGTTGCAAGCGTGGAATTCATCGTTGCCATCGCAGTCCATGGCGCCGGGCAGAATCCGCAGAGTAAGGACGAGAGTCTTGAGTTTCGTAACGCGGCGCCGGGCGGCGGCTTCTCTATGAGAACCTGGCCGTCCGCCAACTCTCAAACGGAGACATTGCCGGCAGCCTGGCAACGCTCCGACGCGGCCTGGATTCTTTTCCCGAGGACCAGGTCCTCCGCGACATGCAAGGACCAGGCGAGGGGATTGGTGAACTGATGGTGCGAATCAATGGCAACAGGCACCGGGCCTAGCCGCGAAGCGGCGCAAAAATGCAGGCCGGGGCGTAAGCTGCGGGTGAGACACGCGAAGTCGATAGAGCCCTGAAGGGGCGAAAGAAACGGCATGTGTGAGCGGAGAGGCAGAATTTCGATGAGAGGGACAGCCGCAGTCGTGTTTGTCGCCTGCCTCTCCACCGTTGCCTGGTCCCAGGCGCCGGGCCCGCCCCATCATCAACGGGAGGGAATTGCCCAGCTGAAGCAAGGTCACTTGCAGGAAGCGCTAGCCGAATTCCGTTCAGCGGTGGCACAGAATCCCAACGACGCGGTTTCGCACGACTACATCGGCATCATTCTGGGAGAATCCGGCCAGTTGGACCAGGCCCTCTCGGAGTTTGAGCAGGCAGTGCGATTGCAACCCGCGCTGCCCGATCCGCATTTCCATCTGGGACTGGCGTATGAACGCACTGGCCGGACGACTGAGGCCATCGCCGAATATCACGAGGCCCTGCGCCTTGACCCTGCGATGCTCGAAGCCCGCTATGGCCTGAGTGCGATTTGCGCAAAACTCGGCGATCTTGAGGGAGCCATCCGCTTGCTGCGCGAAGTGATCGAGGCCGCCCCTAATTTCGGCGAAGCCCACTACAATCTGGGACTGAATCTGTGGAATAAATACAAAAGCTCAATGGGCCTCCGGCAGAAGTCCGACCTCGACGCTGCCCAGGAAGAATTGAAAACCGCCAGCCAGCTCCAACCCCGCCAGCCCGCAATCTATTTCGCGCTGGGTCAGGTCATGGCGGACCGGGGTGATCTGGTGTCGGCGGTGGAGAACCTGCAAAAGGCAGTTGAGCTGAATCCCACAGATCCGGAGTACCACTACAATCTCGGACTTGCTCTTCGTCTCAAAGGCGACATGGAACCGGCCGGCGCCCAGTTCCGCGAGGCCATCCGGCTCAATCCGAACCATGCCCTGGCTCATCGCTCTCTGGGATTGGTGTTGCGCGAGAGCGGAGATTTACCCGCTGCGGCTACGGAACTTCGCCTGGCCGTTGCCCAGCGCCCGGACGATGCTGAAGGCCATCACATCCTGGGAACGGTGTTGCTCAAATTGGACGATCTGACCGGTGCCATCGAAGAGTTCCGTCACGCCATCAGTCTCGACCCGTATCTCGCGCAAGCCCACGCCAGCCTGGCCCAGGCCTTGCAAAGAGCCGGCCAGAAAGAAGAGTCCCGGAAACAACTGGCCGAACTGGAAAATCTCAATCGGGGAACCGCGAACGTCGGACGTGCCATGATTCTGGTGGAAACCGCCGAAGGCCACATGAAGAATGGTCAGCAAGCAACCGCCGTCGGCGAGCTGCAGGAGGCGGTCACGCTCAGTCCCGATTTCACCGAGGCCCACTACCAGTTGGGCTTGGCCCTTGCGCAATCGCCGAAGAGTTCCGCCCAGGCGGAAGCCGCATTTCGCCGGGTTTTGCAGCTGAATCCCAATCATGCCCTGGCGCACTTTCGATTAGGGACGCTCCTGGCCGCTCGAGGTGACAAAGTACAGGCGAATGCTGAATTCCAAAAGGCGGTACAACTGGCCCCGGGATTGGTGGAAGCTCACCGCGCACTCGCCCAGTCGGCCGCCGACTCCCATGATTGGCCTACCGCCGTGCAGGAATTCCAGGCGGTGGTCTCGTGGAACCCTGACGACGCGACCGCGCACTATGATTTGGCCACTGCTTTGAAGTCGCGCGGCCAACTTGACGAGGCGGCGCACGAGCTGCAAATTGCGCAAAGACTGAACCCCGCGTTGCCGACTCCTCGTTAGGGAGGACCAGGCAGCAGGGTGGAATGTTGCTGAATGCGGGGAAGGTTCAAGACTGTAAACAGGAGAAATCACCCATGCGATCAGATGTTTCACGTCGTGAGTTTATTGCCGGCCTGGGATTACTGGCTGCCGCCAGGGGCAACCTTTCCGCTACTCCCTTTCCATCCTCCTCTCGCTCCGAGACCCCGCGTCTTGGCAAGTCGCCGTTCAAAATCGCCGTAATCAACGACGAGATTTCGCAGGACTTCGGTCACGCCTGCGAGATCGCTTCCCAGAAATTCGGGATGGAGTGGATGGAACTGCGCAGCATGTGGAACAAGAATGTCGCCGCTCTCGACGCCAATGAAATAGCCGAGGCCCAACGCATCCTGAAAAAGAACAGGCTGCGCGTCACCGATATCGCCAGCCCGCTCTTCAAAGTGGACTTCGCCGGCGCGCCGAAATCCAAGTTCAGCCCGGAACACGATCAATTCAATGCGAACTTTACCTACGACCAGCAGGGTGAGGTGCTCGATCGCGCCATTGAACTGGCCAAAAAGTTTTCCACCGATCGCATCCGCTGCTTCGACTTCTGGCGCCTGGAGGACCAAGCCCCCTACCGCAAGGCCATGAATGATCAATTGCAGCAGGCCGCCGAAAAGCTGCGCAAGATCGGCCTTGTCCTTATTCTGGAAAATGAGTTCGCCTGCAACACCGCCACTGGAGCCGAATCCGCCAAGGTCCTCGGCGGCGTGCCCTCCCCGGCCTTCATGCTCAACTGGGACCCCGGCAACGCCGCCATGTTCGGCGAGACGCCTTACCCGGACGGCTACGATCTTTTGCCTAAAAATCGCATTGGTCACTGTCACTGCAAAGACGCGATCAAGACGGCCAAGGGTGTGGAATGGGCTGCCATGGGTAAAGGCATGATCGACTGGGTGGGTCAATACAAAGCACTCAAGCGCGACGGCTATCACCACGTCGTGAGCCTCGAAACTCACTGGCGCGGCGCCGGCACTCCCGAAGCCTCGACCATCGAAAGCTGGGCGGGAATGAAGGATGCGCTGGAGAAGGCAGGGGCCCTGTGATGGGTAGGGCTCGAACGCACCGGGGTCGCTGAGTTGCCAAATGGAACAGCACGAGTTTACTGGTCGGGCAAGCTGCCAGACATGGAAGGGCACGGGGTTACTGCTTGCGCCGAGCTGCCAGATGTGGAAGGGTACGAGTTTTACTCGTGCCGCTAGATCGCGATTACGCGCTCGTTCTTTAGCGCCTGATGCTTTGCTATTACGCCCGATCAGCTATGGTTCAGCCGCAAACAATGGGATAATTCAGTTGCGTCGCAGCACGTGGAAGAGAGCGTCTGACAAACCGTGACCAACAAAAGCGCCGTGTTATCTCCCGACGACGCCCGCCAGATCGTTTCCCAGGCGGCCGCCGGCCTTAGCCTCACCGGCAAGCGCGTGCTCACCATCATTCCCGATGGCACACGCACCATGCCCATGCCGCTGATGTTCCAGCTTCTGCAGGAAGAAATCGGCGCGCGGGCCGCCGCCTGTGACTACCTTGTCGCCCTCGGCACGCATCCCCAGATGAGCGAGGCCCAGCTCCACCGGCTCATGGGACAACCTGTCGTCAACGGAATGTGCGGCAAGGCGCGGGTCGTCAATCACCGTTGGGACCTTCCAGAGACATTTGTGGACCTGGGCACGATTCCCGCAAACGCAGTCTCAGAGGCCTCCGGCGGCCTGCTGTCGGAGGCGATCCTGGTCAAAGTCAATCGCCTGCTCTTCGACTACGACCAGGTCCTGATCTGCGGCCCCGTTTTCCCGCACGAAGTGGTTGGCTTCTCGGGGGGAAATAAATATCTGTTTCCCGGCGTCAGCACCGGAGAAATGATTAATCAGACGCACTGGCTGGGGGCTCTGCTGGGGAGCTACAACCTGATCGGCACCCCTTGCACTCCAGTGCGCTCCCTTATCGATCGCGCCGCTGAAAAGGTGACAGTGCCCATCGCCTGCTTTGCCCTGGTGCTGCGGCAGCAGGAAATTGCCGGCATGTATTTCGGGTCCGCGATCGATGCCTGGAAGGCGGCAGCCGGGCAATCAGCGCAAGAACATGTTCAGTGGGTAGGTCGACCGTTTCGCCGCGTCCTCTCGGTGTTGCCTCGGATGTATGACGACATCTGGACCGGCGCCAAGGGTATGTACAAACTCGAGCCCGCCATGGCGGACGGCGGCGAGGTCGTGATCTACGCTCCGCACATTACAGAATTCAGCTACACCCACGGAGCGTTTCTCGACCGGATCGGCTATCACTGCCGCGATTACTTTCTGACACAATGGGAGCGGTTCGTGGGCGTGCCTCGCGGCGTGATCGCTCACTCCACGCACCTGATCGGGCAGGGCAGCTACGATGCCGCGAGCGGGACCGAGGATCTGCGGATCAGGGTCACACTCGCCACCGGCATTTCCGAAGAACGCTGCCGGCGCGTGAACCTGAACTACATCGATCCCAGGAGTATCAGGCTGGAAGAGTGGCAGGGACGCGAAGAGGAAGGCATCAAGCTGATTCCCCACGCCGGCGAAATTCTTTACCGGCTGGCGAATCAGCCCGTTCCAACCAGTGCCTCGAGTGGTTATTGAACTGAGCTGGCGACGTTGGAGAAGACGTTGTTGGCGTTCGAGCCGACCAGGCGTATCGTCCCAACCACCAGAACCAGAATCACCGCCAACATGACCGCGTATTCCGCGATGTCCTGCCCCTGGTCTTCGGACCAAAGTTTCTGAATGAACTCGCTCATGACCGACCTCCAAGACTCCAAATAATCTCGATAAGGAACCCATGATGAACGTATAGTTCCCGATTGTCAATTGGAGAGCTGTGGATTAACTGCATTTTTTTGCATACGCTAAAACGCCTGCTGGGCCTAGGTTCTGGAGGATTTGGCGATTCGCCGCGGCCTGCGCTGTGGTAACAGTGGTAACCCGTTACTGCACACAAGCCAGGCGCTAAGACTTAACGTAGAAGCTCCGCGGCGGAGCGCGAAGCGTATTCCAGAATTCTTCCAGGCAACAGGCCCAGATAGAGCGTGGCGGCCACGCTGATGGTCAGGGCAACGCCGAGAGCGGGCGAAACCGGGATTGCTGCCGGAACTTCCTCCCGCGCTTCACGCATGTACATCATCACGATGATTCGCAGATAGTAGTACGCGCCCACGGCGCTGTTGAGTACGCCGATAATCGTGAGCCCAATAAGATTGGCTTGCAGCGCAGCGCTGAAGACGTAAAACTTGGCGAAGAAGCCGCCCGTCATCGGAATTCCGATCAGGGACAGCAAAAATATGGTTAGCGTAGCGGCGAGCAGCGGGGAGCGGCGGCCCAGCCCGGCGTAGTCGTCGAGGGTCACAAATCGCTCTCCGGCGCCGGCGATGTGGCTGACCACGGCGAATGCGCCCACATTCATTGCCGCATATGAGGCGGTGTAAAAGATTACCGCGGGAATGCCATTGTTGGGCAGCGCGGCGAAGGCCACCAGGACATACCCGGCATGGGCGATGGAAGAGTAGGCCAGCAGCCGCTTTACATTCTGCTGTACCAGGGCACCCACATTGCCCAGGGTCATGGAGAGCGCCGCCGTTACCCAGATCAGGCCCAGTCGTCCTGGAGCATTGACTTCAAACATCAGACGCAGCAGCACGGCAAACGCCGCCGCCTTGGGCGCGGTTGACATGAAGCCGACCACCGGCGCCGGAGCACCTTCGTACACGTCCGGCGTCCACACATGAAAAGGAGCGGCGGCAACTTTGAAACCCAGGCCTACGAACATGAACGCCACGCCGGCATAAGCCAGCAGCGGAATCTGGTTTGCCCGAAGCGACTCGGCAATTACCGCAATGCTCGTGGACCCGGTGGCCCCAAACATCAACGCCACGCCATAAAGAAAGAAGGCAGTGGCAAACGAACCCAGCAGGAAATACTTCAGCGAAGCCTCACTGCTGATGGCCGCCCGCCTCCTGAACCCGGCCAGAACGTAAGTGGAAATCGAGGAAATTTCCAGGGCGATGAAGATCAGCACCAACTCAACCGCCGACGACATCAGGCACATGCCGACAGCGCCGAAGAGAATCAGGGCGTAATACTCACCCGCCCGGATCCGTTGCACATCCATGTACTCGTAAGAGCTGAGGATAACGACAGCCGCAATTGCGGTAATCAGGACGTGGAAGAAGGTGCTGAACGCATCCACCTTGACCATGCCCCAGAATCCCAAGCCCGGATATTGCGACTGGTACAGTGAAGCCCCAATCGCGGCGACCGAGCCGATCAAGGCGATGAGGCCGAGCAGTTTCTGGCTGCCACGCTCGTCCACCAGCGGATCGAGCACCATAATGACCATGCCGAACAGGGAAAGCACGATTTCCGGCAGGATGCGAACGTATTCGATGCCCTGAGGCAGGGACTGAGCGATTCCCACGGGGTTCACTGGCCAACCACCTTGCTGGCCAGTTCCGCAAACGGCGCCAATGCAGTTTGCACGGCGGGATCGATGGCGTTCAGCCACAGCAGAGGCGCCACTCCCATCACCAGCGCAGCCGCGGCCGCCGGCAGAAGCGCAATTCGCTCGCGTATGTCCAGGTCAGGCAATCCCTCGTTTACCTGATGCGTGATCTTTCCGAAGAAAACTCGCTGATACATCCAGAGCAGGTAACCGGCACTCCAGATCACGCCGGTCGCGCCCAGAATTCCATAAACGGCGCGGGCCTGAAACGCTCCACTGAGCACCAGAAATTCGCCGATAAATCCATTCAGCAATGGCAGCCCCACCGATGCCAGCACGATGAAGAGAAAGAAGCTGGCATACATCGGCATCGAGGACGCCAGCCCGCCGAACTCGGAAATGTCGTAGGTGTGACGGCGCTCGTACAACGCGCCGGCCAGCATGAAGAGCGCGCCGGTCGAGACTCCGTGGGCCAGCATCACGAACGTCGCTCCATCCAGTCCCGCCTGGGTAAAGCTGAAAATTCCCAGCACCACAAAGCCCAGATGGCTGATCGAAGAATAGGCAATCAGCTTCTTCATGTTGGGCTGGACGAGCGCCACCAGCGCGCCATAAATAATGCCGATCAGGGCCAGAATCATCACCCACCAGGCGTTGGCGCGGGCCTCGTCGGGAAATAATCCCAGGTTGAAGCGCAGCATGCCGTAGGTCCCCATCTTGAGCAGCACGCCGGCCAGCAGAACTGAACCTGCCGTCGGCGCCTCCACGTGGGCGTCGGGCAACCAGGTGTGGAAGGGGAAGAGTGGGACCTTGACCGCGAACGCAATGAAGAAGCCCAGGAAAAGCCACTGCGCCGCGCTGGTGAAACCAGCCACCTGTCCGCCGCGGATTGCGTTCTGGATAGTCGCAAAGTCGAAGGTGCCAACCTTGGCGTACAACCACAGGATCGCCGCCAGCATGAACACCGAGGCAATCATGGTGTACAGGAAGAATTTCACCGCTGCATAAACCTTGCGCCCGTGGCCGTACATTCCGATCAGCAAGGCCATCGGAATCAGGGTCGCTTCCCAGAAGAAGTAGAACAGGAACAGGTCCAGGGAAACGAAGACGCCGATCAGCGCCGTTTCCAAAACCAGCAGGATGATGAAGAATTCCTTCACCCGCTCGTTAATCGACTTCCAGGAGATCAGCACACACAGCGGAGTCAGAAAGGTAGTCAGCACTACCAGCCACATGGAGATTCCATCCACGCCCATGTGGTAGTGAATGTTGGGCGTGGGAATCCATGCCCGGTCGAGCTCATACTGGAATCCGCTCTGGGCGCGGTGAAAGTGCACTGGCAGATGCAGCGACAGGACAAACGTCAGCAGCGTTACCACCAGGGAAAACACGCGGATGTCGCGATGACGCCGCGGCAACAACAGCAGCAGGAGCGCGCCCGCCAGCGGGATGAACGTCACCAGCGTGAGGATGATCGGACTCCAGCGGTCCATGTCCATGGGGTGAAGGCTCATCGAGTTCCCATCCAGACCATGTACGCGATCACCACTGCGGCGCCGGCGGCCACCCACCCTGCGTAAGAGCGCAGGTTGCCGGACTGCATGTGCCGAACCGAATCAGAAACTTCGCGCGCGCCGTGAGCGCTGTTATCCAGCGCGGCATCGATCACGTCCTGGTCAATACCGTGCCAAAAAATCAGCGCTGAGCCTGCGATGAGCGGTTTCACGAACAGGGCCGCGTACAGTTCGTCGATGTAATACTTGTGGACGACCGCCTGGTAGAGCCCCCCCAGCCCAGCCGCGATCTGTTGCGGCAACTGCGGATTGCGATAGTACAGCAGCCAGGCCAGCAGAAACCCGAGCAGCCCGGCGAAAACCGAAATTCCGGTAAAGATCAACTCGGTCGCATGACCAGTCTGCGCTTCGCGTCCTTCGGATTCGTTCTCCGGAGTCGCTGCTCCGGGCCCTTCGGTACCGAGGGTGGTAGCGTGAAAAACAGGCCCGAGAAATTTGTCAAAACGACTGCTGCCGCCCAGCGCTGCCGGGACCCCAATCCAACCGCCAGTGAAAGACAGTACCGCCAGCACCACCAGCGGCACCACCATGAGCCGTGGACTCTCGTGAATCCCGCCGTGCCCATGCCCATGCCCATGTGGCGCGGGCGCCCCCGCCCGCGTGTCGGCATGGGCCAAATCGTCCTCCGGTTCGTGATGCGAACTCTCCGCCGTCCCGCGATACTCCCCAAAGAAAGTCATGAACCAAAGCCGGAACATATAAAAGGATGTAAGAAACGCGGTGAACAGCCCAATGAACCAGTAAACCCAACTGGCCTGATAAGACCGCCACAAAATTTCGTCTTTACTGAAGAATCCGGCGAACGGTGGAATTCCGGCGATCGCGAAGGTAGCGATGGTCATGGTCCAGAATGTCCAGGGAATTTTCGTGCGCAACCCGCCCATCTGCCTCATGTCCTGCTCGCCGCTCACGGCGTGAATCACCGAGCCGGCCGCCAGAAACAAAAGACCTTTGAAGAAGGCATGAGTCATCAGATGGAAAATCGCAGCGGAGAAAGCGCCCACTCCGCAGGCGATGAACATGTATCCCAGCTGCGAGACAGTCGAATACGCCAGCACCTTCTTGATATCGGTCTGAGTGATCCCGATGGTGGCGGCAAACAGAGCCGTCAACGTCCCAATGATGGCGACCACGGTCATGGCCGTCGGGGCCCGCTCGAAAATCACATGCGAGCGTGCAACCATGTACACGCCCGCGGTCACCATGGTTGCAGCGTGAATCAGCGCGGAGACCGGGGTCGGGCCTTCCATCGCATCCGGCAACCAGACGTAGAGCGGAATCTGCGCCGACTTCCCGGCGGCTCCCACCATCAGCAACAGCCCGACCGCGGTCAGCAGTCCCGCCCCGCCGGTTTCCGCGCCCATGGGAATGACGCCCTGGAAAACCTGGTCAAAGTTGAGCGTGCCGAAATGCTTGATCAGAAGAAACAACGCAATCAGAAATCCGAAGTCCCCGATGCGATTGACGATAAACGCCTTCTTGCCCGCTGCCGCCGCCGAATCCTTGGTGAACCAGAACCCGATCAGAAGATACGAAGCCAGGCCCACGCCTTCCCACCCGATAAACATGAGCAGGTAATTACTGGCCAGGACCAGGGTCAGCATGAAAAACATGAACAGGTTCAGATAAGCGAAGAAACGGTAGAACCCGCCTTCCTCCCACATATATCCGACCGAGTAGACATGAATCAGGAAGCCGACCCCGGTGACCACCAGCAGCATGACCAGCGAAAGCTGGTCGAGATAAAAGGAGAAGTCCACCTGAAACTTTCCCGCCCGAATCCAGGTAGCCAGATACTCGATATGCGGCGTAGTCAGCGAAGAGAAGCGCGAAGCGACCAGCAGCACCATGGCAAACGCCGCGCCGCTGGAAAGCAGCGCCACCGCAGCCACGGCCGGCCGGGAAAACTTCTTGCCCAGCAGACCATTGACGGCGGCGCCCAGCAGAGGCAGCACCGGAATCAGCCACAGATGCAGGTCAGGCGTCATAGTTTGAGCAGGTCCACCCGGTCAACGTTCAAAGTTTCACGAGTGCGGTATACCGCGATAATAATGGCGAGTCCGACCGCGGACTCGGCCGCCGCTACCACCATCACGAAGAAGACGAATATCTGGCCGCTGAGCGCATGCCACTGCGCGGCAAAGGCGACGAATGACAGGTTCACGCCATTCAACATCAGCTCAATCGACATGAAGATGCTGATGATATTGCGCTTGATCAGAAACCCGGTCACGCCGCAGGCGAACAAAATCCCGCTCAGCACCAGGTAGTAGGAAATCGGCACCATCAGCTTTCCTTCTTTCCCGAGTCCGCGTCCGGATGGCTGGCCAGGACCACGGCACCCATGATGGCGATCAACACCAGAATCGAAGTCACTTCAAAGGGCAGCAGGAAATTGTGAAACAGCAGCCAGCCGATGGTGCGCGGAGCGCCGGGCAGTGCCCCGGCGGCCACGGTCTGGCTGCCAGTGCGTTCGATCAACACCCAGCCCACGAGCACGCTTCCCACCAGCATTCCGGGAATTCCGAAAAGCATCGCCACCCGGCTGCCCTTGGTGTGCTCTTCTTCTCCCGCATTCAAAAGCATGATGACGAAGACAAACAGCACCATGATGGCCCCGGCGTACACGATCACCTGCACCGCGGCCACAAATTCCGCGCCCAGCAGCAGGTACTCCACTGCCAGCGATCCCATCACCACCACCAGGGAAAGCGCGTTGTTGATGGGATGCCGCTGTACCAGCAGGTTCACCGCGCCCGCCACGCACAGCGCCCCAAACGCCAAAAATATGATCAGATGAGTCATTAAACTGGAAACCAGAAACTGGAAACCAAGAAACTGAGAATCAAGCCCGCAAGGCCACGACCAAAGCCGTAATCACCAGGTTCGCAATCGCCAGCGGCAACAGGAATTTCCATCCAAATGCCATAAGCTGGTCATAACGAAACCGGGGCAGCGTCCCCCGCACCCATATATATACAAAGAGAAAGCCGAATATCCGAAGCACAAACCAGAACACCGGCAGAAGCGCCTGCATGAGCGGCGGCCCGAACACCGGTCCATGCCAGCCGCCCAGGAAAAGCAGCGAGGCCACCGCCGCCACTGTAATCATGTTGGCGTATTCCGCCATGAAAAACATGGCAAACTTCATGGCGCTGTACTCGGTGTGATAACCAGCCACCAGTTCGGTTTCCGCTTCCGGCAGATCGAACGGGATGCGATTGGTTTCCGCATAAGCCGACATCAGATAAATAAAGAAGGCAATGAACTGCCCGCCGTAAAAAATATTCCAGCGCGGAATGAATCCCCAGAAGACCCCGCTCTGGGCGTCCACGATGTCGCGCAGGCTGAAGCTGCCGGTCAGCATCAACACGCCCACCAACGAGAGGCCCAATGAAATCTCGTAGCTGATCATCTGCGCGCTGGCCCGCAGCCCGCCCAGCAGGGAGTACTTGCTGTTGGACGACCAACCCGCCAGCGCGACGCCATACACCCCCAGGGACGTGACTCCCAAAATGATCAGCAGGCCGATGTTCACATCTGCAATCTCCAGCGGAATGACCAGGTGCCCCAGCGTGATCGACTTGCCGATGGGAATTACCGCTATTGAGCTCAGGGCAAAGACCACGGCAATCATTGGCGCCGCGATGTACAAAGGCTTGTAAACATGGGGCGGCGTCAAGTCTTCCTTGAACAAGAATTTCACGCCGTCGGCCAGGGGTTGCAGCAGGCCAAACGGACCCACCCGGGTTGGTCCCCAGCGGTTCTGCATGTGGCCCACGACCTTGCGTTCCAGCCATACGGTATAAGCCACCGCCGTGAGCAGCACGACGAGTGCCAGCACAGTCTTGATGACAGAAACGACGATGAAGGTCGGGAGATTCAATGTCCTGTTTCCAAGTAGCGCCAGCGTCCCGCCGGCTGTCTCGAGGGCGTCTCGCCCTCGCAAATTTGTGGCAAGAGTCTCTCAGTCCGCCGCAACTTCAGATTCCGCAGGCTGCCGGTTCCGGTTTTCCATTACCGAGTTCAGGGTCCGGGAATAGCGTCCCAGGGTTCCCGAACTGAACAGATTGTCATTCGCGGGAGCAATCAGCTTGGGATCCTGGGCCGCCCCGGTCGCGATCCCGATCAGGGTGGTGTGCTGATCATTGCCCGCCACCAGATTCATCCGCGAAACTTCATACCCCGGTACCAGCCGCTGAATTTCATCCAGGATCGCCGTCGGATCAAAAGGGCTCATTTTCGGCTCCAGCCCATGCGCTTCCAGCCAAACGGCATGCCGGTCCGCCTCTCCCGAATGCGCTCCGCGCGATTGCCCCATGTCCGCCGCCGCTCCTCGCCCGAAGGGCACCAGTTTGTGGACATCCGCGCCCATGGCATCGGCGATGCGCACAATCATTTCAAAATCAGATTTGCTGCCGCTGACTTCTCCCGCCTTCTTCACCAGTTGCAGATCGCCGCAAGTGTTGGTGAAGGTCCCGGATTTTTCGTAGGCGTTGGCCGCCGGCAAGACCACGTCGGCCATAGCTGCGGTTTCGGTCAGGAACATGTCCTGCACCACCACGAAACTCTGCGAGAAGACAAAGGGATCGATGGCGAAGCGTCCCACTGGATTCGCGCCCACGACATACAGGGCCTTTAATTTTCCAGCGCGTGCGCTCTCCACCATCTCTGGCAGGGGCAAACCCGGCGCTTGCGGAACTCCGCCCCACTCCTCATGGAATTTGCCGGCGTCGGTGATGGGATGGTAGCCGGGAAGCAAGTCGGGATACAGACCCATGTCGGCGGCACCGCGCGAGTTGGCATAGTCGGCCAGGCAAAGAAACTTCGCGCCGGGGATGCCGGAGCCAAACTTCACCAGGGACGCAATATCGCTTCCGCGAATCTCCGCCCCAAAGACAATGACCAGATTCTGCTCGCCCCGCACCTGGTCGCGGAAACCAGTCGGTGTGGCGCGGGCGCCCTCGCCCGCGTCCGCGCTCGCAACGGTCCCCAGTCCTTCCGCCGCCGCATCATCCCCGGCCAAAAACGCGGCGAAGCGCCCCTCAGCTCCTGAAGGAATCTGCAAAAATGCAGCTGCCTGTCGCCTGAGCTTTATGTCCGCAGAATTCACCAGATACAACTTCGCGCGATGCAGACGAACGTTGTTCCGAATCTGCCAGGCCAGCAGTGGATGCTGTTCTGTGGGATCGTTGCCGATCAGCAGGATCGCCGGCGCATTGTATATGTCGCGCATGCTGGCCGTGGATTCCGGCTTGCCCTTAAGCGCCGCAGCCAGGGCAGGGAAGTCGGCGGTGCGGTGATGGTCAATATTGTTGGTCTGCAGCACCACCCGCGCGAACTTCTGCAGAAGATAGTTCTCTTCGTTGGTGGTGCGGTTCGAGCCCACGACTCCGATCGCCTGCCCGCCCTGCTGATCGCGCGCCTCCTTGAAGCGCTTCCCGATCAGCTCAAACGCCTCTTCCCAGGTGGACGGCGCCAGTTGCCCATCCTTGCGAATGAGCGGCTGGGTCAGGCGGTCTTCACGGTTGGCGAAATCGAAGGCATAGCGGCCCTTGATGCAAAGGAAATCGCCGTTGATGCCGCTCTTGTCGCGATTGTCTCCGCGCACGATCTCCATGCCGGTCTCGGAGCGGCGCACGCCCAGCGTGGTCTTGCATCCGTCCGCGCAATGGGTGCAAGTCGTGCCGATGTGGTTCATCTCCCAGGGACGCGTCTTATAACGATAAGCTCCCGACGTGAGCGCGCCTACCGGACAGATGTCGATGCACATGCCGCATTCTTCGCACTCCAGGTGGTCTTCCTTATTAGGTGCGATGATCGAACCCACACCGCGGTTCTGCACTCCCAGCGCCCAGACATCCATGCCCTCGCCGCATACCCGCACGCAGCGATAACAGAGAATGCATCGCGGCCGGTCGAAGTACACGACGGGAGACCACTGCTGCTCCTCCTTGTGGTTCTTGGGCTCCATGTACTTCGATTCCGCCGCGCCGTAGGAAAACGTCATGTCCTGCAGTTCGCATTCGCCCCCGGCATCGCACACCGGACAATCCAGCGGGTGATTGCCCAGAAGCAATTCCACCATGCCCTTGCGCGCCTGATGCACATCGTCGCTGTCGGTGGTGACGATCATGCCCTCGCCGATCACGGTGGTGCACGCTGTCTGCAACTTGGGCATCTTCTCGACTTTCACCAGGCACATCCGGCACGCGCCTTGCAGCGAAAGATTGGGGTAGTAGCAGAACGAGGGTACTTCGATGCCCACACTCTTGCAGGCTTCGATCAGCAAAGTCCCGGCCGGGGCCGTGACCTTCTTGCCGTCGACAGTGATGTTCACGTCAGCCATAAGATTCATGTAGCGCCGGCGTCCCGCCGGCTGTCCGGAGGGCGTCCCGCCCTCCGCTTGTGCTCACTCATGTACCGCGAAAACCAGGCGGGCTCTGCCCGCCCATCGGGCCGGCAGGATGCCGGCGCTACGCTAAAACCGGTTCCGCAGCCTTTTCAAACGGACACGGCTTGCCGTCCAGATGGTCCTCAAACTCCTGCCGGAACTTCTTGATGAATGCCATGGTCGGCATGGCCGCGGCATCGCCCAGCGGGCAGAATGTCCGGCCCAGCATGTTCTCGGACAGGTAGTACATGTTGTCGATATCTTTTTTCACACCGCCGCCCGCGTGGAAGCGAATCAGGGTCTTCTTCAGCCAGTCCGTGCCTTCGCGGCAGGGAATGCACCAGCCGCAACTCTCGTGCTGGTAGAACTTCATGGTGCGCAAAGCGAATTTCACCATGCAGGTGGTTTCATCGAGCACCACCACGCCACCCGATCCCAGCATGGAGCCCGCCTTGGCCACGCTGTCAAAATCCATTCCGATATCGATTTCGTCGGACTTCAACACCGGCGTACTCGATCCGCCTGGTACGACGGCCTTGAGCGCGCGCCCGTTGGGGATCCCGCCGGCTACTTCGAAAATCATCTTTCGGAGGTTGTATCCCATGGGCAGTTCGTAAACTCCTGGACGCTTCACATGCCCGCTGAGACAGAACAGCCGCGTACCACCATTCTTCGGAGGCCCCAGACCGGCATACCACTCCGCTCCGCCCAGAATAATGTGCGGCACGCTGGCCAGGGTTTCAGCATTGTTAATAACTGTCGGTCCGCCCCACAACCCGACCACGGCAGGGAAGGGAGGCCGAATGCGCGGAATGCCGCGCTTTCCTTCGAGCGATTCCATCAGCGCCGATTCCTCCCCCACTTCGTAGGCGCCGGCGCCGCCGTGCCAGTAAATGTCAAAGTCGTAGCCGCTGCCGAAAATGTTCTTGCCCAGAAAGCCGCGAGCGTAAGCGTCGGCAATGGCCTTCTGCATGATTTCGAGAAGGTAGCGGTACTCGCCGCGAACGTAGATGTAGCCGGTATGCGAGCCCACGGCCAGCCCCGCAATGATCACACCTTCAATCACGGCGTGGGGATCATGCTCGAAAATCAGCCTATCTTTGCAGGTGCCGGGTTCGCTCTCGTCGCCGTTACACAAAACGTATTTCGGCTTGGGGGCCTGCTTAGGCACAAACGACCACTTCAACCCGGTGCTGAAGCCCGCGCCGCCGCGTCCACGCAACCCGGAATTCTTGACCTCGTTCACAATGCCATCCGGCCCCATGCCCAGGGCCTTCTGCACCGCCTTGTAGCCGTCGAGTTCCAGGTAGCGATCGAGGTTGGTCGCCCCCATGCCGAAGCGCCGGGAGACGACCTTTACTTCGTCGGGATGGGAGACCAGGTCTGCCATGATTCGATTTCAGATTGATGATCTTAGATTGCAGATTTGAGTGCTTTTGCTTTTCAATCTGAAATCTGAAATCCTCACTCTAAAATTCCTAGGCGGCTCCCTTCTTCGCGTATCCATCCAGCACCTTATCCATCTTCTCCGCCGTCAGGTTCTCGTGAAAATCGTAGTTCACCTGCACGGCCGGCGCCCAGCTGCAGCCGCCAATACACTCCACTTCCTCCAGTGAGAACAAGCCGTCCGGCGTGGTTCCCTTGTGTCCGATGCCGAGCTTTTTCTCGCAGTGCTCCAGCAGTTCCTCGCCGCCGCGCAGCATGCAGGCAATGTTGGTGCAGACCTGCACGTTGTACTTGCCTCGCGGCTTGGTGGTCAGCATGGAGTAGTAGCTGATCACATTGCGGACGTCGAGCGCCGTCAACTCCAGCCGCTGTGCCAGTTCCTCGATTACTTCGTCCGACAGGTAACCGGTTTCATCCTGGGCGTAAAGGAGAGTCGGCACCAGCACGGACCGCTTGGTCGGATAGTGCGTCAGCATCTCCGCGAAGCGTTGCTCGAATTGGTCCGAAAACTTCATAAAACCATTAACCACGAAGGACACTAAGTACCACGAAGTAAAAGCCTGTTGCGAAGGATTTCCTTTGTGGACCTTCGTGTCCTTCGTGGTTCAAGCTCTTCCTACCGATCTAACGATCAATTTCTCCCAACACAATATCAATCGATCCAATCGCCGCCACCACATCCGCCAGCAACCGGCCCTCGCACATGGTGGGCAGGGTCTGCAAATTAGCCAGACAAGCGGACCGCATGTGTACCCGATAGGGTTTCGCAGTCCCGTCGCTGACCACGTAATAGCCCATTTCACCACGCGGCGACTCTACTGCCTGATAGACCTCACCTGCTGGCACCGCAAAGCCTTCCGTAATAATCTTAAAGTGATAGATGAGAGCTTCCATCTGCGTCTTCATCATCTCCCGGTCGGGCAGAATCACTTTCGGAGCCACCGCCTTGATCGGACCCTCCGGCATCCCGTCCAACGCCTGCTGCACCATCGCGATGGATTCTCTCATCTCCGCCACCCGGCAAGCATAGCGCGCGAATACGTCGCCATCTTTCAATACCGGGACTTTAAACTTGAAATTCTCGTAACCGGAATACGGCATGTCGCGCCGCAAATCGAAATCAACTCCGCTGCCGCGCAGGGTCGGACCGCTGGCTCCCAAAGCGATCGCATCTTCTGCGGTGATCCGCGCCACGCCTTTGGTGCGCATCCCCCAGATGGGATTGCCGGTCAGCAGGTTTTCGTATTCATCCACCTTGGCGGGGAAGCGCGTGGCAAAAGCCTGCACTCGTTCAAAAAATCCCAATGGAGGCTCGAGCGCCAGCCCGCCAATGCGGAAATACGACGTCATCATGCGCTGTCCGCTGACCATCTCGAACAGGCGCAGAATGTCTTCGCGCTCGCGAAAGCAATAAAGAAAGACGGTCATCGCCCCGATATCGAGCGCGTGTGTTCCCAGCCAGACCAGGTGTGAGTTAATGCGGGTCAGCTCATTCAACATCACCCGCATCCATTGCGCCTTGGGTGGAATCTCCAGTCCGAGCAGCTTTTCCACCGCCAGCACGTAACAGAGATTGTTGGTCAGGGGGCAAAGATAATCGATGCGGTCGGTCAGGGGCACCACTTGCTGGTAAAACTTGGCCTCGCAGGTCTTTTCGATCCCGGTGTGCAGGTACCCGATATCGGGCATGATGCGCACAATATTTTCGCCATCGATTTCGAGCAGCAGCCGCAGCACGCCGTGCGTGGACGGGTGATGTGGGCCCATGTTCAGGATCATGGTGCGGTCCTGACCAGGTTCGAGCGCGGGCGCTGGGGAGAGGTGGGCCATGGCGAGTTCTAGCGGTAGCCCTCCACCGGATAGTCCTTGCGCAGCGGATGTCCTTCCCAATCCTCCGGCATCAGCAACCGCCGCAGGTAGGGATGGCCCGCAAAGCGCACTCCAAACAGGTCGAAGACTTCGCGCTCAAAATAGTTGGCGGAGGGCCAGACCGCGGTGACGGAATCGAGCGCCGGGCTGCTGCCATCCAGGCGCACCTTCAAACGCACCCGCTCCTTCTTGGAAGTGGACAGCAGATGATATATGACCTCGAAGCGCGGCTCCGAAGGAAACCAGTCCACACACGTGATGTCGGCGAGATAGTTGAAGGGACAATCCGCGTCCTGGCGCAGCAGGTCGCACACCTCCCGGATCGACGACCGCTCGACGTAAATGCTCATCTCGTCGCGGTCGAACTTGGCGCCCTCGACCGCGGAGGGATTCCAGGCCAAAAGCTTGGCGATGGCGGGATGGTGCTTCAGTTGCTCCAGGTCGGTGATGGCGGGGGCCAAGCGGCATCAGACTTCACCTCGCCGGGCAGACGGCTTGCCCCAGTCCAGCGCGCCCTTTTTCCATACATAGAAGAAGCCCACCAGCATGATCCCGATATAGACCAGCATCTCCCAGAAACCAAACATCTTAAGATCGCGCAAGATCACTGCCCAGGGATAAAGAAATATGGCTTCGATGTCAAACAGAATGAAGAGCATCCCCACCAGGTAGAATTTGACGGAGAAGCGTTCTCTGGCGTCCCCGACCGGGGGCATGCCACACTCATAGGGCGACATTTTGGCCCGGGTGGGCCGCCGGTACCCGATCAACCAGGAAAGCAGGACGATTGCGCCCGCGAGGGCTCCCGCGACCAGGAAGTGAATCAGTAATGGCAGGTAGCGGGCGAAGTAATTGTCGGGCATAGGGGAGCTATATATAATTCGCGCCAAGCCTTACGTAAACATTCTAGATTAGATTTCGTTATTGGTGGTGTCAAGCCATGCTTCCCTTTGTTGCAGCTTTGTTAAAACTTTTTAATCGATTGACACGATCTCTTTCGCAACGGTGTACAAAAGAACATGATCTTTGGCTTCAATACTGACATCAAGCAAGGCGACACCGTCTATCACGTGCAGAGTGAGGCCCGTGAAAGCGAGCTTCTGCTGCAGACCCAGGTCTTTGTGCGCGGCCGCTGTATCGGCAAGCGCGCGACTCCCTACGGAGACAAGCTGGCGAGCGGCTTCACCGACCAGCAAAAAGAGCACGGCCTGCGCGACCAGCATCGCCTGGTCCTGGACGCCATCCGCGACGGCAAACTCGATGCCGTCCTGGACAAGCGGGAGACCCCGGAAACCCTGGCCGCCGTCAAAGAGCTGGACGTGCAATGGCTGAACGCCAATTCCGTCCACGCCGACCGTAATTTGACCATGAGGCTGCGGGTGACCGAGAGCGGCTCCGGCGTCCCCGGGGCGCGGCTCACAGTCCGCTTTGCCCGCCCTGACGCTGCGCCCTTCTACGCCCAGATGGTCACTGACCCTGCTGGCGATACGGAGATGAAGATCGAAGTCGATGAATCTTCCTTGCCGGATTCGTCCGTCCTGGTGCAGGCCAGCTACTCCGGCCGCACCGCTACGCGCAAGTTCCATCTGAGAAAAGTAGAGGTGTAGCTGCCCACGTGGGGGCGGGTGCCCTCACCCGCCCGGCGGAGCGAAGCTGCGCCTACTTCTTGCTTCGGCAAAACACCGTCGAGCTGCGCTCACCGGACAGCCGGGGCGGCTGTCCCCACGCGGTCTCGGGTTGCTGCTTGTCCCAATAATTGCGAAAATCGTTCCGATGAAAATCACGGTCAACGGGCAAGAGCAAAGCTCTCCCCCGATCACTCTGGCACTGCTAGTCGAACAGCTCGGCATGAAGCAGGACCGCGTAGCCGTAGAGCTGAACCGCAACATCGTTCCGCGAACCCAATGGGCGGACACCAACCTGTCCGAGGGCGACCACCTCGAAATCGTCCACTTCGTAGGCGGCGGACTTTTGTAGCTCGGACGTCTCGCCGGCTGTCCTGAGGGCGTCCCGCCCTCAGAGCGGGGAACTCGTCTAGTACACCTCTGCGGCAAATCTTCAGTTGACAGTCGCCAGTTCACGCCTAAACTGTGTCAAACATTTTATATCTTGAATGTTTGAAACAATTTCTGGAAACATAGTGCAGAGTCGATTCACATCTCGCGAAGTGATGTCCCTGACCGGCATCACCCTCCGGCAACTGCAATGGTGGGACGAACGCCGCATCGTGGTTCCTGCCCGCGAAGGACATCGCCGCCTGTACTCGACCGAAGACCTGGCTGAAGTGGCGGTCATCTGTGAGTTGCGCCGCCGCGGCTTCTCCCTGCAGCGGGTGCGCAAGGTAATGCGCTTTCTGCAGCGCGAGTTCAGCAAACGTCTGTCCGAAACCGTCACCGGTTCGTCTGACTACCATCTCCTCACCGACGGCCGCACCCTTTATCTGGAAACCTCGGCCCGGCAGATCGTGGACATCCTCAAGAATTCCCGCCAGCCCATGCTGGCGATTTGTCTCAGCGATACTGTGCGCCAGGTGCGCGCCGACATCCGCCACGCGGAAAAAAAAGCTAACGCCGGCGCGGCACGGCCGGCCCGCAGAAAAGCTTCTTAGGCAGGGAAGTTTAGCTCCAAAAAGTTTGGCTCCGGGGGAGGAGAGATGGTTGGAGAACTGAACGTCCTGAACGAGTGGATACCCGAGCAGATGCACCCCGGCACGATCTTCGTGCTGGAGAATGCCGGCCACGTGGGCGAGAAGGAAGATCCCTACTGGGCCGTGCTCGCCTGTCCCGACTGCGGCACCCTGGGACTCATCACGCGCAAACAACTCGCCGGTCTGCTGCCCGTGATCTGCGGCTCCGACCAGTGCTCGGTGCAGTTCTTCATCAACGACAGCGACATCGTGATCCGCAAGCCCTGCTGAACGTTGCCGGACTGGGAACTGGGAACTTCAAACTGGAAACTGAATGACATTCCCGCCTATCTTCGCGGCAATTCCAGGCGGAAGGTCAGGCTGACCGAATAATCTTCAGCGAGCGCTCACCAGCTTCGGTTACTGCGTCATCTACCACCGCTTGTTAACCGTTCCAGTTAAGGGTCATCGGGCCCACTCGGAGCATCTTCTCCAAAACGCCGTTCCCTCGACTTCGCTCAGGACAGTTTCGGAGGGCATCCCCGCGCCGAGGGCGGGACGCCCTCGGGACAGCCGGCGAGACGCCGGCGCTACGTTTTACGTAATCTGCTTGCTTCGCACCCGGTCGAGCGCCACCGGAATCTGTTCCACAATCTCGATTCCGAATCCCTCCAGACCGGCGACTTTGCGGGGATGATTGGTCAGCAGCCGTATGCGCCGCAGGTTCAGGTCGGATAAAATCTGCGCCCCGATGCCCACTTCGCGCTGCGTCTTGCGCTCGCTCTCGGGCAGGGCCGGCAAACGCTTGTCGCGATGAAAGGTAAGCGCCGTTCTCTCCGGCAGTTTTTCCACCGAAAAGCCTTTGGAAGTCTGATGCAGGTAGATCAGGGCGCCGCGGCCTTCGCGGGCGATCCTTTGCATCGAGCCTTCGATGGTGGCGTGGCAGTCGCAGCCTGTGGATCCAAAAACATCGCCCATCAGGCAGTGGGAGTGCATGCGGACCAGCACGGGTTCGTCGCCGCTCTCGATGTCGCCGCGCACCAGTGCCATGTGAGACTCGCCGCCATCCACTTCGCTTTCATAAGCGATCAGGCGAAACTCCCCGTGGCGGGTATCAATTAAAGCTTCGCCCACGCGCTGCACGTGGCGTTCGTGCTGCATGCGGTAGCGGATCAGCTCCGCTACGGTCAGCATCCTGAGGCCGTGGGTTTCGCAGAACTCAATCAAATCAGGCACCCGCGCCATGGTCCCGTCATCACGCATGATTTCGCAGATAATGCCGGCTGGCACCAGTTCCGCCATCCGCGCCAGGTCCACCGCCGCCTCCGTCTGCCCCGCGCGGACCAGCACTCCGCCCTTGCGCGCCCGCAGGGGAAACACATGCCCGGGTCGGGCCAGGTCAGCGGGCCGGCTGGCAGGATCGATCGCAACTTTGATAGTCCGGGCGCGGTCGTAGGCCGAGATTCCAGTGGTGACTCCTTCGCGGGCATCGATAGCTTCGCAGAAGGCAGTCCCGTAATTCGAAGTGTTCTCCGCCGTCATCGGACCGATGCGCAAGTGGTCCAGGCGCTCTTCGGTCATGGCCAGGCAGACCAGTCCCCGCCCGTATTTGGCCATGAAGTTGATCGCTTCAGGCGTGACCTTCTCGGCGGCCAGCGTGAGGTCGCCTTCGTTCTCACGGTCCTCGTCGTCCACCACCACAACCATCCGCCCAGCGCGGATTTCCTCGATTGCGGTGGGAACGTCAGTAAACGCCGAATTCGCCATCATAATGGTCTGATTTTATCAAAAGGGCATTTGTAGCGCCGGCATCTTGCCGGCTGTCCCGAGGGCGTCCCGCCCTCGGCCTGGGTGGGACGGACACTCTTGTCCGCCCTTTGAATTTGATCTTCCATTACGACTCGGGTCGCGAAAATCAAAGTCCAATTCAAAGGCGGCGGACAAGAGTGTCCGCCCCACACTCGGAGCGGCCGTTTCTCAGGATCCCCCCTGCTGTCCGGTTATCAGATCTTCTGTTCCCCGAAAAAGCCCCCGCAGCGCACGCAATACCCAACGCGCCAGAAGGACGATAATCACCAGCAGGAAACCTACAATCCCCGCCGCCCAATAAGGATGCCGAGTGGCAAACCAGGTCAGAAAGATGGCCAGGCCGTCCTCGCTGAGACTCAGCGCCGCATTGGAGAAAGGTTCAGGAGAAGCCGTGACGGCAGCTCGGGCCGCCGTCTTTCCCCCATGGGCGGCGAACGCGATCAGGCCACCCGCCGCGGTTGCTGCCATCTGCTCCCAGGGCGATAGCGCCGCGGTGGCTCGATAGGCCAGTAGGGCGGCTATCGGGACCCGTATGAAGGTGTGCAGAGTGTTCCAGACCAGGTCGAAGGCGGGAATCTTGTCGGCGAAAAACTCGATGGCGAACAGCGCACCACTGATCCCTATCACCCACCAACTCGCCAGCATGGCCAAGGCCGGGGGCAGGGCGATGAATCCCGCGCGAGCCAGCAGCCCAAGCGTGGCCACGGTGGCGTACACGTTGAGTCCGGCGGCAAAGCTGGTGGCCACCACCGCCGCCACCATCTGATCTCCGGAAAACTTCATCACGCAGTCAGGATATCCGCCGAACCAACATTTATCGCGCAAAAAAAGGCCGCCGGTCAGGCGGCCTCGGGGTCAAACCGGCAAATCGATTACAGCGTGGATTCGATTTCGAAGCCCCAGGCTTCCAGAAGCGGCTCTGGGATGTACTTGGAATTCTTGTTGCGCCGCGCCCATTCCCGCAAGCGGGTGGAGCGCAAGTACTGGTCTGGCGAGAGCTTATACTCGCGCACAACCTGCTCGAATTCGGTGATGGTGGGGGTGATAGGCCCGATCGGCTCGGGCTTGCCCCAGTTGGGATTTCCGCGTCGCTTCGCCATGAAGACTCTGCCTCGTACCTGGGAGTATGACAGCTGAACTATGAAAACTTAGATTCAGGTTACAGCGTTCAGGATTCACGCCAAATCGCTCAGCTAAGTAACCAGGCTGACTACCTGCCAGGACTACTGCTATGACTGGAAGCTGTAGATTCTAGGACGTTTGACGACAAAAGTCAATGGCAAATATGATCCTTTCGCCGCCCGTAATCAAGCTATGTAACAGAAAATTAATGAATTAATGCACCCTTGATCGTCTTCTTCCGGGATTTCCGGAATCTCCCTGCCATCGCCGTGTATGGTTCGCCAGCGTACCCAAGCTAAGTGCCATGAACAAAAGCTTCTTACCTGCTCCAACCCGTGCCGCAGTAGTGCCAGGCTGCCGGCGGGCATTACCGCGGTAACGGGCGTGCGATGACCGGTCATTGACGGTTGCCACGGACGAACCTAGAGTGCGATAAGGAGGCCAAAACTGTGAGGGATATCTACGAGGTGCTGCGTAAGAAACAGGCGGAGCAGGCTCAACTGGGCAAGCAGATCGAAGCATTGCAGACGGCTGCAGAACAGCTCCGCGGCGTGGCTCACCTGCTGGACGATGAGCGCGAGGAAGCGGAAGGGGCCGCTGCCCGGGGCTGATCCAAAGCGGAAGCTTGGCCACATCTAAAGGCGTCTTATGAGTTTACAAGCGCTGGTCTTTTGTGCCGACGAAAAAGTCGTGCGCGTGCTGCGCCGGGTGCTGAGTGAATTGGAAATCGTCATGGAGCTTTGCCCCGATGCCGAATCCGCCATTCACAAGCTGACCCGCAGGAGGTTTGAAGCCGTCATCGTGGACTGCGCAGACCCGCGCACCGCCTCGCGCGTACTGCGCAGCGCCCGCTCCGCGCCCTGCAACAAGCGGGCGGTGGCGGTCGCCATCGTCAGCACCCAGACGGCCCTCGGCAGCGAGCGTGACCTGGGGGCCCATTTCGTTCTCCATCAGCCGCTTTCCCCGGAACGCGCCAAAACCAGTTTCCGTGCTGTGCGGGCCTTGATGAAGCGCGAACGGCGCCGCAATGCCCGAATCACGGTGGAAACTCCCGTAACCATTCAGGTCAACGATGGTACGGGACAGCTGCGCGCCGTCAGCAGCGACATCGGCGAAGGCGGCATTGCCGTCCAACTGGCCCACCGCCCCAAGAACCTCGGAGCCATGGTGCTGCAGTTTTCCTTACCCGGGACCCCAGACAAGATCGAGTGTGCCGGCGAAGTGGCCTGGGAAAACCCCGGCCGCCAGGTTGGACTCCGCTTCCTGGACCTGGCGCCCGCCATGCGCGACCAGCTGAACGCATGGCTGGAAAGTCGCGCCCCTGAATTTGAGCAGGACGATCCGCCGGCCCCGTGCAAGCTGACCGACCTCAGCCTGGGCGGCTGCTATCTGGACACAACTTCGCCCTTCCCCTTCGGCACTCGCATCATCCTGTCCATGAAGGTTGCCGGGGTTGGCTTCCGGGCTGAAGGCGTGGTGCTGGTGATGCATTCCGAGCTGGGCATGGGGATTGAGTTCACGCGCACTACCGACCCACAGCGCAACGATCTGGAGAAATTTATCCAGGCTCTAACCAACAGCAATGGCGCGCTTCCCGAACTTCTGGTGGAACCCGAGGGATTGGACATCGGCGCACCGGTCAGCACTCCCAAATCCACGTCCGGCGTTGACGATCCCTTGCTCGATCTCTTCCGCAAGAGATCCGAACTTGCGCCCGCAGCCTTTCAGGCGGAACTGCGCAAGCAACGCGGCCCCAAAGCGGCGGCGCAAAAGGCGTCTGTCTAGCCGCGATATTCCATTCCCGCTGCAGTTCACCGCGTGCGAGGCCCGTGGCCCGAAGCGCTCTCCATCGGTCCGGGACAATCACTTTGCTGCCGTGAGGATCAGCAGTAAAATTACTCTCTTCCTGTCTTCTCATGAATTTCAAGGCCCTGTTTCGCGAAGCGTTTGTAACCCTGACCCGCAACTGGCTTCGCAGCGCCCTAACCATCCTGGGAATCGCTGTCGGCGTGGCCGCGTTTATTTGCGTCGTTGCTATCGGTAACGCGGGCTCCAGCAGGATAGAAGAACAGCTGCAAAACCTGGGGAACAACTTTGTCTGGATCGAAGCGGGTAGCCGTGCCCGAAATGGCATGCGGGCGGGGGCGCGCGGCACCCGGTCTCTGGTGCTCAGTGACGCCCAGGCCATCAGCGAGCAAGTGCCGTTGATCAGGATCATGTCGCCCAATGTCGATGGCCGCATTCAAGTCATTTACGGCGGTGAGAACTGGGCCACCCGATACCGGGGTGTGGGGCCCGAATACGTCCAGATTCGACGTTGGCGGATGCGCCGGGGCACGTTCTTCACTAAGGCCGACGTCGACGCCGCCGTCCCGGTCTGTGTGCTGGGTCAAACCGTGGTTGACAACCTGTTCGGAAACGACGACCCCCTCGGAGCGACCATCCGAATTCAGAGTCTGCCGTGCAAGGTGATAGGCGTCCTACGGGCAAAAGGATTTTCTGCCATGGGTCAGGACCAGGACGACTTCGTGCTCCTGCCCTTCACCACAGTACAGAAAAGAATCACTGGTACTTTCTGGCTTGACGACATCTTCTGCTCCGCCGTCTCTCGCGACGCGATGCCCGAGGCGACACGTCAGATCACCGGCCTGCTTCGCGAGCGCCACCACATGAATCCGGGTGAGGACAACGATTTCAACGTTCGCAGGCCGGAAGACCTGATCCAGGCGCAACTCGCCTCCAGTCGAATCATGACGATTCTGCTGGGCACCGTTGCGTCTCTCTCCTTGCTGGTCGGCGGCATCGGAATCATGAATATCATGCTTGTATCGGTCACCCAGCGGACGCGCGAGATCGGAGTCCGTCTGGCGGTGGGAGCAACCGAATGGGACGTCCAGGTGCAATTTCTGAGCGAAGCTGTCGCCCTCAGCCTGCTGGGAGGTGTGCTGGGAGTGCTGGCAGGCCTGCTTTCGTCCGCCGTCGTCGAACAGTTCTTCGAATTCCCCACCAAATTGACGCCGGAGGTGTTTGCCATCGCCGGCCTGTTTGCCGTCAGCGTCGGCATTCTCTTCGGATACTATCCTGCCAGAAAGGCGTCCCAACTGGACCCCATTCAAGGGCTTCGCTACGAATGACGTTGCCCCCGCGGATGCTGGGCCATCCCGCCTCGCGAAAGCGTCGCTCATTGTAAAATAACGGATCGCGCTCAGTTCGCCCTCCTTAAACTATGCCGCAGGAAGACAAGACCGCCGACACTCGCGAAGGTTCAAACGAGGGCCGTTACGATGCCCACCGCATTGAAGCGAAGTGGTTCGAGCGCTGGCAGCAGGACTCGTCCCAGTACGCTGCCGAATCCCACTCCACGCGGCAGAAATACTACGTGCTCGAAATGCTGCCCTATCCCTCGGGCGCATTGCACATGGGACACGTGCGCAACTACGCCATCGGCGACGCCCTCGCTCGCTACATGTGGATGAACGGGTACAACGTGCTCCACCCCATGGGCTGGGATTCCTTCGGATTGCCGGCCGAAAACGCGGCCATCCAGAACAACACGCCTCCCCGCGAGTGGACGCTGCGCAATATCGCCGCCATGAAGGCGCAGATGAAGCGCCTGGGCTTCGCTTACGACTGGTCGCGCGAAGTCACCACCTGCCTGCCCGATTATTACAAATGGAACCAGTGGTTCTTTATCAAGCTGTTCGAGAAAGGCCTGGCCTATCGCAAGAAGAGCCGGGTCAACTGGTGTCCAAAATGCGCCACCGTGCTGGCCAACGAGCAGGTGGTGAACGGATGCTGCTGGCGTCATGAAGACACGCTGGTCGAGCAGCGCGAACTCGAGCAATGGTTCCTGCGCATCACCAACTACTCCGAGGAGTTGCTGCGTGACCTCGACCGGCTTCCCGGCTGGCCGGAAAAAGTCCGCACCATGCAGCGCAACTGGATTGGCCGCAGTGAAGGCACGCTGGTCGATTTCAAACTCGAGGGCGCTACCGATCCAGCCACTTCGACGATCACGGTCTTCACCACTCGCGTGGACACAATTTTCGGCGCCACTTCATTGCAGCTCGCGCCCCAGCATCCCTTGGTCGAGCGCCTGGCCAGACACAACGACCTGCTGCGCGGGGAAGTTGAGCAGCTCATCGCGGAGCAACGCAAGGCTCGGGAAGTGGGCGACATTGGCGAGATCGAAAAGCACGGCGTCAACACCGGCCGCTATGCCGTCAATCCTTACAACGGCGAGAGGGTGCCGATCTGGGTGGCCAATTACATCCTGATGGATTACGGTACCGGCGCCATCATGAGCGTGCCCGCCCATGACGAGCGGGATTACGAATTCGCCAAGAAATACAAGATCGAAATTCGCCTGGTCATCCTGCCCGCGGGGGACCCCGAGGAAACTGCAGTTGAGCCCAGGCTTCCATTCACCACCATGCAGGGCATGCTGGTAAATTCCGGACGCTTCAGCGGCATGGACTGCGAAGCCGCCATCAAGGCCATGTCCGAGCAGGCCGAGAAGAGTGGTTTCGGCAAAGCCACGGTCACCTATCGCCTCAAGGACTGGGGCATTTCCCGGCAACGCTACTGGGGCACTCCCATTCCGATGCTTTATTGCGAGAAGGACGGCATCGTCGCCGTGCCGGAGAAAGACCTGCCCGTCATCCTGCCGGAAAATGTGGACATCACTCTGACCGGTGGTTCGCCTCTCGGCCGGGTGCCGGAGTTCGTCAATGCCACGTGCCCAAAATGTGGAGGCCCAGCCCGCCGCGAAACCGACACTATGGACACATTCGTCGATTCGTCCTGGTATTTCTATCGCTACACCGATGCGCGCAACGACCAGGCGCCGTTCGATGGTGAGAAAGCGGGCTACTGGTTCGGCGATCGCGGCATCGACCAGTACATCGGCGGGGTCGAGCACGCCATCCTGCACTTGATCTACTCGCGCTTCTGGACCAAGTTCATGCGCGACATGGGATTGATCAGGAACGGCGAACCCGTCGATCACCTGTTCACCCAGGGTATGATCATCAAGGGCGGAGCCAAGATGTCCAAGAGCCTGGGCAACGTGGTTTCGCCGGACGATATGGTCGAGCGCTACGGCGCCGACAGCACGCGGATGTACACGCTGTTTGCGACCTCCCCCGATCGCGAGCTCGACTGGCAGGACGAAGGTGTGGAAGGCGTCGAGCGTTTTCTGAGTCGTGTCTACCGGTTCATCAAAAGTAATGCAACGCCCGAGCACCCCGACTGGCACGCTCCTTGTCCGGCGAAGCTCAATGAGCCTGCTCGACGCGTTCAGCGCAAGCTGCACCAGACTATCAAGCGTGTGACTGATGATTTCCAGGGACGCTGGCATTTCAATACCTGTGTCTCGGCGATCATGGAACTCCTGAATGAGGCTGGCCGTTGGGTTTTAGGAAGTTCGCCCGTTCGAAACCAGGTGACAGGAGTGGATGCTGAAGGGTATGAAATCCCAGTCAGCTTCCTGGCAGAAGTTCAACGCACCCTGGCCCTGCTGCTGGCCCCCTTCGCTCCCTACCTGGCCTACGAACTTTGGGAGATGTTGGGAGAAGAGGGAAGTCTGCTGCGCGCGCCCTGGCCGAAGTACGATCCCGCCTTGGCTAAAGAGGACGAAATCGAACTCCCAGTGCAGGTCAACGGCAAGTTGCGTAGCCGCATTGTGGTCCCGGCGGATGCTTCCGATGAGTTGGTCCGGGAGCGCGCCCTCGCCGAGGAAAAAGTCGCTACCCTGATCGGCGGCAAGCAGATTGTGAAAGTGATTGTCGTGCCCGGCAAGCTGGTGAATGTTGTGGTGCGCTGAAATCAGCCGGCGCAGAAAAAAGGCGGGCTCCTGACCGGCACGTCCTCGCCGTGGATAAAAAAATTGAAGCTACTGGGAATGATGCGCTGCCCCCGGCGCTAAGGGCTGCTGTAAAGATCTGTGATGTTCTGCATCCCAGGTCTTGCTTTCGCAGGGTTTGAGTTATCCTGAGACGGATGAAGCGACGTTCACCCACGCTGGAAGGATTTCAAATCATGTTTCGGGTGCCGCTGCTCGGGCTCGCCGAAATTGCGTGGCGATGGAGTTTCGGCCTCGCCGCGGCAGTCGCGCTCCTGTTCACCTTCCGCGAATATCTGGACACGCTACCGGTGACAGCGGAAGAAATGTTCCTGATGCGCACGCGGCATCCCCTTTTGATATTACGGGCGCTTTCCCGCATCTTCCAGGGAAGCGCTCCGCGCGCGGCGGCTGCGTTCGTGGTCTTGGTGTTGGCGCTCGGGCTGGGCTGGATAATAATCGCCTCTCTTGGTCGTGCCGTCACCCTCAAAACCCTGATTGAATACTTCCGCGGTTCTCGTGGCCACCTACGCCTGGCCTCGCTTCTGGCACTGAACTTCCTGCGCGCTGTCACATTCCTGGCCGCAACCGTTGGCGTTGTGGGCGCCCTGTTGGCGGCCGGGGCCGCCTCGCAGGCCGACGACCCTTCCCCGGGAAGCGTGCTGCTGATTTTCTGGATGTTAACCATGCTGGTCGGACTGGCATGGTCAATGTTGAACTGGTATCTCTCCCTGGGGGCAATCTTTGTAGTCAAGGATGGAGCGTCCACGTTTTCCGCCCTCGGTGCCGCCATCGATCTTTGCCGCTCCCGGGCCGGTTCGATCACTGCCGCTCTCATATGGTTCGGTGTGGCCCACACCGCCATGTTCGTCATCGCCACCTCCGCGGCGGCCGTCCCCCTGGGCTTTGCGGAGGTGCTTCCCGGGGGCATGGTACTCGGGGGCCTGCTGCTGGTCGCCCTGCTCTATTTTGCGGCGGTGGATTTTCTCTATGTCGGCCGTCTGGGCGCGTATGTGTTCATGACCGAACAACCAGTCGACTTGCCAATGCCTGCATCTGAAGACGATATCCTCAGTGACATCCCCGGCTTGCTGATACTGGGAAACGAGAACTAGTGTCCTGTCCGGCAAAATCGTTGGTGTGGCCAATCTTGGAGACCATAAACCACGAAGGTCACGAAGGTACACGAAGGAAGCCCTGCAAAACAAAGCTTTCGTGACCCTTCGTGTCCTTGGTGGTTTATGCACTTGCCGTGTCCTATCACGATACCGACCCAGGCCCCAACCCGCTTGCCCCTTTACACGTCCCCCGCAATCTGAGAAACTCGTCCGTGGAAACCCAATCCATCGTAGTCCTCGATTTCGGGGCGCAGTATTCGCAACTCATCGCGCGCCGCATCCGTGAACAGAATGTCTTTTCGGTGGTGCTCCCCTGCACAGCCACGCTGGAAGAAATTCGCAGCTACTCCCCGGCCGGAATTGTTCTTTCCGGCGGCCCGTCGTCGGTGTATGACGCCGATGCTCCTCCCGCCGACCCGCGCGTGCTGCAACTGGGCTTGCCCGTGCTCGGTATCTGCTACGGACTGCAGTTCATGGTGCACACCCTCGGCGGCAAGGTGCGGGCCGCCGACAAGCGAGAGTACGGTCACGCCGACATTGAGATTCAGAGCGGTTCTCGTCTCTTCGACGGCCTTCCCGCCAGACTCTCCGTTTGGATGTCGCACGGCGACGAAGCGGTAGAACTGCCCACTGGCTTTCACCTGGTGGCAAGCTCCCCCAGCGCCGTGGCTGCCATCGAGGCTCCCGAGCGAAAGATGTGGGCGGTCCAGTTCCATCCCGAAGTGCGCCACACCCAGTCGGGCACGGACATTCTGCGCAACTTCGCTCTCGGGATTTGCGGCGCTCAACCCATCTGGACGGCGCAGCATTTTATCGATGCCACCATCGCCAGCGTGCGCCAGACTGTGGGCGAGGGGCGAGCTATCTGCGCGCTCTCGGGCGGCGTCGATTCCGCCGTGGCCGCCACCTTGGTGGACCGGGCCATGCGCGACGGCACCGGGCCTTCGCGCCTCACTTGCGTGTTCGTCAACAACGGGGTGCTGCGCAAGAACGAGTTCGAAAAAGTGCAGCAGGGCCTGCGCGACAAGCTAGGCCTGCAGCTGGTCGCGGTCGATGCCACCGATCGTTTCCTGGACAAACTCGCCGGCGTCACCGATCCGGAGATCAAGCGCAAGATCATCGGCAAGGAATTCATCGCCGTCTTTGATGCCGAGGCCCATCGCATCGAACAGGCGGAAGGCAAGGTGGAGTGGCTGGTGCAGGGCACCCTCTATCCCGACGTGATCGAGTCGCGCTCGGTGCGCGGCCCGTCGCAGACCATCAAGACCCATCACAACGTGGGCGGCCTGCCCGACAAGATGAAGCTCAAGCTGATTGAGCCGCTGAAAGACTTATTCAAAGATGAGGTCCGCAAGATCGGCCGCGATCTGGGCATGCCGGAGGATGTGCTCCAGCGCCAGCCGTTCCCGGGACCTGGACTGGCGGTCCGAATTCTCGGCGAAGTTACGCCCGAACGTCTGAAGATCCTGCGCGAATGCGATGACATCGTGGTAACCGAAATCAAGAAGGCGGGTCTCTACACCAGAATCTGGCAAAGTTTCGCCGTCCTGCTTCCCGTGATGTCGGTCGGCGTCATGGGCGACCAGCGCACCTACGCCTACACCTGCGCCGTGCGCGCGGTGCACTCGGAAGATGGCATGACCGCCGACTGGGTGCCCCTGCCCCATGAGGTGCTGAAAACGATTTCCAGCCGGATCGTCAATGAGGTGAAGGGTGTGAACCGCGTGGTGTATGACGTCACGTCGAAGCCGCCCGGCACAATCGAGTGGGAATAAGAATCGAAGCGTTTCAGGCTGGTGCGTCTTACTGGAGTGGCAGTTCCGCAGTTTCGGCGGCTTGCGGAACCGGCTGCTCGCCGGCCAGCATCATGGACTCCCGCCAGTCGGTGTAGCGGCCCGAGACCATCACGTGGAAAACCCACTGGCGGCGTTCTTCTTCTGGTTCGATCAGGCCTTGCTCTTTCAGGGGCCGCATGTAGTCCTGGACCCACTTGATCTGTTCGCGGCTCAATCCCCGCCGTTGAATGTCCACCGTGACGCCCGCAAGATGCGAAGAAGCGATCTCGCCTTCGGCGGGCGCGGCGTTGCGATTGTGGCGGCGAAGTTTCTTCTGCACCTTCACTGTCCGGACCGCCGAGTTTACCTGAATCGAAGTATGAAAACGTTTGTAATAGGCGGTGCTGAAATCATCGAGAAATTCACGGGTCCAGGGACGGCAATAGCGCCGGTCGGGATCGAGGCGCGGATCGAAGCGAAGCGTGGGACCGGCAACAATCGGAACCAGGTCTTCGCTGGCCTTCAGTTGCTCCAGTTCGGCGTCATCCTGAATGCGGGGTAAATCCATCCGGTCGATCTCCTGATTCTGCAGCAGCAAAGATTCGCGAGATGGACGAAACACGGGATTCCAGCGAAGGCGGCGAAGGTGCGCGCGACGGACTCGATGAGAGCGACGCGGCGCAACATAACTGTGCAGAGCGAAAGCAGGCGCACAGAGGACGGCCAGCAAAAAGAGAAGTGTCGCGCTTTGAATCCTACGTTTCACGAAGTGACCTTATAGTTTTTCTTGCCAGGTCTCAAGGCGCTTGAGACAGGCGCGTATTCTAAACCGGGACTGCACAAAAACAAGTGCTTTTTTTAAGCCCGGGAGGCTCTCGGAAGAGCCCCCGGGCGTTACCCTTGGTTACTTAACTCGCGCTATCGGCGCGCCCGTGGCAACCGTTCTATGTAGGAGCAACCGTGATGCCAATCAGGGGGTAAGTACTTTATAAGAGGTTACGGGCCGAAAAGCCCTACGAACGCGGCTTTTGGGGTTTCTGCATGACACTCTGCGGCCCCGCGATGACACTTCCCGACACACCACTTTCGTGGGGTTACCGATGAGTGTTCATTTTCTGAACAAATCACCAATCGCCTGTTTCATGACTTCGCCGCCCACCTCAGCAATGGAGCGGGTGAGGGGAATGTCCTTGGGGCACACTTCCACACAGTTCTGGGCGTAGCCACATTCCTGAATGCCACCGTCCCCCATTAAGGCCGCAAGGCGTTCACGCTTGAGAGCTGCGCCCGTGGGATGCGTATTGAAAAGGCGGACCTGGGAAATCGTGGCCGCGCCAACGAAGCCGGTGTCCTCGTTGAACTGAGGACAGGCTTCCATGCAACAGCAGCAGGAGATACAGCGGGAGAGCGGGTAGGCTGCTTCCTGCTCCCGCATGGTCATGCGGGGGCCGGCGCCGAGATCGTAGCTGCCGTCGATGGGGACCCAGGCCTTCACCGCTTTGAGATTTTCGAAGAGGACGCTGCGATCCACGGCTAGATCGCGGACCACGGGGAATTTTGAAAACGGTTCGAGCCGGATGGGTTGGTCGAGCTTGTCCACCAGGGCGGAGCAGGCCATGCGGGCACGTCCGTTGATCAGCATGGCGCAGGAGCCGCAGACTTCCTCGAGACAGTTGGAGTCGTAGGTGATGGGCGTGGTCGCTTTGCCCTCGCGGGTGACCGGGTTGGCGGCAATCTCCATCAGCGATGAGATTACGTTCATGCCCGGGTGCCAGGGGAGTTCGAATTCTTCCCAGTAGGGCCGAACGTTGGGGTTCGGCTGGCGCTTGATCTTCAGGAGTACGGTCTTGGAATTAGCCATGTGCTTTTAGCTCAAACCACGTAGGCCCGGACGCCCTCGTCCGGGCAGGCGAGCAAAGCTCGCCCGGGTTTCGATGCCTCAAAACCAAGCTGCCGAGCTTTGCTCGGCTGGGCGGGCGAGGGCGCCCGCCCCTACGCGGGCGTTGGTTACTTCACTGCGTCGTATCTTCTCGGGCGCGGCGGGATCAACGAAATGTCCACCGGCTCGAATTCGAATTTGGGCTCGTCGGCGTCGGGAGCGAAGGTCGCTTTCGTCGTCTTCAGCCAGTTCTTGTCATCACGCTCGGGGAAATCGGGTTTGTAGTGGGCCCCGCGTGACTCGTCACGCAGGGCGGCACCCTGGGTCATCACCCGGCCCAGTTGCAGCATATTGTAGAGTTGCCGCGCAAAGGCCACCGAGGTGTTCGCCCACTGCGTGCGGTCGCTCAGGTTGATGTGGCGAAAGCGCTCCAACAGTTGGCAGAGTTTAGCGTCGGCTTCCTGCAGGTTTTTGTTGTAACGAATCACCGTTACGTTCTTGGTCATCAGGTCGCCCAATTCGCGCCACAGCTTGAACGGATTTTCGGTGCCGTCCGACTTCATCATGGTGGCGTTGTTTTCTTCCTGACGCTTGCGCTCGGTATCGAAAAAGCCGTTGCCGGGCGCAGCCTTGAGGTTGCGCGCGTAGTTCACCGCATTGGGGCCGGCGACGAATCCGCCAAAGATGCAGGAGACCAGGGAATTTGCTCCCAGCCGATTGGCCCCGTGGTACTGATATTCGCATTCGCCCGCGGCGAAAATGCCGGGGATGTTGGTGGCCTGCGTGAAGTCCACCCACAGGCCGCCCATGGTGTAGTGCATGCCGGGGAATATCTTCATCGGCGTATCTCGGGGATCGTCGCCCACGAACTTCTCGTAAATTTCCAGAATGCCTTCCAGCTTGCGGTCCAGAGTCTTGCGATCGATGTGAGTGAGGTCGAGATAGACCATCGGCTTGCCGTCGATGCCGAGGTTGTGCTCGTACACCACTTTGTGGATGGCGCGGGTGGCGATGTCGCGGGGCACCAGGTTGCCGTACTTCGGATACCACTCTTCGAGGAAGTACCACCGGTCATTTTGTGGAATCGAAAGCGGATCGCGTTTGTCGCCGGGAGTTCTCGGGACCCAGACGCGGCCGCCTTCGCCGCGAGCTGACTCCGACATAAGGCGCAATTTGTCTTCGCCCGGGATGCACGTCGGATGCACTTGAATGAACTCGCCGTTAGCGTAATAGCATCCCTGCTGATAGAGCGCCGACTGCGCCGAACCAGTGCAGACCACGGAGTTGGTGGACCTGCCGAAAATGGCGCCGTTGCCGCCGGTGGCCATGATGATGGCATCGGCAGGGAAGGTGCGAACTTCCATGGAGCGCAAGTCCATGGCGCAGATGCCGCGACAGACGCGGTTGGAGTCGAGCACGGCTGACAAAAATTCCCAGTGCTCGAATTTGCGGACCTTGCCTTCAGATTCGTAGCGTCGCACCTGCTCGTCGAGCGCGTAGAGCAATTGCTGACCGGTGGTAGCGCCGGCGAAGGCGGTGCGATTGAAGAGCGTGCCTCCGAAGCGGCGGAAGTCCAGCAATCCTTCGGGAGTACGGTTGAAAGGCACGCCCATGCGGTCGAGCAGGTCGATGATGCCGGGGGCGGCTTCGCACATGGCCTTGACCGGAGGCTGGTTGGCCAGGAAATCGCCGCCGTAAACCGTGTCGTCAAAGTGCTGCCAGGTGGAGTCGCCTTCGCCTTTGAGGTTCTTGGCCGCGTTAATCCCGCCTTGAGCGCAGACCGAGTGCGAACGCTTCACCGGCACGATGGAGAACAAATCCACGTGCCCGCCCATCTCGGCGATCTTGATCACCGCGGCAAGTCCCGCCAGGCCGCCGCCGATCACTATGATTTTCGGAGTCGATGCCATCTAGTTTGGATTTCCTATCGGACGCAATCTGTTTCCGGGCGCCACCGCGCCGGCAAAGGAATCGTGTGCGCCACTCCCGGGTTCAACCGGCTGCTGCGGCGTATTCAAAAACGAGCGCATGGTAAGCGCTCCCACCGTGATAAACAGCAAGCCGATAAAGAAGCAGACATAGCCGAAGCGGCGCCGGGCCGCGTCCCCGGTGGTGATGCCCCACTTGGCGGCGAACAGCCACAGGCCGTAGGCGAAGTGCCAGGAGGCGCAGAAAATTCCCAGCGCGTAAAACGCGATGGCCCAGGTGTGCTGGAACTCCAGTTGCACTTTGCCAAAGGCCGCGTCGGGATGGGTCAGGAGGTGCACGCCGCTGAAACGCAGGTGCCAAGTGTGCCACACGATGTAGCAGAAGGCGATGGCGCCGGTCCAGCGCTGCAGGGTGAACATCCAGTTCCCGGCCCAGGGATAATCGGTGACGTTGCTCTCGCCACGGAACCAGATGTAGAAGCCGTAAAGCGCGTGGTACAGAATCGGTAGCCAGATCCCGAACAGCTCGAGATAGAAGACAAAAGGAAAGCTGGAAAGAAGCTCGACTTGCTTGGCGTAAGCCCCGGGGCCGCGGGTGGCAAAGGCGTTAGAGACGAAATGCTCAACCAGGAATGCGCCCACCGGAACGATGCCGCTCAGAGAATGGAGCTTGCGGAGCAGGAACGAATGTCCCTGACCGGCGCGCAGGGGAGGAACGCCTTCGTGGGTGCTGACCGGAGCGGTTGGACTGGCGGTTGTCGCCACTGGACCCCTTGTGATGTCAAAGATGACTGGACAACCTTTTATTATCCCGGTGGAGGAGAATGGAAGTCAAGGATGCAGGTGACGGAGTAGTGGCCCAGTTGAGGGCCACGCGTAAAGGAAATATTTCCAGGCTGATCTCTCCCTCGTAAAATGACTGGAGACATGGAGGACGAAGCAGATGTTTAAACCGAAGGGACCGTACTGCCAGAGCTGTGGGATGCCTCTATCAAAAGACGAGAAGGGCGGGGGAAGCGAAGCCGACGGCAAAAAATCCGCCGAGTACTGCAGTCATTGCTACGTCGGAGGAAAGTTCACCGAGCCTGAACTTACTGCGGACCAGATGACCCGGAAGGTGCAAGCCAAGATGAAAGAGATGCATATTCCCGGTTTTCTGGCGAGGTCGTTCACCAAGGATATCCCGACTCTGCGCCGTTGGGCCAACCGTTAAGAAGGTGTCGGCGCAGGTCGCTACAGTTTTTCCCCGGACGAAATCCAACTCAGGAATTGGTGGAAGGCTTTGCCACGGTGGCTGTACTGCGCTTTCTCTTCAGGCGTCAGTTCGGCGAAGGTTTTTTGAATGGAAGGAAAGTAGAACAGCGGGTCATACCCGAATCCACCCGAGCCCCGGGGAGAGTCGAGGAGCATGCCTTCAGCCTGGCCCCGAAATACATTGAGGATTTCTCCGTCGCGGGCGGCGGCGATCACGCACACGAACCTGGCGGTGCGTTGTTCCGGGGGAGTCTTTCTAAGTTCGCGAATCAGGCGGGCGTTATTGGCCTGGTCGTCGGTGTTGTTTCCCACCAGGTGAGGTTGGTCGGCGGCGTAGCGCGCGGAGTGAACTCCGGGAGCGCCGCCGAGCGCGTCCGCCTCAAGGCCGGAGTCGTCCGCCAGAATGATTTTCCCTGGGCAGTATTTGCTGTAGTACTCGGCTTTCTTACGAGCGTTGGCTTCGAAGGTGAGGCCATCCTCAACGGCGCCGGGGATTGACGCAAAGTTCGGCAAAGGCTCGATGGCGATGCCCAGGGGAGATGCGGCCCCGGCAAAGTCGCGCAGCTTGCCCGGGTTCGAGGTGGCGATGAGGACAGGAGTCATAGCGCAAATTTTCGACGGTCGTGGAGCAAGGCTGCCAAAAGCAGAATAACGGTGGCGAGCGAGATTATTCCGCCAATTTCGCGATCTCGCGTTCGAGCGAAAGTAATTTGTACGTCATTCTCACCGGCATCCGCACGAACGACCATTTGACCGGTGATCTCGTGGGTTCCCGTCGTAACCGGACGATGGTTCACCTCGACCTTCCAGGCCGGGTAGTTAAACAGCTTCAGCACCAACTGGCCGGGCTGGCTCAGGTTCGCGCTGAACCCCTTTGACTCAGGTACCCACCGGGTTATGCGGATGCGTGCGCTGCCTTCGCCCTCGAAGGTCACCCGGCGCGCCTCGTGCTTGATCTCATAGACGTCGGCTCCGTTGGGGACGTACTCGTCGATCCCCTCATACCCGGTGCCGTTCTGCTGATTGTCCAGCATCTCCGCTACATCGCCGGCGTCGTCCCACCAGGGCGGCTGGACGCGATGCCAGACGAATCCGAGTACCGCCAGCATGATCAGACAGGCCAGAGGACGAACCAGCCAGCGCGGAGTCGCCATGGTGAGCAGCAAGGCGAAACCGACGTTCAGGCAGAGCAGCCAGCGCAGCGGCAATTGGACATAACGCATCTCGGGGAGAAAGCGATAGAGCAAAAGGCTGGCGGAAGAGAGGAGAAATGCGCAGGCGGCGGACCAGGCTAAAAGCATCCACCAGAACTTCGGGGCGCGAGTACGCCAGGAGCGCGACAGAAAGCAGAAGATGCCCAGAAGGATGATCTCGGCGGTTGAAAGCAGCGAGATCAACAGATTGAAGCGATCATGATCGGGGCTGTTGAGCGATGTGAACAGAAAATTGTCCTGCGGCCGTACTCCCGGCGACAGCACCTGCGCGATCTCTACCCACTTCTGCTCGTACAAGACGGGCACCACGTAAAACCCGGCCAACGCCAAACCCAGCAAAAGAGCCACAGCGCCGATCACGAAGGGCCGCAATGAACGTCGCATGACGGCGGCGATGGTCAGCAGCAAGGCCAGCGAGTAGGTCAGCATCACGGCGGCCGGAATGTTGGTCAGCCACGCCGCGGCCACGATCAGCGCCAGGGAGAGAGTGGCCTTCCTTTCGAATTTTTCCGAGCGCAGCACGGCCAGCAGAAGCAACGGCAAGAGCGCGCCGGCTAGTAACTCAGCGCAGGCGCTGCGCCAGTACACGATGACGATGTGGTAAGGATTGGCGGTGTACAGGGCGGCGGCGAAGATCGCGTCAGCGCGCGGCAGATAGCGGCGCGCCAGCAGGAACATCGAGCACCCGGAGAGCGTAAGCGCGATCCACTCATAAACGCCGGGCACGATTTTCCAGGGCAGGAACGCTCCCAGCGCCGCTCCCAGCATCCACGACGCCGGGGGATAGAAAATGAAGCGTGCCTCACCGTAGCCAAAGTGGGCCAGGGCCGCCCAGCGCGGATAAAGGATGCCAAGCCTCCACTGGCTGAGCACTTCCATCCAGGAGTTAAGGTGAAATTCGAAGTCGTGGCCGGAGGGGATTCCGAGAAAGAACGTAGGCAGGAGCACGGCGAATGCCGCAGCCATGATGATCAGGAGGGGGACGCCGGAAAGAGCACCGCCTGATGCGTATTCAGGTGAAGCCGCTTGCGGAGACAGGTTCAGGCGGACCGTTCGTCGGCACGGAACAGATTGTTGCCTAAATAGGCAGTGAGGGGCAAATTCATTGGTGAGTGAAATCGTGGTCCGCGGCGGGTGTAAAGATGTCTCGGAATTTTGACAACTAATTAATCTGGCTGAAATATTTTTTCGGGATTCTCACGGTAAGCTTCAAGACACAGGGTGGAGCAAGCCCGAGAGGGCACCCGGGGCCTGGATGCCAGCCGCATTCGGGCCCTTTTACCGCGAACAGACCACGTGGGGACAGCCGCCCTCGGCTGTCCGGCGGAGCGAAGCTCCGCCTCTTTGGGACAAAACACTGTCGAGCTTCGCTCGACCGGACAGCCGAGGGCGGCTGTCCCCACGTGGTTGGTGGCGATCTTATGGCGTTCGACTACTACGAGGAGGCTACTTCTTCGGAGCTGCGCTGCCGGCGGAGTTCCTGGAGAAAATCTTCCTGGCTGAGAGAATCGGCGCGCTTCAGCAGACCGAGCAACAGGTCTTCAGGCTCGTCGGAGGCCTGGCTGTGACGGTAATCCTCGTCATTGAGAGCGGCCAGGGCACGGGGCGTGATAAGCAGCTGGGGAAGCGTTCCCGGGCGGCTGGTAAGGAAGTTGATAAATGTACCTACATGTTCGCGCTGTTCCGCTGTGCCCGATGCGAACTGGATGCCCATGCCGAACTCCGGATGCATGACCCGGACCATACCTTCGGCCTGGACCTCCATATCCTCGGCCTTCAGGCCCAGGATGATGCCGGAACGTTCCGGAAAGGGCGACACGGTTTCGACGTAGCAGCCACCCAGGCTGAGATCGGTGAGCTTGCATTCGGAAACCGGGTCGGGATCTTCAGGAAGCAGGTCGGCAGCGCTGGCCACCACCCAGGATTTGAGAGTTTGACGTAGGTTGTCCGGGAGATCGATGTAGCGCACGCCCGATTCGCCGTTGGGATTGGCCCAGGCAACTTCACCCCGAACATCCATCTCCGTGCCCTGATCGGGAAGCGCGAAATGTGCGCTGATGATGGCGGACGGGCACAGCGGTTGTGCCGCCAGAACGTCCAGGCCGTCTTCGCTCAGGTCGAGCAGGATGCCTTCCATCTCCGCGCCGTTTTCCACCCGGAGTCTTACGGGAATCTGTACCGGGACCCGGAAGGAGCGCCGGCGTTCGCGCTTCATCAGCGCCATGGCGGCGCGCAGGCTGGCTTCAGCCTGCTGCTGTGAAATGGGTTTATAGAGAACGAAGTTTGCGCCTGCGCCGAAAACGTGGCGCACCTTGGTCCGGTCGCCGAGCAGGGCAACCGTGACGGTTTTGTGCGGCGCTGAAGACTGGTAGGCGTTTTGCAGGACCAGGGCCGCGCTGTGCGGATCGTCGTAGTCAACGATCACAGCGTCGAATTTCTGCTCGGTCAGGCGGCAGAGAGCGTCCGGATAACCGCAGCACTGCACGCCCAGGCCGAAGCCGGCCAGGACGGGCGTGAGCACAGCCATCGCCTGCTCATCTTTGCTAACCAGAAGAGACTGAAATGTCATATGCGGGCCTTGTGCCCCAGGTCAACTGCTGCCGGATTAGGGCCAGCGCGGCGCGCGTGGCGCCGGCTTCGGCGCAGCGACTCCTCCGCCCGCAGGCGAGGACCCGGCGCGGGCTGCCATGCTGTTACCCTGCTCCTCTACCTCGGCCAAAACTGTGCTTTCCTCGTCTTCGCTTTCGGCGAGCAGAGGGGCGACTTCGCGCAGTTTTTCGGCCGCCTGCTGCAACGCCTCGATCTGCTTGGTGAGCTGGGCGTACTTGGCCTGCTTACGGCGTAAAACCTCGTGAATATCCTTCATTACGACCCCCTGTGGCGAATGTAAGTACTGCGGCTGCTACGGTCAACGCCAATCCCCCTGCGGAAGATTACGGGAGTAACCGGGAAAGGGCTTACTTGGGCGGGATTGAGCTGCTGGCTCCTGGCCTCTAGCTGGACCAGGCAACAGCCACGTGGGGACAGCCGCCCCGGCTGTCCGGTCGAGCGCAGCTCGACAGTTGTCTTGCCATGGCCGGATCAGCGGGGTCACTCTAACCTGTTCAGCCAGGCGAAGTGGTGGCGGAGCCTTGCTCCGCCGGACAGCCGGGGGCGGCTGTCCCCACGCCGTCTCCGTCGCTTATGGCCTGTTCGTGCCACGAGATTGGCACGAAGGTGGGATTTACACATTCGCGGGAGAGACGTACCTTCTTACGTGAGCAGACCTGGGGGAGGGCTGTTCGGGCGTCCCATAACTCGCGAGAGTTAGGGGGCGCTTCTTAATTTTTGGGGCCATTTTCCTCCCCCGTATCTATGCCTGCGTCCGCTCTCCGCCGGTGCCAGGGATTCCCACCTTTCATCGAGGACAGGTGTCAGCTCCGGATCAAACCTTGGACTTTACATTTTGAACGCTTGGGTTATGATGTCCGGCCACAATCGGCCCACGGATTCCTGGACTGTATTCCAGGGCATGGCGTCGAGTGGTTTATGCGGTTGATGGGAGTTGTTGACGAGGGGGTCTCGTCTTCTGCCCGTTGCGACCTGGTCGGCGCTCTGCCCGGGTGCCCGGCAGGTCTGCTTTAGGAGTAGCATGCGAACCGATCCCTTTCGTCTGCGATTTACAGTCCTCTCGGCTGTTCTATTCTGCCTGTCCACCTTGGCCGCCGCGCAACAGAGATACATACGTCCGCTGGTTCGTGAGCCGGTGGATGACCGCCAACGGGTCGTGCTCAAGGGCAACGTCCACCCCCTGGCACGTCCCGAGTTCGAAGTGGCCGCGGCTCCGCCGGACCTGCCGATGGAACGCATGCTGCTGGTGCTCAAGCGCAGCCCGGAACAAGAGACCGCGCTGTTGAAACTGCTGGATGACCAGCAGGACAGGTCTTCTCCCCAATTTCACAAATGGGTGACGCCGGAGCAGTTCGGGCAACAGTTCGGCCCCGCAGACTCCGACATTCAAGCCGTCACATCGTGGCTGCAGAGCCATGGTTTTGAGATCGCCCAGGTCAGCAAGGGCCGAACCCTGATCGAGTTTTCCGGCACTGCCGCCCAGGTGCAGGAGGCGTTTCACACCTCGATCCAGAAATATATGGTGGAGGGCAAAGCCCACTGGGCGAACAGCAGCAACCCGGAAATACCTGGTGCGCTGGCGCCAGTGGTGGCGGGGGTGAATTCGCTGCACAATTTCTACCTGAAGCCTCAGCTTGGCCTCTCCCAGGAAAGGGGGCGCCTCACAACCAGCCCGGGAGGGCAGCCCCAAGTCACATTTTCAGATGGGACACACGCTCTGGGCCCGGCAGATTATCGGGTGATTTACAACGCCACACTGACCCTCTCAAACGGAATCAACGGGCAGGGACAGACCATCGCGGTGGTCGCGCGCAGCAACCTGTATGCATGGGGGCAGGATGTGTACGACTTCCGAAATATCTTTGGGGGTTTCGGGGGCAGCCTGAATATTATCCTCAACGGACCTGACCCGGGCGACCTGGGCGGCGGTGAAGAACTTGAGGCCACTTTGGATGCTTCCTGGGCTGCGGCTATGGCGCCCAATGCGCAAGTGGATTTTGTGGTTTCTGCTGGGACCAACTCCACGGACGGCATTTTCCTGTCGGAAAACTATATCATCGACAACAATCTGGCGCCGGTGATGACGGAGAGCTTCGGAGGTTGCGAGAGCGGCGTCCCGAATGCCGAGGCCCAGGCTATTTCGGCTATGGCGGAGCAGGCGGCCGCCCAGGGCATCACTTACATCCTCTCCAGCGGCGACTCCGGTGCCGAAGGTTGCGACAATCAAAATAAGAGCGTGGCCACGGGGCCGATCTCGGTCAGTGTGCTGGCATCCACTCCCTTCAACGTCGCAGTGGGTGGCACTCAGTTCAACGAGAATGGACACGGCAGCACCTACTGGAAAACGGTCAATGGCTCCGACGGTCTCTCGGTGAAATCGTATATTCCGGAGAATGTCTGGAATGAGAGTTGCGCTTCGGCCCAGTGCGGCGCCAATGCCAATATTCTCGCGGGCGGCGGTGGAGCCAGCACAATTTTCAGCAAGCCTTCATGGCAGTCCGGTGTGACCGGTATTCCTAACGATGGAGCGCGCGATCTGCCCGACGTCTCGCTCTCCGCAGCCGGTCACGATCCCTATCTTTTGTGTTTCGAGGGTTCCTGCCAGACCGGCTTCGTGGTCGAGGTCTACGGGACTTCCGCCGCTGCTCCTTCGTTTGCCGGCATCATGGCGCTGGTGAACCAGAAGACCGGTTCGCGCCAGGGCCAGGCAAACTACGTTCTCTATCGCCTGGCCGCGGCAGAGAATCTCTCGAAGTGCAACGCATCGAACACCACAACTCCACCCGCCGTCACTTGCATCTTCAACGACGTGACCGCGGGCAACAACGCTGTTCCCGGGGAGGCTGGCTACGGAAGCCCCAGTGCGAAATACAAGAGTGCGGTCGGCTATGACCTGGCTACGGGGCTGGGATCGGTAAACGTGCAGAACCTGGTAAACCAGTGGGGTTCAATCGCGTTTACGGGCACAAACACGACCTTGGCGCTGAGCCCGACCACCTTCACCCACGGCGCCAACGTGAATGTGAGCATCGCAGTGGCGCCTTCCAGTGGCGCCGGCGTGCCCACGGGCGATGTCTCGCTGGTGACCAACCTGACGGATCCGCTACAGGGCGCGACCGCGTTTACGCTCAATGCTGGCGCCGTCTCCAGCACGTGGAATGGTTTGCCCGGCGGCACCTACGATGTTCATGCGCACTATGCGGGCGACGGGGCCTTTGCCGCCAGCGATTCCGCACCAGTGACGATTACGGTTTCGCCGGAGGGAAGTGCGACCGCGCTTTCGGTGTTTGGTTTTGACTCGGTCGGTAATCTCATACCCCTTACCAGCCAGCCTTATGGCACTCCCGCATATTTGCGAGCCGATGTTTCGAGCCTCTCCGGCCACGGCGTGGCGACGGGCAACGTGTTGTTTACCGACAATGGTGCAAGCACGGTATTCGGTTACTTCAGTTTGAGCAGCGAGGGCACAGCAGCGACCGCCCAGGGTGTGTTCACGATCCCCGTCGGTAACAATTCGATTGTGGCCAACTATTACGGAGATTCCAGCGTCACATCCAGCGTTTCCGCGGCCGTCCCCGTCACCGTGACCAAGGCTCCCACGACTGTGGGCGTGGTTGCGAGCAGTAACAATGTGATCCAGGGCGCCCAGGTGTTGTTCACCGCAACCGTTAGCACCAGCAGCGCCGCTTTGGGACCCGGCGGCACCATGACTTTTCTCTCGGGCGGTATTCCGATTGCGAACTCAAGCAACCCGGCTTATGTCAACCAATACTCCGGAAGTGGCAACATTCAGACCGGCGCGATCTATACGGCTCAGGGGCTCGCTGGATTTACGACCTCTCTGCCGTCTGGGCAGAACATCATTACCGCTCAGTACAGTGGCGACTCCAACTACATGGGATCAATTTCTCCCGCGACGACGGTGAACGTACAGGCCGATTTTGCCCTCTCCGTTACGGAACCTTCCACGATCATGATCAGCAGGCAAGGGGACAGCGGGAATATCGTGCTCACGGTGACAGGCCAGCCGGGTTTCAACGGCACCATCAACTTCACACCTGCCTCCTGCATTGGCTTGCCCCGCGAAAGCGCTTGCAGTTTTAGTCCGGCCTCCATTACGGGCAGCGGCTCAACCACGCTTACTGTTTCCACGACCGCCCCCCACAGCGCAAGACTCGAGAGTCCGGGTTGGTGGAGTACGAGTCTCGGCATGCTGGCGGGAATTTTTCTGCTCGGGGACGCGTCCAGGCGACGGAGTGGCGGCAGGTTGCTTACTCTGATGGTCTTCGCGTTTCTCATAACGATCGCGGGCTGCGGTGGGGGCGCTGGCGGTAGCAGCGGCGGCGGCAGCCGGGACCCGGGCACTCCGCTGGGGACTACAAACGTGGCAGTCACGGCGAGCAGCGGCAACCTCACACACTCGACTGCTTTTACTCTCATCGTAGAGTAGAGCGCCGCACCTGGTAGGAAGCGCAGCCCTCGCACTTTCGCCGGCCGCGCGCAATCCCGCAAAGAGCAAAGAGCAAAGAGCCTCCGTGACATCGACGCCGGTGTGCAACCCCTGGCACTTGACCGCTGAGCGCTGTTTATTTCTGATGGCAAGAGCGGGTGCTCAGGGTTCGTCCGCGGATGAGTGCCCTGGTGAAGAGGGGGACATATGGCGAAGAAAGCTTTCATATTCCTGTTTCTATTGCTGAGCGGTTTGCTGGTGGCGCGGGGCGGTGCCAACGACGTCTCTGCCGAGGCCAGCCGGCTTATCGCTCTGGAGAATGCCTGGAACCAGGCGCAGCTTCACCATGACGCCAAGGCCGTCAGCAACCTGGTTTCCGACGGCTTCGTTTACACCGACTACGACGGAACGGTCATGAACAAAGCGGAGTTTCTCGCCGACCTGAAGGACCCAGACTATCGCGCCACCCTGATTGCCAATGACGAAGCCCGGGTGATTTCCTATCCCAACGCCGCCATTGTAGTTGGCACCTATCACTCCAAGGGAACCTACAAGCGCCAGCCCTTCGATCACTACGGACGCTTCACCGACACCTGGCTCTACCAGAATAATAAGTGGCAGTGCGTGGCCAGCCATACCAATCTGATCAGGAAGTAACCGACTCCGGAGACTGAACCACTAGAAGAGTCCGGCGGGTTGAGCCATGTCCCTATAATTGCGAATTTGAAGCTTCCGATATGAAACAGGAGCAGGCACTTCGTACCGTTGCGGCCACGCTGCGCCACCCGGGCGTGGTTGAGTTCGTGAGTACTTCGGTCAAGGCCGGATACCGCGAGTTCTTCGCTGCGTCGAGCGATGAGGTCTGCGGCATGGTGGACCACGCGTTCAACCGCCTCGTGCGAAGCCAGCAGGACGGAATCGATCCGGGTCGCTTAGTCGAAGTTACTTCGGCGCTGTTGCAACACACCTTCAAAAAATCTGATCCCTCATTCTGGTTCAACCGCGTGTACCACCAGTACAAGACGCAAGCCAAGCCCGAGACTGATTTTCAGCGGCTGCAAACCTTGTTGCCGGGCAAGAGAGTGTTGGACTACGGCTGCGGCAGCGGGTACCTTGCCGCGCGGCTGGCCAGAGGCGGATACACCGTCTTCACCACCGACGTGCTGGACTATCGCTACCCGGAGGCCCGGCATCTGCCCTTCGTTCAGATGGCCGCGCCGACGGACATCGCTTATCCGGACGAGAGTGTGGACGTGGCCCTGGTGCTGGCCGTACTTCATCACATCAATCCGGACGACTTGCCGCGTGTCATCCAGCGGCTGGGAAAAGTCGCCACCTACGCCCTGATCAAAGAGGACACCTACGGCTTGCCGGAACATGGTGAAGGCCTGGCTGACAGTCTAAGGACGCAGTCGCTGCTCAGGGCGTTTACCGGGATGACGACTGAAGCCCAGGTCCAGGTGCTGGTGTTAATTGATTTCTTCGCCAACGCGATTGCCCAGGGGATTCCGGAAATGAACATGCCCTTCGAGTTCAAAACCGTCACCGAGTGGGAGCACGTCCTGCTGCAAAATGGCTTCAAGGTGAACCGGACAGTGGTGGCCGGCTTCGAACCCGGACTCATGCACAAGAGCTGCCATGTGTGGCTGGTATGTGAGCGCACGAAATAGCCGGACAAGGGATACCGCTAGCGGGAAACGGAGGCGTAGTTAGGGAAGCTCACGGCCACGACCTGGTCTGAAATGAAAGAGACAGTGATATCGGTTTCGCGTTCCGCGCCCTGGACCTCGGCGGAAGAAGGCTCGTAGCGCCACTGCCGCACTGCTTCGATCGCGGCAGCTGCGAGCACGCGGTCTCCGGTCAGGATCCTGACCCGGTCCACCGCCCCGTCGTTGCCTACCACAGCCTGGAGGGAAACCTTGCCCCGGGCGTCGGTGCGAGGGCAGACCGGATACACCAGCTTGCGGGGACGCCCCGAAATGCGCACTCGGGGCTGATCGGCTGCGGCCTGGTATACGCTGGCGGGAGCCGCGTCAGGGAGATGAACGCCGGCTATTCCGCGTTTCCCGGGAACGCCGGAAGTCCTGGCCGACGGTTGCGCGGTCGTTTCCGTCGTCGTCATCGTGCCGGCGATTGGAGATAGGGAGGGCATCAGGGCGGCAACAGAGTTGGAAGGCGGCTGGTTGGGGGCCGCGCCGGAATCTTTTGCAATCGCGCCGGGTTCGTCGCTCACACGGGCAGCAGCCGCCATTGCTCTCGCACCTGGATCGGAGATTGGCTGAGCTCCCAGCTCGCGCCATGCCAGGATGGCGATGATGGCCACCAAGGCCGCCGCGCCTACTCGCAGAGTCATCCGATTGGCGGCGAATCGTGCATAGAACGGTTTCCCTTGGTCGAGGGCAGGAACGTCCGCAGATTGGCTGTGATTCAACTTTCGCGCTTGCGACGGACTGGGGAGGGCTGAAAGCGACGATGGGTTGAAGTCTTCGACTGTGCCAACCACGGCTGCGTCGTACAATTCGTGCGCCGGATGCCGGGCCGCTTCGCGATACAGAGATTCGATCAACTGCTGCTGGCGCGGGTTGAGAACGGTTTGGGGAAGGCTGTGAAAGTTCCGGAATATCCACATCAGATAAACCCGGTCCCAACCCGAAGCCGGAGCGTAGATCACGCCACGACCGGTATCGAGTGCGACGAGGACCCGTTGCGAGAACAAGAGAAAACTCCGGACCAGATTTGTACGTCGGCCTTCCCGGACGCAGTTTGATTGCCAGATGGCAGCCAAGGTAACTGGTTACCATGAAAGATGTTGTGGCGAATGGGGTTAGTGGGCAATCGGGGCAAGTGCAAAAGTTTTCACCTGGGGCGGAGCACATTGTACCCGCAAGGCGCCGGCACCCCGGCGAGTGCGATGCTGCCGGGTTGCGCGATTGCGGGTTTTACCTCTGACCCTCTACTCCGCTTCCGGCATGGTCCGCAGGCCGCTCATGGAGGCAATGTCAAGGCGAAAGAACACCAGTTCCATCGCGAGATCGCTGGTCTGTTCGCGCCTCTCCGCCAGAGGGTTTTGCCAGTAGCGGGAATGCTGCGCCAGTTGTTTCTGGGCGTGTTCCCGCTCAGACTCGTATTGCGGCACCCGCAGTTCCAGATAGGTTCCGATCACGACCACGCTGGTCCAGTTCGACCGGTTTCCGATTTCGTCGGCCTGCAGGCAAACCTTGGGATTTTGCCGCATCCACTCAATCTTCTGGCCGAAGGTCGAGAAAAAGTTGAGGTGACCAGGCTCGTACGAAAATGCCACCGGCACGACATAGGGTTGATCGTTCAATGAACATGCCAGCCTGCCGATCGATACCCTCTGCAGCATCTCAACGCATTCTTCTTGGGATATGGGAATGATTCGCATGACGGCTTCTCTCCTGAACACGCCGCTGCCAGTTTAAACTACGCCGCCCTTTTCGCCCCGGCCAGGACAAGCCGGTGCCCACTCATTCGCGCCTTTGGCGACACTTTCAGGATTAGTCTGGAGATCGAACCGGGCAGGAAATCTGGAAGGCAAGAGTACGGGCCAATCGCCCACTCATTCGCAAAAGCCGCGAACGAGCGGGAGTCTCGGGGGAGGGCAAGCCCAGCGCAGCGATGTCCTAGTCCTGGCCGGTCGGAATGGCCTTCTCTTCCCTCATGAACAACATCTTGATGTCTTCGACAGCAGTCATAAGCACAACGATGCCGGAGCCGACTGCTCCCACCACGAATAGAACTTCCAGCAGACGAATAACGGTCGTAAGCAGCATGGAAAAATGTCCAACCTTTCCATAGCTAGCTAACCAAAAAGCGCATAAAAAAGTCGTAAAATTCGTGGACCCATTTTCCGGGGCCGGCGACGGGTAATCCTGGCATGCCGGCTTGTTTCTCTCCCCGGGGCAAAGACCTGCTGTAGAATGGCCCCACTGGGTTCGAGGGCGCGGATATGTTTAATTCCCTGGTTGCGATTGTGGCTCATGTCCTGAGCTGGATGTTTGTGATTGGTATGATTGGCTGTGTTCTCCTGGTAATCCCGATTGCGGCTTTTCAACTGTTTAGCGTCCTGTTTGAAAAGGACCGCCCCGAAGAAATCGATCCCCTCGCAGTACACGCGGCCCGCCAGGTGACGGTCCCGAAGTAGCCGGAGCATTTGCTCCATTTTGCTTGGTCTTGTTCCTCGTTCACGGACAAAAGGCGGACAGCGAGCACCCGAGGGGTTGCCATTTCTGCCAGGTCAGAAGTTTTGGGACACTGCTCGCTGCGGCCGCCTGTTGACTGCCAGTTCTCAGGCAAGGCAGCGTGCGAACGGAGTCTGCAGTCTGCGTTGGGGCGCCGGAGAAAAGCCGGGCAGAATCACGCCCTTGATGTGGAAAGATGCTGGCGCGCGTGCAGGGAGGCTCTGACGTGGACTCTGCTGCTGCAAAGGCCCGCGCGACACCTTGCCCAATTTGCAGCAGCTTGTCCTTCGTCGGGAATCCCCTCGGCCATGCTGTACTCGTCCAGCGGCTTGACGGGTCGCTGACTCCAAGAACAGCGGTAGGTGCTCCGTGCAGGGGCGGTGTCGTAGCCGCGCCTTCAGCGCCACACGATGACGGTGAAGCGTGCTGGTGCTTGGCCGGTGTTGGTAATGCGGTGCGTGATGCCAGCCGGTATGTATTCGACCTCGCCGCTTTTTCGCGTGCGAACGACGATACCCTTGCCCTCGACCCGGTCGGTCAGTTCGTAGTCCGACACCGCGACCAGCATGTGGTCGGTGGTATGGCCGTGCTTGGTGGTGATCGCGCCCGGAGCGATGCTAACGTCTTCTACGCAGATCTTCTCCGTGCAGAAGAGTTGCTTCTCATCGACGCACGCCGTGGTGCTGTCAGGATTGCAGTAGTGCGAGGCTGTGCCGACTTCTTCCATCTTGCCCTGGGGATCGGAGAACTCAACGACCACGACCCGGAGGGGGCCAGAGCCGTCGTTCCTGGTGGCGTGAGCGTAGCCCGCGTTGAGAAACCGCGTCTCGCCAACGGCCAACTTGTCCGCTACTACCTTGTGCCCCATTACCGTGTTTCGCGTGCGGCCGCCGTCGACGAACACAGCCAGCATGTCGCGGTCGTGCCGGTGCATCGGTGTCGCCCGGCGCGGCGCCAGCTCCAACAGGCTTACCGTCACGCGATGGTTGCGGAGAATTTCTTTGCGCTGCGGCACCTCGCTGTCCGGGATCGGCGCGGGCACCTGTCCTGCGCAGCCGGCACAAAGCAACAAGAGCACAGCTGCGGGTCGTCTCATAGATGCAATTTTAGCCGAATCATCGGCAGCAGAGGAGTGCGAACGAGACCTCCGCAGGCGAACCGCCTTTCTTTTTCTACCACGTCAAGGGGTCTCACACGATGCTCGACCGCAGGCTGCTGGACAGTGGCACCGCCAGTCGTGGGTCCGTTTCCGTCGTCATGGAAGGCGGCCAAGGCGGCAGAATACGGCTTCGTAGAGGGTCGCAGCGGTCACCTCGACCCGGTGCTCAACGCCCTCCAAGTCCGATACCGAAACCGAACACGTCCGCAGAGCCGCACCCTCATGTTACATCTTCGTGGTTTATTCGCCTACAGTTCGGGTAGGCACGCTCGCGGGGAATCGGATGCGCTCTCTATGGTGTAATGATGCATTAGAAGGTGCCAAAGGGAATTTCGCCACTAATCAGCCCATCCATGCAATCCATTCGTCGACGACCGCCTCTGACAGACTGGAACCAAGGGATTTCGACGATGCCACTAGTCAAAAAGAGAAAGGTCGCCACGAAAGTTTGAGTTTAGAGTACGGCGCGCATGGGTTTCTTCTACTTTGATGAGAGCATCCACCCTAGAGGAAAATTCTCTTTGGGGGCGTTTGTATATGCTGAAGAGTCGGCGGGCTGGCCGACCCTTGTCCCTATCATTCCCGTCACCCACCCTTTTCGCAGAGTACGCGAAAAGGATGGGGCAGCCTCGCCTACAACCATCCCGAGCGCAATAGTTACATCGAGAGGTTCCATCGCAGCTTAAAAGAAGAGGAGGTGTGGCTCAACGAATATCAGAGCTTCGATCAGGCCGAGCAGAGCATCCATCGCTGGATCGAAGAGTTCAATCACGACCGTCCGCATCGCGGACTCCACGGACGGACCCCGCCCGACGCTCGTGCCCGGTTCGCCCAAACCCTCACTTCAAACACGGCCCCATGTGTCTAGTTTTCAGGGGTGCACTACACCTTCCAACGTTGGCAACACTGACCACGCCCCACAGCTTCCGTGAATCATAGCGCGGATTGTTCGTTACTCTCCTGTCCCAAAGCAGAGTTACTATGACTCTGGGCCTGTCGCGGAGATAGTTGGTGATGCTCAGAACAAGTGCTGCAACACCGCCAAGGGCAACTTCCCAATCGACACGCAATGATATCGCCGTTACTGCCAGGGAATGAATGTGTCATATGGTCGAAAGAATATCACCGCGACTTCCATCTTCTATGCGATGAGGGTAAATTCCGAAACCCGCTCGTGGACCGCTCTCTGTGCATCTCCTCGGTGCAACTGCTACACAACGTTGCGACTCATAGCGTTGTACTCGATATGCGCCCAAGTCACCCGTACGGAGAGACAGCCTTCAAGATACCTCTTTCATTTCTGGCAACTTGGTTGGGGGGTTGAAAACATGTAACTGCGTAAAAAGCAAGGCACACATTGTTGTTAAACGACCACAGCCCAAGTGAACCGGCAAAGACATGACCGTACATCGGCATTACCGGGAAGTAGGCCTCGTTAGGAAGTACGAAATCGCCACCCATCTTGTCACCCGCAAATTGAACCGCGTAGTTGATTGTGCCTCGCATGAGAATCACGATCATGTCTGGCCATTCGGTCGATGGGCGAGACTTGTTAAGCAGCATCAAATGTTCTGCATGCTTCTCAAGGGGCGTACTCGTATCAAGCGCAAAAATGATTCCCGACGGCGTGTCAGCTTGCCAAGGTTCCGTGTGTGACCGAGGAGCTCGTTTTAACCGCTTGACGATTCCGATTCGGTCGTACGCTAAGACCAATTCTTCTGGGTCTAGAGATCGCGCAACATGAATAGTGCAGGCGACCTCATTTGCGTTCACGGTCGGGTTGAGCTCCCCGTGCGGGCGAGAGGCACAGATGAGACTTGAGAAGTGCTGTGTAACCATTCCATCGGAATCTGAGATACGTGCGGCTACCATTTGATATGGCGGCTTGAGCAGCTGATCAGAGTCGAATTGAGTGCTTGAGCCACATCCTCACTAGGGTTCTTCACGGCAGCAACCAGCGAGAGGGCGGATTTGTGAACTTGTTCCGCGATGGAGTTTGCATGGATGGCGCTTTGCCTCCTTACGGGCCAGGTGGACGAGACATGCTCGACGAAAAATCCAAGTCGGTGCGGCTACTAATGTTTTGGCTACCATTATCTCCTATTAGACCCACATGTTCAGTTCGTCGGCGTTAGCGCGAAAGCACCCGTTTCGGCCCTGCATTTTGGTCGCCTGAGAGATCGGTATCCGCATGCGTAATCTAGAAAGCTACGGGCGAGAAATGCACAGGGGGAATGGGGGGATTTGATGGTGCCTGCTCCTGCAGTCGGCCACGCTTACTGACCTCGGTTACAGGAGGCACTAAGGGGCGCACCGATGTGGCGCACCAAACCTTTTACGCCTGGACTCAAAAGGCTAAAATCGTCGTAACTATATGATAAAATGGTGCGCCCTGAGAGATTCGAACTCCCGACCTTCTGGTTCGTAGCCAGACGCTCTATCCAGCTGAGCTAAGGGCGCGATGCGGTGTGACCGGCAGCGAACTCGATTATAGCGAAAGCCAGGGTTCTTGATAAGATGCCCCGGCGCGGAGTGTGATCCCCGCCACCGGAGGCATGTGCACTTGATGCGACCAGCAGAACTTTTGTATGCGTTTCGCTTGGTTCTCCTTTCTGCAACTGTTTTTCTTTCGATCGGGCTGGCGCCGTGGGCACACGCGCAGGCAACTCCAGCCAATGTGACGGCGCGAAAGTGGAAGCGCTGCGGCCGCGCAGCCGTTTGACGTCAAAGCCGCCGTGGATGCTTATCTGGCCCGGGTTCCTCCCGATCAGCGCGCCCGCTCCGACGCTTATTTCGAAGGTGGTTACTGGCTTCTGTTGTGGGACTTTCTGTCCACCGTCGTGGTGATGTGGATGATGCTGCGCTTGCGCTGGTCGGTGCGCATGCGCTCTCTGGCGGAGCGGTTGGTCCGCTTCAAACCGCTGCAGTCGGCGCTTTACTGGGTGCAGTTCGTCGTCCTCTTTGCCGTGATCGTCTTTCCGTTGACGGTGTATGAAGGCTATTTTCGCGAGCACAAGTACGGCCTCTCCAATCAGACGTTCTGGGAGTGGATGCGCGACCAGTTGGTCGGGCTGGCACTGGTTGCGGTGCTGGGCGGCCTTCTGGTGGCACTCTTGTTTGGCGTAATCAGGCGGCTGGGCAGGAACTGGTGGCTGTGGGGCAGCGCCGTGATGATCGGGTTCATCGCCTTCGTGGTGATGATTGCCCCGGTTTTTATCTCTCCTCTCTTCAACAAGTACACCACACTGGAAGACCCGCGCTTCAAGTTGCCGATCCTGAGCCTGGCGCGGGCCAACGGGGTTCCCGCCACCGAGGTGTACGAGTTTGACGCCTCGCGCCAGTCGAACCGGGTGAGCGCCAACGTGAGCGGCTTTGCCGGGACCACGCGAATTTCGCTTAACGACAATCTGCTGAAGCGCTGCTCGCTGGCGGGAGTCGAGGCAACCATGGGCCACGAAATGGGGCACTACGTGTTGAACCATGTGTTCAAAGGACTGATGCTCAACGGAATCGTCGTGGTCATCACGTTCGCGTTTTTGAATTGGGGGCTCCAGGCCGGGTTGGCGCGTTGGGGAGAAAAATGGGGAATCCGGGGCATGACCGACCTGGCCATCGTGCCCCTGGCGGTTTTGCTGCTATCCGCTTTTTCCTTTGTGACCACTCCGGTCGACAACACCATCACTCGCACCATGGAGTACGAAGCCGACCTGTACGGCATCAATGCCAGCCAGCAGCCGGATGGAGAGGCGGAGGTCGATCTGATGCTGGGCGAATATCGGAAACTGGATCCGGGGCCGATTGAGGAATTTATCTTCTTCGATCATCCCAGCGGGCGTACGAGAATCACGGCAGCGATGCGCTGGAAGGCGGAACATCTGCCGGGTGCGCCGCTAGGGCGGTAAGGAGCCTCTGTGTGGGTCGGACACTAATGTCCGACGCGCTTTGACGTTGATTTTGGGGTGCTTGCTGCGTGGCTCCGGACCAAAGAGATTACCCACCCGAAGTCAATGGCAAGAGAGTCAACCGCAAGAAAAATCAAAGTCAAAGGCTTCTGACATTAGTGTCCGACCCACACCTTCATGGTCGCAAAGCGGGCCCCTGTAAACGGGTTTGGAGGATTTCCACAGACTTCGGCAGGGCTCGTGCCATGGGCCCGTCCAACGTAAATCTTTCCCCCTAAGGGGCAATTCCTACTCGATTACGGAAGGTTTGGGTCCAGCGTTTTCAGCCACTTGAGAGTGGCAACGGGGGTGCTTTAGAGCTAACCAGACGAAGTGGCGCGCAACGGGGCGCTCCAGAGAAAAAACTTCGGCCAGAGGTTTTCTTGAGCGCCCCTTGCATTTCCGCAGATCACAGCCCTCCCTCCCCCATTAAATCCTGCAAGCTTAGAAGTGCGTTTGTCCCTCAAGAGCCCTTAGCTCCGACAGCAAACCCCAGGCGCTGAAGCGCCATCGGGTTTCAACGACTTAGCGGCACGACTGAAGTCGTGCCCTTGCACAAGCCGTATCCTTCCGCAAACCGCACCTTCCCGAACCGTACCTTCCCAAAGCGGTACCTTGCATGAAGGAGTACTTTTTCCCAAGCCGTGTGCCCGTATCCCGTTCCGCCGCGCCCCGGCTGAGCCGGAGCGGAGATTGAGGATTTTCTCAGGCGAGGATCAATTGTTCGCCCAGATCCAGTCCGGTCCGGCGTAACAAGCCTGCAATGACCGGTGGCTTGAGGCGCGACGCGTCGAATTCGACGCGGACCGTGCGCTCCGCTTCGTCGAACGTAATTCGGCGGACGCCGTAAACTTCGCGCATGCTGTCGAGCGCGCGTATTGTGGCCTGCGTGGGTGGGGTGTGATAGCGGTAGGCTACGTCCAATTGCGTCATTTGGTTTTTCCTGGATCAGGTCAGTGCATCACCGCAAAACGCCACAGAATGTCTCTCGGATAGTTTCCGTGTGCGGCTGTGCATCATTCTGCCTGCGCTCTGAAGATACGACAATCGATTATATAAGCGAATGAATCTAATATGGTTCAGTTGAATTTCGCAGTGCCGGCATCGGCGACTATGGACCATTCTCCCAAATCCGCCACCACCATGAAAGATCCAGTCTGTGGAATGAACGTGGAGCCCGCTAGCGCCAGGCACAAATTGGATCACGCCGGGAAGACATACTACTTCTGCTGCGCCCATTGTCTGGAAAAGTTTCGCGCGCGTCCGGAGGATTATCTGGCTCAGCGTCCGGCGCCAGGAGCGGGAATGCAGATGATCAGCATTGCGCCGGCGCCGAAGGCACCGCCCAAAAGTACGCAGGCAACACCGGCCGCTCCTGCCATTGCGGGCGCCTACGTCTGTCCCATGTGTCCGGAGGTACGATCGGCCAAGCCTGCTGCCTGTCCGCGTTGCGGTATGGCGCTGGAGGCGGAGATGCCGGCGGCGACACGCGTGGAATACACCTGCCCGATGCATCCGGAAATTGTGCGGCCGGGGCCGGGAAGTTGCCCGATTTGTGGCATGGCGCTGGAGCCGCGCACCGTCACCGCGCAGGAAGAAGACAATCCTGAGCTGCGCCATATGACGCGCCGCTTCTGGATCAGTCTGGCATTGACATCGCCTCTGCTTCTAATCGCGATGGGGCACATGCTGCCCGCTCTGCCCAGGCTGCTGCCGGAAGGCTGGCAACCGTGGATTGAGCTGGTTCTGGCCACGCCGGTAGTGCTGTGGGGCGGGGCGCCATTTTTCCAGCGCGGCTGGACGTCCATCGTCAATCGCTCCACCAACATGTTCACCCTGATCGCAATGGGGACGGGCGTGGCCTATTTATTCAGCCTGGTAGCCACCCTGTTACCCCAATTATTCCCGGCGTCGTTTCGCGATCTGGCGGGAAGACCCCCGGTGTATTTCGAAGCGGCGGCAGCCATCACGACGCTAGTGCTGCTGGGGCAGGTGCTGGAATTGCGCGCTCGCAGCCGCACCGGCGCGGCGATCCGCGCGTTATTGGATTTGTCGCCGAAGATGGCACGGGTGCTGCGCGATGGACGCGAAGAAGATATCCCGTTGGAACAGGTGGTGCCGGGTGACCGGCTGCGCGTCCGTCCGGGCGAGAAGGTTCCAGTGGATGGCACGGTGCTCGAAGGCAGCAGCGGAATCGATGAGTCGATGATTACCGGCGAGTCGATTCCGGTAGGCAAGGGACCGGGCAGCCCATTGATCGGGGCGACGGTGAATGGGACGGGTTCGCTGGTGATGCGCGCGGAGCGGGTGGGAGGCGAAACCCTGCTGGCGCAGATCGTGCGCATGGTGAGCCAGGCGCAGCGCAGCCGCGCTCCTATTCAACGCCTGGCCGACCGGGTGGCGGGCTGGTTCGTTCCGGCGGTGATCGCGATTGCGATTCTGACTTTCGCGGCGTGGAGCTTCTTCGGGCCGGAGCCACGGCTGGCGCATGCGTTGGTCAACGCCGTGGCGGTGCTGATCATTGCCTGTCCCTGCGCGCTGGGTTTGGCCACTCCGATTGCGATCATGGTGGGGACGGGACGCGGCGCGCACGCCGGCGTCCTGATCAAGAACGCGGAAGCGCTCGAGATCATGGAAAAAGTGGATACCCTGGTCATCGACAAGACCGGTACGCTGACCGACGGCAAGCCGCGAGTCGTTTCCGTTGTCCCCGTCCCCGGCGGGAAGGAATCGGGTCGGGATGAAAATGAACTCCTGCGCCTGGTGGCGAGCGCGGAGCAGGGCAGCGAGCACCCGCTCGGCGCGGCTGTAGTCGAAGCCGCCAAAAGCCGGGGATTGGCTTTGGCGAGTGCGGGAGAATTCCAGTCCCACACCGGTCGCGGAGTGAGTGCCCGGGTGGACAGCCGCAAGGTTCTGATTGGCAACGAACGGTTGCTGGAAGAGAGCGGAATTTCCGCAGCAGGGCTGGCGCAGAAAGCCGAAGAGCTGCGGCGCGCGGGGCAGACCGTGATCCTGGTCGCGGTCGATGGGCAGGCCGCAGGGCTGATCGGCATTGCGGATTCGATCAAAGCGTCAGCGCCCGAGGCCCTGCGCGATCTGAAGGCGGAGGGCTTGCGACTGGTCATGCTGACCGGCGACAACCGTGCTACAGCGGAAGCGGTGGCCAAGACTTTGGGCATCGAGGAATTCGAGGCTGAAGTCCTGCCCGACAAGAAATCCGAAGTGGTGCAGCGCCTGCAAAAAGAAGGGCGCACCGTGGCCATGGCCGGCGATGGCATCAATGACGCGCCCGCGCTGGCACAGGCCGATGTCGGCATCGCCATGGGAACGGGCACTGATATCGCCATGGAAAGCGGCGGCATCACGCTGGTGAAGGGCGATCTTGCCGGCATCGTGCGGGCGCGCAAGCTCAGCCAGGCGACCATGCGCAATATCCGGCAGAACCTGTTCTTCGCGTTTGTCTATAACTCGCTGGGTGTGCCGATTGCGGCGGGCGTGCTCTATCCCTTCTTTGGATTGTTGCTGAGCCCGATCCTGGCCGCGGCCGCGATGAGCCTGAGTTCGGTTTCGGTGATTACGAATTCGCTGCGGCTGCGGAAAGTGAAGCTGTAGGGTTACGGGCTACGGGGTTCGAACTCTCCGAGCTACCTCCGGCCCGAGAAGCCGAAAGTGATCCAGGTCCCAGGTGTAGATAGTGGTCGCATTGGCTTTGAGGGCGCACTGGGCCAGCAGTGCGTCATAGATCGTTCCTCCCACTACCCGCTGTGCCACCGCCGAGGCGATGGCCGAGCCGTAATCTTCTTCGTCGAGGGTAATGATTTTCAGGCGTTCGCGGATTTGGTCGAGAAAGAACAGCGCCTGATCTCCGCCCATTCGCTGTCCGCCCGGCATGCGGGTCAGGCTGGCGTAAACCTCAGCCAGGGTGTGGGCGGCACAGCCGGCGTTCTTCTTGTCGGCCTTCAGATAAGCCGCAGCGCTGGGCCGGTGGTGCTCATGCTGCAGCAGGACGGCTGCAATCAGGACGGAGGTATCAAAGAAGACCTTCACTTCTTGAACTTCCCCAAGACGTGGCGGTGGCGCTCGGCGCGCACCCGGCGAATGGTCTGGTTTACCACTTCCGCCGAGAGCGGAATGCTGGAACCGGAGTCGAAGACCCACATTCCCTGTTTCTTGTACACCCGTCCCTTACCCGGCGCGGGGCGCAGCACGATGTGGTCTTCGGAGCTTTCGAGCTCCAGGGAATCGCCGGGGCTGATCTGCAGGGCGTCTCGCACAGGTTTGGGCAGGACTACCCGGCCCGCCTTGTCGATAGTCAGAGTGGTATTCATAATGGCATTTTACCATATGAGATGCCATTCATTATGCCATTCTTGGAACGATACGGAGGGAGAGAACCCCAAGAGGGGAAACCCTTCCCGGCTTTTCCCTTGTTACACGACATAGGCGGCTGACAATATCCGCCGATTGGACCGCAAAGATATGGCCGAACGATTGCTCCTGCACCATTCTGGCAATTGACACCGCGCGCCCCGTATTCAACAATTGCTTCAACATTTCATTCCAACCAGCGGAGGGGCCGTTATGGCGGACGAGGGCGAGGTTCACGTCGCGTCGGACAGTAGTGCGGGAAAGTGGATCCTGCTAGCGCTCGCGGTGCTTTATGTCGCGGGGTCGCTTTATTTCATCTTTGATTTGCGCGGGCGTCTCGACAAGATGAGCAAGAGCCAGGCGGCCGACAGCGTTCAGCTGGCCGACCTGGGCAAGCGCATGCAGTCCGCGGAAGCCGACGACGAGACTCTGGCCCATCAATTGGGCATGACCAAGAAAGAGATGGCGGCCCGGTCTGCCGAGCTGCAGCGGCAGCAACGTGCGGCGGAGGCGCGCCTGGCGGAGCAGCAGAAGGAGCAGATGAGCGCAGTCAGCGGCGAAGTGGCGGGTGTGAAGAGCGACGTGGGCGGAGTCAAAACCGACGTGGCTTCCACCAAGGCCGACCTCGAGGCCACCAAGGCCAAGCTGCAGAGCACGATTGGCGACCTGGGCGTGCAGAGCGGCCTGATTGCCAACACCCGCGGAGACCTTGAAATCCTCAAACATCGGGGCGACCGCAACTACTACGAGTTCACCCTGATCAAGGGAGCTAAGCCCCAGCCGGTTTCCACGGTGGCACTGCAATTGAAGAAGACCGACATGAAAAAGGGAAAATTCACCCTCAACGTGACCTCGGACGATCGGACCATCGAGAAGAAAGACCGCAACGTCAGCGAGCCTATCCAGTTCTACAGCGGACGCGATCGCATGCTCTATGAACTCGTGGTCTGGACCGTGGACAAGAAGAAAGCAACCGGATACCTGAGCACGCCCAAGAGTGCGCCAACGCCGGTCACGGCGACCCAGTAGATCCTAAAGCTGACCACGGATCTTCACGGATTCACTGTGATCAGCAGTACTCCGCTGTCCGATTCTTCTTTCAGTTCAGATCCGTGGAAATCCGCGTGAATCCGTGGCGCATTCTTACTTGGTCAGCACCAGCGGCAGCGGCTGGTCGTAGGGTTGAATGACTACGCTGAGAGATTTGCGCTTGTCGAATTCTTCCTGGGTCACCGGAAACGTCACCACGATCGTGCCTTGGGCCTGACCGCCCGGTGGGATTTTCGTCTCCGGCGGCAGGGGCGCCAGGGCGTGTTCCTTGAGCGCAGGAAAAGCCTGAAAGTATCGGTCGAAGTCCACGCCGGAAGCGGCTTCGTCACTGAGTTCACGGCTGTCGGTGACGATCTTGGCCTTGATGTCGTGAATCCACAGCGACTTCTCGCCTGAATTGTGGACGGTAACATTGACCGCCACCATGACCATATGCTGGTCCGGAATTTCGACGGCGGTGATATTGTCCACCGAGCCTCCGCCCTGGGGCTTGGCGCGGTCCACGAAGGCGAAGATGCCGAGCAGGATGGCGGCAACGCCGAGCACGATGAGCACGATCTTCGCGGGCGGAAGATTTCGTTTCGCAGTACCAAACTCTTCCGCGATATTGATTCCCGGACCGGGGCCGAGGTCCACGGATGGAGAGGCCTGCGATTCTGTGCCTGGCTCCGGAGTGGGAGTGGGCGACGGTGTTGGAGGGACGTCTTCAGGCATGGCAGGCCTCAGCAGCGGTCATTCTATACGCTTCTGAGACCGCGTGGGGACAGCCGCCCCCGGCTGTCCGGTCGAGCAAAGCTCGACGATCTTACGATGGCCGATGGCACCGAACAGCAGAACAGCGGAGCCTTGCTCCGCCGGACAGCCGGGGGCGGCTGTCCCCACGTAATCTTAGTGAGGGACCGGAGGCGGGTTGCGTTCGGCGAACTGCCACTGGTGCCAGTAAGGATAGACCGGCTCCTGCTCGCTGGCGCGATCAAGCGCCGTGACGTGCGCCGGTGAGAGCGACCAGCCTTCCGCCGCCAGGTTCTGGCGCAACTGCTCTTCATTCCGGGCGCCGATAATGATGCTGGAGACGGTGGGCCGCTGCAAGAGCCAGTTCAATGCGATCTGGGGAACGTTCTTTCCCGTTTCTTTGGCCACCTGCTCCAGGGCATCGACGACTGTGTACAAACGCTCGTCCGCTACCTGCGGGCCTTTGTCGCTGGTCTGGTGCAGGCGGCTGCCGGCGGGCAGGGGTTGGCCGCGACGAATCTTTCCCGTCAAACGACCCCAGCCCAGCGGACTCCAGACCAGCGCGCCTACGCCCTGATCCAGCGCGAGTGGCATGAGTTCCCATTCGTACTCTCTTCCCAGCAGCGAATAATAGACCTGGTGCGCCACGTAGCGGGGCCAGCCGTAGCGGTCGGACACGGCCAGAGACTTCATCAAATGCCAGCCGGAAAAATTGGAGCAGGCGATGTAGCGCACCTTGCCGCTCTCAACCAGGTGGTTGAGCGTGCTGAGGACTTCTTCGACGGGAGTAAGGGCATCGAATCCGTGCAGGTGGTAGATATCGATGTAGTCGGTGCCCAGGCGGCGCAGGCTGGCCTCGCAGGCATGAACTAGATGATAGCGGGACGATCCCACATCGTTTGGCCCCGTGCCCAGGCGGAACGCGGTCTTGGTCGAGATCAGGACATCCTGACGCCTCCCCTCGATGGCCTTGCCGAGAATTTCCTCGGAAAGGCCGTTCGAATAGACATCCGCAGTGTCGAAGAGATTGATGCCGGCTTCCAGGCAGATGGAGACGAGGCGAGTGGCTTCCGCTACGTCGCTCGAGCCCCAGGCGCGAAAGAATTCAGTCCCTCCACCGAATGTGCCAGTGCCAAAGCTGAGTGCGGCTACTTTCAGGCCGGAACGGCCAAGCTGTCGGAATTCCATAAAAAGTAGATGCAATGCGGTCGGAAGGGATGCGTCTTTTGTTCCCGAACCGCGTGCAGGGATAACACGCATCACATGTGGTCGCGGGCGACCCGCCCGCGGCTTTTGATTTTGACCTTGCGGCTTTCGCGGGCGAGTCGCCCGGCAACACCGGTCACCCTCTACCAGGAGTGCTTCATTGCCTTGGCAAACTTCGGCACCGGTAATGTGTTCAGCACGTCTTCTTTGGTGAGCCAGGCACGGCGCGCCTGCAGTATCCCGAAGCGAATCTTGTCCAGGTGCGACGTGTGGTGGGAGTCCGTATTGATCACGATCTTGACCCCATGCTCTTTGGCCAACCGGAGATGACGGTCGTTGAGGTCAAGGCGATCAGGATATGAATTCAGTTCCATGGCCACTTTTTTTCGGGCGGCAGCCTTCAGCACGGCGTCGATATCGAAAGCGTAGGCATCGCGGCGCAGCAACATACGGCCGGTGGGATGGCCGATCAGCGAAGTGTTTGGATTCTCCACCGCCCGGAGCAGACGGTCGGTCATTTCCGCCGGAGTCTGGTTGAAATGAGAGTGCACGCTGGCAATGACGATGTCCATCTGTTCGAGAACGGAGTCGGAGAGGTCGAGAGTGCCGTCGGCCAGAATGTCCACTTCGATGCCGGCGAAAATCCTGATATCGCCGAGCGCGTCGCTCACGGCGCGAATGCGCTTGATGTGTTCTACCGCACGCTTGTCGTCGAGGCCGTTGGCGAAGGCCAGGTTCTTCGAGTGGTCGGTGATGGCCATGTACTTGTAGCCGTGCTCCCTGGCGGCCGCGGCCATTTCTTCGATGGTGTTGCGGCCGTCGGTTTCGATGGTGTGCATGTGGACGTCGCCTTGCAGGTCGGCCTGGGTGATCAGATTGGGCAAGGTGTGGGCCTCGGCGGCATCGATTTCGCCGAGATTCTCGCGCAGTTCGGGCGGAATGTAATCGAGCTTGAGCTTGCCGTAAATCTCTTCTTCGGTTTTTCCCGCGACCGGCTTTTCGGTATCGAGTTTGGCCAGGCTGTACTCGCTGAGGGTGTACCCCATCTTCAGTGCGCGCTGGCGGAGCGCTACATTGTGGGCTTTCGAGCCGGTGAAATACTGCATGGCGGCGCCGAAGGATTCTGGGGGAAGCAGGCGCACATCCACCTGCATGCCGCCCCGCAGACGAAAGCTGACTTTGTTTTCGCCGCGCGCGATGATGTCCATGAGCCCGGGCAGCTTGATAACGTGGTCGATGAGGTCCTGGCGGGCCCCGTCATAGCAGCAGGCCTTGCCTGTGACCAGAATGTCGAGGTCGCCCACGGTTTCGCGTCCGCGGCGCAGGGAGCCGGCGGGCGTAACTTTTTCGACGCCGGGATAATCGCGGAGGTGGTCGATGATTTTCTGCGCCTCGCGCTCGGCGGCGTCAATCAGAAAGCGGCCGGCGATACGGCGATAGTCCTCAATGGCCTTGAGCAGCTTCTGTTCCTGCTTTTCACCCATGCGGGGCAGTTCGCGAATCTTTCCCTGCTTGGCGAGTTTGGCCACACCTTCGACATCGCTCACCTGATATGCGCTCCAGATCAGAGCGATGGTCTTCGGGCCCAGACCCTGGATCTTGAGCAGGTCAAGCATTGACGGGTGATATTTCTTGAGCAATTCGGCGTGCAGTGAGAGTTTGCCCTCCTTGAACATCTCCTGCAGGTTAAGCAGCATGCCTTTGCCGATGCCGGCAATGGCGAGCACCTTCTTGGGTTCGGCGATCAGGTCGGCGATCTGTTGAGTCTGGGCCTCGATGGCTTCGGCGGCGTTACGGTAAGAGCGGATGCGGAAGGAATCCTGGCCGTCGATTTCGAGCAGGTCGGCGGTTTCGTAGAGAATGCCGGCGATGGCTTTGTTGTCCATTGCGCTAAAGATTAAACAAGTTGGGGCTGGAGGGGAAGGTCGAGGCCGATTGAGACAACTTGCCTGCGGGCGCTGACGAGAGCCAGAGACCCTCGCGACGGCCGGCTTGACGCTGGCGCTACAGAAGTCAGGCTCTCGGACAACGGTAGTAATCGCGAGAGCCTGGGCTGCGATCTAAGAGCTTAAGAAGCCTTGGTGACGTTGGCGGCCTGCGGGCCTTTTTGTCCTTGTGTGACCTCAAATTCAACCTGATCGCCCTCCTGAAGGCTCTTGTAGCCCTCCGAGGAGATCGCGCTGTAGTGCACGAACACGTCCGGGCTGCCATCGTCGCGACCGATAAAACCGTAACCCTTGGCGTTGTTAAACCACTTCACCGTACCTTTCAAACGTTCCACGTACGCCCCCTCGGGCACGTTCTCTTGTTTGCGAAGCGAGGCCGCACCCTAGCATTTGAGGCAATTGTGCTGCTAGCGAGGAGTGCTGTCAAGCGATTGCGGCACGGAAAAGCCGCTAGCGGTGCGGCCTTGAACCTGCGTGCGACTGGTTCAGCCAGAGAACGCCGGAAATGGTTTTGGCGTCCTTGATGGTTCCCCGCATGACCATGCGAACGGCGGCTGAAAGGGGCACCATGCGAAGGTGAATGACCTCATCGGGCTCCGGCTGGGCTTGGCCGCGGCGCAGGCCACGCGCGAGAAACAGATTCATGGTCTCGGCCAAAAAGCCCGGGCTGGCGTAGAAGCACAGAATGCGTCGCCAGCGCGATGCGGTGTAGCCCGTCTCCTCCAGAAGTTCTCGTCTGGCGGCGGTCAGATCATTTTCGCCTTTATCGATGCGTCCGGCGGGCAGCTCCCACAAAAGCTGGCGAGCGGCGTGGCGGTACTGGCGCTCGAGCAGGATGCGAGGCTCGGGGCCGCCGTCTTCAACCGCAAGGATCACTACCGATCCGGAGTGACGCACAATGTCGCGACGAGTGCGCACGCCACTGGGTTCGAGCACATGCTCCTCAAAGACCCGAAAAGCGGGTCCGTGATAGACCTCGCGCGAGGAGAGCACGCGGGCTTTTTTTCCGGCTTTGGGCATGGGAAATACTATAAAGCACGACGCGCTTGCAGCCAGAAATGCAGAACGAATTTTGTAGCGCCGGCGCTACAAGGAGGCCAGATGCTATGCTGCGGCGATGGCAGCCAAACCGCGCATCGCGATTGTAGGTCCGGGAAGACTGGGCAGCGCGCTGGCGCTGGAACTCACGCGGGCGCGGTATCGCGTCAGCGCAATCGTCTCTGGAGATAGCGGCGCGTCTCGCCAGAAAGCCCGAGCGCTTGCCCGGCGAGTCTCTGCCCGGTGGAGCGCGCCTGGCAAGCCCTTTGATGCCGATCTGGTCTGGCTCTGCGTGCCTGACCGCGAGATCGCGCGGTCTGCGCGGCAGCTTGCGACCCTGGTCGAGTGGAAAGGAAAGATCGCGCTGCACTCGAGCGGTGCCCTTGCGAGCGACGAGTTGCGGGTGCTGCGGCGTCGTGGGGTGGAAGTGGCGTCCGTACATCCGCTGATGACTTTTGTGCAGGGGGAGGTTCCGTCTCTCAAAGGCGTGCCGTTCGCGCTGGAGGGTGATCCCGGCGCATTGCGGGTCGCGCACAGGATAGTGCGCGATCTGGGTGGCGAAGGATTTTCCATTTCGAAGCGGAGGAAGCTGGCTTACCACGCCTGGGGAGCGTTTGCTTCTCCGCTGCTGATTGCCTTGCTGGTGACGGGAGAAAAGGTGGCGCGAGTCGCGGGGCTCTCGACCACTGAAGCCCGCAGGAAGATGATGCCGATTCTGCGCCAGACCCTGGCCAACTACGCGAAGCTGGGTCCGGCGGGAGCCTTCAGCGGCCCGATCGTGCGCGGGGATGCGCAGGTCGTACGACAGCATCTGCGGGAGTTGAAAAAGATTCCCGGGGCAGCGGACGTTTACGCCGCGCTGGCGCGGGTGGCATTGCGGTATTTGCCTGCGGGGAATCGGAAAGAACTGGAGCAACTGTTGAGGAAATAGACGGAGTGCTATAGGGGTCCTTCGACTCCGCAACTTCTTCGCGAAGCGAAGAAGCTGCTCCTCTCAGGATGACAACGGGACTATTTCAGGCCAGCATGAGTCGTTCGATTTTCCTGGCGCGACCCGTTACTTCATCACAATCGACCACCACGGCGCAGAGGCGTACGTCGCCGGTGGCGGCCTCGAAGCGCGCAGGCATGTTGTTCAGGAAGCGGGCGATGATCATTTCTTTCTGCACTCCGATGACGCTGTCATAAGGGCCTGTCATGCCGACGTCGGTGATGTAGGCGGTGCCGCCGGGCATGACGCGCTCGTCCGCGGTCGGGATGTGTGTGTGCGTGCCGACGACGGCTGTCACCCGGCCATCCAGATACCACGCCAGGGCGAGCTTTTCCGAAGTAGCTTCGGCGTGCACATCGACGAAAATCACCTTGGCCTTGATCTCTTTCAACAACTGGTCGGCGACCCGGAACGGGTCATCGTTCGACGCCATGAACACGCGTCCCTGAAGATTGATTACCGCGTAGGGGACATCGCCCTTGCGGCCTTCGTAAACGCCCCACCCGGGCAGATCGGGCGCATAATTCGCTGGCCGCAACAAGCGGCGGGCAGGGCTGTGCTGGTTGCCGTCGGCCGACTGAAAGTAGTCGATGATTTCCCGCTTGTCCCAGATATGGTTGCCGGTGGTGATGACATCGATGCCCAGGTCGAACAGGTCTTCCGCCAGCGCTCCCGTGATGCCGAAGCCGCCGGCCGAGTTTTCACCGTTGGCAATGACCAGATCGATGGCGTGGTCCTTCACCAACCCGGGAAGACGGTCTTTGACGATGTTGCGCCCGGGCCGGCCAAAAATGTCGCCGATGAAGAGAATATGCATGATGGAAGATGCGTTTCGATGGTAACACGCGAAAATCGGTCGATGGTCGTTGGTCCTTGGTCGTTGGCCACTAACGACTAAAGACTAACGACTAAAGGCTAACGACCCTCGTCCAGTTCTGCCGTCTTTAAAAAATCGTAGTTGCCGGAAGGATTCAGCGTGAGGTTGCGCACTCGCTTCGAGTGCACCAGTACATTGTCGTAGTACCAGAGGTTGATGTACGGCAATTCGTCGGCCAGGGTGCGCTGGAGTTCTGCGTAGAGCTGCTTGCGGGTGTTGCGGTCGAGTTCCTGGCGGGCCTGATCGATCAATGCGTCGACGCGCGGGTCGGCGAAGTATCCCCGGTTCGCGCCGTTGGGAGGGAATTTGGATGAGTGGAAGACATACTCGAAAATGTCGGGGTCTTCGTTGCCGCCGATCCAGCGCAGGGAATAGACCTGGAAAAGGCCGTGAGTCACGTCAGAGAAAAAAGTCGCGAATTCGAAGGTGCGGATATCGAGCGCGATTCCCACCTGGCGTAGTTGCTGCTGCAGCACCGCCGCCATCAGGCGAGTGCTCTCTTCAGTCGACGACTTCATGGTGAGATGAAAGCGAATGCCGTTTATCTCGGGATATCCCGCCTGCTCGAGCAACTGGCGGGCGCGTGCGGGATCGTGGTCATAGGCGGGCACATCGCCGTTGTAGGCCCAGCTTTCCGGGGGCAGGAGGCTATTGGCGGGCCGGGCAAAACCGCGCTGCAGATATTCCAGCAGAGGGCGGCGGTCAATGGCATACGCGAGGGCCTGCCGCACTCGGTCGTTCTTGAGAATGGGATCGCGCAGGTTGAACGCCAGGTAAGCCAGCACGGTGCCGGGGGCGTGCAGGACAGCGAGATTCGGATCGTGCTGCAAAGTTAGCACCATGTCGGACGTCAGGGCGTTGATGGCGATGTCGGCGCTGCCTTTGCGCAACTCGAGAGCGCGCGTAGTGGTATCGGGGACGACGATAAAATGGACTTTCGAAAGATGCGCCTTTTCTCCCCAGTATTCGTCATTGCGGGCGAGCACAACGTCTTTGTCCTGCTCCGCGCTGACGAAACGGAAAGGCCCTGAGCCGATGGGCTGGCGGCCGACCTCGTCTCCGCTGCCGTAGGGAACGATGCCCATGGCGCCGTCAGAGAGATTCCACAGCAACGTGGCGAAAGCTTGTTTCAGGTGGAAGACGACGGTGTAGTCATCGGTGGCGTCGATGTGGTCCACGAAGCGGTAAACCGCGGCTTTTGCGCTGCGGACTTCTCCCTGCAGTAGGGAGTCGAAGGTCCATTTCACGTCGCGAGCGGTGAGGGGGCGGCCGTCATGAAACTTGACGCCGTGGTGCAGGTGGAAGATGTAGGTCAGCGGATCGGGAATGTCCCAGCGCTCGGCCAGGCCGGGTGCGACGTCAAGGTTGTTACCGCGGGTGAGAAGGTCGTCGAAGATCAGGTCGTCGATGCGCTCCGATTGCGCGTCCAGACCGATGCGCGGATCGAGATTGGTGGGGCTGCTCTCGATGATCATCACCAGGGTGTTGGGATCGGGTTTGCTGGAGCAGGAGAGGGTGAGGGCGAGCAGGGCGGCAGCGGCGAGAGCCCGGAATATTTTCTGGAAGGTCAAAGGCAAACAGCAGGTCCCTCGACTCGTTTCGGCGCGCGAGCGCGCCTCCACCTTCGCTCGGGATGACAGTTCATCTTCTTGCCGCTGCTCACGCATACGAGATCTTCCCCAATATGGCCGGGCGGCGGGCACCCGTTGCGGAAGGAATATTGGACGGTCGATGGTTCCAGGTTTCGTACGCCATGAGCGCGAAGGCGGCGGCTTCCTTGGCCGCGGAGGGCAATCCAAATTCGTCGGAAGCGCGAATGGTCAGGTGCAGTGGCCGAAGTTCATTGGCCAGCATGGCCAGGAGGGTGGGGTTATTGGCGCCGCCGCCGGAGACGACGAACTCGCGAAAGCTTCCGCGACGCGGTAACACGAAGCGGTGTATGGCATCGGCGATGGAGCGCGCCGTTAGCGCCGTTGCAGTGGCGACCACATCCGCCTTGCTCGCTCGTCCACAGTCTTTGATGAATCCTTGTGCGAACTCGCGTCCGAACTCTTCGCGGCCCGCGGTCTTGGGTGGTTGGCGGCGGAAAAATTGTCCGCGCAAGATCCCGGACACGACCTGCTCGTGTACTGCACCGGAAGCTGCAATGCGGCCGTCGCGATCGTAGGGCTGGCCGAACAGGCGATCCGTGACCGCATCGATCAACATGTTGCCGGGGCCAGTGTCGAAGGCCGTGACTTGTTTTGAAGGCGCTCCCGCAGGGATTGCAGTAAGGTTTGCAATCCCGCCGATGTTCTGCACGATGCGACCGACCTGCGGGTCGCGGTAGAGCAGGTAGTCGAGAAAGGGAACCAGAGGCGCGCCCTTGCCTCCGGCGGCCATGTCGGCCGGACGGAAATCGGATACGACGGGGACGCCGACGCGGGCTGCGATCACGGCGCCATCTCCCGTCTGCCAGGTGACGGCCAGTTTGCGGCCGAGGAACCTTGCAGGCTCGCCCTGGTGATAGAGCGTCTGCCCGTGGCAGCCGATGAGTTCTACTTTCGTGCGGAAACGGCGTTGCGTGGCGAGTACGGCTTCGGCGTAGAGTTCGGCGAGCAGAAAATTCAGGCGGGCCAGGTCGGCTACGCTGGCTTGCTGGGCGTTCATGGCTTGCAGGACCGCGTGGCGGACGGCTTTCGGGTATGGGTACTCGGCCTGGGCTACGAATTTGAAAGTTAGTTTGGACGGGTCAGAAACTTGCGGGCGGGCCGCCCGCGACCACATAGGCTGAGTTGAGACCAGCCTTACCAGGGCTACGTTGATGCCATCGGCTGAGGTGCCGCTCATGACGCCGGCGACGATCATGAACTCGCCGCTCCCAGTTTAGCCAGGCTGACCTGCTCGCCGAGTTCCCATACCTGACGGGACAGTCTTTCGAGTTTCGTCTGAGTGGGCGCCGGCGGTCTGCGTTTTAACTCGCGAGATTTTTTCTTGAAGGCCAGCACCCGCGCGGCGGACTCCGTTACCCGCCGGGCAAACTTGCGGTTGCACTCCGCTTCCTTGATGAGGGCCTCGTAGGAACGGGTGACGTATTCCTCGATGTGGCAGATCAGGCACAGATCGCCTCCGGCGCGGACATGCTCTACGGCGGCCTGCTCGATGGGCGCAGCTTTTAACACGCCTCCCATTTCCAGATCGTCGGAGACAACCAGGCCGCGGTAGCCAATCTTTTTTCGGAGGACGTCAGTGATCCACTTTTTGGAGAGCGATGCGGGACTCCGGTCGTGCGTGATTGCGGGATAGTTGGCGTGTCCGATCACGACCATGGGCAGTTCACGACGCAAGGCCCGGTAGGGATACAGATCTTCAGCCCAGATCTTCTTCCAGGACTTGCTGATGGAGGGAAGTTCCTGGTGAGTGTCGAGGTTGGCTTCGCCGAGGCCGGGAAAATGTTTGGCCGACCCTATCACCCGCGCCGCCCGCAATCCCTGGAGAAACTCCCGGGCATAGAGAACCGCCTGTTTCGGGTCTGCGGAAACCGCGCGCGAACTCATGACAGTTTTTGAAGGTCCGAAGGCCAGGTCCACCACGGGCGCAAAGTCCGTGTTGAATCCCAATGTCCGGCAGGATTCGCCGATGACTTTGCCGTGTTTGCGGAAGAGCTTGCGGTCGCCTGTGGAGAAGACGTCGGCGGCTGAAGGGCTGGGGCCAGTGACGTTGCGGAAGCGATCGACTCGGCCTCCTTCCATGTCCACGGCGGTGAACAGGGGCGTGGATACGCAGGCCTGGCAGTCTTTCAGCAGGTTGTAGGTTTGCTCTCCGCCCGTAATGTTGCGGGCGAAGAGGATAACGCCTGCGGGCTGAACGCGGGTCAGCAGCTCAGCCAGGCCGGACGACATTTCGGTGCCATCGAAACCGATAATCAGGAGTTGGCCGACGCTGCGGTGCAGGTCGTATGGGTTATTGTGTCTGGGCATTATGAGTAATTATTCAAGCAACACTTTACTTAATCTTCTTCGCGACCTTTGCGGGTTCCTTTGCGTCCTTTGCGGTAAAAAAGCTCTTAACCGCGAAGGTCGCAAAGATGTCCGCAAAGGTCGCCAAGAAAGTCACCGCGAAAGCAGTTGTCGGATCAACTTCATTCCACTTGCTTTTTCAGCTGTGCCAGCAGGTTCAGCGCCTCCAGAGGAGTCAGAGAATTCAAATCGACTTCGCGCAACTTGTCCAGCACGGGCTGTGAGAGCGGCGTGAAGATGGTCAACTGCGCTGCCGGTGGATTTGAACCGGGCGAGAGATGTCCCATCAGTTGACGCTCCGTGCTCTCATGTTCGGCCAGCACTTCGCGGGCGCGCACGATGACCTCGTGGGGAAGTCCCGCCAGCTTCGCCACCTCGATTCCGTAGCTGCGGTCGGCGGCGCCAGGAGCGACTTTGCGGAGAAACACGATCCCGCCCCCGGTTTCTTTCACCGTCACGTGGTAGTTCTTCACGCCGGAGAGCTGATCGGCCAGTTCGGTCAATTCGAAATAGTGAGTGGCAAAGAGGGTCTTGGCGCGGGTGCGGGCGTGAATGTATTCGACCGCTGCCCAGGCGATGGCCAGGCCATCATAGGTGGCGGTTCCGCGCCCAACTTCGTCAAGAAGAATTAAAGACCTCGGAGTTGCGGTATGCAGGATGGCGGCGGTTTCCGTCATCTCGATCATGAAAGTGGAACGGCCGCGGGCCAGGTTATCGCTCGCACCGATGCGGGTGAACACGCGGTCCACCAGGCCCAGGCGGACCGAGCGCGCGGGCACGAATGATCCCGCCTGCGCCATGATCACGGTGAGCGCGGCTTGTCTGAGATAGGTGGACTTGCCTCCCATGTTGGGGCCGGTCAGCACCATGATGGCGTTGGTCGTCGAGTTCAGAAAAAGATCGTTGGGCACGAAACGGTCACCACTGCCCAACTCGAGTTGTTCGATGACGGGGTGGCGTCCGGCAACGATCTCGAGGTCGGCGGAGTCGTCAAACTTCGGGCGGCAATAATTTCGCAGGGCCGCGATTTGGGCCAGGGCCGACAGCACATCCACCTCGGCGAGCGCCAGAGCGGTCTGGCGGATGCGGCGGGCCTCGCTAGCGATGCCCGAACGCAGCTCGGCGAAGAGGCGGCGCTCGATGTCCACGATCTTTTCCTGGGCATCGAGAATTCTCGATTCGTATTCCTTCAACTCTGGCGTGGTGAAGCGTTCGGCGTTTACCAGGGTCTGCTTGCGTTCGTAATCGGGAGGGGCCAGGTGCGAGTTTGCCTTCGAGATTTCGAGATAGTAGCCGAAGATGGAGTTGAACTTTACTTTCAGGCTGGCGATTCCGGTGCGCTGGCGTTCACGCTGTTCGATTTGGGCCAGGAATTGTTTGCTGTTGCGGCTGAGATCGCGGAGCTGATCGAGTTCCGGATCGACTCCCGACTGAATGACGCCGCCATCAGAGAGAGAAATTGGGGGCTCCGGGATGATGGTATTTTCGATACGCTGGCGAAGGTCGGCGAGTTCGTCAACCGCAGAATGAAGTGCGGCAAGCCGCTCGCTGCGAAGGGGTGGCGTGGCGTGCGCAGCCGAGTCGGCCGCGGCCACACGAGCGCCGTCGCCTACACGCTCCAGAGCTTTGCGGACTGCCGGCAGCTTTGCCAGAGAAGCGGCCAGGGCCAGGACGTCGCGCGGGTTGGCGGTTTCGAGCGTGACCCGGCTGAGCAGGCGCTCGAGATCGAGAATGCCATCAAGCGCGCGGCGGAGTTCTTCGCGAGCGATGGTTTCCTTTACCTGAGACTCGACGGCATCCAGACGGGCATTGATTTCCGTAATGTCGATCGACGGGCGCAGCAGCCAGGAGCGCAACAGGCGCTTGCCCATTGGAGTCACGGTGGCGTCGATCGAGCGGAACAGCGTGATGCCGGCATCGGCGCCGGCGAAGAGCGGCTCGATCAGTTCCAGGTTGCGCACGGTGACCGCGTCCAGCACCAGGCAGGTTTGACGCTCGTAGAATCCGATTCGGTCCACGTGACTCAAGGTCCCGCGCTGGGTGGAGCGGACGTAGTAGAGGATGGCGCCGGCGGCAGCCGCAGCCGCTGGTTTGCCGGACAGTCCAAAGCCTTCCAGCGACAACACCCCAAAATGATTTTCCAGCAGCGGGATGGAGTGGTCCGGGGCGAAGATCCAGTCGTCGAGCGGAGTCTCAGCGTAACCCGAGGCGCCGGTTGGGCGGCCTGGACGGGGCTGAGACCCGTCCCCACATGGTTCGCGATGCAACTCGAAGAGCGGGGCGGATGACGCGTACAGGACCTCTTTGGGGCGCAATTGCTGGATTTCTTCCTGAATTCTTTTGCCCGCGTCTTCTCCCTGGAATTCGGTGGCGCGAAATTCGCCGGTGGAGAGGTCGAGGGCGGCGAAGCCTACGCGATCGCCGGTTTGTGCAATGGCTGCCAGGAAGTTGTTTTCTTCGGAGCTGAGAGAAGAATCCGCAGCTGTTCCCGGAGTGACGACACGGGTGACTTCGCGACGCACCAACTTCTTGGCCAGGCGCGGGTCCTCCACCTGCTCGCAGATCGCGACTTTGAAGCCTTTGCGAATGAGCTTCGAGATATAACCCTCGGCGGCGTGGTGAGGCACGCCGCACATCGGGATGGCGACGCCTTTTTCCTTGTTGCGCGAGGTCAGCGTAATCTGCAGTTCTTTGGCGGCCAGGACGGCGTCGTCGAAGAAAAGTTCGTAGAAATCTCCCAGGCGGAAGAACAGCAATGCGCTGGGATGCTCCTTCTTGATGGCGGCGTACTGCCGCATCAACGGGGTGGACGGCTCGGTCATTTCAACGGGCTTCGTGCGCGGATTATAACAAAGGCGGGGGCGGTCTTCTGTGATGTCGCTCGTGATGGGTCAGTTTCCGAAAACCGTTAACCACCAAGGACACGAAGGTACACGAAGGAAATCATGGAGGCTGAGCTTTCGTGGTCCTTCGTGCCTTTGTGGTTCATGCATTTTGTGGGTCGTCTCGTGAAACTGTCTTATGCCTGAAAGTTTGCAGGATTGGCGGAAGGATCAAAACCTTAGCCGCAAATTACGAAAAGGCACTGCCAGATCGCAGTTGACGCGCCGTCCGCGCCGATGTTTTCCTTACAGCCATGGAATTGCGTAAGGATCCGATTACCCGCTCCTGGGTCATCACCGGGGACGATGTTCCCGACAACGCTCCCCGCGTGGAAGCGTTCTGCCGCTTTTGTCCAGACTCGCCGGTGGCGGCGCAACTGGTTTCGAACATGCCGGGAGTGGGGGGCGGCCCCTGGTCGGCGTGCGCGGTAGTCCATCCCGCGCCGTTGTACCGGATAGAAGGCGAGCCGACGCGCCGCGGCGACGGCATCTACGATCGCATGTCTTCGGTGGGCGCGCACGAAGTGCTGGTGGAGAACGTGCATCACGACCGGCAATTGTGGAACGCCAGTGATGCCGAGATCGAGCAGTTCCTGCTGCTGGCGGCAAACCGTATTCAGGACTTGAAGCGCGATGCGCGCTTCAAGTACGTGAGCATCTTCAAGAACCACGGAGTCAATGCCGGCCAGGAATTCGAGCATCCCACCTCGCAGCTCACTGCCACCACTTTTGTGCCCCGCCGCGTGCTTTACGAATTGCGGGCCGGCCGGGAGTACTTCAAGGCCAAGGAGCGCTGTGTCTTCTGCGACATCATTTCCCAGGAACTGCAGCAGAACCAGCGGGTGGTCGAAGTGCGTGGCGCCTTTGTCGCATTTTGTCCTTTCGCGCCTCGCGTGCCCTATGAGACATGGATTATTCCGCGAACCCACGACGCGGCGTTCGGCCGCTTCGGACTTGCCCGGCCCACCCACTTGATCGACCTGGCGGCCCTGTTGCGCCGTACTCTGCAGAGGATTCGTACCGTGACCCGGGAATTTCACCTGGTGCTGCACACGTCGCCCAACACTTCGTTTCGGTCGAAGAGTCTGGATTATTGGAAGACCATCGACGACGACTACCACTGGCACATTGAAATCCTGCCGGTGATCGGAGGTCGGGCAAAGTCATACACCTTCAAAGAAGTTTATTACTCGCCCGTCACTTCAGAGACGGCGGTCAAGCGGCTGCGGGAAGCGAGGATCGAGGGATGAGTTGTAAGTTGTCATCCTGAGTGGAGCACATTCTGTGCTGGTAAAGAAGTGCGGAATCGAAGGACCCCTATTCCCCGCGACGCCGACCTCAGGTAGGGGTGCTTCGACTCCTTCACCCCTCTTTGCGAGGCAAAGAGGGTTCAGTCGCTCAGCATGACAGTCGCTATAATTAAGTGGCTTCCGGAGGAACACTCTTGAAAAGTTTTTTCGTCTTGTTTCTCTTGGTGGGCATCCTTTCAGCCCAAACAGCTCCGGCCAAGCAGGAAGTCCTGTGGCAGAAACTCGAAGCGAATATTAACGAGGTGGATCGCGGCCTGGACGGCGTGCTGGGCGTCGCCATTCTCGACCTGGGCAGTGGAAGGAAGTTCGTTCTGCACGGCGACGACGTTTTTCCCCAGGCCAGCTCCATCAAGATCGCCGTGCTGGCGGAGCTCTATCGCCAGGCGCAAGCCGGCAAGCTGAAACTTACCGATTTGTACACCGTGCAGGCAGCCGACCTGGTCCCGGACAGCACCATTATGGGCGGACTTACGCCCGGCGTGACCCGGATTACCCTGCGTGATCTGGCTACCATGATGGTCGCGGTCAGCGACAACAGCGCAACCAACGTCCTGATCGATCGTGTAGGCATGGAGAATGTAAATGCCCTGATGGATTCGCTCGGCCTCCCGCATACCCGGCTGCGCCGCAAGATGATGGACTTGAAAGCGGCCAGCGAGGGCAGGGAAAACATTTCGACTCCGGCGGAAATGATGACCCTGCTCGAAGATCTGTATCGCGGCAAAGTGTTGAATAAGGAGATGACGGCCGACTTCTTCGTCATGCTCAGCACTCCGAAGAGCAGTTTCATCCCGCGGGATTTGCCCGAGGGCTTGAAGATCGCCAATAAGCCGGGTGAACTGGAAGGTGTGCGGAACGACTCGGGTGTAGTCTTTGTCGAGAATCGCCCCTACGTGATTTGCGTGATGACGACGTACCTGCACCGGGAGCGGGATGGCGAAGATGCCATTGCGAAAATTTCGGCCGCTGCCTATCGCATGTTTGACCGTCTTTCTCGTGCGAGCGAATATGGGCGTGTGGTCTCGCCGGGAAATGGCAAGTAGTCGTTGGTCCTTGGTCGTTGGCCCTCGGCTAGAACTGAGCTGAGGCAGCCAATGACCAACGACCAAGGGCCAACGACCGACTTTTATGACTCTCCGTCGCATGAAGACGTACACCGGTGGCCAGGGATACGTTTATCAGTACTATTTCGTGGGGAAGCGCGTGGCTTTGGCGGACGCTCCCGAAGCTCCGGCGAGCGAACATATTTTCGATGTCACCTCGGACCGCAAGACCACCTTCGCGGTGAGCGTCTTCCTGCCGGATGAATCCCTGCGGCTCTGGGCAACAGCGCATGGACGTGAACCGACGGATGCCGAGCAATACGGGGCGGTCAAGCTCAGGCTGTTTCAGGCCTTTGACGAAATCGAGGATTTGCTGGCTGAGGGGCGGCGGCTGGTTGTGAGTTCGGCCAGTCTGGAAAAGTCCCTGGAGGCGCTGGGTGTGCAGTAACCGGTTACCGTAGCGCCGGCGTCTCGCCGGCCCGATGGGCGGGCAGAGCCCGCCTGTGCCCTGCGGCTTGGGTTGCGCCCACGAGCGGAGGGCGAGACGCCCTCCGGACAGCCGGCGGGACGCCGGCGCTATTAGTGCCCGTCTTGCTCTTCTGTCCTAGCTGCGGTGCAGACTATAATCACGGGGACGGAGGGGTTTCGACCTTCGCTATCTATCACTATGCCAATACTGTGGCTCCGAGTGGCGTTGGGCTGCTACGCGGTGGGACTGCTCTACGCGCTGTTGGCTCTGACCCGCACCAGTTCGCTGTTGAACCGGGTGGCATTGCCGGCCATGAGCCTGGGCATGGTGTTTCAATTCGTGTCGCTGACCGAGGCGGTGTTGCTTTCCGGACAGCTGACGCTGGCCTCGGTGCACAATTCGGAATCGCTGCTGGCGCTGCTGGTGATGGCGGCGTTCATGATCGTGTATCTCGTCTATCGCACAACCTCCCCCGGGATTGTGGTGTTTCCCCTGGTTTTCGTTTTGACTTTTGTCGCGGCGACTACCCAGCAGCCGTTTCTGGAAGTTTCGCCGGGCATGCGCCGGGGATGGCTCTTTGTCCACATTGCCATGATCTTCGTTGGCTACGCGGCACTGTTCCTGAGCTTTGCCGCCAGCCTGCTTTACCTGCTGCAGGAACGCAGCCTGAAATCAAAAAAACCGGCCGCGATTCTGTTGCGCCTGCCCGCTCTCGAAGTGATTGACCAGATCGGCTATCGCTCCCTGCTGCTCGGCTTTCCGTTTATGACTTTGGGACTGGTGGCGGGCAGCATCGTCGCCCAGGCCACCTATGGGCGTCTGGACTTTTTCGATCCCAAGATTTTTCTTTCGCTGCTGATGTGGGCGGTTTACATGGTGATGGTCTTTACCCGCTGGAATGCGGGTTGGCGGGGGCGCCGGGCCGCGTATCTGGCTACGGGCGCTGTAGTCGCGGCGGTGATCGCGTGGTCGGCAAATTACTACAGCGCGATTCACGGGTTCGTCCAATCATGAAGTTTCAACTCATCGGGGTGAACCACAAGACGGCGCCGGTGGAGGTGCGGGAGCGCCTCGCCATCCCCGAGTCGCGGCTGCCGGACGCGTTGAAACGCCTCACCGGGCATCCGGGCGTGGATGAAGGCATCATCCTGTCCACCTGCAACCGGGTGGAAGTGCTGGCGCAAACCAGAAATGGCGTAGTGGACCTGCGCGGCTTTCTGCGCGACTACTTTCAACTGGATCCCTCCGATTACGAGCCTCACCTCTATGAATACAGCGAAAGGGAAGCGGTCCGGCACCTGTTTCGCGTGACTTCCAGCCTGGACTCGATGGTGGTGGGTGAGCCGCAGATTCTGGGGCAGGTGAAAGAAGCCTATGCCTCAGCTCGCGCAGTGGGCGCCGTGCACTCGCACCTTGATCTGCTTCTGACCCGGGCCTTCGCCGTGGCCAAGCGAGTGCGCACGGAAACGGCGGTGGGATCGTCGGCGGTTTCGGTAGCTTCGGTCGCGGTCGAATTGGCGAAGAAGATTTTCGGATCGCTCCAGGGCAAGCACGTTTATCTCGTCGGGGCGGGCAAGATGAGCGAGCTGGCGGCACGCCACTTGATGGCGCACGGCGCGGACTCCATTTTTGTGGCCAATCGCACCTACGATCGAGCCCAGCAGCTGGCCGCACGGTTCGAAGGTCAGGCCATCCTGTTTGACCAACTCTACGAAACCTGCGACCGCGCCGATATCGTGATCACTTCGACGGGCGCGCCCCACGCCATCTTCCGGCGGGAACATGGCGAGCTGTTTCTGGCCCGGCGCAAGAACCGCCCCATGTTTTTTATCGATATCGCCGTACCACGGGATGTCGATCCCGGGATGAACCGGCTCGACGGCATCTTTGTGTACGACATTGATGACTTGCAGCAGGCGGTCACTTCGCACGTCGCGAACCGCGAAAAGGAAGCGGAGCGCGCCGAGGCCATCATCAGCCTAGAGGTGGAGCGATTTCAGGTGCGGCTGCGGACGCTGGATGTAGTTCCGACCATCGTCTCGTTGCAGGACCATCTGGAAACCATCCGCCAGGCGGAGATTGACCGGGTGCGCGGCCGCTTGGGGCCGCTCTCGCCGGAGCAGGATCTGGCGGTCGAAGCCCTTACCCGCGGCATCATCAGCAAAATCATGCACACGCCGATCACGACCCTGAAGACGGCCGTACGGGAGGCGGAATCCACGACCGTGGTCGATGTGGTGAGGCGGCTGTTCGATCTGCGTGACAAGAGCCCGCAAGAACGGGAGCTGCAAGGCCGAAGGAAAGACGACAAGAAGGCCGCGAAATCCGGCGGCGGAGCATCCGGGGCGGAGAGGTAGTGGCCCGGCTTCGCATTGGTTCCCGCGGATCGCAACTTGCCCTGTGGCAGGCCAATCACATCAAGGCCCTGCTCGAACAACGGGGGCATGACGTCGAAATTGAAATCATCAAGACCACCGGCGACAGGATTACCGATGTCGCTCTCGCCCAGGTCGGCACCAAGGGCATGTTCACCAAGGAAATCGAGGAAGCGCTGGCGGAGAAGCGCGTCGATCTGGCGGTGCACAGCCTGAAGGACCTGCCCACGGAAATCACGGCGGGATTTGAGATCGTCGCCATCACCCCACGCGAGGATGCACGCGATGTCTTCTGCTCGCGCCAATACAACAGTATTAAGGAATTGCCCAACCGCGCGAAAGTCGGCACCAGCAGCCTGCGACGGCAGGCGCAACTGAAGGCGCTGCGGCCCGATCTCGACATTCATCCCTTGCGCGGAAACGTGGACACCCGCCTGCGGAAACTTGAGGCCGGCGAGTACGACGCTGTGATCCTGGCCGCCGCCGGGCTGAATCGCCTGGGCAAGCGGGAATCCATACGGCAGGTGCTTCCGGCAAAGCTGATCTGTCCAGCGGCAGGCCAGGGAGCGCTGGCAGTCGAGATTCGCAAGGATGACTCGGCCGTGCAGCGCCACCTGGTTTTCCTGGATGACCACGCGGCGCGCATGACAACCACCTGCGAACGTGCTTTGCTGAACAAGATGGGAGGAGGCTGCCAGGTGCCGATCGGGGCGCTGGCGGAAGTTGTCAACGGCCGGCTGTATCTTGAAGCGGTGGTCGCGCGTCCGGATGGAACCAAGGTGCTGCGGGAATCGGGCGAAGGCGACGACCCCGTTCAGTTGGGTGAGACGGTAGGCGAAGCGCTGCTGCATCGCGGCGGCGATGCAATTCTGCGCGAAGTGTACGGGAGAGCGGCGGCCGCGCCCCAGCAACCGTGAGCGGTATGGTCTGTGTGGTCTAGTGTGGTCGCGAGCGACTCGCCCCGATGATGCGGACATTCTTTTTGAAATCATGAGATCAGGCAAGAAATCAGGAACGCCCGCACTCACCGGAGTGCGCATTGTGGTAGGACGCGCCCGCCATCAGGCCAGCGCGCTTTCCGCGGGACTGCGCGATCTGGGCGCGGCAGTTCTTGAAATTCCGTTCATCGAAATCCGCAAGCCCCGGTCCTACAAAGGGCTGGACGGGTCCCTCAAGGATCTCTCCTCGTATGATTGGCTGATCCTGACCAGCGTGAACGGAGTGGAAGCAGTGTGGGAGAGGCTGCGAAAACTGCGGCTGGGCGGGAAAGCGATGCGTCATCTCAAGGTGGCTGCGATCGGGCCGGCTACCCGGCAAGCCATCGAGACGCACGGCGTGAAAGTGAACGTTGTGCCCCGGGAGTATGTGGCAGAGTCGGTGGTGGCGAGCTTGCGGCGGAAGGTAAAAGGGAAGCGGGTGTTGCTGGCCCGGGCGAAAGTGGCGCGTGATGTGATTCCGCGCGAGCTTCGTAAGTTGGGAGCTCGGGTGGACGTGGTTGAAGCCTACGAGACAGTAGTTCCAGAGTCTTCACGGCGACGGCTCCGTGCGGCCCTGAAATCTCAGAATCGGCGTCCCGATTGGATTACGTTTACCAGTTCCTCTACGGTGAGAAATTTTGTGGCCCTGCTAGCGGAAAGCCGCGGGCGAGTCGCCCGCGTCCACACAGGCAAGATAAGCAAGGAGCCGGACCGGGTGCGGTTTGCTTCCATTGGGCCGGTTACTTCGTCTACTCTGCGGGAGCTTGGGCTACCGGTGGACGTCGAGGCCGCGCAATACACGATTCCAGGCCTTATCAAAGCCATCGTCCGGTGCGGACTCTAGGGTGCCCATGGCAGTCTTACAGGGGAGGCAAGTTTGTCGCTAAGGCGTGTTTGCGTACTCATGGGTCTGGTCCTGGTGGTTTCCTTTGTATTTGGTCAGACCACTTCTTTTGATTTCCCGCCGGACGAACTCTTGCAGCGCATCACCGCGCAGGGTCTGCGCGCGCACATGGCATTTCTGGCCGACGATCTGCTGGAAGGGCGAGGCACTGGAACGCGCGGCTACCAACTGGCGGCCGACTATGTGCGCGCGCAATTCGAGGAAATGGGTCTGAAGCCGGCGGGAGTCAACCGGAAGTACTTTCAGAACGTTCGCTTCCGCAAAATCGAACTTCTGCAGGACAAGAGTTCGCTGACCCTGAAGCACGACGGAACATCCCGGACGCTGGTCCTCGACAAGGATTACGTGATGGGAGGCGATCCCCTTTCGAGCGACGCCAAAGTCGAAGGCCAGGTCGTGTTCGTAGGTTTCGGCGTGAGCGCGCCGGAGTTTGGCTACGACGACTATGCGGGAAGCGACGTGCGGGGCAAGATTGTGGCTGCGTTGTATGGCGCCCCTTCGAAACTTCCGTCCGCTCCCGGCGCCCATTTTTCCTCCTCCGAACAGAAGCTGCGGGTGGCGGCGGAGCATGGGGCGATCGGATTCCTTACCATCTGGGCAGGCAGGGCGGAACAGCGTACCCCGTTTTCAGAGTACGTGCGTTTTTCGAAGGGGCCGGCGCTGCGCTGGCTGGATGACCAGGGTGTCCCAAATGACGTCCAACCGAAAATCAAAGGTTATGCCAGGATAAATTCCACCACCGCTGCCGCCCTGTTCGAGGGCGCTCCGAAATCCTGGAAGAGACACTCTCCAGGCGGCGGATGCCAGCCAGCCCCAGGCCTTCCCGCTCGCCACAAGCGTCTCCATGCACCTGGTCAGCCACTACTCGGAACTGGGGAGTCCGAACGTGGCAGCCATTCTGCCCGGCTCCGATCCCCAACTCAGGAATGAATACGTGGTTTTCACCGCGCATCTCGACCACCTCGGCATCGGAGACCCGGTCAAAGGAGACAGCATTTACAACGGCGCGGCCGACAACGCCTCGGGCATCGCCGCATTGTTGGAAATGGCGCGGGCATTTTCTGAGATGAAGCCCGCCCCGCGGCGCTCGCTTCTTTTTCTGGCCGTCACCGGGGAAGAAGAAGGTCTGCTGGGTTCCGATTACTACGCGCACAATCCGACTGTGCCGATGGCGCAGATCGTGGCCGACATCAACATGGACGAAGTTTCTTTCCTCTACGACTTCAAGGACATTGTGCCTTTGGGGGGCGAGCATTCCAGCCTGGGCGCGGTGGCGGATGACGTGGCCCGGCACATGGGTCTCACCGTGAGCCCGGACCCCATGCCGGAAGAGGTTTATTTCATCCGCAGTGATCAGTATTCCTTCATTCTGCAAGGCGTCCCCGCCTTGTATATCGGAGAAGGGTTGCGGACCGTCGAATCCGGACCTTGACGGCAAGAAGATGCAGTTCGATTGGGAGACCCAGCGCTACCATCAGCCCAGCGATGACATGAATCAGCCCTTCGACTTCAATGCAACCGTGAAGTGCACTCGCGTGGATTTGGCTGTGGGCTATGAGGTGGCGCAGCAGACCGAGCGTCCGCACTGGAACGCCGGGGACTTTTTCGCTAAGTTCACCAGGAAATAACAATCAATGTGGGCGCGAGCGTCCTCGCTCGTGCCGGGCCTGGCCACTGGCCACGTGGGGACAGCCGCCCCCGGCTGTCCAGCGGAGCGAGGCTCCGCTCTTTTTATCGCTGCTAGGAATCTGTCGAGCTTTGCTCGACCAGTACAGCCGAGGGCGGCTGTCCCCACGTGGTCTGTGGCTACCTCCGGAGTGCACGAGCGAGACGCTCGCGCCTACATTTTGATTACTGGTTGAGCGAGCATCCGCAGTCTGCGGGCGGGACGTGCGCCTTGAGGAACTGTGAAACGCGCTGGTAGGCGTCGATCTGGTTCTCCACGCGGGCGAAGCCGTGGCCCTCGTTTTCGTACACCTTATATTCGGCCACCCCCCCGCGCTTTTTCACCGCATCCACCACCTGCTGGGCCTCTTCCTTGGGACAGCGCGGATCGTTGCCGCCGGCCAGCAGCAGGAGCGGCGCCTTGATCTGGTCCACGAAAAAAATCGGGGAGCGGTCGTGGAACAACTCTTTGTTCGTCTCCAGGTCGCCCATGGTGGCGAGATCGGATTGCTGCAGCACCGGATCTTCATTGGCGATTTCGGTGAACCAGTTGACGAAGGGCACAATGGGAACGCCGGCCGCCCACATGTCCGGTGCCTTGGTCACGCCCATCATGGTCATGTAACCACCGTAGCTGCCGCCCATCAGGACCAGTTTCTTGGGATCGAGATAGCCGGTCCGCTTGATCCAGTCGGCGGCGGCGAGAACATCCTGCAGATCGCCTCCGCCCATGTCGAACAGGTTGGCATGCTGAAATTCTTTTCCGTAGCCCGTGGACCCGCGATAGTTGGGCGCGATCACCATGTAGCCCTGGTTGACCATGTGCTGAATGATGCGGCTGAAAGAATTCACGGTCTGCGACGTGGGCCCGCCGTGAACATAGACAATAGCGGCGTTCTGTCCGCTACGCGCCATGTTGTAAGGCACGTACACGAAAGCCGAGATGGTCCACTTGCCGTCGCGGCTGGGGTAGTGCACCAGAAAGGGTTCGACCATGTCCTCTGAGCGCACCCCGGCCACCAGCGAATGCGTAATCTGTTGCGACTTGCCATCGGCCACGGAATAGACCCAGACATCCTTGGGTGAGGTGGGGCCATTATGAGAGTAGAGCAGGCGTGAGCCGTCGCGAGTGAAGGCGGACTCCGCGCCTGCCGGCTGGTTCACCCCTTTGGGCAGCGGCAGGGAAGTGGTCTTTCCGGACGTGAGGTCGTGCACGTAGATGTCGGTGTTGCCGTCCACATTGGCGGTCCATGTGAGGGACTTGCCGTCGGGAGAAAAATTGCCGCCTTCGATCTCCCATTTGTCCTGGGTGAGCCAGTCGATCCTCTTGGTGGCGATATCCAGCAGGCCGACGTTGTCATAGCCGTTGCCGGCATTGGAGGTAATCAGCAGGCGCTTTCCATCCGGAGAGAATTCGTTGGCGGTGTACAGCTGCTCGCCCGGGTGCGGGGTCAGCAGAGTGCTCTTGCCGGTTGCAACTTCGGCAATGAAGATATTTGAATCTGTTCCCTTGGCCTGCTGCTGGGTGTAGGCGATCCACTTGTTGTCGGCGGACCAGATGGGATTGACATTCATCTTGTCGTTGGGCGTGCCGCTGGTCAGGTGTTTGGTGTCGCGCATCAGGGTGTCGAAAATATCGATTTCGAACACCGACGAGGTCTTGGGCTTCACCGTGTAGGCCAGATAGCGGCCGCTGGGCGACCAGGTCGGACTCTCTTCCGAGATCTCGCGCGTGTTGGTGATGTTGACGACCTGTCCGGTTTTTGGCGAGACGAAGAAAATGTCCCACTGCTCGTCGCCGTCGTAATCGGAGATGTAGGCAATCCACTTGCCGTCGGGCGACCAGGTGGGCGAAGTCTGGCGCTGGTCGCTGACTGTGAGTTGCATGGGCCATCCGCCGGTGGCGGGCACCAGCCAGATATTGTTGCGGCCGCTGATGTTCGAGACGAAGGCGATGCTGTTGCCATCCGGTGACCAGGTGCTGGCCCCGACCGAGCGCGTCATGAAGAGCCGTTCGATGGACAGGCTCTGCTGGCTCTGTTCCACATTCGCGTTGGGCTTGCTGCTGATCAGCTTGGGATCGGTGATCGCCGGGGGTGCTGGAAGCTTTTGAGAGAGGGCGAGAGTGCTCATAGAAATGACGATGGCCAACAGGATAAGCGTGCGCATACGGTAGAGAAAAGTGTAGCAGCTGTCATCCTGAGCGTAGCAGCTTCTTCGCGTCGCGAAGAAGCTGCGGAGTCGAAGGACCCCTATAATCTCCGACAGCTCATGGTGTGCTCACGGCCTAAGATGGCAAGGGTGCATTCTTGCGCTAGGGGTCCTTCGGCTTCACCCGTCCATTCGCAAGCGAATGGACGGGTTCCGCTCAGGATGACATTGCTCGAATTGATGACGCTACTTGGCGTTCTTGTGGATCTCGACTGTGCTCCACGTCTTGTCGGCGGCGTGGCAGATGTTTTCGAGGGGACAGTCGGCGCATTTGGGGCGGCGGGCGATGCACAATTTGCGGCCGTGCCAGATGATCTGGTGAGAGAACAGCGTCCACTTTTCGCGCGGGATGATCTGCATCAGGTCCTGCTCGATTTTCTTGGGGTCGTCATGACGCGTGAGTTCGAGGCGGCGGCTGATGCGATGGACATGGGTATCCACGACCACGCCTTCGTTTTTCTTGAACCATGTGCCCAGGACGACATTGGCAGTCTTGCGCGCCACACCGGGCAGAGTGAGGAGCTGATCCATCTGATCGGGGACCTGGCCGCCAAAGTCACTGACGATTGTTTTTGCCGCTCCCACGACCGACTTCGATTTGTTCCGGAAAAAGCCGGTGGAGCGGACGTCAGGCTGGAGCTGCTCGGGCGTGAGCGCCGCAAAGTCCTCGACCGTGGGATATTTTCTGAACAGCTCCGGCGTGACCATGTTCACGCGAACGTCGGTGGACTGGGCGGAGAGAATGGTCGCGACCAGCAGCTCCCATGCACTGTGGTGGTGCAAAGCGCAGGTCGCGTCGGGATAGAGAGAGTTGAGCCGCTGCAGAATTTCCTGGACCCGCTGGGGAGCGGTTGGATTGTAGGAGTTCTTGCCGGCTGATTTTTTGGGGACAGCAGGGTCAGTGTGGGGACGGGCACTCTTGCCCGCCCGGGGCGTCCGAAGGACGCCTGGTTTTTCCCGGGGAGCGGCCTTGCGGATGCCTTCGTGGCGTCCGGTCCTTGCAGGTTGGCGCGGGGTGATGCCGCGGGGCATGAGAGATCCTCCCAAATCGAGGGTCAATCTTAGCAAATTGCTTTGTGGGTGCTGACAAGATCCAGCCGTCCTGCGGACGGCCTGGACGGGCAGGAGTGCCCGTCCCCACACGGCCTTACCCATTCCCACACTCTTCCCCGTTCTCTACCTAGCCTTTCGTAACGCCACGGAACCACCGGCCTAATTGACGGGCTGGGCCTGTCCCGGTACCCTGAAAGAGATTTCCAGCGATGCAGGAGTTTTGACGTGGCGGTGAAATCCATCCAGCTCGGTCAGGTATGGCGGAACGACAGCGATGGCAAGGACTATCTTGTCACCAAGATGTACAGCGAAGTGTTTACCCAGTACGCGGTGTTGCGGCCGGCAGGTTTGTCGGCGCCCGATGTAGCCACGGTCCGGGTAAAGGTGAACAAGAACGCCAGCGGCGCTTCGCTTCCCGGATACACCTTTACTCAGGAAGGCGCATTCTGACACCTGCCGTCCTTGGGGCGGTTGGGGCGGGTCCCTTCAACCTCGCCCAATACAGGTTCCGGCCCATTTCCAAAGCAGCGTTTCCATTTATCATGTTTCCCGCATGACCGAAAAAATTCTTGCCATTCTGTTTGTGTTCATCAAGTCGGTGGTGGCAGCCACCGGCTATTCCGGGATTGCCCTGCTGATGGCCATCGAGTCGGCCTGTATTCCTCTGCCTTCCGAATTGATCATGCCCTTTGCGGGCTATCTGGTGTACGAGGGGTCGATGAATCTGCTGTGGGTGGCGACCGCGGGAGCCATCGGCTGCAACCTGGGATCGCTCGTGGCCTACGAGATTGGCTGCTATGGCGGACGGCCACTGGTGGAGAAATACGGGCGCTGGATCCTGATGGGCCGGCGCGAACTGGATTGGGCCGACCGCTTCTTTCTGCGCTGGGGATACTTGGCGGTGCTGATCGCGCGCCTGCTGCCGGTGATCCGCACCTTCATTGCCTTGCCGGCGGGGATTGCCCGCATGCCGCGCGGCCGCTTCCACATCTATACTTTTCTCGGGTCCTGGCCCTGGTGTTTCGGTCTGGCCTGGCTGGGGCTGAAGCTGGGTGAGCACTGGCGCGAACTGGGGAAATACTTTCACCAGCTTGACCTGGTGATTGGAGTCGTTCTGGGCGCCGGCATCATCTGGTTCGTGTGGTCGCACTGGCAGAACCGGATGCGAACAGAGTAGGCTCACAAATCATTGCAGATTTTAGATTTTAGGGTGCAGATTTTCACTCCGCCTCACGCTTGAAGGTATGCAATCTAAAATCTGCAATCTGAATAGCTCCGTACCAGGAGACCAACCATGCAGCGTCTTACTCTCTTGCTGGTCGTGGTGTTGATAGGCGTTGCTGGCAGCGTGGCGCAGAACCCGACCCCCGCGCCGGGCCAGCCCTTTGTGGTCGAGTATTACTACAAGACCAAGTGGGGACACGCCGACGAGTTTCTACGATTGTTCAAGAAGAACCACTACCCTCTGCTCAAAAAAGAAGTGGAGATGGGGCGCATGCTCAAGGTCTGGATGGACCAGCCCCGTTACCACACCACCGAAGACGGACGCTGGGACTACCGTGTGACCATTGTGTTCAAAAACGCGACCGTGGCCAACGAGCCCTTCGAAGAAGATGCTTTAAAGAAACAGCTCTGGCCCGATCAGGCGGCCTATGAACGCGAGGAACAGCGCAGATTTGAGATTCTGGACGCGCACTGGGACTTGCCGGTGAAGACCCTCGATCTGGACAAGTAAGCTTTTGACCACGGAGGACACGGAGAACACAGAGAACCCGGTTTATCTCTGTGTCCTCAGTGTCCTCCGTGGTTAAAGGACCCTGGGATGCCGCCGTTCACGTTGCTTCCGCAGCCATTCGCTGGTCGCGCGGTTGCAAATGCTGACTCAATACGAGAACATAGCGGTTCGCCTCACATTCCCATAAGCCATGAGGGAGGAGCTTGAACATGCCGACGCGGCCGAAGAACGCAAGAAGCAAGACAGAGTCGAAGTCTTCCAGCAGTGAGCTCCAGGCGCCCACGGGCAAACTGGGCATCATGATTCCCGGCATGGGGGCCGTGGCCACCACGTTCGTTGCCGGTGTGGAAGCGGTGCGCAAGGGCATCGCCAAGCCCATCGGGTCGCTGACGCAGATGGGCACCATCCGGCTGGGCAAGCGCACGGATGCACTGTCGCCCAAGATCAAGGAATTTGTTCCTCTGGCATCGCTCGACGACCTGGTCTTCACCGGCTGGGACATTTTTGACGACAACATGTACGCGGCTGCGTCGAAGGCGGGCGTGCTGGAACGAGATCTGCTTGAGCAGGTGAAGCCGTTTCTTACCTCCATCAAGCCGCGCAAGGCGGTTTTCGATCACAATTACGTCAAGAAGCTGGACGGCCCCAACGTCAAAAAGGGCAAGAACAAGATGGACCTGGCGGAACAGGTGCGGGCCGACATCCGGGAATTCCGGAAGAGTTCTGGCGCCTCCCGGCTGATCACCATCTGGTGCGGTTCGACCGAGACATTTATTGAGCAGACCGCGGCCCACCAGTCGCTGAAGTCGTTTGAGAAGGCGTTGACCCAGAACGATGAAATGATCGCGCCCTCGATGATCTACGCCTACGCCTCCCTGATGGAGGGCGTGCCCTTCGCCAACGGCGCCCCCAACCTAACCGTGGACCTGCCGGTGATGCAGGACCTGTCACGGGAGAACTCGGCGCCCATCTGCGGCAAGGATTACAAGACCGGGCAGACCCTGATCAAGACCATCCTCGCGCCCGGATTCAAGGCGCGCATGATCGGGCTGAACGGCTGGTTCTCCACCAACATTCTGGGCAATCGCGACGGCGAGGTGCTGGAGGACCCGGGGTCTTTCAAGACCAAGGAGGAGTCCAAGCTGTCGGTGCTGGAGCACATTCTGCAGCCAGAACTTTATCCTGAACTCTACGGCAAGTTCACCCACAAGGTCCGCATCAATTACTACCCGCCGCGCGGCGATAACAAAGAGGGCTGGGACAACATCGATATCTTCGGATGGCTGGGCTATCCCATGCAGATCAAGGTTGATTTCCTGTGCCGCGATTCGATTCTGGCTGCGCCCATCGTTCTCGACCTGGTGCTGTTCCTCGACCTGGCGCAGCGCAGCAAGCAACTACGCGGGCTGGGCATCCAGGAGTGGCTGAGCTTCTACTTCAAGTCGCCCATGACTGCGCCCGGACTTTATCCCGAGCATGATCTGTTCATTCAGCTGATGAAGCTGAAGAACACGCTGCGGCATTTAAAGGGCGAAGAGCTGATCACGCACCTGGGACTGGAATATTACTGAGTTTAGAAACAAAATATTAGACCGCAAGGCCTTAAGGAGATCAGGAAATGGCAGTCAAGATTGCGAAGACCGCAGACCGTAAGAGAGAAATGGACACCACCAAGAGCACGGATTGTCCCAAGTGCGGCAAACCAACACGCATCGTGAAGCGGGTGAAAGATCGAGAGCGCGGGGTTCCCGGCGGGATTTTTATTTCCTGCTCGGCCTGCGAATTCTACGAGAAGCTCTAATTAACAATACTCCCGCCGTTGAAGCAAAAAAGGCCTCCCGGTCAATTTTCCTTGGGGTTGCAGATTCCTCCAGCAGCAGTACAATGCGGGCATCTTCACCCTGTTGAATTAAAGGGAGGTTCGATATGAAGCTTGTTTTCTGGGGCGTAATCGTGTCGATGTGCACGGCGCTGTGCTTGGCCCAGTCGCCGAAGAGCAGCAAGCCTCTGGCCAGTGCGCAGCTCGACGCGCCGGGGATCGTGGCCGAGGTCATTGAGTCCACGCGTCGGGATGGCGTGCTTACCATCAGGGTCCGCTTTCGCAACACCGGCGACAAGTCCGTTTCTTTAAACCTGGCCAGCGCTGGACACTACGACGAAAACTACGTCACCGCCGTAGAAACTAAATACACGGTGGTGCGCGACAGCAAAGGGTATGCCGTTGCCACGCCCATGGATCCAGGCGGCGACCTTACCGCGCGCATTGCCAAAGGCGGAACGTGGAACTGGTGGGCAAAGTTCTCCGCTCCACCAGAGGATGTGAAAACCTACGCGCTGTACCTAAAAGTCGGGCCACCCATCGAAGATATTCCGATCGTGGAGAAGCAACCCGGAAGGGACTAGGGCGTCGTTGCCAATGGTCTTGCGTGGACTCTAATCGAGTCCGGGGCTAGGCGCTGACCGCCAGACTCATCTGCTCCAGAATAGAGCGGGCTTCGTCCGCCGGATTGGCTGCGGCGGTGATGGGCCGGCCGACCACGATGTAGGTGGCGCCGGCCGTGATCGCTTCTGAAGGGGTCACCACCCGGCTTTGATCGCCATGGTCCTGGCCTGCGGGACGCACGCCCGGAGTCACAATCAGAAAGTGGTCGCCCAGTTCCGAGCGCAGTTCAGAAGCCTCCAGCGCGGACGCCACAACTCCCTGACAGCCGCTATTGAGGGCCAGTGCTGCCAGCCTCATCACTTGGTCCACGACGCGGCCACGCACCCCGATCTTGTCGAGGTCCTGGTCGTCCATGCTGGTCAGCACAGTGACCCCCAACACCATCAGGGCAGGGCTCACACTGCGGGCGGCTTCAACCGCGGCGCGCAACATCTTGCCGCCACCGCCGGCGTGCACTGTGAGCATTCCGACGCCCAGCTCGCCCGCCTGATGTACAGCGGCCGCGACCGTGTTAGGAATGTCGTGATATTTGAGGTCGAGGAAAACACGGCGACCGGAGGCGATCAGGTCGCGCACCACCCTGGGACCTTCGGCGGTGTAGAGCTGCATACCGACCTTGTAGGTCAAGGCGGAATCGCCCAGGGCCGCCACGATCTTCTGGGCGGCGGCCGCGGTCGATACATCCAAAGCCACGATCAGATGCTGTCTCGGATCGTACATCCTAAGGAAGTGTAAGGGATTTGGAGCGTGCAGGCTAGTAGTGCAGGGAGGCCATCATTTGCGGCTGGGTCGTGTTCGTCTTGTTCTTGATCACGTCCAGGCGCACTCGCTGCAAGCCTTTGGACTCGAAGCGGAGCACGCGCGCTGTGTTGTAGGAAAGATCGATAATCCGTCCCGGGACAATGGGTCCGCGATCGTTGATACGTACCACCACCGCCCGCCCGTTACGCAGGTTGGTGACGCGTACCCAGCTGCCCAGGGGCAGGGTTGGGTGCGCTGCGGTCAGGTCGTACATGTCGTAGGGCTCACCGCTGGCCGTGGCTCGGCCCTGAAAGTAGCTTCCGTACCACGACGCCGTCCCAATTTGATACGGCTTTGTCCGGGCTACCTTGCCCGGCATTGCCTTATTTCCGGTCTTCACGGACTCTGAGCTGGTCGGTCGCTGAGCCGCCCCTAGGCTGACAACCATTAAAACCGTCGCCAGGATATGAGCTATATGTCCTCGCATTGTCACCTCACATCTCTAAGTCGTTCGCAGTCTTTCGCACCCACCCTCGCCAAGGATTTGACAAGGCTACCGGGCAAGGGACAGCCTGTCAACCCGGATTTGACCCGAGCAAGATGCTTATCTAGTAATAGATGTCTTACGTAACATACTGTTAATCTTGACTAATGCTACCCATATTGCTGTAGTCAATGGCCTTAACTGTTTACATAATGGTAACTACAGCCCAAAGTGCCAACCAGGGAATTTATTACCTTCCATTTGGTTTCAATGGGTTACGAACATTACCTCGGTGTGCGCCGAGGTAATATCCGGCTCAAGACTTTGAGCTGATGTGGGCGCGAGCGTCCCGCTCGTGCAGCCACAACGATTGCGTGGGGACAGCCGCCCTCGGCTGTCCGGCGGAGCGAAGCTTCGCGGGTCAGGCGATCGCGCCAAAATCTGTCGAGTCTCCGCTCGACCGGACAGCCGAGGGCGGCTGTCCCCACGTGGTTTGCTCGCGCCCACATCTGAAACTGTTACATTTGCCCTATGACCCAGGCTCCACCCGTGGTCCTGACGATTGCCGGGTTTGACCCCTCTTCCGGAGCAGGGGTGACGGCGGACGTGAAGACCATTGCCGCCCACGGCTGCTATGGCGTGGGCTGCATCACGGCCTTGACCGTCCAGTCCACGGCGGGAGTTCGGCGGGTAGAGCCGGTCGCTCCTGAGCTGATTGCGGAAACCCTCCAGGAACTGAGCGCTGATCTTGAAATCTCGGCTGTCCACGTTGGCATGCTGGGTTCGGGGAAGGTCGCGCGGGTAGTCAGCGATTTTCTGGAGAAATCGGAGCTGGGCAAGATGGTTCTCGATCCCATCATCAAATCCTCATCCGGCCATGATCTGATCGATGCGACCGGATTGCGCCTTCTGGTCGAGCGCCTGCTGCCGCGGGTCACAGTCATCACACCTAATGTGGACGAAGCCGCTGTCCTGACCGGGCTCGCGGTCACGAACCTGGAGCAGATGCGGGTGGCGGCCACCCGCCTGCATGAGATGGGTGCAACCGCTGTGGTCATCACTGGCGGCCATCTGGAAAAAGCGATTGATTTTTTAAGTTTTACCACTCGCCACGGGACGGTGCAGGAAGTGTTCAAATCCAACCGGCTGGAGTCGAAATCCACCCATGGCACAGGCTGTGCATTCTCCACCGCGATGGCCTGCCACCTGGCGCGCGGTCGCGGCCTGCCCGAGGCCGTGCTGCTGTCCAAGGCCTACGTCGCCGCCGCCATTGCCAACGCCCATCCCTTGGGTCGCGGCATCGGACCGGTCCATCATCTCTACCGCATGCATCAACAGCGGCGGGTGGTAATCAACGATCCCACGTAGGGCGGCTGTGTGGGTCGGACACTCCCTTCGACTTCGCTCACGGCAGGCTTGTCCGACGCCTTTGAAGTTGATTTCGCTCACGTACGGGCTTGGAGCAACGCAGAACTCTTGGCGAGCTATGCTCGCCCGCCCGGACGAGGGCGTCCGGGCCTACGTGGGTTGGGGTTTTTTAGCGCTTTGCGTCGGGAGACTTCTTGAGTAGCAACCCTGCCGCGAAGGCTGCTATGGCTCCCAAGAGCCACTGCATCCGGTAGAGCTGTACCGCCTGAAAATCGTTGAAGGTTTGAATGCTGTAGATCATGCCAACCGCGACCCCCGCCATAATCAGACACGCCATTCCGATCAGAAAAGCGACCAGTGAAGCGGTGGACAGGCCAAGTACGCGCTGGATGTTGTGGAATTGCAGGTAGAGCGTCCAATGAGAAGCGGTCGCCGGCCGTGTTTCACGAGCAGCACCGCAGACATGGCAGAAAAGTGAGCCCACCATGAACTCGGTGGCGCAACCGTCGCAGACTTCCACCCTGACCGGGCGAGCCGCTTCGCCGGGGACTACGGGAGGCCGCCAGAACTCGTGTTGCGCGTCATGGACCACGTTAGACATGACAATCCTCGCCTTCCCAGATCGCAAGCCGGTCACCAAAAGCCCAAGGTTGGTAAGTTGTTGAAACACCGATCCTTTGGCGACCAGCCCCAAAGGTGACCGTCTCAAATCGCGCAAGAATTACCGTTGCCACTAGGAAAGATGCGCTCGACTGATGATGAAAAGTTAATTCTGGACGCTGAGATTATAGGCACACTTTCAGCCCGTTTTTCGACGTGAATCTTAACCTTCTTGGTTCGAGGCCGAAGCCAGCCGCCTTCAGGTAAACTAAAGTTCAGCGACTCCGACGAGAGAGAATTTGTTTTTTCCCCTTCCACGCCGCGCCGTTCTGCTTCTGGTGTGTGTACTGGTGGCTGCGCCGGCGATGGCGTCTTCGGACGCAAATCCTGCTTCACTCGCCTATCGTCCCCACGATCCGCTGAACCCAATCGCCTTTAATCATTTCTACAACCTCGACTACGACCGCGCTGTGCAGGAGTTCGGACAGGTGCTGGCGCGGCATCCTGACGATCCCTTCGCGGTCAATCATCTCCTGACCTCGACATTGTTCCGGGAACTTTATCGCATGGGCGTGCTGAACACGGGAGAGTACGCCAACAACAGTTTTATTTCCGCGCCCCACCGCCCGGCGGATCCGAAGGTGAAGGAGCAGATCAAGAGTCTGGTCGAACGGGCCCTGCAGCTGGAGGAAAAGCGCCTGGCCGCAAATCCTGATGATGTGGAAATGCTGTACGCGCGCGGCGTGACCCGGGCCCAGTTCTCCACCTACACTGCGCTGATCGAACGCGCCTGGTTTTCGGCCCTGCGGAATGCCGTAGGCGCGCGCCGCGATCACGAACGCGTGCTCGAACTCTCTCCTTCCACGGTGGAGGCGAAGCTGATCGTGGGGGCGCACAACTACGTTGTCGGTAGTCTGCCTTGGGGAGTGAAGGTGGCCGCTTCCATGGTTGGGTTGGGAGGAAACAAGGACAAGGGACTGGAGTACCTCAAAGAGTGTGCCCAGGGGAACGGCGAGACCAGCATCGATGCACAGATCCTGTTGGCGGTGTTTTTGCGCCGCGAGCACCGCTATGAGGAGGCCCTGCCGATTGTGCGCGCGCTGGTCCCGCGCTTTCCCCAGGACATCCTGCTGGCGTTGGAGGAGGGCCACCTGCTGCGCGCCGCCGGACACAACCAGGAGGCAGCAGAGGTTTATCGAAAAATCTGGCAGGCAGGGAGGGAAGGACATTATCCCGGCCTGCACTATGAAATCGCCGCCCTCAGCCTGGGCGATTTGCTGCGCGCTCAGAAGGACTACAGCGGAGCCGCGGCCGCGTACGAACAGGTGGGGCAATCCCCGCAACCCGAAGAGGAGGTCTTGCAGAAAGCCAACCTGGGGGCCGGCGAAATGTACGATCTGCTGCAGAAGCGCGATCTGGCGCTGGCCAGGTATCAGGCTGTACTGGCCAGGGACGCCAGCACGGCGCCGGCTGAGACCGCGCGCAAACGGATGAAAGAGGCTTATCGGGAGAACTAGATTTGGGAACCTTCCGGTGTCTGGGCACGTATTGTTGAGTAGATATGTTGTGTGTGGGAGGGAGGAGCTATGTACTGCAATTACTGCGGCAAGGTGATTCAGGATGACGCCAGCCATTGCGCGTATTGCGGCAAGCGAATCGGGAGCGCGGTGGCGCGCAGGCGCCTGGTGCGACCGCGAGGCGATCGCAAGATTGCGGGAGTCTGTGCCGGGTTCGCGGAATACTTCGATCTCGATGTGACCCTGGTCCGGCTGGTGTGGCTGATTACGGCCGTGATGACTGGCATCGGTTTGCTCTCGTATCCCATCGCCTGGGTGGTGATGCCGGAGGAACCTCTCAGGTCTGAGGTGCCGCAGGGACACCAGGCTGAGGCCTCGTAATTTGGGATGTGCACGTGTGGGTCGGACACTCTTGTCCGACGCGTTTGATTTTGATTTGGGGTTAGATTTTGGGTGCGCTTGACACCTGTTCCTGGAGCTCAAACGTCAAAGTCAAAAGCGTCGGACAAGGGTGTCCGACCCACACAGTCTGACCCACACAAGGCGATGATTCACATCACGAGTGGCGACGCCGAGATTGCATACCGGGTGCTGGGGAGCGGACCGCCGCTAGTTCTGCTCCATCCTTTTCCTGCCCATCATGAATTCTGGCTGCCCGCGGCCCAGGCTCTGTCACGCTATCAACTGATCCTTCCCGACTTGCGTGGACATGGTGAATCATCCGCCGGAGAAGGGCCAGCCACTATGGAGAAGCAGGCGGCTGATGTGGCCCGGATTCTTGATCACGCGGAAGTGGGGCGGGTGCCGCTGGCGGGAGTCTCCATTGGCGGCTATGTGCTGTTTGAGTTCTGGCGGCGTTATCGCGGGCGAGTCGCGGGGCTGGCGCTGTGCAACACCAAAGCGCCGCCCGACTCTGCGGAAGCGAAGGCCGGACGATTGCAGGCTGCGGCCGAGGTCCTAGAACGGGGCACCGAGCCCTTCTTCGAGAGCATGGTGCCAAAATTACTGGGGCAGACTACGCGCCAGAGTCGTCCCGATCTAGTGGATGGCGCCTTGCGCATGATGCGAAAGATGTCCGCCGGAAACGTTGCCCAGGTGCAGCGCGGCATGGCGGACCGTCCGGATTCCGTGCCCGACCTGAGAACGATCAACGTTCCAACCTTGATTGTGACCGGAGACGAGGATCTCATCACCGGACCTGGGGAGGCGGAGTTGATGCGAAACAATATTGCTGGCAGCGAATTGAAGATCATTCGGCACGCCGGACACTACTCACCCTGGGAGCAGCCCGCGGAAGTTGGCAAACTCCTGCGCCAGTTCTTCGACGGAATGTAGGCGCGAGCGTCCAGCTCGTGCGCAAATGTCAGGCACGTGGGGACAGCCGCCCTCGGCTGTCCGGCGGAGCGAAGCTCCGCGTAATAAGCGATCGCGCCAAACTCCGTCGAGCTGCGCTCGACCGGACAGCCGAGGGCGGCTGTCCCCACGTGGTTTGTTACAATTCTCTCGCCATGCCTTCACCGACCATGCCTTCACAGACAACGATCAATACTCTCCTGGTTCCCGAAAAAACCGTGGCCAGCGCCAAAGGCGACGGGCCGACGTTGGACATCGGCGGAGCGTCCTGCCGCGTTTTCCTGCTGACTCTGGACATCACCAACATTATCGAGCAGGAAGCTTTGGATGTGAGCATCTACGGCTCCGGCGACGGCGCGGCCTGGGGGGCGAAGCCACTGATCGCATTTCCCCAGAAGTTCTACCGCGGCCAGCATCCTATGTTGCTCGATCTGACCGCGCATGCGGAAGTGAAGTTCATTCGTGCCCATTGGGAAGTCAATCGCTGGGGACGGGGGACGGAAACCCCAATGTTCGAATTCCACCTCGCCATTCGGGAAGTGCCGCAGGAGATTCTGAAGCAGGCCACGGCCGAGGCCAGGGCACTGGCCTAAACGTCTCTACCTTGCTCGAAAGCGGCACGAGGCGCCAGGACTTCTCGGTGTCCTCCGCGTCCTCCGTGGTTCAATCTTCTTAACATTCGCTATATTGGAATCCGGCATGAACAAAGATTCGATCGTGGTTGTGCGTCCCGCGCGAAGTGTGGCCGGATCGCTGCGGCTGCCCGGGGACAAATCGGTTTCGCACCGCTACGCCATGCTGGCCGCCATCGCGGAAGGCGATACGCGACTGGAGAATTTTTCCACGGGGGCGGACTGTGCCAGCACTCTGAGCTGCGTGAACGCCCTGGGTGCCGAGGTGCAGCGCAGTGGAAGCGGCGTGGTCATTCACGGTCGCGGCCCGAAATTACAGACACCCGCATCGCCGCTGGATTGCGGCAATTCCGGTTCCACCATGCGGATGTTGAGCGGCATTCTGGCGGGACAGGATTTCGCGAGCCGGCTTACCGGCGATGAATCGCTTTCCCGCCGTCCCATGGCGCGAATCATCTCGCCGCTTGAAATGATGGGGGCGAAGATCACCGCCCAGAGCGGCGGCCGGCCGCCTTTGCGGGTGCACGGTGGAACGCTGAAAGCGATCGGCTACGAAATGCCGGTGGCCAGCGCCCAGGTGAAATCGTGTGTGCTGTTTGCCGGCCTGTTCGCCAGCGGAGAGACGTCAGTCACCGAACCGGTACGCACTCGCGATCACAGCGAACTGGCGCTGCGCGCATTTGGGGCCGAACTCAGGCAGGTGGGCCATCAATCGCGGATTGCAGGCGGGCAACAATTGCGCGCGATTGAAGCGGCGATTCCGGGCGATATTTCAAGCGCGGCTTTCTTCCTTTGTGCGGCGGGCTTGTTTCCGGGCGCGAAACTGACCATCGAGGACCTGCTGATGAATCCCACCCGGGCGCGGCTGCTGGATATCCTGATCCTGATGGGTGTGGGAATTTCCGTTACCCAACTCGAAGAGCAGCACGGGGAATTGCGCGGCACGGTGAAGGTGGAAGGGCGCGACCTGAAAGGAATCACCATTGCCGGGGCCGATACCGCCGCGCTGATCGACGAAATCCCGGTGCTGGCTGCGATCGCGCCCTACACCGAAAACGGCATCGAGATTCGCGACGCGCGCGAACTGCGGGTGAAGGAGTCCGATCGCATTGCAGCCATCGCCACAAACCTGCGCGCCATGGGAGCGCAGGTGGAAGAACGGGAAGATGGTTTGAAAATTCCGGGAAGGCAGAAGCTGCGCGGAGCGGAAGTCGATTCTCTGGGCGATCACCGTATCGCTATGGCGTTCGCAGTTGCTGCCTTGCGTGCGGAAGGGGAGACGCGGATTCGGGGAGCGGAAGCGGCGGTAATATCGTATCCTGGATTTTTCGACGCGCTGGAGAGCGGGGCGCAGCGCTGACAGCAAGTGGGCTCCTATGCGTTGCCTGAAATTAGGCTGGCGGGAAGGAGCCAGCTCCGGTAGGCGATCTGCCGCAACTTCCTGAAAGGCTACTGTTCGCGGAGTACGTTTGCCGGATCGATGGTCAGGGCCCGTCTCACCGGACCGGCGACCGACAGTGCACCGGTAACCAGCACGGTGCAGGCGACAGCGGCGAGTACGAATGGATCCTGGGCCGACGCCTGGTAAACGATCGCCGAAAGTACCCGGCTCGCGGCCACCCCGAGCAGCATCCCAATCAGTGACCCGCTGGCCAGCAGGATCAGCATGCGGCCAAGCGCGGCCGAGAGAACCTGCTTCGCCTGCGCGCCGAGAGCAACACGAATGCTTAGTTCGCGCAGCCGTTTGCTGACAGTATACGAGGCCAGGCCGAAGGTGCCGGTGATGGAGAGCAGCAATCCAAAAGCGCCAAAGATGCCAAGCGCCACGGTCGCTACCTGAGATGGAAAAAACGTCAGTCCCAGCTGGTTGGTCCATGCGCTCGATTCCCGGATAGGAATGGCGGGGTCAAGATCACGGATCACTTTACGAATCGTGGCCGCCATATCGTTCGTGGCCGCGCCGGAGGAGTCTGGCCGCATCCGTACGATGAGCGATGTTTTAGTACTTGGTTGCTGCGAGATGGGGAAGAACACTACCGGTTCCGGCTCTTCGCTGAGCGAGAGGTATTTTCCATCCGCCACCATACCCACAATCTGGACCGGCTCGCCAGGGCCGTTCTTGAAATAGCGGCCGACGGCGTCGTTGGAGTGGAAGAGCCTCCGGGCAAACTCGCGATTCACAATAGCAACCGGCGGTGTCTTCGTGGTGTCGGCAAAGCTTACATCGCGCCCTGAAAGTAGTGGCGTTTCAGCGGCGGCAAAGTATCCAGGAGAAACGTCATAGTAGTAGATAGCGAATGCCTTATTTGAGGGCTTGAAATCGGTAGTCTGTTGAGAGAAGACATTGGTACTAGGTACATCCTGGGAGAGAGGCATGGATTGTGCGTAGCCCGCGCTTTTCACGCCCGGAAGCTGCGAGATTCTTTCCTGCAGCTGGCGCTGGAAGTGGTCGGCTGCCTGGCTCGAATAGCCAGCCTGGCTCAACTCGAACTTGGTCACCACAGCATGCTTCGGATTAATGCCCATATCCATGGTCAGTGCCTTGCTTAGGCCGCGCAGCGAGACAAAGGCGGCCGTAACGGTGACGCAGCAGAGCGCAATCTGTGCCGCCAGCAATACGTCGCGCAGCACCCAGCGGCGTCCTGCGGAAGATGGGCTGCTGCCACTCTTGATCGCGTCATTCGGATCGGTCCTGAATATCTGTCGCAGTGGCATCACTCCGAACAGAACGCCGGCGAGCAGCGAGATAAGCAGCGCCATCAGGATCAATGATGGCTGTGGCTGTATATGGAACCCCATCGGATATTCGGTGGGTGGGTGCCAGTTGGCCAAGCCGGTAATGACAATCCACGCTAGAGGACAGGCACACGCACCGCCAAAGATCGAGATCACAATGGCCTCGACCAAGATCTGGCGGACAACGCGAGAGCGGCCCGAGCCAATGGCTATGCGAATGGCAATCTCGCGGGTACGGTCTGCGGTACGCGCGGCGAACAGGCCGCCCAGGTTGGCGCAGGCAGCGAGCAACACAATGCCGGCAAGCCCCAGTACTCCAGCCAAAAAGCCGCGCGCCGGCGCACCGAAAAAATCGCCCATCAGCCCCGGACGGGTCAGCTTGAGCGATAGCTTTTCCTCGTCATTCGGAAATTGACGGGCAACGCGGGCAGAAATCGTGCGCAGCTCAGCCTGCGCCTGGGATATGTCAACGCCGTCCTCGATACGCACGATCGACCAGACATTGCGATCGTGTCGCGACTCAAGCCAGTCGTCCCCTCCCAGCGATGCTTCATTGGCAAGCGGAACAAAAATGTCGGGCTGCAAAAACTTTTCGGTCCCGTAGAAGCCTTGCGGGGTAACACCGACAATCGTGTAGGGTTGCTTGTTGATGCGGACGGTCTTTCCCACGACGTTCGGATCAGCGCCAAACTGACTCTGCCAAGCGGACCATGAAAGTACAGCGGCCTGTGAGGCTCCGGGATGGTCGTCATCGTCGCGTTGAAGCAGACGCCCGAGGAATGGTTTGACGGCGACAACCTCGAAGTATTGCCCGCTCACTTCCCATCCCCAGACAGGCCGGGTGACCCCATTGGCCTCCAGACCGAAATTATTGATGCTCCAGGCGGCCACCGCGGAAAACACCGTATTTCCGTCGCGGACATCGCGCACTTCGGGATAAGAAAAAATCGGATAAGTCTGATTGACACGCGCGAGCGTCATCACCCGCTCCCCCTGCGGCACATCAATCGGCCGCAGGACCAATGCATCCAGCACGCCGAAGACGATGACACTGGCGGAGATCCCGAGCGCCAGGGTGAAGACCGCGGTGAAGGCAAAGCCCGGAGAGCGCCGCATCTGGCGCAGGGCGAAGCGGAGATCCTGAAGCAGACTGCTCATGGTCAGACTCCAGATGTGACTACAGGGAAAGGAAGGGCAATTCGAGAGCCAAAATGTCGTGCATGCAACTTTATGATAGCGAAGCGGCTTCCGGGTTCCACGGTGGCAGGGGGGCCGAATCAGGTGTCCGATTTCGGCGGAGGGTGTCCGTGAATGAACAGCGACGGCGGCAATGGAGGCCCTCGCCGCCACCGCCTTCGATTCTGAGATGAATGTCAAACCGCCCTAGTTGGCGTGTTCCTGCTTGCCGCGAAACTTGACCAGGCCGTTGGTGTCGTTGACGCTGGCAACGTCCTGGTTGGTGTATACCCTTTTCGCCTTCGCTCGAGCCGCAGTGCCCGCCAGTTGGGCAACGCCGTAGCTGCTTTGAAACACGGCGGCTCCGAGTTCAATTCCGTTACTGGAGGCTGCAGCGATGATTGGTGCAGCTGAAGCTGACGGCTCCTGCACCGGGGTATTGAAGCGCACTCCTGGCGCATACCAAAGGGGCTGGTTGACGTACACCGGCAAGCTGGTTTCGCTCAGGGTGCTATTGCTGGCCCCGACCGCAAGAGGCGGGGTGTCCAGAGTCAAGGACGGCGTCGCCAATGCCTCAGGGGAAGCCGAAGGTGTGGTGAGGCGTGGGGTGAAGGGTTCAGCGTAGGCTCCGGGAAAAGCCTGACCGCTCTGAGCGGCAGCGAAGCCGCAGCAACAAATTACGATCAAGAGACTGGTTAGCTGGCGCATGGGATAGTCCTCCGTTTCGAACTTTACCTCAGATTCCAGACGGGGCGGGCAAGATGCCCGCCCGACAGCCGGCGGGACGCCGGCGCTACCTAACTTCCTACATAGCGTGCATACAGGCTGCGGGCCACGGCCGTGTCGGTTGTGCCTTTGATGATGGCCCGGCCATCGGGGAACAGGGTCATCTCGTAGGGCGTGGGCCAAAACTTGAGGACAAAATCGTTGTGTCGCACCGGGCCGTGGGGCTGGAGCCGGGCGCTCACTTCCACGAAATCGACGGGCCGGTGGCGCTCGTGGATCTGTACCGAGTTTCGTCCACACAACGTGATGTGGGGCCGGCCCTCGCCGGCGAGGTGAATAAAGTCGCGCTCGCCGCAGGCGCGGCATCCCGGGCGCGGGCTTGCGGCATTGACCTCGGCCCGTTGGTTGCTCCATACATCGAAGGAAAGCAAGGTTCGCCGGACTTGCGGGTCGGCGCCGACCAGCAGCTTGAGGGCTTCAGTCGCGGCAATCGACGCGGCCAGGTTTACAGCTGAATTGAGGATTCCAGCGGTCTCACAGGTCTCGAAGGCACCGCGCGGTGAGTCGGGAAAAAGACAGGCCAGGCAGGCGGTCTTCCCTGGCAGCACGTTCATCGTGATGCCATAGCTGCCCACGGCAGCGGTATAGATCCAGGGGAGGGAAGCCTTCACGGCAAAGTCGTTGATGAGGTAGCGGGTCTCGAAGTTGTCGGTGCCGTCGAGCACCAGGTCGATCCCCTCCAGCAGGGCCTGGATGTTGGCGGGGACAAGATCCTTGACTATCGGCTCAATTACAATCCGGGAGTTGAAGGCTGCAATCTTGCGCGCGGCCGCGATGGCCTTGGGCATCGCTTCGGCGGCATCGGCTTCATCGAACAGCGACTGACGCTGCAAATTGCTGGGCTCGACGTAGTCGCGGTCAATGATACGGATGTGGCCGACGCCGGCGCGGGCCAGCAGGGAAGCCAGGGCGGAACCGGTAGCGCCGCACCCGACCAGGGCCACGCGGCCGCCGGCCAGCCGGTCTTGCCCCTCCCGTCCGATTCCCGAGAACAGCACCTGCCGCGAGTATCTTTCTTCCAGTCCCAAAGAGGTCACCAGTTTCATGCCTACAAACCATTATTATAGGTGCCGCGCAGTATCCCAAGCCAAATGCAACACTGTCACCTAGCCATTCATCGAACCACTATCGCCTGCACGTGCGAGGAGCCGGTTTGCGCTTAGAGGAAGCGGTGGGGAGGAGCCTGACGGGGCTGGCGCTTGCGGTTTTTCTCGGTCTGAGCGCGGCGGCACAATCGGCTCCGGCGACCGGACCTGACGCAGCAGCGCCCGCGCAGCCATCCCGTCCGGCTGTGCCGATGGTGGGAGGGATGGCAGCCTACGAGGGGCTTATCGTTCAGAGGATTGATTTTGCCGATCTGCCCACGGCCGGCACGGTGGGACTGTCTCACTTGATTCCACAACAGGTCGGTGCCCCTTTGGAACGCGAGAAGGTACGGCAAAGCATTCAGGCGCTGCATGCTACGGGACGTTTTGCCGATATTCAAGCCGAGGCCGAGCGCACTCCGGACGGCCAGGTCGTATTGACGTTTCGCCTGAGGCCAAATTTTTTTGTGGGCCAGATTTTCGTGGAAGGGGCCCCCAATCCCCCGGCTGCCAACCAGATCGTGAATGCATCCAAGCTGCAGCTGGGAGAATTGTTCACGCGGGAAAAACTGGAGCGCGGACTGGCCGGCATCAAACAGCTGATGGAGCAGAATGGTTACTACCAGTCGTCGGTCCAGGACCAGGAACAGCCCCAGCCCCAGACCCAGCAGATGAATGTGCTCTTCCACCTCGCGCCTGGGGAACACGCCAGGGTCGGCCGGGTGACGGTGAGTGGCCCGGCGGGATTCTCCGTGGGACAGATTCAGGACATTGCCAAAATGCACAGCGGTGACTACGTGACCGTGCAACGCGTCAGCCGTGCCCTCGACCGGTTGCGGAAAAAGTATCAGAAGCAGGAGCGCCTCCTTTCCCAGGTCGCGATCTCCAGCCGGACCTACCGTCCGCAAAGCAATACCGTGGACTACGCTTTTGAAATCGAGCCCGGACCCAAGGTTGAAATCACAGTCGAAGGTTTAAAGATCAGCCGCGGCCAAATCAAGCGGAATGTCCCGGTGTACGAGGAGAACGCGCTCGACGATGACTTGCTGAACGAAGGCCGCCGCAACCTGCTCAACTACGTGCAGGGGTTGGGCTACTTCGATGCCAAAGTGACGGTGAAAAAGAACCCGATGTCGGCCGGCGCAATGCGGGTGACCTACAACGTTGACGCGGGCGAACGGCACAAACTGGTGAGGCTGGCGATCACGGGCAACCATATTTTCAGCGAAGACCTGCTTCGGGCCCGCATGCAGATTCAGCCTGCCGGGCGCTTTCTCGCGCATGGCCGCTACAGCCAGGCGCTCCTGAACGCGGATGTTCGCAACCTCATCGCCAACCCGTATCGAGCCAATGGTTTCCTGGAAGCCAAGATTACCCCCAAGGTGGAAGATGACTATCAAGGCAAGGACAACGACCTGGGGATCACGTTGCAGATCGAGGAAGGCCCGCAGACCCGGGTGGGGACCTTACACATCGTTGGCAACGCAACCGCCCTGGCCAATCCATTCCCCGATCTCAACATTTCTCCCGGGCAGGGGTTTTCGTATTCCAAGATCAACGAGGACCGCGAAATCATCCTGAACTACTATTTCAATAATGGATTTCCGAATGCTACCTTCGAGGCTTCGGCGAAGCGCTCGCCCACCGACCCTGAGATCCGGGATGTCACTTACACCGTCCACCCCGGCGAACAGGTCATCGTGGACCATGTGTTCACGGCTGGACTGAATCACACCCACCCTTTCGTCGTGCAGCGCGAAATCCAGATCAAGCCGGGCGATCCCCTCAGCCAGGTCGATATGCTGAATACCCAGAAGCGGCTTTACGATCTGGGTATCTTCAGCCAGGTGGATACAGCGGTGCAGAACCCGGAGAGCAGCGAGCGGAAGAAGAACGTGCTGGTGAACGTGCAGGAAGCCAGACGCTACACATTTAATTACGGCCTGGGGCTGGAGTTCCAGACGGGACAGCCGAGCTCAAGCAACAACCAGCCTCTGGGAAATACGGGCATCAGCCCGCGGGTCTCGTTTGGCGTGACCCGGCTCAACTTTCGCGGCCGCAACCATACCGTGAACCTGAAGGCCAATGTGGGCGGTCTGCAGCAGCGGGGCCTGATGAGCTACGACGCTCCACGCCTGTTCAACAACCCCAAGTGGCGACTGACCTTTGCCGCTTTTTACGACAATACGGTGGACGTGACCACTTTTACTTCCCAGCGCCTGGAGGGTTCGGTGCAGGCCGAACAGATCATCAATAAGGCCAGCATCATGACCTACCGGCTCACCTACCGGCGGGTGCGGGCGAACGACGTCAGGGTCAGTCCCGACCAGATTCCGCTGCTATCCCTGCCCACTCGGGTGGCGATTCCCAACTTCACTTACATTCGCAACAAGCGCGACAATGATCTGGAAACTACCAAGGGGAACTACACCACTGTGGACGGCGGCGCGGCCGACAGTCGTTTTGGTTCGGAGACCGATTTCGGCCGCCTACTGATCCAAAATTCCACTTACTATTCCATCGGGAGAAAACGGAACTCGGACCAGAAATTTGTTCTCGCTCGCTCCACCCGCGTTGGAATTGAAATTCCCTATGGAAATACGGTCATGCCCCAACCAGGAGGCGATTGCCCGGCCCTTCAGGTTTGCTTGCCCCTGGCCGAGCGTTTTTTCGCGGGCGGAGGAAACTCGCACCGCGGCTTCGGATTGAATCAGGCCGGGCCCCGCGATCCCAATACTGGATTTCCGCTGGGGGGCACGGCCTTGTTCATAAACAATATTGAACTGCGCATGCCCCCCCCGACTCTGCCCTTTTTCCAGGACAACATCAGTTTCGCGATTTTCCACGACGCCGGGAACGTCTTTACCAACGCACATGACATGTTCCACAACCTGCTGCGCTGGAGTCAAAAAGACCCGGAATTATGCATGAATTCGACTACCGCAAAGCAGTGTGACTACAGCTATATCTCGCATGCCATCGGAGTGGGAGTGCGCTACAAGACACCGGTGGGACCGGTGCGCTTCGATTTCGGATACAATCTGAATCCGCCACGGTACCCGAGTTGCACCGCGGTACTCAATCCGGGAGAGTCCTGCACGCCGGCCGATTTCGCCCCCAAGCGTGTGGGCCGTTTCAATGTTTATTTCAGCATCGGACAGACTTTCTGATGGGTAAAAGGATTTCCATCCTGATCTACGTCGCAGTGCTTCTCGCGCTCGGCGTGCAGGCCGGATCGGCGGAGGTGATCGACCGCATTGTGGCCACCGTGAACGGCCACGTCATTCTGCTCAGTGACTGGGAAGATTCGCTGCGCTACGAAGCCTTCAGCGGCGGACAACCCTTGGACCGCATCACCCCGGAAGAGCGCAAGGCTGCTCTCGATCGCCTGATCGATCAGGAGTTGCTGCGCGAACAACAGCCCGCCGCGGACCCACCCCATGCCTCGCCGGAGGAAGTGGCCCAGCGCGTGGCTGAGATTCGCAAACAGTACGCCGACGCCGAAAGCGATCTGGGCTGGAAGGCTCTGCTGGACAAGTACCGACTGAGCGAGGAAACCCTCAGGCACCACGTAGCGCTAGAACTCGATCTGATGCGCCTGGTGGACGCGCGCCTCCGGCCATCGGTCACGGTGGATTCCAAAAGCATCGAGAGCTATTACAAGCAGGAGCTACTGCCACAGCTTCGTCAATCCGGGGCACAGAGCGTTCCCCTGGCGGAAGTCACGGGGAAAATCAAGGAACTTCTCATCCAGAAGAAAATCAGCCAGCTGCTGACCACCTGGCTGCACAACCTGCGGGCGGGAAGCCAGATCCGCGCCGAAGCGCTCGCGCCCGCCTCTGAAGGCCGGAACCAATGAGTGAAACCGGCGCGAAGCCGGGAGGGCGCAGGATCTGGAAGTATCTGCTGTGGCTTGTGCTGGCCGGCGCACTGGTGCTGCTGGTTGTGGGCTGGTACAGCACTACGGAGTCATTCCGGGCGCTGGTGCGCCAGCGTTTGATCGCTACCCTGGAGCGAACTACAGGCGGCCGGGTCGAGCTGGGGAGCATCCACGTCGTTCCCTTCCATTTCCAGGTGGAAGTCCGCGAACTGACAATCCATGGCCGGGAAGGGCCGCAAGAAATTCCGTTTGCCCATGTAGACAGCCTGATGGCGCAGGTCAAAATCTGGTCGCTGCTGCGTACTGGGCTGGGGTTCAACTACGTCGTGCTTGATCATCCGGTCATCCACATCATCCTTTATTCCGACGGCACCACCAACCAGCCGGAGCCGAAGGTGAAGGCGACGTCGCCAGGGAAGACAATGGAGCAGCTTTTCGCGCTTTCCGTCAGCCGTTTCGAAGTGCGCCGCGGCGAATTGATCTGGGGAAACCAGAGAATGCCGCTCGATTTTGCTCTGCGCGACGTGTCGGCTGACATGAGTTATTCGCTGTTTCGCCGCAGCTACGAAGGAAACATTCTGCTGGGTAAAGCTGACACCGCCTTTAGCGGATATCGTCCCTTTGCCTGGACGGCGGAGGCCCACTTCACCCTGGGCCGGAGCCGTTTTCAATTGCGATCGCTGAAGGCAACCTCGGGGCGCTCGCGCCTCCAGGCCACGGGCCAGCTGGAAAATTTCCGGCAGCCCAAAATAGCCGGGGACTACGACCTCAGCCTTGACCTGGCCGAGGCGGCCGCAATCGTCAGGCATCCGGAGGTGCGGCGGGGTGTTCTGCAGCTGGCGGGGCATGGCTCCTGGTCGGCGCAGGATTTCTCATCCGTCGGTAAGGCTTTGTTGTCCAATCTTGATTGGCGGGATGTTCCACTGGGTGTGCACAGCGCCAGTTTGAGCGCGCAATATGCCATCGATCCGAGGCAGCTGGCGCTCTCCCAGATTCAGGGTCACGTGCTGGGCGGAAGTGTCACGGGGGATGTCGAGGTAGCGCAATGGCTCAGCCCTCAATCCACCAGCCCCAATCCCAGAGAAAAGCAGAGCAACCGGCAGACCGGCAGCGCGCGCCTTCGCTTTAAGGACTTGTCCGCGGCCGAGATTGCGGGTGCGTTGGCCACGGCTTCACGGCCCTTTCAACGGATTAAACCTGCCGGACTGGTCAGCGGAAAGGTGGACGCCGGCTGGAAGGACAGCATCCGCAACACGGAAGCGCAGTTCGTGGCCGACGTGCTGCCGCCGGCGCCGTCAACCAACGCGCAATTCCCGCTCACCGGGCACGCACAGGGCGTCTACCGTTTCGGTCCGGGCGAGTTGGATCTCACGGAATTGACCGCGGCGACGCGCGCCACCCAGGTGCATGCCTCCGGTACGCTCTCGTCCACCGCAGCGCTCAAACTGCAGGTTACGACGACCAACCTCGGCGAATGGCAGCCGGTGTTCAGCGCCGCGGGATATGCCGGGCAGATCCCGGTAACCCTGAAGGGGCACGCCTCGTTCAACGGCATCGCCACGGGGAAGGTCAGCCAGATCGCGATCGCGGGCAACTTGCAATCGCAGGACTTCGAGACCACTATTCCGGCCACAGCTTACACACCCGAGAGAACCATCAACTGGAACGCCCTGCAGGCCGATATTCAACTGTCACCCTCGGTTTTCGCGGTGCGGAATGGTACGCTCAGCCGCGATCCCGATTTGTTGAAGTTTGGTTTTCACGCCCAGCTTACCGACAGGCAATTCACCGACAGCAGCCCCATCGAAGCCCATCTGGACACGCAGAACGCGGATTTGGCCGGACTTCTTGCCCTGGCAGGTTACGCCTATCCGGTCGGCGGGACCGTAGATCTCCACCTGCAACTCGCTGGAACGCGCTCCGTACCCGAAGGGCAAGGCAGCTTGCAGCTGCGTGAGGGCAGTATTTACGGCGAACCGGTCGAGCACTTGACGTCGGACTTGAATTTCAAGGGAGAGGAAGTCGAGTTCAAGAATATTCAGCTGGCCTACCGCGAGTCCAATGTCGCGGGCGGGGCCACCTACAATCTCTCCAGTCATGCCTATGGCTTCAATCTGACCGGCAACAATTTTGACCTGGCCCGTATTAGCACCCTGCAGGGCGCGCGCATCGCTGTGACCGGCCGCGGCGACTTCACCGCCCAGGGTTCCGGCACCCTCGAAGCTCCCAGGCTCAACGCGGCCATCCATCTTCATGATCTTGCTTTCGACCAGGAACGCGCTGGCGACTTCACCATCAACGCAGTGTCGCAAGGAGCTGAACTGCGCATCACGGGACAATCCCAGTTCGAACAGGCGGACCTCAAGATCGATGGCAACGTGCATTTGCGCGGGGACTGGCCCGCGGATGTGTACTTCCGCTTCCACCAGTTGGAACTGGATGCCATCTTCAGGACCTACCTGCGCGGCGCGGTGAACGGACATTCGCGGGCGGACGGTGAAGTGCACATGGTGGGTCCATTGCGGCGGCCCCGCGAACTGCAATTCACCGCTAATGTGGACAAACTGGACGCCGATGTCGAAGACGTAAAGATCAAGAACCAGGGGCCGATCCGTTTTTCGGTGGCCGAGCAGACGCTGCAGATTGACCAGTTCCACCTGGTGGGAGAGGACACCGACATTTCGGCGACCGGCAAGGTGCACCTGGGCGGAGAGCGTGAGCTTGATCTGCGGGCCCGGGGCCAGGTAAATCTGAAGCTGATCGAGAGCCTCAATCCCGACTTCACTTCTTCCGGGGTAGTCTCGGTGGATTTGTCGGTGGGTGGCACGGTGGCCAAACCCCTTACCCAGGGCCAGCTGAGGGTGGACCACGGGGCCATCGCCTATATCGATTTACCTAGCGCGCTGAGCGATATCAACGGCTCGCTGATCTTCAATCAGGACCGTCTGCAGATCCAAAGTCTCACCGCCCATACCGGCGGAGGTCTGGTGACATTCGGCGGTTTCGCCAACGCATACAACGGCAAGTTGAATTTCGACCTGACCGTGAAGGGAGAGGATGTGCGCCTGCGCTATCCCCCTGGCGTCAGCGCGACGGCCAATGCGGATTTGCATTTTGTGGGAACTTCTTCGGCATCGATATTGAACGGCGAAATCATCGTCAACAAACTTGCCATGACTCCAGGTTTCGATTTTGGAGCGTATCTGGAGCGCTCGCAAGCTTCTGCGATGCCGCCGACCAACCGGTTGCTGAACCGTATTCGCCTGGATGTTCATATTGCCACCACTCCCGAATTGCAGATGCAGACCGCCAGCCTGCGGCTTTCCGGCGATGCGGACTTGCATCTCCGGGGCACGGCGGGCAAGCCTGTCATACTGGGGCGCGCCGATATCATCGAAGGCGAAGTGCAGTTTAACGGGACTAAATACCGCCTGGAGCGCGGCGACATCACCTTTATCAACCCGGTGACCACGACGGCGGTGCTGGATCTCCAGGCTTCCACGCGGGTGCGCGACTATGACATTACTCTGAACCTGAACGGCCAGATCGATCGGCCCAACGTCACTTACCGGTCGGAGCCGCCGCTGCCCACTTCCGACATCATCGGGTTGCTGGCCTTCGGGCAGACCTCGGAGGAGTCGGCGCAACTGAACCAGTCGCAGTCCGCCTTCAACTCGGAGACGTCGAGCGCGATCCTGAGCGCGGCCCTGAACGCAACGGTCAGCAACCGGGTGCAAAAGCTGTTCGGCGTCAGCCGCATCAAGATCGATCCCCAGGGACTGAACACGGAAACCTCGTCCACGCAAACCGGTCCGGCGGTCACCATCGAGCAGCAGGTGAAAAACAACCTCACGCTTACCTACACTACGAACGTCGCCCAGGCCTCGCAGCAGATTATTCAGGTGGAGTACAACATCACCCGCAACGTTTCCATTGTGGGGGTGCGAGACCAGAACGGCGTGGTCAGCATCGACGTGCGGGTGCGGCAGCGCAAGAAGTAACCACACAGTCATCACACTTCATTGCTGGTCCGAGGAGTATTCTGGAGCCGCGTTGGTTGCCGAACTCCAGCCCGATCGCTTCGCGGTCGAACGCCGCCACATGGTGGAGAGCCAGCTGCGCGCTCGGGGCATCCGCGACCAGCGTGTCCTGAAATCGATGGCGAGCATCCCGCGGCACGAATTTGTGGAAGCGCCCTACCGCGATCAGGCCTACGAAGATCATCCCCTTCCCATCGGCGCAGGTCAGACGATTTCGCAGCCGTACATCGTGGCGCTCATGCTGGACCTTCTGCAGCTGGAGCCTTCCTCGAAAGTGCTTGAGATCGGAACCGGCTCGGGCTATCAGACGGCCGTGCTGACTCAACTCGCGGCCCACGTTTACTCGGTGGAGCGTCATCCCGAACTGGCACGGCAGGCGGCAGACATTCTCTCCCGTCTCGGTTTGACTAACGTCACTGTGGTCACTGGCGACGGAAGCCGGGGCTTGGCGGAATATGCTCCGTTTGACGCCATCATTGTCTCGGCGGCTGCGGCACAAGTTCCGCCCGCGCTGTTCGAGCAGTTGCGCGAAGGCGGGCGCATGATCATCCCGGTAGGACCGCCGGAGGCGCAGGAGTTGCAACTGGTCCGCAAGCAGGACGGGAAGGCGTTGGTTGTTCTGCGGGAAGGCTGCCGGTTTGTGCCTTTGATCAGCGGGGGGAGGTTGGTTTGAGCTGTCTGACCCACACCGGCTGTGCTTTACAATCTTGAGGTGGCGTTGCTGCGCAATTTGCGGGTCACTCTCGAAATGATCAAGTGGGAGCATTCGGTCTTTGCGCTCCCCTTTGCTTTGTGCGGTGCCATGCTGGCTGCCAACGGACTGCCCCAGGGACAGCAGTTGCTGTGGATCATCGTAGCCATGGTCGCGGCGCGCTCCGCTGCCATGGCCTTCAACCGGCTGGCCGACGCTTCCATCGATGCTGCCAATCCGCGTACCCAGACCCGGGCCTTGCCGGCCGGGACCCTGACGCCTGCATTTGTCGCGACCTTCGTGGTCTGCTCCTGCGTGGTGTTCGTGCTGGCCGCTTCCCGCCTCACCCACCTGGCACTGGTGCTCTCTCCGGTCGCGCTGGCCCTGGTGTTGCTCTACTCCTACACCAAACGGTTCACACGCTGGTCGCACCTGGTCCTGGGCCTGGCTTTAGGCATTGCCCCATCTGCCGCCTGGATCGCGGTGCGCGGATCCTTCGATCCACGAATCCTGCTGCTTACCGCGGCGGTCACTTTCTGGGTGTCTGGTTTTGATGTGCTTTATGCCTGCCAGGACTACGAATTCGACCGCGAAGCGGGTTTGCATTCCATCCCGCGCTACTTCGGTATCGGGCGCGCCCTCTGGATTGCGCGCTTGTTCCACCTGCTCATGCTGGTCCTGCTGATGGGAGTGGTACTGGCCTTCGGGCTGGGCAAACTGGCCGTCGTGGGTGTGATCGTGGTGGCGCTGCTTCTGGCCTATGAACACTCCCTGGTTTCGTCTGACAATCTCTCCAGGCTGAATGCGGCGTTTTTCACCATGAATGGAGTGATCTCGATTGTGTTCTTCCTCTTCATCGCCGGAGACCTGTTGCTGAAGAGATAGCCGGAGGCTGCTGTGGGTCGGACAAGAGTGTCCGACCCACACCAGCCCGGATGCTATCATTAGACGATGTTTACGACGCATTCCTTCCAGACTGACGACGCCCGGCTCGTACCGGTCCACGACAAGGTTGTGGCTGGGGAGCGACTGAGCGCGGATGACGCCCTCGCCCTCTACCGTACCGGCGATATTCTGGCGGTAGGCTGGATGGCCAACCACGTCCGGGAACGCATGCATGGCGACAAGACTTACTTCAACGTCAACCGCCATCTGAATCCCACCAACGTTTGCGTGGCCGCCTGCCGGTTGTGCGCGTTCGGCCGCAAGAAGGACACCCCCGGCGCCTACACCATGGCGCTCGAAGAAGCGTTCGAGACGGCGGCTTCGGGCTACACCGAGGCGGTCACGGAGTTTCACATCGTCGGCGGATTGCATCCCGACCTGCCATTTCAGTATTTTCTCGACCTGATTTCCGGGCTCAAGCAGCGCTTTCCGCAGGTGCACCTCAAGGCCTTCACCATGGTCGAGGTGGCGTATCTGTCGAAGCGCGCAAAGCTTTCGATTCGGGAGACCCTGGAACAGCTGAAAGCCGCGGGCGTGGATTCACTGCCCGGCGGCGGCGCCGAGATTTTTGCCGACCGGGTGCGCCATATTATTTGCGACCACAAGATCGACGGCGATCAGTGGCTGGATACGGCGAAACTCGCGCATCAGATCGGATTGAAGTCGAACGCCACCATGCTATACGGCCACGTGGAAAACGACGAAGACCGGGTTGACCACCTGCTCAAACTTCGGGCACTGCAGGACGAGACTCACGGCTTCCAGACCTTCATTCCACTGGCCTTCCATCCCGATAACACTCCGCTGCAACATCTGCCCAAGACCAGCGGCATGCTCGACATCAAGCAGATCGCCATCAGCCGCCTGGTGCTGGATAATTTTCCCCACGTCAAAGCTTACTGGCAGATGATGACTCCGAAGATTGCGCAGATTGCGCTGCGCTTTGGCGCCGACGACATTGATGGAACCGTGATCGAAGAAAAGATCTACCACGACGCCGGCGCCACCACTCCGCAAGGCATGCGCCGCCAGGACCTGGTTCGCCTGATCCGCGAAGCGGGCAGGGAACCGGTGGAGCGCGACACTTTGTATCGCCCAGTCACACGGACCGAGACCTCAGTCACAGTCGCGGTCTAGCCGATGGGCCATCCCCCTCCAATCATGCGGTCAGCATGAAGCAAAAATTAGATTGATACCTTCCAATTTTGAAGTCGTACCTTTTCGCTGGGGGTGTAGAATCGGCTTGTAAGGACGACAAAGCTTCACGGGATCCGCTACCCGTGTTCTGAGGCTTGGCATGAATGTCCATATCAGCTATAAGCTGCGTAAAACACCCGATCTCGAAAAAGAAATCAATCACCTGGTCGAAAAACTGCGCAAGCGCCTACAGGTCTTTCGACCCGAACTTTTGCACCTCAAGGCCGTGGTGGAGCAAGCGTCTCCGCGCAAGGCGGTGACTGTGTCATTGAACCTGCGCCTGCCCTCGGGCCAATTGGCAGCACAGCGCTCGGCCCCAACGGCGGTGGCGGCGATCAAGATTACATTCGACGATTTGCTGCAACAGACCACTCGCCACAAAGACCTGCTGCGAAGTTCGCACAAGTGGACGCGGCGCCGCTCGGCCCGCTCCCGTGTGGAGGCGCAGGTCCCCTTCGAGCAGACCTTGGCGTCGGTTCGTCCATCGACTGTGTCCGCCGAAGACATACGCTGTTATGTGAACGCGAATCTCTCCCGGCTGGAGCTTTTTGTGGAGCGCGAGCTGTATTTTCGCGAGGCCGCCGAGCAGATGGTCCCCGATTCCGTTACCAAGGATGAAGTAATTGACGAGGTCATCGCCGGCGCCCTGGGCGATGGCGGAGACAAGCCGGAGAAGCTGGCCCTGGAGCCGTGGCTCTACCGGTTGGCGATCCATGCCATCGGCGACTTGCAGGCCCGAAGTTCCGATAACGTGGCCTCGGTCCACCTGGAGGACTCGGCGCGTGTGCCCAACGTGCGGGCCAGTGACGAGCCCGAACTACAGTTCCATCAGCCGGATGAAACCCTGACCAAGGAAAGCGTGATCGCGGACCGCCGCACATCTACGCCCGAGGACATCGCCTCGTCCGACGAGATGAACCGGCTGGTGGAGTTTGCTCTGGCAGCCGCCCGGCCGCGAGACCGCGAAGCCTTCATTCTGCACACGGTGGAGGGATTTTCGGTGGCAGAGATCTCCGCCATCACCGATCGCAAGCCCGAGTCGATCCATGCCTCGATCCTCGCCGCCCGGGAACACTTACGGCGCTCACCGCCGATCGCCGGTCGATTCAAGAAAAGAACGCTGCAGAGCACGGGCACCAACTGATTTCCGCGGCAGCAGCTTTTCTGTCGCGCTCAGGAGAGAGTGAAAATGATCACCCGCGAAGATATCCGCGAGCTGGCAGAATTTAAGGGCAGTGGATCGGATTGCGCCATCAGCTTCTATTTTCAGCCCGCCCGGCCCAGCAACAAGTCGCACCGCGAGCAGGCAATCCTGGCCAAGGACCTGGTGCGCCAGGCCCTGCGCGAGGCGGAGAAAAACGGCCGCAATGGCTGTGCCCGGGCTGATCTGCAGCGCGTCCTCGACCTGACCGCGGACTGGCAGGGCAATCACGTCCGGGGCAAAGCGGTGTTTGCCTGTGGCGGTCGGAACATCTGGCGCGAATTCGATCTGCCGCCGCAACTCGCAAAGACTCAACTGTTCGTCAACCGCCGCTTCCACCTCAACGAACTAGCCTTGGTACTGGGCCGGCAGCCGCGCTTGCGAGTGGCTCTTGTGGACCGTCACCGGGCGCGGTTCTTCGATCTGCACCTCGATGAAGTTAAGGAACACGAGGCCCTTTTCCATACTCTGTCACGGCGCGGCCGCGGCGACGGCTTCCTGGGCTACGATGCCGGTCACGCCGAACGCAGCGTAAACGATGAGGTCCTGCACCATTTCAAGAACGTGGCGGAAATGCTGAAGCAGGGGCTGGAGAAGGGAGCTTTTGATCAAGTCGTGGTCGGATGTCCGGACATCCACTGGCACGACTTCGAGGCCCAGCTTCACCCTTACCTCCGGCAGAGGCTGCTGGGCCGCTTCACTGCCGACGTGGGCACCGTTACCGAAGAGCAGGTGCGCGAACAGGGAGAACGTTTGTTGAAAGAATCGCTCACGCAACACCGCCAGGAGCTGGTGCGTGAAGTGTTGGGTCAATCCAGAAGCAACGGGCGCGGCGTGACCGGCCTGCGCCGGGTGCTGCGGTCGCTCGAAATGGGCGAAGTGCAAACCTTGCTGATGGCCGAAAATTACAGTGCGCACGCGGTCGAATGCCCCAGCTGCGGCCATCTCGACGCGCACATGGTGCGCTACTGCCCGGTGTGTGGACGGGGCACGCAGAAGCTGGAGGATGTGTGCGAAGCCCTCGTCCCGGCGGCCATCCGTCGCGACGTGGAACTCGTGTACGTCAAGGGTGAGCCGGAGTTCGACCACGTGGGCGGCATCGCCGCACTGTTGCGTTTCCGCTCCTCTCAGAAGAAGGGCGGACTCGCTGTGGCCTCGTAAGAAATTCTTTCGGCCACGGATTTGCGCGGATATTCACGGATTTTAGTCGTCGATCAGTTCGTGATTGACACGGCAAGTGCATAAACCACGAAGGACACGAAGTATCACGAAGGCTTTTTCCTGGGTTTCCTTCGTGTACCTTTGTGCCCTTCGTGGTTCATGATCTCCAAGCTGACCCACTGCCTGAAAATCCGTGGCCGGCTCCGGCTCAGCGCGGACGTGGTATCCTTTCCGCTTTCTTACAACTTCCGCCAAATTACGGAGGACCGCAATGGCATTTTCGCGCCGGGATTTTCTCTCTACCGCCGTAGTGGGAGCAGTATCTTTGGGGTTGGAGGGAGAAGATCGGAAGAAAGCCGTCGCGGACAAGGCGGAGGCGGCCGCTGCGGCTGGCAAGCGTCCGATCATCATCAGCGCGGCCAACGGATTCGACTATCTCGATGGGGCCTTCGCATTTCTGCAGAGCGGCGGCGATACCCTCGAGGCCGCACTGAGAGTCGTGAAAGGCCCCGAGAGCGATCCCAACGACGACAGCGTCGGACTGGGCGGGCTGCCGAATGAAGAAGGCGTGGTGGAACTCGATTCCTGCTGCATGCACGGTCCCACGCGGCGGGCCGGGTCGGTCGGCGGGGTGCGCAATATCAAGAATGTTTCGCAGGTGGCCAGGGCGGTGATGGAGCACACCGGGCACGTGATGCTGGTGGGAGAGGGCGCCGAACGCTTTGCCGTGGCCCAGGGTTTTCCCCGCGAGAACCTCCTGACCGAGCACTCCCGCAAGATATGGTTGCTGTGGAAGGAGACTCATTCCGACTGGTGGGGGCCGGGATTATCCAGCCCCGACTGGCACAAGCGCCTGCCGGCGGCGCCCCACGCCGATGATCTTCGAGCGCCGCATCGAGCGCATGAAGCAAGTGGCTGCGGAGATCGGAATTGAGCCGGAACAGCGCATGCTGGCGATCCGCAAGGTCGTGTTCCCCCCCACCGGAACCATTCATTGTTCCGCGCTCAACGAAAAGGGAGAAATTTCCGGCAGCACCACCACCAGCGGTCTGGCCTGGAAGCTGCCGGGACGCGTCGGCGATTCTCCCATCATCGGGGCCGGCTGCTATACCGATCAGGACGTAGGTTCAGCCGGCGCCACAGGTAGCGGGGAAGAGAACATCAAGGTCGTAGGGCGCGCATACGATTGTGGAGAACATGCGCCACGGCATGTCGCCCTTCGACGCTGGCATGGATGCTCTGAAGCGCATCGTGCGCAACTACAACGGCGATATGGACCGCCTGCGTTTCATGGACATGACGTTTTACGCCCTGCGCAAAGATGGCGCCTATTCCGGCGTCTCGCTGTGGGATGGCTATGAGCCCGGTAAGCCCCACAAGATCGCGGTGCACGACGGGAGTAAGCGGCTGGAGAAAACGGTCAGCCTGTTCTCCGGAGTGTCGCAGGAGTGGCCTCCGACGCCGCAATAAGCGATCAGGAATACACTTCCACTCCAGCCTGTTGAGCGGCTGAAAGCAAGCGTCGGTCCAACGTTGCAAGGGGTAAACGCTCGCGGCGGGCGGTGTAGAGGTAAGCCGCGTCGTACGCAGTAAGCTGAAAGTCGCGGGCAGTAGTAAGAACCTGCCTCAAAGAAATGGAATCTGCGCTGTTTTCGATAGCCTGTACCAACAACTGTTCAATCGCAGCTATGGCCGCCGTAGAATTGGCTGAGGTCAATACGCCGCGTCTTTCGGCGACGGCTAACCCGTTGGCCATTTCAAGGTGCCACAGTCCGGGAACCAGCGCGCGGGCGTCGCGTGCAAGCGATTTTCTTACTCGCACTGCGTAGGCGGCTACTGGATTATCCACAAACCAAGCCAGGGCTACAGAGGCGTCCAGAACAAAGCGGATCAACGCCGGCCCTCCTCAATCATGTTTTTCGCGCTAAGGCCCCGGCGCGGCTTGGCACTCTTACGAATTCGCTCAATCTCGTCGAAGACCGTTTCCAGGTCTCTCTCGGGATGCACAGGGACAATCAGGGCAGTGAGTTTTCCGCGGCGCGTGATTCCAATACATTCCCCTTCTCCGGCTCGCTCCACGAGTTCGGAGAGCTTTTGTTTGGCCTCGAACAGTCCCACGGTTCGCATAGTCCCTCTTATCATCTAGATTAATCATCTAGAGTATACAACAAAAAAAACGACAAGGAAAAACATATGGTCGGTGTAACCTGGGAACAGGGCGCTACATCCCTATGAAGACTATTACCTTCCGGGCAGACGAAAGTCTGATTGAAGAGGCACGGCGGTGGCACGGGCCCAGCACAGGACATTGAACGCGGCCTTCCGGGAATAGCTGGAGGGGTATGTTGTCCGCGCCGGAAGCGGCGCCGCCGTCGGCGACCTTATGAGGCGGCTTCGGCACGTTCGGTCATCCCGTCCCTACAGTCGGGACGAGATGGTCGAGGGCTGACACACCTGCATTGACGAGAGATCGCCTGCATCGAGCCCTCTTCGTTGTAATCACCCATCGCCGTTACGCGAACCTCACCTTCACATCCGGCCCCTTTTCCAGATGAATGCTGTCGATGAAGCGCACTTTGCCGGTGCGCAGGGTCAGGACGACCGAGGAGGTCCGCGTGCCTTCGCCGAAGAAGCGCACTCCCTTCAGCAACGATCCTTCGGTGACTCCGGTGGCGGCGAAGATCAGTTGCTTGCCGGGCGCCAGGTCTTCCGCTTCGTAAATCTTGTCTTTGTCCTTGATCCCCATGCGCGCGATGCGCTCTTCCAGTTCGGGCTTGTCGATCACCAGGCGTCCCAGCATGTAGCCATTCAGGCAGCGAATGGCGGCAGCCGTGATGACCCCTTCCGGAGCGCCGCCCGAACCCATGACCGCGTGGACTCCCGTACCGATAACGGCGGCGGCGATGCCGGCCGACAAATCGCCGTCGCCGATCAACCGGATCCGCGCTCCCGCCTTGCGAATCTCGGCAATCAGCTTCTCGTGCCGCGGCCGGTCGAGCACAATGACCACCAGGTCTTCGACGTCGCGGTGCATGCGTTTGGCAATGTTCTTCAGGTTATCGACCACGGGAGCGTCGATGTCCACGGCACCCTTGCAGGACGGGCCGACCACGATTTTTTCCATGTAGCAGTCGGGCGCGTTCAGTAGTCCACCACTTTCGGAAGCGGCCAGCACAGTGATGGCGCCGGGCGCGCCGGTGGCGCACAGGTTCGTGCCCTCCAGGGGATCGACGGCGATGTCCACTTCGGGGACTTCGGTGCCGTCGGGAAATTCGGCGCCGACTTTTTCGCCGATGTAGAGCATCGGCGCCTCATCGCGTTCGCCTTCGCCAATCACGATAGTGCCGTGCATGGGAATTGAATCCATGGTCTTGCGCATGGCTTCGGTTGCCACCTGGTCGGAAAGCTTGCGTTCGCCCTGGCCCATGGTGTGAGCGGAGGCAATGGCTGCCGTCTCCACCACCCGCAGGAATTTTGAAGCCAGGTCGCTTTCAATGTTCCGGCCAAAGGTCCTGGCCTTTGCTTCAGACTTGACTACAGCTGTCATGAGTGCCCCCGAGATCAATTAGAAGTTGTACCCAAGCGCGGTCAACGAATATAACGCCGATGGACCTTGAAGGGAAGTTACGAGCGGGCCGGTGTGGGGCGGGCGCCCTCGCCCGCCGCCTTTGGTTTTGACTTGCTGGAGTTCTTCCCCGTTCTACTCTTTGGAAACCAAGATCAAGGGCGACGGGCGAGGGCGCCCGCCCCACACCGGCTAGAACGCATCAATTCCAGTTACGCTTTGTCCGATGATGAGGGTGTGGACGTCGTGGGTGCCTTCGTAGGTCTTCACCGATTCAAGGTTCGCCATGTGGCGGAAGATGGGGTACTCATCGGCGATCCCGTTGGCCCCCAGGATGTCACGGGCCATGCGGGCGCACTCCAGTGCCATCCATACATTGTTCCGTTTGGCCATGGAAATATGCTGGGGAGCGGCTTTGTCTTTATCTTTGAGGTGCCCCACTTGCAGGGCCAGCAGCTGGGCCTTGGTGATCTCGGAGATCATCCAGACAAGTTTTTCCTGCACCAGTTGGTGTGAGGCGATGGGCTGATCGCGAAACTGTTTGCGGAACAATGAATATTGCAAAGCGCAGTCGTAACAGGCCATGGCCGCGCCCACGGCGCCCCAGCCGATCCCGTAGCGTGCCTGGCTCAGGCACATCAGCGGAGACTTCAATCCACCGGTTTTGGGCAGCAGATTCGATTCCGGGATGCGAACGTCCTGCATAGAAAGGCTGGAAGTGACGGAGGCGCGCAGCGACCACTTGCCGTGAATGTCCTCGGCGCGGAAGCCGGGTCGATCGGTTTCGACCAGGAAGCCGCGAATCTTGTTGTCCTCGTCTTCCACCTTGGCCCAGATGACAGCGACGTCGGCAATGGAGCCCGAGGTGATCCACATTTTCTCGCCATTGAGGACGTATTCCTTGCCCGACTTTCTGGCGCGGGTGCGCATGCTGCCAGGGTTGGACCCGGAATCCGGCTCGGTGAGGCCAAAGCATCCCAGTTTGTCGCCCTTCTGCATCAGCGGCAGCCAGAATTGCTTCTGCTCATCGCTGCCAAAGGTGTAGATGGGATACATCACCAGCGAGGAATGCACGCTGACGAACGAACGGACCCCGCTGTCGCCCCGCTCCAGTTCCTGCATCACCAGGCCGTATTCGACGTTCGACATCCCGGCGCAGCCATAACCGGTGAGGCTGGCGCCATAGAGGCCGAGTTCCGCCATGGGCTTGACCAGTTCGCGGGGGAAGCGGCCGGCGCGATTGCACTCCTCGATGATGGGGATGAGATTGTCTTCGATGAATTTACGGGTGGTATCGCGCACCAGGCGTTCGTCGTCTGTGAGCAGGGAATCGAATTCAAGGAAATCAACTCCCCGGAACTTGATGGCCATCAGCTTCTCGTTTCTGTTTCATCGCCGCGCACAGGCGCAGGCACTCAGGGAGTGGAAACTCTTGAAGGTAACAAAGGGTGCGAGGGCAGTCAAACAAGCTTAGCGGGCAGTAGGTGAGCAAACTGGCTCGATGGCCATCGCTTGCGGGTTGGGGAAATAATGACGTTGAAAGTACAGTGCCGCATTGACCAGCGCCACCATCACCGGCACCTCTACGAGGGGCCCGATGACGGCCGCGAAGGCCGCTCCGGAGTTGATGCCAAATACTGACACGGCCACCGCGATCGCCAGTTCGAAGTTGTTTGAAGCGGCGGTGAATGCCAGGGTTGTGGTCTTCGAATAGTCCGCTCCCAGCTTCTTGCCCATGTAAAAGGACACCAGAAACATCAGCACGAAGTAGATCAGCAGCGGCACGGCGATGCGCAGGACGTCCAGGGGCAGGCGCACAATGTACTCACCCTTCAGCGAGAACATCACGACAATCGTGAACAGCAGGGCGACCAGCGTCAGCGGGCTTATGCGGGGAATGAAATTGTGGCTATACCAATCGGTTCCCCGGGCGCGAACCAGTATGACCCGAGTCAGGAACCCGGCGAGAAATGGAATTCCGAGATATATAAAGACGCTCTTTGCAATCTCCGCCATGGACACATTGACCACCGCACTGCGAAGGCCGAGCCGAGCGGGAAGGACAGTAATAAATACCCAGGCGTAGAGGGAGTAGAAAAAAACCTGAAAAAGGGAATTGAAGGCCACCAGGCCGGCTGCGTATTGCGTATCGCCTCGGGCCAGTTCATTCCACACGATGACCATGGCGATGCAGCGCGCCAGGCCGATCATGATCACTCCCGCCATGTATTCCGGATATCCGCGCAGAAATACGATGGCGAGAACGAACATCAGAATCGGCCCCACCACCCAGTTCTGCAACAGCGAGAGGCCGAGCACCCGCTGGTTGCGAAAGACCTCGTGCAGCTCTTCGTATCGCACCCTGGTGAAAGGGGGATACATCATCAGGATCAATCCCGCCGCGATCGGAACCGACGTGGTGCCGATGTTGAAGCGATTCAGAAACGGTACGACGCCCGGCACAAGCCAACCCAATACGACGCCTGTGACCATGGCGGCGAAGATCCACGCGGTCAGATACCGGTCCAGAAAACCGAGGCGGCGGGTTGGCTTCATGGGAGAATCCTCGTGCTGCGGCAAACATAATCGAGGCGCAGCCGGTTGGGGAAAAATGCAGCTATTCCTTCGAGACCGGCGTCATGGTCTGGCCGATGTTGTCGAGCTCCCGCTTGAGCGCCAGGCGGTCAAGACTCTTGAGCGGAAGGCAGAGAAACAGGCTGATTCTGCGGTCCAGGATAAAAAACGCGTCGCGAAACGCCCGTTCTTTCTCTGCCTCGCTGCCGCGAACCGCGGCCGGGTCTGGAACGCCCCAATGGGCGGTCATCGGCTGTCCCGGCCATACCGGGCAAACCTCTTTGGCCGCGTTATCGCAGACCGTAAAGACGAAATCGAGCTGGGGAGATCCGGGCAGGGAGAATTCCTCCCAGGCCTTGCTGCGCAGACCCCTGGTTGGCAGGTGCGCGATTTCGAGTTGCTTCAAAGCTTCCGGTCGGACCGCGCCTGAGGGATGGCTTCCGGCGCTGTAGCCGGTGAAATTCGGGCGGCCCTTGAAGCTCAAAAGTGCCTCGGCCATGATGGAGCGCGCGGAATTGCCCGTGCACAGGAACAGGACGTTGTAGTGTCCTTGCATGATCGTTGCCTCCTAATTGCAGCAGCTCGGTCCGCAGCATGCCTTCGCTGCCCCGCCTGCCGGCTTCACCGCGCGCACGAAAGCGCTCATGAACTTGCCGTCAACCTGTGGCGCAATCGCGTCCACATCCACGCCTTCCGCGGAAAGAATCTCCCGCGCGTCTTCGGCGCGATAGACCCGCGTGGGCTCAATGTCAATTTGCTCGAAACCGGCGGCAGCGAGTTTGGCGCGAAATTCGTCATCTCCGAGCGCACCCGCCACACAGCCGACCCACAGAAGCACGCTGCGCCGAATCTCCGGTGCGATTTCCCCCCGGGTTACAACGTCGGAAACCGCGAAGCGGCCGCCCGGCTTCAGCACGCGAAAGGCTTCCCGCAGCACGCGATCCTTGTCGCCGGAAAGGTTGATCACGCAATTCGAGATGATCACGTCCACCGAGTTGTCCGGCAGAGGGATGTGCTCGATCTCGCCCCGCAGGAACTCGACGTTCTCCGCGCCAGCTCTACGTTTGTTTTCGTTGGCGAGCGCCAGCATCTCATCCGTCATATCGAGACCGTAGGCCTTCCCCTTAGGCCCGACCCGCTTCGCCGACAGCAGAACATCCACGCCGCCGCCGGAGCCGAGATCCAGAACCACTTCGCCGGGGTTTAATTTCGCCAGCGCAGTCGGATTGCCGCACCCCAGGGAGGCGAGAATGGCCTCCTCGGGAACTTGTCCCGCCTGGGAGGAGTTGTAAAGATCGGAAGTGATTGGGTCGCAACTCGATCCGATCGCCGCGGTGGCGCCGCAGCAGGCACTGCCGCCTTGGTTCACCCGCAAGGCCGCCTGACCATATTTTTCCTTGATTACGCTCTTCATGTCGGTACTGCTCACGGTGACCCTCCTATTTGCAGAGTTGGACGATATTTTGTGGTTTGACTGCCTTGTTCCGGGTGCAACATTCGGCGTAGAGGAATTGCAGCAGCTCCTCGAGTGCTCCCGTATTTGCCGTGTAGCGCAAGAAGGTGCTTTCACGGCTTACGCTCACCAGTTCCTCATTCTTCAGTTTGTCCAGGTGGTGGGAAAGCGTGGAGTTGGGAATGTCGAGCTCGGACTGGATTTCGCCCGCGACCAGGCCGTCGGGATGGGCGGATAATAGCAATTGCATAATACGGAGTCGCGGCTCGGTGCCCATAGCGGACAGCATGTCGGCATACCTGGCGACGTTCTCGGTGCTCTTCTTGTCGGAGGCGAGCGGCATAGTTCGATAATTGCAGAAATACAGTCTGATGTCAAGTTGCAATCTGGGGCTGGGTGCAAAATCGGAACGCGGGCGGACCGGCGCACGCGGTTTTTGACAAACTTTTTGCAAGTTTCGGACGCGCGTTTGCCAGCTGGCATCTAAGCTTTAAGTAAGTTGCACGGCGGCGCGAAGACAGGCACAATACAGCAGTTTGCCAGATATGACCATGAAAGTGAGCCAACGATCGGTGAGGCAGGCAGCTCTATCAGTGGCTCTGTGTCTGGCGAGCCTGGTGGTCCCCGCGGTTGCGGCCGATGTACCTGCAATTCATACCTCTCTGGACCAGGGGTTTCGCCTGCTCTACAACCTTGATTTCGACCAGGCGCACGTGGTGTTTCTCAGTTGGCAGCGCGAGCATCCCCAGGACCCGGTGGGGCCCACGGCCGAGGCAGCAGGAATACTGTTCTCGGAATTTCATCGGCTGGGAGTGCTGGAAGCTCAGTTTTACGAGGACGACAAGAGCTTCCTGAACCGCGACAAGCCGAATCCGGATAGTGGCGTACGCGACCGTTTTAACGCAGCCCTGGCCCGCGCTCAAAGCGTGGCCGGTGCCCGTCTTGCTAGCAGCCCTAAGGACCGCGATGCGCTATTTGCCATGACGCTTTCGTCCGGCCTGCAGGCCGATTACGCCGCGCTTATCGAAAAGCGGAACATGCCCTCTTTGCGCTATACCCGCGATGCCAACGACTGGGCTGACAAACTCCTGGCGGTGGATCCAGATTGCTACGATGCCCGCGTGGCCACCGGTTTCAGTAAATACATCATCGGGAGCATGGCGGCGCCGGTACGCTGGCTGTTGCGGATCGGCGGGGTTTCGGGAGACAAGAAGCAGGGAATCGTGGAGTTGCAGATGACGGCCGACCATGGCCGCTACCTGGGTCCGTTCGCGCGCATCCTGCTGGCCATCGCCTACGTCCGCGACAAGGACAAGGCGCGCGCCCGCGGAGTGCTGGCCAGTCTGCGTGACGAGTTCCCCAATAACACATTGTTCGCACGCGAAATCGCTCGCCTGGACGCCGGTCACTGATCGATGCAGAATTGTGTAGGCCCGGACGCCCTCGTCCGGGCGGGCGAGCGAATGCTCTCCTGGACTTTTAGTGACCTTCCGCAAAACTTGGCGGAGCTTCGCTCCGCTGGACGGGTGGGGGCACCCGTCCCTACGCGAACCAGATCCCGTTCACTGGAAATTCACCACGCTGTAACAGTCCTGTAACATTCACGGCGTAGAACTGCCCCATCAAACCAATAAGGAGGAAACATCGAGTGATACGCCGCATTGCGCTTCTCTGTGTTGTTCTGGCTGTGCCCGCTTTCGGTCAGACGACCTTGAATGGGGCCGGCGCTACCTTCCCTAATCCGATGTACCAGAAATGGTTCAGCGAATACCACAAGGCCCATCCCGAAATTCAATTCAACTACCAGTCGATCGGTAGCGGCGGCGGCATTCGCCAGGTGCTGGCCCAGACTGTGGACTTTGGCGCGAGCGATGGCCCCATGACCGACCAGCAACTGTCCGAGGCCAAGACCAAGATCCTGCACATTCCAACCGTGCTGGGCGCGGTGGTTCCTGCCTACAACATTCCCGGCGTAAACACGGAACTGAATTTCACCCCGGAGGCCCTGGCCGGAATTTTCCTGGGCAAGATCACCAGCTGGAATGATCCCGCGATTGCCAAAGCGAATCCGGGCGTCAACCTGCCCAATCAGACCATTATCGTTGTTCACCGCTCCGACGGCAGCGGTACCACCTATATCTTTACCGACTACCTCTCCAAAGTGAGCTCTGACTGGGCCGATGGACCGGGGAAGGGAACTTCGGTAAAGTGGCCGGTCGGCTTGGGCGGCAAGGGCAACGAGGGTGTGGCCGGAATGATCCGCCAAATGCAGGGTGGGATCGGGTACATCGAACTGATCTATGCGGTGCAGAACAAGATCGACTACGGACTGGTGAGAAATGCGGCCGGGACTTTCATGAAAGCCTCTCTCGAAAGCGTTACTGCCGCAGCGGCGTCGGCCAAGAGCATGCCGGCCGACTTCCGTGTATCCATCACGAACGCGCCCGGCAAGGACGCATATCCGATCTCCAGTTTCACCTGGCTGCTGATTCCGGAAAAGTCCAAGGATGCGGCCAAGGGAAAAATCCTGGCCAATTTCCTGAACTGGATGGTGGATGATGGCCAGAAAATGACGGCTGACCTTACCTACGCGCCCCTGCCGGAGAACGTAGCGGAAAAGGTGAAAGGCGCCATCAAGCTGGTGCAGTAGCGATTGTACGGAGCCAGAAAAGTTAAGACTACCGCCGCCGGGGACGGGCTGTGAAGCCCGTCCCCGTTGGCTTCAAGCGGGTCTGAGTGACCGGTTTCAAGTGCGGGGACAGCATCCCGTCCATCCTTCGACTGTTCTATACTTATTGCCTGTTTTCAGGATGCGCATTCCACCCTAATGTGGCAGTGTTGTTGGGTCCATCTCATTTTTTCAACGTCATCCAGATGGAAGCACGGAAGTTTAGTAGTGACGGTGAAGCGATTGCCTGAGATTGTGCCGGTGGCGGACCCGCCGGGCCCTCTTCGGTCCAGACCTGAGCCGGAATCTTCCGGGATCAGGCGGTCTCTCTAAGGATTGCAGTTTCTGCGGAATCATGGCTCGCCTCGCGCTGGACAATCCGGCCAACTACATCAACCGGGAAGCTTCCTGGCTGGCATTCAACCGCCGCGTCCTCGAAGAAGCGCAGGACCACAAGAACCCTCTGCTGGAGCGGCTGAAATTTCTTTCCATCTCGGCCAGCAACCTGGATGAGTTCTTCGAAGTACGGGTGGCTGGGCTGGTGCAGCAGATTGAAGACGGATACACCGAGGCCGGACCGGACGGCCTCACCCTGGTGGAAGAGCGCGATGTAGTTTCGCGCGACACCCACGAGTTCGTGGACGACCAGTATCACTGCTGGAACCAGGAGCTGCGCCCGGCCCTGGCTGACCATGGCATCCGCGTTTTGAGCCTGCACGAACTGGATTCGCGCGCCCGCGCCTTCATCGAGGAATACTGCGAGAAGGAACTCGACCTGTTGCTCACACCGGTCACGGTGGACCCGGCGCACCCCTTCCCGCGCGTGATCAACAAGGCGTTATGCGTGGCTTTTCTGCTGCGCCGCCGCCGCCGCTCCGCCCTCACCTACACCGGAGTGGTCACGGTGCCGCGGGCCTTGCCGCGCCTGGTCCGCCTGCCCTCGGACGGGACCGACGACTTCATTTTTCTGGCCGACCTGGTCGCCTTCCACGCCGCCCGGATGTATCACGGCTACGACATTGTTTCCTCGGCCGCGTTCCGCGTCACCCGCAACAGCAATCTCTACCTGGCGGAGGAGGAATCGCGCAACCTGCTCGAATCGGTCCGCACCGAGCTGCATAACCGGCGCAAGGGTGATGCCGTGCGGCTGGAGATCGAGGCTGACGCCGATCCGGAAATCATCGAACGCCTGCGCATCAACTTTGAGCTGGAACCCTGGCAGGTCTTTTCCGTGCACGGCCCGGTGAATCTCTCGCGGTTGTTCAACATTTACGAGCAGACGGCGCATCCGGATCTCAAGTTCAGGCCCTTTACTCCACGCGAGTTGCGATTGACCGCCAAATCGCAGGACCTGTTCGAGGAGCTGCGCCGCCATGATGTTTTGCTGCACCATCCCTTCGACTCCTACGACGCCGTGGTGTCGTTCATCGAGGCAGCCGCCCAGGACCCGCGAGTGCTTTCGATTAAACAGACGCTTTACCGGACAAACGAGCATTCCCTGATCGTGCCGGCCTTGATTTCGGCGGCGGAAAAGAAGGAAGTCACCGCCGTGGTGGAGCTGAAAGCGCGCTTCGATGAAGACACCAATATACGGTGGGCCCGCGATCTCGAAGATGCCGGAGTGCAGGTGTTCCATGGCCTGGTGGGACTCAAGACGCACTGCAAGCTCTCGCTCCTTGTGCGACGCGATCTGGACGGGGTAACGCGCCGCTATGCCCATTTGGGGACTGGCAACTACAATGCGAGCACAGCACGGATCTACACCGACTTGAGCCTGCTGACTGCCGACCCCGAGATCACCGGCGCGGTCCACGACGTTTTCAGTTTTCTTACCGCCTACGCCGAGCATGCCAACTACGAACCCTTGCTGGTGGCTCCGCTCGACCTGGCGGAACGGTGTCTGGGCCTCATCGAGCGCGAGGCTGAGCATGCGCGGCACGGACGTCCGGCACGCATCATCGCCAAGATGAACGCCTTGCTCGACAAGAATGTGATCATGGCGTTGTACCGCGCCTCGCAGGCCGGGGTGGAAATTGATCTGATCGTGCGCGGAATTTGCGCCTTGCGGCCGGGCGTGCGCGGGGTGAGCGACCGCATCCGTGTGCGCAGTATCGTCGGCCGCTTTCTCGAGCACAGTCGTATTTTCAGCTTCGCCAACGGGGGCCAGGAAGAGGTCTATCTCGCCAGCGCCGATTGGATGCCGCGCAATCTCTATGAACGCGTGGAAGTCATGTTCCCGTTGAAGGACGCACTGGGACGCGAACGCGTCCGCCGTGAGATCCTGGATGCCTACCTGGTGGACAATGTGAAGGCCCGCGTGCTGCGCAAGGACGGCGTTTATGTCCGCACCTGGCAGGCGGAAGGCAAGCGCAAGCCGCCGGCGGGAGCCGTGGCCTTCAACTCGCAGGACTTTCTGCTCGGGCTGGCCGAAGGCAAACAGGCGGTCGAAGCCATGCCGGTCCCCAAGCCTCACCAGAGGCGTCGGGTCGCAGTCGGGAAGGGACGGTAATCGGAGATGATTCTCTATTTCCTGCGCCACGCAAGTGCCGGGCAGTCAATCAGCAACCTCAAGAAGGATGAAAAACGCGCCCTGGACGAGGCCGGGGTCCAGCAATGCGGTTATGTGGGCCGCGCCCTGGCGGCTTTAGACGTGCAGGTGGAGGTCATTATTTCGAGTCCCTTGAAGCGAGCCGCGCAGACCGCCTCGCTGGTGGGCAACGAAATGGGTTACGAAGGCAAGCTGCAGCTGGAAGACGCCTTGCGCCCTACCGCCTCGTTCGCGGATTTTCGCAAGATGCTCGACAAGTACGCCCGGCACGACGCCATCATGGTGGTGGGCCACAACCCGACCCTGAGCGGATTTCTGGGACGGGCGATCAGCGAAAGCGGCTGTGAAGCGGCGATCGACCTCAAGAAAGGTGCGGTGGCGCGGGCGGAAGTGAACCGCAACGCGGCCTCGCTGAGCTGGTGCCTCACCCCCAAGATTCTGCGTACCCTCTATGCCGCGGCGGCGGAAACATCGCGGCCGAAAACCTCGCGAAAATAGGCTTTCTCCTTTTCCACGGCCCACAACTCCAGATCCACGCTGGCGCGCGGCTTGGCGTGAAGGGTCAGCTTGACCCCGCCCCGGCCTACCCGCACACTGGCCCCACGCACCGCGCCGCTGCGTCCGAGATTGAGGGCGCGCGCCAGGCGAAGCAGGAGCGAGGCCTTGCGCACAAATTCCCGGTCGGCCGGCGGCAGTACCTTAAAGGCTGTATCGCCGGCTGAGGGCCGCGACTTGCCCAGATAGCGCGCCGTGGCAGCGATAATCCGCCGTTGCTCCGGCGTGTATCCCAGGATTTCCGAGTGGGCGATGATGTAGTGGGCGTGGCGATGCCGGCCGCTGCGATTGACATAGTCGCCAACTTCATAAAGCATCGCCGCCGCCGACAGCCATTCCGCATACTCGGACGGGAGCCGGTGCAAAGATTTCAACCTCTTGAATAAGTGCATGGCGAATTCGCGGACTTGCAACGCATGGTCCATGTCCACGCCGTAATGGGCAACGGCGGCGCGGATAGAATCCCAGCGCTCCGACTCGATGTGCTTGCCCGAACGTGTGCCGCGATCGTAGTCCGCTGCCATCTGCGCCAGCTGCCCGTCGCGCAATCCCAGGGGAGAGTAGCGGAAGCCGGACAACTGGCAGCGTTCCAGAAGTTCGGCATAGACCACCGCTCCTGCCACCACGATCTCAGCCCGCCGCGGGCCCACGCCGGAAAGTTTCTTGCGTTCTGCCACGGGAAGGCGCGCCAGCATCTTGGCGATCCGGCGCATCTGGGGGCGCGAGACCGCGGCGGCGCGCGAACCCTTCGTCTTGTACAAGCCGTGACAGACCGCGGCCAGGGAAGCGGCCGTGCCCGAAGTTGCGATCACGGTCTTGGGACGGGAGCGTGCAATCCTTTCAGCAATGCGCCCAATTTCTCTTTCTACAAATCCCCGCAGGCGGCGGAGTTCGGATTTGCGGGGCGGATCGTGGGTCAGAAACTCATTGGTCAGACGCACCGCGCCCAGCGGCAGGCTGACGGTGTCGCGAATGTGACCCTTGCTGGAAATGGTCAGCTCACAGCTGCCGCCGCCCAGATCGACCATGAGGGTGGCAGCGCCGCTAACCCGCAGACTTGAAACCAGGCCCAGATGGATCAGCCGGGCCTCTTCCAGCCCGGAGATGATTTCCACCTTCCATCCCGTGGCCGAACGCACCCACTCCAGAAAAGCCCGCGAGTTGCGCGCGTCGCGCACCGCGCTGGTGGCCACCACGCGCACCGTGTCCGCGCCTTCCTGTTGCACGGCGCGATGGAAGCGCCGCAGCGCTTTGACCGTCTCGTCGATGGCCTCGGGCGAGAGAAAACCGTTCCGGAAGACGCTGTCACCCAGGCGCGTGACCTGGCGGTCTTCGTGAATCTCAACCAGACGCCGTCCGGAAAGGCGGGAAATCTTCAGACGCACGGAGTTCGATCCGATATCGACCGCGGCTAAAGTCGGCATGGCGAGGGCAATAGTGTACCGCGATGGGTGGTCACGTGGGCGACCGGCTAGCGCGGGGTCTTGAATGGGTCTGTGACCTGCACATCCAATTGCCTGAAGTCTCTTCCGTTGCGGGTGACGATGGTCAGTTGGTGAATGCGGGCAGTGGCGGTGTTCATGACATCTTCATATGACTAGTCAGATACTAGTTAACATAGCCGGCTACCTGCACCGGTCAACGGAAGGGAGTGGGCGAAGAACCGTTTTGTTATGCTACGCGAATGCCGCGAGCCTTTCTCATCGACACCGACGTAGCCTCTGACGATGCTGTCGCCCTCATCATGGCGCTGCGAGCTCCCAATGTACGGGTGGTCGCCATTACGACCGTGGCCGGAAATGTCGGCGTCGAACAGGCCACGCGCAATGCTCTCTACACCGTGGAGCTCTGTGGAGCGAGTGTTCCTGTTTTTTCCGGGGCGGAGAAACCGCTGGCGCGCGCGCATGAAAGTGCGACCTGGTTTCATGGCCACGACGGACTGGGCGATCATGGCTATCCGGCGCCGCGCCAGGCGGCGGGGAAACTACACGCCGTTGATGCCATCATCGAAGCGATTGAAACCAATCCCGGGATAACAGCGGTCACTCTGGGCCCGCTCACCAATCTTGCCCTGGCCGTGACCCGCAAACCCGCTCTGGCGGCGCAAGTGGGACGCTGCGTGGTCATGGGCGGCGCGCCTTGTTGTGAAGGCAACGTAACTCCGGCGGCCGAGTACAACATCTGGGTCGATCCCGAGGCGGCACGGATTGTCATGCTCAGTGGTCTTCCGGTAGAACTGGTCGGTTGGCAAACCTGCCGCGGTGAATCCGTGCTCGACGAAACCGACATCGCGAGCATTCTGGAGCTTCAACAACGAGCTCGCCCGTTTTGTCATCGAGTGCAACAGCCGCGCGCGTGAAGCCTACAAGGAGCAGACGGGAGAAGACGGCATCTCACTGCCGGATCCAGTGGCGATGAGCATTGCGCTCGACCCCACCATCGGAACTCAGTGGAGCGAACACTACGTCGAGGTCGAAACGCGCAGTGAGTTGACGCGAGGGATGACAGTTGTGGATCGCCTCGATGTGGCAGCTGACGAACGCAACCGGGCGGTATGGGCTGACACGCTGCGCCAGGGAAGAAAGACCAAGGTCTGCTGGACGATCGACACCCGTCGATGGAAGGAAGCGCTATTTGCAGCACTGCGATGAACTTTACCCTGTCATCCTGAGCGTAGTCCGCGCGTTCGCTTGCGAACGCACGGACGGAGTCGAAGGACCCCTACCCTCAGAACTGCTGCTTCCGTCCCAGGCTTGAACGCAGAAAGCGCTATTCCGGGGGTAGGGGTCCTTCGACTGCGCGAGATGTTTCGCGAGCGAAACATCTCGCTCCGCTCAGGATGACAGCGGGATGGATTCTGGCAACACTCTTCAGATCATTTGGATAGATCGAAGGCGGCGGCGTGTCGCGGTCCAGTCGCGATCAGCTTTTCGATATTTTCGACCGACTGAATGCCGCCGCGGGCGCCAGCGGCGGTGCAGTTCAGGGCGGCGGCAGCACAGGCGAAATCAAGTTGACGGGGCAGCGGCCAATCTTGCAGAAGTCCATAAATAAACCCGGCGTGGAAGATATCGCCCGCGCCGGTGGTGTCCAGAGGCTGCACGCGAAAGGCGGGCGCGTAGTGGAACTGATAACCATCCCAGGCCAGGACACCTTCGTGGCCCAGCGTGGCTGCGCTGAGGCGGCAGCCGTGGCGGCTGCGAACTTTGGGCAGCGACTTGCGCAAGTCCGATTCGCCAGTCAGACGTTCTGGAATGTCGCGGCTGGTGATGAGGTAATCGATTTTTCCTAACAGATCTTCTACTCCCAGGTAAAGGTCATCCAGGTCTGCGATCACGGGGATACCCGCGTCCCGGGCCCAGCCTGCGGCCGTCACTGCGGCTGCGGTGTCATGGCCGTCGAGGTGAAGCGCGCGGGCATGGCTGATCCATTCGCGCCGCAGTTCTTCCGGCAGCAGAGTCAATCGGTTGTCGCGCTTCCAAAGCACGGTGCGTTCGCCCGCATCATCCACCAGGATGACCGCCTGCTGGCTGGCGCATCCCGGGGCGGTGAGGAGATGTGTCTCCACGCCCAGTCGTTCGAACGCGGCGCGATGAATCGCGGCCGCGCTGTCATCGCCGATCTTGCCGACGTAGCGGGTGCGCAGGCCCCAGTGCTGGCAGGCTGCTACCGCGGTCGCGACCTGGCCGCCCGGCAGAACCTCGGCCGAGCGAAATTCGACTTTCGATCCCAGCGCGGGATAGTGGGGCAGGCGAATCAGCATATCGGTGGCGTTCAGTCCGACGCCGACCAGGTCAACCTTGGACGAGTCATTCACGATGGGTTCAGTTAAAACGGGTGGTGCGCCAGAGTGTAACGCCGCAAACCAGAAGCAAGGCCAGTGTAGCTGCGATCAAAAGCACTGCTGGGCCCCAATGAAATGACATGCGCGGGGCGCGCGCCAGGGTCGCGAAAAACACGAAGAAGCTGGTGGCGACGGCCACCAGCAGCCAGTCCCACACCGTGCGTGGCGGCCTGACTTCTCCGGCGGTCTGCATGCCCTGCATGCGGGCATCGACGTAATCTTCGGCGATGTTGTAGCGCCGCGATTCGCGCCGCGAGGCTTCCTGCCATTGTGCCTGCTCTTTGCCGGCGGCGGACGAAAAAGCAATCGCCGCCACTCCCATCATCATCATCAGCGAACCCCCGATGACTTGCATGTAGGTGGAAGTGCCGCTGCCGTGCAACTCACCAAAAACGAAAACTCCCCACAGCAATCCCCATAGCTGGTTGGAGTTTGAAAGAGGGATGCCGCGGCTGATGCCGACATACTTTGCGGCGTACTGCTGAAAGACATCTCCAATCACCCAGATGAAGCCGCCCAGCATCAGCCAGAAGAGCACGTCGCGCGCACTGACCAGCTCATGCCAGAGCGCGGCCAATCCAAGATAGCCGATGGCCAGGGCCGCCATCATTCCCAGTTCTCCGAAAGTGAAGAATGTGACAAAGGAAAGCGGGTTCATCCCGGACAGATAGGCCTTGCGGTAGGGGATGTACATCGTGCCCCAAAGAACACCGGCGCCCAGCGCGGCCCACACTCCGCGCATGGAATGGGCTGCCGGGGCCTGGGTGGAGGACGCAATCGCCAGTAGAGTCGCGCCGACACACATCACCAGCGCTCCGCCAAGCACGCCCGTCCAGCGCCGCCAGCCCGCATGGCGCAATTCGTTAAAGAAAATGAAACCCCAGAGTATTCCGAGAAGGCTGTTGGAATTCCACAAGGGGAAAGCAATGCTCAACCCGATGTCGCGGATGGCGAAAATGGTCATGGTGTTGGCCACGGCCCAGAGGCATCCCGCGAGCAGCGCCCAGATGATGAGGTGAGGCGCACGGCGAAGGTCGGCTCGGACCGACGATGTGCCCAGGATCAACGCCGGCAGGCTCCAGCGCGCCAGAAAAACGCCGGTTACCATGATGAGCGAAATCACCAGCGGCGATACGCCTACGGACACCAGCTTGGTTGGCGCCTCGGCAGCACCCAGCCAGGCGCCGGCGGTAAAGCCGGAGAGGATGCCCAGCAGCTGCAGCTTCCGGGGGCGTGAAATCCCGTGAAGCGTATTTTCGTGCCCGGGCGTGACCGTCGATTGCATTCCGCTGATCCTCGGTTCACCTGTTCAGTGTATGTATTCCAGAAGCAGCAGGCCGCCGATCAGGACCGCCACCGGGACCCAGAAGTGTAAATCAGTCAGCACGCTGGTCAACCAGTTGCCGGAGTCGCGTTTGCCGGTAGGCTGCATGTCTCTATTGTGAAAATTCGCTGCGCAAGAGCCGTACGATTATAGCGATTGTTCAACCTCTCAGGGACCAATCGTGTGGCGCGGGCGCCCTCGCCCGCGTGAAGGCATGCAGGCCACAAACCACGTGGGGACAGCCGCCCCCGGCTGTCCAGCCCGAGCGCAGCTGGGCGAAGGTTTTCGCCGGACGCTGACCACGAAGCAACCGTGTTTCTCCTTGCGGGACCGGAAGGCCACATGCATCAGGCAACGTCAGCACCGTGCAACACCGTGGAAGCGCACGGCTTCAAGCCGGGCGTCTGGGGTCGAAAGAAGGAGGCGGCTTCAGCCGTCGTGGACAACGTCGCTTTTCTCACATTGAGGTGCCACAGAGGCTGAAGCCGCTCGCCTGCCGGCCTTATCGGCACGGCTGAAAGCCGTGCCCTTCCACCACGGCTGAGTGCCGGTGAGCCGCTAGCCAGGAAATCGGCAGGCTGTGCTCGGGTCAGGCCAGGCGACCCGGGGTGGTGGAGAAAGCAATCACAAACAGAACGCCCAGCAGCAGATCAACTGCGCCAAAGATCAGGTCGGACGAGTTCATGCGGTGTTGCATGACCAGAATCACCACCGCAATCCCGTAGCTGAATTTTTCAAACACGGAAGGGATCATCAGCGGCCGGTAGCGGGCCGGATCGGTGGCGATGATGAAAAACGCGATCTGCCAGGCCAACCCAGCCCCTATGAAGCCATAGAAAAAACCCGGGTGGGTGATGGCAGGGGGATCGTTGCGGCCGATCAGGTTAAACATGAAATAGAGCGGAGTGATTACCAGGACGCCCCAGATGGCGGCAACACGGAAGACAATTTTTGCAAATTTCATGGTCTCCTCGACAGGGCAGTCGTCGGTCGTCAGTCGTCAGCATTATTTGTTCTTTCTGACGACTGATGACTGACGACTGAACCCTGCTCCAGTCTGGCCCATGATTTTCATCTTTACCAGAATGCAAAGTCAAAGGCGTCGGACAAGCTTGCCCTGAGCGAAGTCGAAGGGAGTGTCCGACCCACACATACGACTATTTTATTCGTGGCGCAGGGCTTCGATCGGATCCAGGCGGGAAGCGCGAAAGGCGGGAATCATGCCGCTGACCAGGCCTACGAAGCCCAGAATCAGGGTGGCCGCGATCAGGGTTCCCGGGGCGATGATCAGACGGATGTCGCCGGCCTCGCCATTTTTGGCGAAGGCGCTGTACAACGTGAGCCTGCCCACGGAAAGGGCGACGGTGTAAGCCAGAATCACGCCCAGCACCCCGCCGATGAAGGTGATGGTCAGGGCCTCGGCGAGGAACTGCATCAGGATGTAGCGTCGGGGCGCGCCCAGCGCCTTTTGCACACCGATCTCGCGTGTGCGCTGGGTGACCGAGACCAGCATGATGTTCATCAGGCCGACACCGCCGATGCCCAGCGTGAGCGTGCCGATGAAACCCATCAGCACCTTCAGCCCCAGAGTAATGATCTCGAACTGGTGGACCTGCATCATCAGGTTGAACACTCTGACCGCCTGGCGGTCCGTCTGATTCAGTTTGTGCGGCACCGCCAGGATAGAGCGCACTGATTGTTCCAGGCGCTCGTACTCGGGGGTCAGGTAGGTGAACCAGATGGAGTCGAGATAATGAGTGTCTTTCAGGTCGCTCATGGTGGTGAAGGGGACGTAAATCACGCGGTTTATATCGTCATTTCCCTCCTGCATCTTGGCGTCGAGAACACCCACGACCTCGAAGCTTAGACCGTCCAGGCGAATGTACTCACCCAGCGCGCTGCGTCCGGAGAACAGTTTTTCCTTCGCTTCCGAGCCGATTACCGCAACTCGCGAGTGCTGTATCTCGTCTTCGGCGTTGTAGAAGCGCCCTTGCGCCAGTTTCAGGACGCGGACCGCAGGCACGTTGGGGTAATTCCCGGTGACGGGAAAGTCGAAAACCCTGGTGTCGTACTGGACGTGCGCCTGCTTGCTGACTTCGGGAGTGATATCGGTGATCTGGGGGAGGTTGGTGCTGAGCGCCTCCACGTCATCCAGAGTAAAGCGGACGAGGACTCCCGCCTTCTGACCGCCCGCCTGCATGGAAGTGCGGCCCGGAACCACGATGACCAGCTTGGTGCCGAAGTTGGCAAAGATATTGGCACAGGCCTGACCAAAACCGTCGCCATAAGCCAGCAGCATGACCACCGTGGCGATTCCCCAGGCCATGCCCAGCATGGTAAGGGCGGTGCGGCGGCGGTTGTGCCGCATGGCGCCGTAGGCTTCGCGAAGCAGATCACGGAACATAGATCATTGGGTAATTGTGTAATCGCGTAATTTGGTAATTTAGAACCGTTACGTTCTTTTCAATTACAAAATTGCCCAATTGCCCAATTACAAATTTCATTTCACTCCTGCCGCAGCGCCTCCACCGGTTGCAGCATGGCCGCCTTGCGCGCGGGATAGAGACCCGCGACTACTCCCGCCAGGGTCAGGCTGCCAATTGCCAGGACGGCCGACATGGGTACCAGTTTGGGGGGATCAAATCCTCCCGGCCCCTGCACCGTGCCCAGCATTGTCATCAGGCCTGTCGCCAGTCCCATGCCGATCAGCCCGCTGCCCAGAGTAAGAAGCAGTCCTTCCAGAAAAAATTGAAACAGGATACTACGATTGGTGGCGCCCAGGGCCTTGCGCAATCCGATCTCATGGGTGCGCTCGCTGACCGCCACCAGCATGATATTGATGACACCGATGGCGCCCAGGGCCAGCGTGACCATCCCCACCGCTCCCAGGAACATGTTCATGACGTCGAAAATGGTCCCCACCATTTGTGATTGCTTGATCGTGTCCCAGCTGTCGAAAGCGTTTTCATCGCTCCCGTCGAAGCCGTGATTGCGGGCGATGATTTTGTAAACATCCGTCTGGGCCAGCTCGTGGTCCGCCCTCACGGTTGGCTGATATTCAATGAAGGAGATGGCGTTCTCGTGGTTTTCTCCCTTCACCGGGAAATACGTGGCCATCACCTGGAAAGGAATGTAGCCCCGCATGTTCAGCCAGTTGTTGTCGCCGCGGCCGAGGTGCGGCATGCTGCCCACGACTTCGAACCGGATGCCGTTCAGCAGAATGAATGCGCCCACCGCGGGCCGCCCGGGAAACAGGGTCTTTTGCAGTTCGTTCCCCAGGACGATCACGTTGCGCCTCTGCGATCCGTCCAGCTCATTGAGCCAGCGTCCTTCTTTCAGGGGGAGAAAACTGATCTCGCTGAGCTGGGGCTCGACGCCCAGAATCTCGCCTCCGGCGTTGGAGAACTCGCTCACCTCGTGCAGGTCCGTGCGCGAAAGCAGAGGGCAGGCATTGCGCACGTGGGGCGCCTGGGTGCGAATATCCACGTAGTCCTGGTAGGTGAGCAGATAGGAGCGGGCGGAGTTCATGCTGCCCTTTACCGCGGGTGCGCGCCCGGGAAAGATAAACATGATGTCCTTGCCGAACTCGGCCATCTCGCGCTTGTTGCCCGAGCGGAAGCCCTCACCCACGCCCACCAGCAGCAGCAACGATCCCACTCCCCAGGCGATGCCGAACATGGTAAGGAATGAGCGCAGCTTGTGGGCCCACAGGTTGCGGAAGATCTGCACCATGATGTCCAGCAGCGTGCGCATGATCAGTGACATTGTACCTTCTCCCGGCCATTGGAGAGGATCGCCTAAAGGGCTTATCCGGAGCGGTTTTTAGGGTAGCTTGCGAATCCTGATCTCCTTTACGGCAAAGCTCTTTGCAAAGTTGCAAAGAACTCCGCAAGGCTGACGGCCAAGCCAAGGTCAAAAGCGTCGGACCAAGTGTCCGACCCCACACAGGCAGCTCAGTCGAACTGGATCAGGACAATTTCCGGCGTTGTCCCCAGCCGCAGTGGCGGGCCCCAGGTACCTGCCCCGTAGGAGACATAGACGATCAGATTGCCCAAACGTTGCAGGCCATAGACAAATTTTCCATAGATTCGGGAGGTGATCCAGGTAAAAGGGAAGAACTGTCCGCCATGGGTGTGGCCGGAGAGTTGCAGGGAGAAGCCTTCTTCTTCGGCGATCTGGAGACGGTCGGGCGCGTGGGTGAGCAGGATGCTGGCCCGGTCGCGGTCCACGTCGGCGCGGCGCAGAACGGAGCGGAAGTGGTCGTCGTTGGTCGAATCGCTGTAATGCACGCCCACGATCTGCAAACCATCGACCGTCACCTTCTCGTTGTTCAGGACACGCACGCCCGAGTGCTCGACTGCATCGAGATATTTTGCGGAGTCGCTGAACTGCTCGTGATTGCCCAGGACAAAGAATGCCCCCATCGGGGCCGCCAGCCGTGCCCAGGGTTGGGCGAGTTCCCGCACCCGCGCCACCGTCCCGTCATACATATCGCCGGCGATAAAAACGATGTCGGGTCGCAGGCGCGTAAGCGTGGTCACGATACGCCGCATGAAGCGCGAACCGCGAACGTGTCCCAGATGAGTATCAGTCACCAGCGCCGCCACCCGGCCACGCCAGGATGCGGGCAGGTTGGGCAGGTTGACACTGACTCGCCGCACCCGCGTCCAGGCGGCATTGACCATGCCGTACAAACTTGCCAGCAGGGCGAATCCGAAGAACACAATAACCATCTCTCGCCGGGCGGGATGCACTCCCAAAAGCCGGGCGCCGCCGTAACTTGCCCAGCAAAAACAGGCCGCCATGAAGCAGAAGCTCAACGTTCCCAGCCAGGCTGCCGAGAGGGTGTAAAGCACGCGCACCGCGACATGCGAAGAGCGCCAGGCCAGCAGGGAAGCCAGCACAAAGCTGACCGAGAGCAGAGCCAGGACTATCGGTAGAGGGGAAATCCTCGAGGTCAGGGGCGCTCCCCAGAAAAATGCCCAGGTCTCATACAAGAACCAATGAGCCAAAAACAAGACCGATTGAATCACTGCGATGAAAACAACGATTCGGGACCTCAAGGATGGGTTTTCTCCAGTCGACGGACCAGCTAGTTAGATGAGGTCCAGAGGCAATTGGATTGTGCAGGTTCTTCGCCGGTTTTGTATGGGTCGGACAGGAGTGTCTGACCCACACAAGACCTAGGCCACGGATTGGCGCGCGGCTTCGCGGCTCGTGGCTGTGATCGAAGCGGGCTTCTTTGCGGCCAGCGCAGCCCGGGTCTCGCTTAGAGTGTTTACCGCCTGGCGGAACTTGGCGCGGGTCACGTTGCGCAGCACCGCCACCAGCGCCGAATCCTGAACTCCGCCAAACAGCTTTTCGGCTCGCTCCGCCAACTGGACCCAGTCGTGCCAGTCGCCGATTACGTCCTGCATGTGGTTGAGGAGCGCGATCAGGCGGGAAGCCTCCGCGTCTTTGTCCGCCAGTTCGACTAGATAACGGGCCCGCTTTCCGGCAATCCTGAACTGATGCAGGGTGTTTTCCGTTATCCCGCCCTGCTCCACTTCCAGTGCGTTCAGATTTTGCCGGGCCAGAGTCAGGGGATCGGCATTCTTTGGAATCTCCAGGCTGGCTGCGGCACGCTTCAGGCGCTTGCGGACTTCGGCGACAGTTTTCTTGTCCAGGGACTTGGCCAGCCGCTTTTCGCGTTGCGAACGCTCCTCGGCAAGGGTTCGCATGAGCCGGGCCTTACGCAAGGGCTGCTCCGGTATCTTCAGGCTGCGCAAGGCTGCGCTCTGCACGTCCAGGTCGCGCACTCGGCCTGCCTTCTTTCGCAGCCGGGCCAGAAGCTTGAGCAGCTTCTTGTCATTGCCGCTGCAGCGCTGACCCAACTCCGAAACCAGCACCTCAACTCTGCGGCTGCAAGTGCGGAATTTATGGATATTCTCCGGCGACAGTTTTCCTGACAGCTTTGACAATTGCCGGCTGAGCTTGCGGAACGTAACATGTGTATTCTCGGGGCGTAGCGGCATAAGTCAAAAACCATGGAGTCCGAAAGCAAAGTTGAACTAATCTGGATCCGTACCGTTGAACCTATTACTCGAATCAGTAGACCTAAAGTTCCGGGTCTTCGACAGGAAGCTTCCCGGAGGCAGGGGCAAACCGTTATTTTAACACTGCTGTAACACGATCGTGCTACCTTGCCGGAAATGGCTAATCGAGCTTTGGGAGCGCCTCGACTGACCGGCCCACAACCCGTTCCGGGACAAGCAGTTGCGGCGGGCGCTGTGACCCAGGCAGAACCCCTGATCAACGCCGGGGACAGCCGCCGGGCAGACGCCGTGTTTTCTTTTGCCATGCTGGCCTGCGGATTCTCCGTGCTGGCTCTGGTCGGCCTGATTGTCTATGAGTTGATCACCAAGTCCAGCCTTTCATGGCATGCCTTTGGCTGGAAATTCTTTTTCCAGAGCAACTGGGACCCGGTCAACGACGAGTTTGGCGCGCTGCCGTTTGTTTACGGCACCATCGTTTCTTCTATTCTGGCGCTGCTGATCGCCGTGCCCCTGGCGGTCGGCGTGGCTGTGTACATTACCGAAATGGCGCCGCGTTGGTTGCGTGGAGCCCTGGCCTTCACCACGGAATTGCTGGCTGCCATCCCCAGCGTGATTTATGGATTGTGGGCGATCTTCGTTCTGGTGCCGTTGCTCCGCCAATATGTGCAGCCCTGGCTGGCGAAATACCTGGGCTGGACCGGATTCTTCGAAGGACCGCCTTACGGCATCGGGATGCTGGCGGCTGGAATTATTCTGGCCATCATGGTGGTTCCTATCGTTTCTTCGATTACCCGCGAGGTCATGACCGCAGTGCCGCAGCAGCAGCGCGAAGCCGTGCTGGCTCTGGGTGCTACGCGCTGGGAGATGATCCGCACTGGCGTGCTGCGCAACGCGCGCGCCGGCATCATGGGCGGTGTGATTCTCGGCCTGGGCCGGGCGCTGGGCGAGACCATGGCGGTCACCATGGTGATCGGCAACCGTCCCGAGATTGCAAAATCCCTGTTCGCTCCCGGCTACACCATGGCCAGTGTGATTGCCAACGAATTCAGCGAGGCCACTGGAGACCTTTATCTCAGCGCCCTGGTTGAAGTCGGACTGGCCCTTTTTATCGTGACCATTATCGTCAACATCCTGGCCCAGTTGCTGGTATGGACGGTGACCCGAGGAACGCCTGCGAGGAGCCATGCCTGAAAAAAAGACGATGCTCCCCGCCGATTTTGCCGACCGCCCCATCAGCCTGTGGCGGCGTGGCCTCAATTTCGTGGTTTCTTTGGCAGCCATCGGGGCTGTGGTCCTGGTGCTCCTGCCGCTGGGGGCGGTCTTCGGCTATCTGATTTACAAAGGCATCGGCTCCATCAACTGGGCTTTCCTGACCCAGATTCCCAAGCCTCCCGGCGAAAGCGGTGGAGGCATGGCGAACGCCATCGCCGGGTCGATGTACATTTTGCTGATTGCCAGCTCGATGGGAGTTCCGCTGGGCATTGGAGCTGGAATCTATCTGTCGGAGTATGGCCGTGGGACTCGCTTCGGCAACCTGATTCGCTTCACCGCGGACGTGCTCAATGGCGTGCCTTCGATCATCGTCGGCATTGTGGCTTACGGGTTGGTGGTCTTGAGCCAGGGACACTTCTCGGCCCTGGCCGGCGGCGTTGCCCTCGCCATCATGATGGTGCCCACCATCACCCGGACCACGGAAGAGATGCTGTTGCTGGTGCCGCAGGCAGTGCGCGAGGCGGCCTACGGACTGGGAGTATCGCGCTGGCGGACCACGCTTTCGATCACGCTGCGCACCGCGACTTCGGGAGTCATCACCGGAGTGATGCTGGCATTTGCCCGGGTGGCGGGAGAGACGGCGCCGCTCCTATTCACGGCCTTCGGCAACCAGTACTGGAACTGGAAGCTGGAACAGCCCACGGCAGCCTTGTCGCTGCAGATTTTCACCTATGCGATTTCGCCGTTCGATGAGTGGCACCGTCAGGCTTGGGCGGGCGCGTTGATCCTGATTGTCCTGATCGTGGCTTCAGTCGGCGCAGTGCGACTGGTGGCCAGCCGCGGTATGCTTAAGGGAGCACACTGACACTATGGGCGTGGGAATCCAAGTCGACAAGCTGAATGCCTGGTTCGGCAAGACCCAGGCCCTGCAAGACATCGACATGACGGTGGCTGCGAACCACGCTACCGCGATCATTGGTCCGTCGGGATGCGGCAAGTCCACCTTCGTGCGCTGCCTCAACCGCATGCACGAGACGATTCCGGAAGCGCGCGCTACCGGCCGCGTGCGCATCGGCGAGATGGACGTTTACAACGGAACTTCCGCGGTGCAGATTCGCCGGCGCATCGGAATGGTTTTCCAGAAGGCCAATCCCTTTCCCACTATGTCGATCTACGACAACGTAGCCGCCGGGTTGACTTTGAACGGCTTTCACGATCGCAAGCGGCTGGACGAAATCGTCGAACGCTCGCTGGAGCTTTCCGCGTTGTGGGACGAGGTCAAGGACACGATGCGCAAGAAGTCGGGCGCCAGCCTCTCCGGCGGCCAGCAACAGCGCCTCTGCATTGCCCGCGCCATTGCTGTCGAACCGCAGGTGCTGCTGATGGACGAGCCCTGCTCGGCGCTCGATCCCATTTCTACCGGCAAGATTGAAGAGCTTATCTTCCAGCTCAAGGAAAAATTCACCATCGTGATCGTGACCCATAACATGCAACAGGCCTCGCGGGTCGCGGAGTTTACCGGCTTCTTCCTCCTGGGCAAGCTCATCGAGTTCGACAAGACAGAAAAGATTTTTACCACCCCGTCCGACAAGCGGACGGAAGACTACATCACAGGCAGGTTTGGATAATGGCGCGCACCCGCTTTCTGCAAGGACTGGACGAACTCCGGGCCCGTTTGCTGCGTATGGGCGGACTGGCCGAGCAGGCCGTGGACCGCGCCTGCCAGGCATATATCGAACGCGACCTGACGCGCTGCCGCATGGTGCTCGAAGGCGAAACCCAGATCAATCTCACCGAGCGCGAAATCGACGAAATGGCCTTCGATCTTCTGGCCATGCAGCAACCCATGGCGGTTGACCTGCGCTTCATTCTCGCCGTCACCAAGATCAACGCCGACCTCGAGCGCGTCGGCGACCAGGCAGTAAACATCGCGGAGCGGGTGATGGACATGGTGGACCTGCCCAAGGCCGAACTCCCGGTGGATATCCCGCGTATGGCGGCTGCGGTTTCCGCCATGGTGCGTCGTGCTCTCGAATCCTTCATCGAAGGCAAGGCTGAACTGGCGCAGGCGGTGCTGGAAATGGACAACGTGGTCGATCGCATGAAGGATGAAGCCTTCATCGTGCTGGTGAAGTCCATGAACGATCATCCCGAGACCACTCGCCAGGCGCTGGACGCGCTGCTGGTGGCCCGCAATCTGGAACGCGTGGCCGACCACGCCACCAACATCGCGGAGGACGTAATTTTCTGGGTGCGCGGGGCCGACGTCCGGCATAACGTTACTCCTGAACAGCCCGAGCATCAGGAAGTTACAGACACTCATTAAAGTCTCAGGATTAACAGTAACCCGACAATGACCACGTGGGGACAGCCGCCCCCGGCTGTCCGGCGGAGCGAAGCTCCGACTAGTTTGTTGCCGGTGATCAACCCGAACAAACTGGTCGGAGCTTCGCTCCGACTGGACAGCCGGGGGCGGCTGTCCCCACGTGGTTCCTCGACCCAACCGGTATCATGTGTCCGCAGTCGCTTGCAGGCCAGCAGAATTGCTTAGTTCTTGCCGGCGCAGGTGCTACAACTTCTTCGGACATCTTCTGGAGGAACCTTGAAGCGTCTTCCTGTACTCATATTCCTGATTTCCGTTTTTCTGACGCCCCTTCCCGCGCAGGATTCCGCCAAACCTCGACGCCTCTCGCTGCCCACCAGCAAGGTGCTGGACACGCCCTCGCCCGGCCGCATCGGCGCGGTGAACAGTTTTCCCGCAACCATCGCGCTCAGCCCCGACGGCCGTTACGCGGCGCTGTTGAACATGGGCTACGGCACGCAGCAGACGCAGGCGCACCAGTCCATCACGATTCTCGATCTCCAGACCAACCAGTTGAGCGATTTTCCCGACGCCCGCCTTTCTGATACTGCCCACCAGAGCTATTTCATCGGCCTCGCTTTCAGTTCCGAAGGCGGCCATTTGTACGCGTCGATGGGTTCAATCACCGACCCAACCGGCGCGAGGCGAGGGAACACCGGCAACGGCATCGCGGTTTACAAATTTCAAGACGGCAAAGTGACTGCGGAGCGATTTCTGAAAATCGCGCCGCAGAAGATTGGCGCCGGCAGGAAGGTTGCATTTGGCGTACGTAAAACCGCAACGGGAACCGCGATTCCATATCCTGCCGGATTGGCCGTGATTTCAGGCAAAGGCAGCGACCGGTTGCTGGTGGCCAATAATCTTTCCGACAACGCCGTGCTGCTGGACTCGGCCGACGGACGTGTTCTGCAGCAATTCGATCTGAGCACGCACGAGATGATTCCGTCGTCATTCCCCTATACGGTCGTGGTCAGCCGGGATGGCCTCCGCGCCTGGTGCAGCCTGTGGAATTCCTCCCGCGTGGCCGAGTTGGATCTGGACAAAGGAAGTGTTACGCGCTGGATTCCGCTGCTGGAGCCGAAGGATCCGATCGCGCCGGGCTCTCATCCCACTGACCTTTTGCTCAGCCCGGATGAGAAATGGCTCTACGTTGCGTTGTCGAATGCCGATGCGATTGCCACCGTCGACACCGCTTCGGGATCGGTGATCCATCTTGCCTCCACCAACCTTGCCGGACAGGAACACGCCGGGACTTATCCCACGGCTCTGGCGCAATCGCCCGACGGCACGCGCCTGTTTGTCGCCGACTCTTCGTTGAACGCGGTTGCAGTGTTTGACTCGGCGGCGCTGACGAAACCGGGTATCACTTTTCCCCTGCCGCAACAGGCTCTTGGCTTCATCCCGACCGACTGGTATCCCAGCGCTCTGGCCGTTCGCGGTGATGATCTGCTTATCGCGACTGCGAAGGGAGAAGGTACGGGCCCCAACGGCGGAATCAGCCAGCTGAAGAGCGAACGGCGGCGCCGCGAGCACCCCTACATCCCCACGTTGATGTATGGTTCGCTCTCCCGCTTGAACATTCGCAAGGTAGAGGCACGATTGCCCGAGTTGACGCAGAAGGTCAAGGAAAGCAATCTCTTCAATTCGGATCCCGGAAAGATCACGTTTCGGACGGGACCAAATCCGATTCATCATGTGATTTACATCCTCAAGGAAAACCGCACCTACGACCAGGTCCTGGGCGATCTGAAACTCGACGGCCGGAAAGTAGGCAACGGCGATCCCTCCCTGACCATGTACGGCGCGGCTGTGACGCCCAACCAGCACAAGCTGGCTCTGCAGTTTGGCGTGCTGGACAATTTTTATGACAGCGGCGAAGTTTCGGGCGATGGCCACGACTGGTCGAACGCCGCCATCACCAGCGACTACAACGAGAAGACCTGGCAGATTGCCTATCGCGGCAAGGAACGCATTTACGATTTCCAGGGCACGGTCGCTGATGAATCTCCTCTGGAGCTGGGCGAACCTGATGTGGACGCTCCCGCCACGGGCTACCTCTGGGACAATCTTGCCGGCCACGGTGTGACCTACCGCGACTATGGCGAGTTCATCACGGGAGTGTGGTGCGAGGCAGCAAAGAAATCGGGCGCTTCGCCGAAGGAGGGCACGCCTTCTCCCTATAGTTCGGAGTGCGAGCGCGCCGAGGTCCGCAAAGGCGAACCGCTTCCACCCGATGTCGGTCAGCCTCACGGATCGGCCAGTCCATGGCCCTGGGCGGTGCCGCTGTTGAAACGCATGAAGGCCAGCAAGGCCGCCCTGCGTGATCACTTTCATCCCGGGTTCCCTGACTTCAACACCGAATATCCGGACCAGCTTCGCGCCGACCTTTTCCTCAACGAATTTGAGGATTTCGTGCGCGCCCGCAAGGAAGGTAAAGGAACCGGACTGCCGGCGTTCGTGCTTCTCTATTTGCCGGATGATCACACCCACGGCACTACGCCGGGAAAACCGCGCCCGGCAGCCTCGGTCGCGGACAATGACCTTGCGGTCGGCCGCGTAGTCGAGGCCGTCTCGCACAGTCCTTACTGGGATGACACGGCGATTTTCATCATTGAAGACGATGCCCAGGATGGCGCCGACCACGTGGATGCGCACCGCTCGATCGCCTTCGAGATCAGCAAATATTCGCCGGGCTCAGCGAACGAACCCTTCGTGGACAGCCGCTTCTATACCACGGTGAACATGATGCACACCATGGAAACGCTGCTGGGTCTGCCGCCGATGAACCAGAACGACGCCTACGCACCGGTAATGGCACCGTTATTCGCTGGGCCGGGAACGCAGCCGCCGTTTACAGCGGACTGGAGCAATCGCGACAACGGCCTCATTTACCAGACCAACCCGGCCAAAGGCCAGGGCGCGGCCGAATCGGCGCAGATGGACTTTACGAGGCCCGATGCGGTCAATACGGCAGTCCTCAATCTGATCTTGTGGCGCGACCGCATGGGGAGCGAACCCATGCCAGCGCCGAAGCGCACGATATTTCGACAGAAGGGGTCAGAGGACAAAGACTGAACGGCCCGTGTACGGAATGCCCGTGTGGGGACGGGTCTCCGACCCGTCCAGCCGAGCGAGGCTCGGCCGGGTTTTGGTTTGGGAGTGTTGCTGAGTTGAAGCCGAGCTGCGCTCGGCCGGACAGCCGGGGGCGGCTGTCCCCACGTGGACTCTGCTGGTCAGAGACCCGTCCCCACACGAGCACTGCCTACTTCGCTGCCGATTTTCCCGCGTCTTCATCGGCGAAGGAGAATGCCAGCGATACATTGGGATACTCTTTGCCGGCCACTTCGACGTAGGGATACACGAAGTAGTTGAGCGGAGGACCGTCCTGCGCCGGGCTCAGGCGCAGGTCGCGTCCCATGGTGAACTGCACCCGGTTCACGTCGTGTGCCCCAAAGAAATAATCCCGCTTCTCCTGATGCTTCCACGCCTCCGAGATGTCCACGGGGACCCAGCCATGCTGGGGCTCGAAAAAATCGGACCAGCAATGGTAGCCGGCGATCTCCGCCGCATGCTGGTCCGGTGGCAGGGGAAATCCAATTTCAAAGCGCGCCGGAATCCCCTGGGAGCGGGCCATCGCGATGAACAAGGAATGGAAGTCGGTGCAGTTGCCCTTCTTGGCGTCGCAGGCATAGAGCACGTCGCCATGCCCCCAGCCTGTTCCGGTCTTGTCGTAGCGCATGGTGGTGAAAACGTAATCATAGATGGCACGCGCTTTCTCCAGCGGCGTGGTTCTGCCTTCGGTCGCCTTCACCGCAAGATCAGCCGGCAGTCCGGTGACCGGGACCAGTTTGTCCGGCTGGAGGAATTGCTTGCGATCGCTCTCCTTGAGCTGAACTTCGGCCAGACGTGGCCTGGCTACGCCCAACGTCAGGCGCTCATGGCGTACCACGTCGTAAATGACCTCGAAATGTAAGTCAGGCGATTTTGCTTTTGAGATTTCGGCGTAGTACATCTGGTTGCCGAACCGCGATTCACGAGTTTTCTTCAGCTTCAGGTCTCCGGTCGCCGAAATGATCTTCACTTCCTGAAAATCGTCCGAGTGCGCCGCCGGAATCCACACTCGCACCCGCTCTCCGGCGGGCACGTTCTTTACCGTGAAGGCGTAGTGGAAGGTGAAGTGGCGGGATTCCTGCGCCGAGGCCAGTGAAACCGCAGCGAGAAGAAGTAACAGCCATAGCTTTCGCATAGGGAGATCCTTTTGAATTTCCTTGTTTAAGCCGGAATGATGAGGAAACGACGCACGGGCGTTTTAGGAGAAGCCGGGTCAAGTAAAGCCGCGCCGCGGGGATCTCATAGGAAGTACCTCGATTTTAATCGAGAACTGTCTGTGGATATCGCGTCGGTGGCTTCTGGAGCTCCTGCACCCCCGCACGAGCGAGGACGCTCGCGCCTCCATCCACAAGCAGGGCTCAGTTAGAATCTCGGCATGGCTGCCATCCAATGCCGCGACCTGCGCAAAACTTACGATGGCAAAGTGGAAGCCGTGCGCGGTTTGAATCTGGAAATCGAGGCGGGCGAGTGCTTCGGCCTGCTGGGGCCGAACGGAGCGGGAAAGACCACCACTATCGAAATCCTCGAAGGTCTGCTTGAGCCGACTTCGGGGCAGGTCACGATTCTGGGTCATACCTGGAAAGAGAACGCGCGCGAACTGCGCGAGAAGATGGGCATCTCGCTGCAGGAGACTCGCCTCTCGGAGAAGCTGACCGTTCTAGAAACCATCAAGCTGTTTTCCTCTTTCTATCGCCAGCCGCGCGCAGCGGTCGAGGTGCTTGAGGAAATGCAGCTCAGCGAGAAGGCCAATTCGTGGGTCGGCAAGCTTTCCGGCGGCCAGCGCCAGCGTCTCGCCGTGGCTACCGCGCTGGTGGGCAATCCCAAAATTCTCTTTCTGGACGAACCCACCACCGGGCTCGATCCCCAGAGCCGGCGCCAACTCTGGGAGATCATTCGCAACTTTCAGCAGGCCGGAGGCACGGTGTTGCTCACGACTCACTACATGGACGAAGCCGAGCGCCTCTGTGATCGTCTGGCAATCGTCGATCACGGACAAGTGATCGCCGAAGGCACGCCGTCTGATCTGATTGAGCGGCTGGGTGGCCACCACATGGTGGAATTCCAGATAGACGGGACAACCTCGAACGGCGATGCCGTTAACCTCTGGCGGGCCCTTCCGGGAGTCGAGTCGGTTCGCGATGACAACGGCATGTTCTGTCTGAACGTACGCGAACCTCATCTGACGATCCCGGCTCTGCTCGACGCGGTCGAGAGTGAAGGCCGTCACCTGTTGCACCTGACCACTCGCCAGGCCAGCCTGGAGGATGTTTTCGTCCGCCTGACCGGCCGCCATTTGAGGGAAGAGTGATGGTCAACGCTGTCCACGTAGGGGCGGGTGCCCTCACCCGCCTGGTCGAGCGAGGCTCGACGCTGTTGTCATGGGTTGTGCGGGCTTTCGTGGGAAAAAATTCGGTCATGATTAAACCCCGTCCGACATGACGGGTTTGCGGCAGGACATTTCCCGTTTGCATCGCGGGCCGGAGTTTGAAAGCGATTGATGACCGCCCGGAAGATTGTCGAGCTGCGACCGGGCGGGTGGAGCACCCGGCCCTACGTGGGCATTGCTGAATAAACGGAGCGCAATCGATGATCGTCGCACAACAAATTCCGCCAGCACAGGTCCCGCCCGCGCCTGCGGGAATCCCTCCCCGCAACGGGCGCTGGTCCGGCTTCAACCACCTGCTGATGGCGCGCCTGCTCGAGCTCAAGCGCGAGCCCGAAGTGGTCTTCTGGGTCTTCGGCTTTCCGGTGCTGCTTGCCCTGGGGCTGGGCATCGCCTTTCGCAACAAGCCAGCCGACGTGACTCCAGTTGCCATTGTGGCCGGTCCCGGCGCCGATCATGCGTTGGACCTGCTTCAACACTTGCCGGGGAGTTCCTCGATTCACGCCACCGTGGCGGAGGAAGCGGATGCGCTGCAGGGATTCCGATTGGGAAAGTACGATCTGGTGATCGTGCCCAATGGCGTGAACGCCTTTCAGTATCGCTACGATCCCGCGCGCCCGGAGAGTGTGCTGTCCCGGGTCGAAGTGGATAACGCTCTGCAATCCGCGGCCGGGCGGAAAGACCCGCTGCCGACCACGGCGGTGGCTACCAGTGAGCCGGGATCGCGCTACATCGATTTCCTGATCCCCGGCCTGCTGGGGATGAACCTGATGAACTCCGGCATGTGGGGCATCGGTTTTGCGCTGGTGGACATGCGCCAGCGCAAGCTGCTCAAACGTTTTGTCGGCACCCCCATGCGCCGCAGCGATTTTCTGCTGGCCCTGACCAGCAGCCGCCTGGTGCTGATGGTGATTGAAGTCGTACTCTTGCTCGGTTTTGGCGTGCTGGTGTTCCACATGCGGGTGCTGGGCTCGGTATTTGCCATCTTGCTGCTGGCTACCATCGGCGCCATGTCGTTCGGAGGCCTGGGCCTGCTCACTGCAAGCCGCTGCCAGAAAATTGAAAGTGTCAGCGGGCTGATGAACCTGGTGATGATGCCGATGTGGATATTCTCCGGCGTATTTTTCTCCTCCGAACGCTTTCCAGCGATATTGCAGCCCTTCATCAAAATCCTGCCCCTCACTGCGCTGAACGACGCATTGCGGGCAACCATTCTTCAGGGCGCCTCCCTGGGAGCTCAGTCGGGACGCCTGCTGGTCCTGGTGCTGTGGGGAGTAATCTGCTTTGCACTGGCCCTTCGCTGGTTCCGCTGGACCTGATAAATCTTTTGAAATCAGGTAAATCCGCCGCATGAATGACGGATTGGGAGCGCCTGCCCGGTGTATAATCGAGGCCGTGCTTACGAAATTACACTTTGCTGCGGCAGTCGGCGTACTGCTGGTTTTGCTGGTTATTTTCGTTTGCCCGGCGGTGGACTTGCCGGCGACTGCACTGCGCGCTCAGCAGGCATCGATGCTCCTGCTTGTCACCATCGCTTTGTGTGCCCGGCGCCCGTTTATGCGCACCTGGGTTACTCCGGCGCGACAGACTTTCACCCACTACTTGGTTGATTCGGCGTCCGTATCTGGCCCTTCGTCCCTGACCGGCGTTTTGCTCTGCTGAGCTGAACCACCGTTCCCTGACCAGAGCCAAACTCACCTGCGCTTCGCAGCTGGGTCTGGCTGTCCTACTTCCGCTCTCGCTATTCGGGGGTGACATTGAAGGTAATCGAGCGGCAAATCACTTACGGTCCATTTTTGGAGCAACTGCACACCGCTCCGGCCCGTATCCTCTTACTCGACTACGACGGCACTTTGGCCCCGTTCTGCGTGGACCGCAACCTGGCCGTGCCCTATCCCGAAGTGCCGCCCTTGATCGTCCGCATCATGAAACAGGGAACCCGGGTTGTGCTGATCAGCGGCCGTCCGGTGAAGGAACTGTTGCAGCTCACCGGGATCTCTCCGCAGCCGGAGATCTGGGGAAGCCACGGCCTGGAGCGGCTCATGGCGGATGGCAGCTATGAAGTGAGCTCGGTGCCTGAACACAAAGACTATCTGGTGGCTGCGGCGGCGATCCTTCGCGACGCTGGACTGGAAGATCACACTGAAATCAAGCCCGGAGGAGTGGCGGTACACTGGCGGGGTCTGAGCAAGGCGAAAGCCGAGAAACTGGCGCGCGAAGTACCCGATCTTTGGCAGCCTCTGCTCGATCGGGCCCCGCTAAGTTTGCTCGAATTTGACGGCGGCCTGGAAATTCGAGTGGCTGGTCGGGGCAAAGGGGACGCGGTCCGCGCCATCCTAAAGGAATCCGGACCGGGCGCAGCCGTCGCTTATCTGGGGGACGACCGGACCGATGAAGATGCATTCCAGGCGCTTAAGGGCCACGGACTGACAGTCTTAGTGCGCCCACAATCACGGCCGACCGCAGCTGATATCTGGCTGCAACCACCTCACGAACTGCTCCGGTTTCTGGAGGAGTGGCTTCGCGCCTCGGGAGGGAAAGGATGAGCGAAATCAAGGGACGAGTGATCAATGTTTCGAACCGGCTGCCGATTCTCATCCGGAAGCACGCCGGCGGCACCCGCCTGGAGAGAAGTTCCGGAGGACTGGCCACAGCCCTCGAAGCGGGTTGGCGCGACCAGCCCGGAGTCTGGATCGGATGGGCCGGCACCGGTCCGGAAGAAAATATCGAACCCTTCCTGGTCCGCGCCGCGCATCGCCGTTCCTACACTCTTCGCGCGGTGGCTCTTACTCAGGAGGAGATCGCCAAGTTCTACTCCGGCTTCGCCAATGAAATCATCTGGCCCCTGTTTCACGACATGCCTTCGCGTTGTAATTTCGATCCTGAGTACTGGGAAATCTACCAGCGCGTCAATCGCAAGTTTGCCAGTGTGGCTGCCGAAACCGCGCAGGACGACGATTTTGTCTGGGTCCATGACTACCACCTGATGCTGACAGCGTCTGCGCTGCGGCAGGCTGGGGTGCGTGCGCGTATGGGATTTTTCCTGCATATCCCCTTTCCTGCTCCCGACGTGTTTGAAAAGCTTCCGTGGAAAAAGCCCATCCTCAAGTCACTGCTGGATTTCGATGTGATCGGCTTCCAGGGCGATCGCGACCGTTCAAATTTTGTGAGCTGTCTCGAACGCCTGCTGCCTGAGGTTGCCGTCGAGCATGGCATGCCGCATCTACAGGTGAATCAGGCCGGACGGCGGACCGTGGTAGGAACGTTTCCCATCGGCATCGATTTCGAAGCGTTTGAGAACGACGCGAAGCGTCCGGAGATCGCAGCCCACGCCGCCGAACTTAGAAGAAGGGTGTCGGACGACGTGCTAGTGCTGGGTGTGGACAGGCTGGATTACACCAAAGGAATTCCAGAACGGCTTAAGTCATTCCGCCTGCTACTCCGCCGCTTTCCCGAGATGCGAGGGCACATCACACTGGTGCAGGTGGTGGTTCCCAGCCGCGAGGAAATTCCCAACTACAAGCATTTGCGCCGCGAAGTGGAACTGCTGGTCAGCCAGATCAACGGCGAGTTCACCGAACCCGGATGGGTGCCGGTACACTACATCCATCGTAATCTGGGCCGGGATGAACTGCTGGCGTACTATCGCGCCGCCGACATCGGTCTGGTGACTCCGCTCAAGGATGGAATGAATCTGGTCGCAAAAGAATTCTGCGCCGCCCAGATCGACGAGCGGGGAGTGCTCATCGTGAGTGAGTTCGCGGGCGCCGGACCGGAGTTGCGCAGCGGAGCGATCATCGTCAATCCCAACGATTTTTCCGAGGTGGCCCAGGCCCTGTACGACGCCGCGCACATGAGCGCCGACGATAAGCGCTGCCGCATGCGGTTGCTGCGCCAGATCGTCAAAGACCACAACGTGCACCGCTGGATTCGTTCCTTCCTGCAGGCAATTCCGGAGCCCGTGCCGGCGAAAGGCGATCCGGGAGGAGACTCCTGGGAGCCGGTTGCCAAATCAGCCGAACGTTCCCGGAAAATTATGCCGGGTGTGGCCCTGGTGGCCGCAGCTCTCTCCCCAGCCAGTCGTCCGCGCTACGCGATGAGCAAGGATGCGAAGCTTCGCGTGTTGGGCAGCGCCGCCGGCGAAGACTAGTTCTCGAATTGTCATCCTGAGCGGAGTTGGCCCATTCGCCTGGCGAATGGGTCAACGAAGTCGAAGGACCCCTATAGCTTGTACATCGCCGGTTCTCACGGGCAGGTGTGCCGAGATTCCCCACGCAAGCCGAAATTTATTAGGTAGGAGCCCTTCGACTGCGAGTTTGCTTCGCGAGGCGAAGGAAACTCTTGCTCAGGATGACACGCATACGTGGGCGTACCAACTGAATGATCGTTACTCAAACTGCCTTCCTTTCTCCGCCTCGCACCCGAGCTCTTTCGGCACGGATTGCGACCTCGGATCCGTCTGGTCAAGCGGTAGCCGAACGTCAACTATGGCATCGTGGCAGTCGCGAACCAGTTGCATATGTTCCCGTTGAAATTCAGGTGGCAGCAGGGAACGATTGCTTCCGAGGTACTTCTCGAGATAGGTCATGTCGAACACTGCGCCTTCAGGCATCTGCCATTCTGTCTGAAGCCTCTCGGCAATTTCTTTCTTGGCAAAGATCTCCAGTTTTCCCATGTGGTATTGCCGACCTTCCATCACGGAAACAGAGAGAATGACGGTTGCGTTGGACAGGTTCTGGGTATCCGGGATGGCCGTGAAATCGATGAAACCACTCGAGACGTAGAGATCACGAAGAGCATCAAGACCGCTGGCTATTTTGTCCCGCCCGAACAGGTCACCCTTCTTGATGGGAAAGCCGCGGCGCAATGCGGGCGTGCTGAACGCATGATTTCCGACGAACCCGATTTCCGCCAGCCGGTAGAGTGGGCCCTCCAGAACATCAGCTTCCAGCGCAACGGGCTTGGGTACGGCTATGGGATCGCTCGGCTGGATGTGCAAGTTCTTGACCTGCGCGCTGAAATATCCCCGGTTCTTAAACAAGGCTCGAATGCGCTCTTCTATTTCGTCCGAGTTCTCGTCGAAACAGGAGCCAACCAGTTCGCTTGCAATCGTGGTCAGTTCATCTGAACTCAGCGTTTGAGTGCTGCTGATGGTGAAATCAGTAATCAGCAATCCTGAGTTCTTGCTGGTGCGATGATCATGGTCCTTCGTGCATTCGGCGCGCACGAAGGCTGCGAGGAAGACAAACACGACCAATAGGAACCAGTGACCCCTGCGCATTGTGAGTCTCTCGCAACGGCTGATTCGAGAAATCCTACTACTCCTGCTACTCAATGAGCCGGTCCGAAGCGCTGACTACTCCAACTGCCTGCCTTTCGTTTCTGGCAACTGCGTCGCCACCAGGCACGCCAGCAGAAACGAGACAGCGCACAGGTAGAACGCCCAGCTCAGACCCTTGGCCTGTCCCACCCGCCCGATGACGAAGGGCGCGATTGAACTCATCGTGCGTGCGCCGTTGTAGGTAAAGCCCAGAGCGCGCGCCCGGACTGAGGTAGGAAAAATCTCGCTGCCGATAATTCCCGAGCCGGAGAAAAATCCCGTGCCGAAAAACGCCAACACGGTACCCAGCACCATCAAGGCCCACGGCGCTCTGGCCATGGCATAAATCGGGACTATAACTGCCGCCATGAACGTATATAAAATAAACGACTTGCGACGCCCCAAATAGTCGGCTACCCATCCGAAGCTGGCGTATCCGGGAAACATCCCGACCAGATTCAGCACCACCAGCAACGTGGTGGTACCCATGATCCCGAAGCCGCGTCCGCCTTGCTCGACCGGCAAAGAAAGATAAGGCGGGATCCAGGTGAACAGTCCCCACCAGGCGAACATGCCAAAGAAATTCATGAACAACAACGCCACAGTATGTTTTCCGTAGGGCGCTTTGAAGAGGGCGGCGAATCCCATCTGCGTGGCACTCGCGGGGGAGCCCTCAACTCCGCTGCGCTGACCTTGCCGCCACATTTCCGACTCGGGCACGCCACGCCGAATCCACAAGACAACCAGCGCGGGCAGAATTCCAACGAAAAATGCCATGCGCCAGTCGGCATAGTGCAGCACCACCCCGGTCACCAGCGCGGCCAGAGCGTAACCGATGGCCCACGAACTCTGGACAATGGAGATGGCTTTGGCCCGCAACTCGGTCGGCCAGGTCTCAGCCACCAGCGTGGCGCCGGTATTCCACTCCCCGCCCATTCCCAGCCCGAGGATGAAACGGAAAACCGCCAGCATCAGCACCGAAGTTGCGAGACCGGAAGCGAAGGAACAGACGGAATAAGTGAGGATGCTCAACATCAGGGCGCGCTTGCGGCCCAGGCGGTCGGCAATGAACCCGAATGCGACGCCGCCGATTCCTGACGCCAGCAGAGTCAGGCTGTTAAGCAGTCCGGCAGTCCCTTTGGTCATGCCCAGGTCGCGCATCACATGCGCCAGCACCAGGGCGTAGAGCATGGCGTCGAAAGCGTCGAGCATCCAGCCCAGCGCCGCGGCAACAAGCGTCCGCCGTTGGGCTGCGGTGGCTTGGGTAAAGGGGAAGGCCAGGCTAGTTGCCATCGGACGGATTGTTAATGGTCAGCGGCCAATTGGCAATCGAAAACCTGTCCGGCGTTAAACCAGGACAAGCACTCCGTGTCCTCGGTGTCCTCTGTGGTTTTCCTGGTTCGAACCACGGAGGACGCGGAGGACACAGAAAGGCAATTCTGCCTACACCGCTTTCAAAAGATGGAAGTATCGGCGGGCTTTGTGCACTACAGTAATCGACGGCGCTAATCTGGGACGACGAACTCCGTGTCCTCGGTGTCCTCAGTGGTTTTCTTGATTCGGACCACGGAGGACACGGAGGACACAGCGAGGCAATTCTGCCTACGCTTTCAAAAGATGGAAGTATCTTCGGGCTTTGTGCACATCACGCGCTATTTGTTCGCGAAGCGCATCCACCGAGGGGAACTTGATCTCGTCGCGCAGGCGTTGCAAGAAATGAATCTCCACTTCCGTGTCCGGCGCCAGTTCGATGGGATGAAAGTTCAGCAGGTGAGTCTCGACCGCAAATGATTCAATCCCAAATGTGGGACGTCCGCCCACATTGGTGACCGAGTCAAAGCATTCTTTCGCCACGCGGGTGCGGCTGATATACACCCCATCCTTGGGCACGAATTCTTCGTAGCGGCTCAGGTTGATGGTGGGCACCGTGTATTTGGAGCCGTATCCCCGTCCGCGGCCCGGGGTGGACAGCATGCTGAAGGGATGCCCCAGCAGGTGCCGCGCGCGGCTGACCCGGCCTTCGCCCAGAAGCCGGCGCACGTGGCTGCTGGAGACGGGCTCGCCGCGTAGTTTCATCTCCGGATAGACTTTGACTTCGAAGCCCATCTCGCGTCCGAACTCGGCCAGCGTGTCCACATTGCCCGCGGCCTTGTGGCCGAAATGAAAGTTATAGCCTTCATGCACTTCGCGGGCGCGCAGCTGTTTTCTGAGTATTTTCTCCGCGAACTGCCGTGGAGTCATCAATGAGAGGTCGCGTCCGAAAGGCAGGAGCAACACCGCGTCCAGGCCGCTGGCCTCGAGCAGGCGAAGTTTTTCCGGGGTGGGCGTGATCAGCTTCAGCCCGGAATCCGGTTTCAGGATGCGGACGGGATGAGGCTCGAATGTGACCGCCATGGCCTTGGCCCCCTGCTGCCGCGCGCGCTCCACGATCTCCTTGATCACGTGGCGGTGAGCGCGGTGCACCCCGTCAAAGTTTCCGATGCTCACCACGGTCGGGCCGAAGTTTGCCGGAACATCTTCGAGTTTGTGGAAGACTTGCATCAAACCCAGCTTCTAGCTTCTAGCTCCTGGCTCCTGGCTCATGATCTGAATCCAAAACCCATGAACCGCAACAAACGCAAAGAAATCACAAATCATTCCGAATTGCTTTGCGTACTTTGCGACCTTTGCGGTTAAAGGGTTTTCCCTCCTAAATCTCAAACTCCAGTTTCATCCCGTCATACGAGAGCCGCACATGCGGCGGCAGCGATGCGTTCGTCTCCGCGTGCGGCAGGTCGTGGCAGATATGGGTGAAGAATGCACGTTTGGGTTTGACCCGCTCCACGATGCGAAGCGAATTCTCCACCGTCGAATGCGTGGGATGAGGCTTGTGCCGCAGCGCATCAAGAAAAAGAATGTCAAGATCCTGTAGCTTGCCGAAAGTGGCTTCTGGCACGGAACTGTGATCGGTAAGATAGGCAGCCGATCCAAAGCGAAAGCCATAGATTTCAGTTTCCCCGTGAATCACGGCCACTGGTTCGAAGCGCGCGCCGAACAGTTCCAGCGGCCCCTCCATGGGTTTGAGCTCCACCTGCGGCAGCCCGCCAAATTTGTAGTTCGCGTCAAAGATGTAGCGGAACATATTGCGGACAAAAGCAACTACATCGGGATGGGCATAAAGCGGTAGCTTGCCCGGCTTGTGGCGAAAGCTGAGAGGCCGCAGGTCGTCGATGCCAAGAATATGGTCGGCGTGCGCGTGAGTGTAAAGCACCGCGTCCAGGCTGCGTATGTTTTCACGGATTGCCTGCTCGCGAAAATCGGGCGTAGTGTCGATGAGCACGCTTCGCCCACCAAACTCAATCAACACCGAGGGTCGAGTGCGGCGGTCACGCGGGTCGGAAGAGCGGCAAACGGCGCAGTCGCAGCCAATGGTGGGCACGCCCATGGACGTGCCGCTCCCCAGCACCGTCAGCGTGGCTTTCATCGTTTCGCGGGGTTCGTGCCGGTCGCCTGCGGCGGCCGGGCCAGTGCGTTGGTCACTTCCACGTAGGCCATGCGAAGTTCGTAAAGACAGTTTTGCAAAAAGTTTTCTTCCGCGGGCGTGAGGTTGCCCTTGGTCTTTTCCGCCAGCAGGCTGAGGGTGTCAATGGTCTGGCGCGCTCCCAAAAGATCGATTCGAGGCTGCCCTCTCTCTTCCTGCATGAGCCCGAGTTGCAGCATAGCGGTCATATACAAAGAGGCCATGAAGCGCTCGAAGGTCATCTCCATTTCTTTCGCGGAATGGCCGCTGAGTTCGACGCGGGCATCCAGTTCCTGGGCCGACTTGCGGTAGGCATCGGCCTGTTCCTTCTGCTCCGCCGCACTTGGACTCGGCGGCACGGACGCATCCAGCGAAGATGTATCCAGGGGCGAAGGCTCGGCTGCGGCAGGCTTCGCTTCTGCGGCTGCCGGCGGAGCCGGTTTTGAGGTGGAGACTTCCTCTTCGCTGACTTCCTGGCGCAATTCGCCGTCGGAAGTGAACAGCCGCCGGTCGGTTACGGTAAAACTTTCCTGCTTTTTTTCAGACATAGATTCTTTCCTCGGATTACTTGAATACTTCCGCGAACGGCAGGTTGGTGACGCTGGCGGCGCTGCCTTCGGTCTCGACTTGCCTGCCGGGTGTCGCTACCTCGCGGCGGATATAGCCCAGGGCCACCCGGCGCTCGCCACCGGCGAGGGGCAGGGAAGCGGTGCTCGTGATTTCGCCGACATCCTTCCCTTCCACCAGAACCTTGCTACCTGGGGCGGGCAGAGGGCCATTGATTTCAAAGCCGGTGAATTTTCGGCGTACCTGGCCGCGCGAGCGAATGCGCTCCACGATCTCCTGGCCAACATAGCAGCCCTTGGAAAAATTCAAGGCGCGTTCCTGCTCCGTCTCCTGGGGCAAATCGCGTTCTCGGATGTCGATGCCATAGCGCGGAGTTCCCTCGGCAATGCGCAACAGGTCGAGCGCCGCCGTCCCCACGGCATTGGCTCCGGCCTTGACCAGCGCTTCGTACACCAGGTCCACGTCGCCGGGCGCGAGCCACAATTCAAAAGATTCCACGCGGGGGTTATCGCCACGCACGAGAGTCACGGCTGTTTGCTGCCAGGTCGTCGCGACAAATTGCAAAGGCGCGAGGTCGGGCACTGCGAACCCGGCTGCCTGTAAGGCTTCCCGGGATTTCGGTCCCGCGATTCCGATAGCTGCCAGCTTCTCGGCGGCCACTTCAACGTCGTCCATGATGATGTACTTGTCGAAGACGGCGAGGATCTTCTCCAGTTGTGCTTGGTCGGTATCGACCAGCAACGACTCTTCCCGATTGTAGGCGTACAAGTCGCCCAGGATATGCCCCTGCGGATTGAGCAGGAAAGCGTACACGCCCTGTCCGGGCGCGAGGTCGCGGATATTGTTGGTCACCATGCCGTTCAGCCAGCGCACCCGGTCGCTGCCGGTGAGTGAAACCTTCGCGCGGGCGCTGCGTTTGTACACTCCAGCGGACGCAACCAGGACCTGAAATTCGGCGCGAACGTTGCCAAAGTCGGCTGGCGGCGGAAGTGCGGTCGAAGAGGCCGCGTCCACCGTGTTTTGTTGTGCAGTCACGCTCATTTTCTCGTGTTTTGATTATATAGCGCTCCGGTGGAGCACGTGCGTCTCCACCTGTGTTTGCCGTGAGACGGGCCGGGACGCCCTTCCTCCATCTTTCTCTTTCTTTTTTCTTTCTTTGCTCCCCGTCGATCGAGTTGATAATCTTCCATCCCGTGAGTCCCAAAAAACGAATTGCCATCATTCCTGGAGACGGCATAGGCCCGGAGGTCATCGCCGAGGCCGTGAAAGTCGTCCAGGCTTCGGGCGCCGGCGTCGAGATGACCCATTTCGACTGGAGCGCCAATCGTTACCTGGCGGACGGCGTTACCGTGCCGCCCGACGGCTTCGCCATGCTGGAACGCGATTTCGACGCCATCCTGCTGGGCGCATTCGGCGACCCGCGTGTGGCTTCGAATGTGCATGCCAAGGAGATACTCCTGGGAATGCGCTTCAAGATGGACCTGTACGCCAACGTGCGCCCGGTGCGTTTGCTCGACGCGTCGTTGTGCCCACTGAAGGGCATCGAGCCCCGGGACATCGATTTTGTGGTCGTCCGAGAAAATACCGAGGGTGTTTACGTGGATGCGGGCGGCGTCTTCAAACAGGGCACGCCGGATGAGGTCGCCGTGCAGGAAGACATCAACACACGCAAGGGTGTGGAGCGGGTGGTCCGCTACGCCTTCGAATATTGCGAGCGTCACAAGAAGCACGATGGGACTCCGCGCCAACACGTGCTCATGTGCGACAAGTCGAATGCCATGACCTACGCGGGCGGACTGTGGCAGCGGGTGTTCAAGGAAGTGGGCCGGGAGTATCCGCAGATCACTTCTCAGCACTTGTACGTGGACGCGCTCTGCACCCAGATGGTGCGTGATCCGCGGCAGTTCGATGTGATTGTGACCAACAATATGTTTGGCGACATCATCACCGACCTGGCCGCCGGGCTGCAGGGCGGCCTGGGCATGGCCGCCAGCGGAAATATTCATCCCGGAAAGACCTCAATGTTCGAGCCCGTGCACGGCTCCGCGCCGCTCATTGCAGGCAAGAACATCGCCAATCCTCTGGGCGCGATTCTCACGGCGGCGATGTTGCTGGCGCACCTGGGCTTGACCCAGGATGCGGAAAAGATCGAGGCCGCCGTGCTCGAAGCCGTGCGGCAAAAGAAAACCACGCAGGACATCGGCGGCAGTCTGGGCACGCGGGATGCAGGAGAGTGGGTAGCGAAGCGGGTCGGATGAGTATCCGCAGCGGCTGAAGCCGCCTCCTCTCGCGACTCTTTTTCGCACGGCTTGAAGCCGTGCGCTTCCACGGTGCTGCCTGCGGCGCGCGCCTCAGGACGGGTCGGGATCGATTTTCACGCGTTGAGGGGCGGCGGAGATGTGATCTCCATCACAGGAGGGGGGCGAGATTCCCGGAATGGGTAGTCGCCGCTAACTCCGCCGGCCACTCAGCAGGGCCAGCTCACGCCATTTCCAGTGGCAATCAACATCGCGAAACCCAATCTCCCGCAGCCATTGCAGCTGCGTTTCGAGAGCCAGCAACTGGTTGGAAGGGTCTTCGGTCTCCCCCGTGCATCCGATGTGCTGCAGGAACTCTTCATGAAGCTCGGGCGTAGGAGAAGCCACGTGCTCCAGATTGCAAAATACGCCGCCGGGGTTCAGCCGGGCATAAATCTCAGCGTAAAGTGACCGCTTGCGTTCGTGGGTGAGATGATGAATAGCAAAGCTGGACACCACGGCGTCAAAGCTGCCTGACTCGGGAAGGGGATTCTCCAGATTGTGAGCCACGACCGTGACCGAGGGATCGCCGGCAAAACGTTTGCGTGCGGCGTCCAGCATGGCGGGAGAAAAATCAATGGCCACCGCGGTAGCTTCGGGATGCGCCAATTTAACCAGGGCAAGCAGACGTCCGTCTCCGGTTCCGAGATCAAGAATCCGCCGGACGGCTGGCGGGATGAATTCCAGAAGGGTGGATTCGCCTTCAACCCGGTGCGGGATGGAGTCGGCGCGGCCCAGGTAGTCCAGCGCGTGTTCGGTTGAAGCCCATAGATTAACGCTCATGCGAAAAGTATAAACTCATATCCAATGGCCAAATTGAAGATGGGCGGCAAATGGCGTTGGACGTCGATCCTTGAAGTTGTCTTGCTTGTACTGCTGTTCATCGTTCCCGGGCGGGTCTGGGCGGGACAGCCAACGGAAGTGCAGAAAGCCGCGCGCGAGTCGCCCGCGACCACACAGACAACCACTCAGTCCCCTACCACAGAGCAGAAGATCTCACCCCAGGAAGCAGAGAAGCTCTTCCGCTCGGTGGACGAGATTCTTCGCTTCGCCAGCAAGGACACCTTGCTTCCCATCAAGCATGAGGTCAAGCGGCAGTTGGTCAGCCGCGATGAGGTGGAAAGCTACGTCAGCAAGCACACCAGCGAGGATGAAGACGCCAAGCGCCTGCGCCGTTCCGAACTCGTGCTTAAGAAGTTTGGATTGCTGCCGCGAGACTTCGACCTGGGAAAATTCCTGCCCCTGCTCTTAAAAGAACAGGTCGCGGGATACTACGATCCCAAGACCAGGACGGTCAATCTTCTCGACTGGCTGGGCGCGGACCAGCAGAAGCCAGTGCTGGCGCACGAACTGACCCATGCGCTGCAGGACCAGTCTTTCAATCTCGAAAAATACATGAAGCCGGTGGACGCCGACCTCTCGAAGAAGAAGGAAATTACCGCGCAAGACATCGAGAATGACGAGGTCAGCACCACGCGGCAGGCCGTGGTCGAAGGCCAGGCCATGGTCGTGCTCGTGGACTACATGCTGGAGCCCATGGGCCTGTCGCTAAAGGACTCACCGCAAGTGGTCCAGGGTTTGAAGGACGGCATGCTGGTGGGCACGGCGGACTCGGTGCAGTTCCGCAATGCACCTATTTACATGAAGGAAGCGCTGACCTTTCCCTATCGCTATGGCATCGATTTCATTGCCGACGTGCTGATCAAGAGCGGAAAAGAGAAAGCCTTCGCTGAGCTTTTTCGCAATCCTCCGCGGACCACGCGGCAGATCATGGAACCCGCGACCTATCTCTCCGGCGAGCGCCTGGAGCCCATGCCCGTGCCCGACCTGCGACAGGTTTTCAAGAATTATGAGCGCTTCGACGCGGGCGCGGTGGGCGAGTTCGACGTGGCGGTACTGATTGACCAGTATGCCGGCGCCGCGATTTCGCACCAGCTGTATCCGGAGTGGCGCGGAGGGTACTACTTCGCAGTGCGGCCCAAGGGGCGATCCCGCCGCACCGTTGGCCCTGTTCTATGCCTCGCGCTGGTCCACGCCGGAAAAGGCGGCCAATTTTGCCGCGATCTATGCCGCGGGGCTGAGCAAGCGATACTCGCATGTGCACGATGTCCCAGAGGACGGCGCGCAGCCGTCGGTCGAGACGGCCGCATTGGATCACCTGACCGGTAAACGAACCTGGCTGACCGAAGATGGGCCCGTCGTCATTGATGTGCAGGGCGACACAGTCATGGTCACTGAGAGCCTGGACCAGACCACAACCGAGAAGTTGCAACAGGAAGTATTCGGAATGGCCGCAGCCGCAAAATAGCTTTTGACCGTGTGGGACTAGATGAGCCTGTGTGGGACCGGGTCTCCGACCCGGTCAGGCGGTGCGAAGCACCGCTGTAAGCTTTGGATCCCTAGCAAGGCAGCGGCCCGTTAGGCCGCCCGACCGGGTCCCTTCGACTTCGCTCAGGGCAGGCTCCGACCCGGTCCCACTCGGTCGCCCTGTATAATCACCCCTTTCCGAGGAGACCTTTGCCACAAGCAGAAATTGGAATCATTGGGGGCAGCGGGCTGTACTCGATGCCCGGCCTGACCAAAGTCAAAGAAGTACGCCTGAAGACGCCCTTCGGCAAGCCTTCGGATGCGTATATCCTGGGCACCCTGGAGGGCCGCAAAGTCGCGTTCCTCGCCCGTCACGGCCGGGGACACCGCATTCTCCCCACCGAGCTTAATTTCCGGGCCAACATTTATGGCTTCAAGCAACTGGGCGCGGAACGGATTGTTTCCATCTCCGCCGTGGGCTCGCTGAAGGAAGAACACAAGCCGCTTGAGTTCGTGATCCCGGACCAGTTTTTCGATCGCACCCGCCACCGCGTGGACACGTTTTTCGGAAACGGCATCGTGGCCCACATTGCCTTTGCCGATCCCATCTGTCCTCAACTGGCCCAGGCGGTTGAAGGCGCATGCAGAAAAGCGGGGGTCACGGCCAAGCGTGGCGGCACTTACGTATGTATGGAAGGGCCGCAGTTTTCCACCAAGGCCGAATCCAATGTTTATCGCAGCTGGGGCATGGACGTGATCGGCATGACCAACTTGCAGGAAGCCAAGCTGGCCCGCGAGGCGGAAATCTGCTATGTGACGGTCGCTATGGTAACCGACTACGACTGCTGGCATCCGCACCATGATTCGGTGACCGTGGACCAGATCGTGGCCGTGCTGCTGAAAAATGCCGAGAATGCGACCCGGGTGGTGCGCGAGACGGTGGCCGCCATGCCGAAAGAGAGAGGCTGCAAGTGCGGTTCAGCCCTGGCGCACGCAATTCTTACCGACCGCAGCAAGATTCCCGCGGCTACACGTCAGAAATTGAAACTTATTCTCGATAAATATCTGAAAGCCAAGAAAGCATGAGCATAGTCGCGGTCGGATCAGTCGCTTTCGATACCATTGCCAGTCCCTCGGGAAAAGTGGAAGACGTTCTCGGCGGCGCGGCCACGTATTTTGCGTTGGCCGCCAGCTATTTCACCGATGTGCGGGTGGTCGCGATCGTGGGTGAAGACTTCACCGCCGAGCACGAAAGCGTCCTGCAAGACCGCGGAGTGGATACGCGCGGCATTGCACATGCCAAGGGGAAGACGTTTCGCTGGGGCGGGCAGTACCTGGACAATTTGAATGAGGCGAAGACCGACTTCACCGACCTCAACGTGTTTCAGGATTTTCAACCCCACATTCCCTCCCACTATCAGGACTCGCAGTTTCTGTTTCTGGCTAACATCCAGCCTGACCTGCAGGCCATGGTGCGGCGGGAGATGAAGACGGTGCGCATGACCGGCGGCGACACCATGAATTACTGGATCAACAACGCGCGCCCGCAGCTGGCTGAAACGCTGAAGCTGGTGGACGTGCTGTTGATCAACGATACCGAGGCCAAGAGTCTGGCAGACGAGAGCAACCTGCCGCGGGCCGCGCTGAAAGTGCTGGCCATGGGGCCGCAGGCGCTGGTGATCAAGCACGGCGAGTACGGCGCCACGATCTTCTTCCGCGAGGGCGCGTACGGCATCGGCCGCCATCCCTTTCGCGCGCCCGCGCTGCCCATTGAGGAAGTCAAAGATCCAACGGGTGCGGGCGACTCTTTTGCCGGCGGCTTCATGGGATATATCGCCTCGCAGGGAGAATTAAGCCGCGAAGTCCTCAAGCGCGCTCTGTTTTACGGCGGCGTGATGGGATCGTTTGCAGTGGAGCGCTTTGGCACCGAGCGTCTGCAATCGCTCACACGGGAAGAAATTGACGCCCGCTTTCAAATCTTCCGCGAGCTGACCCACCTGGAATGAGCGCACAGCCGAGCCGGCGCTGGGACCAGGAAACCGCCCTGCTGGCATGGCTTGCAGCACTCGTTTCGCTTCTTTCCTTTCTGTTTTATCTCCGGCGCGGTGAAATCCTGCTCTACGGCGATGCGGTGGCGCACATCAACATAGCGCGCCGGGTGTTCGATTCCCGCACTCCGGGGCTGCTGCAACTGGGGACGGTCTGGCTGCCGCTGCCCCACCTGCTGATGATTCCATTTCTGCTTTCCAACTGGATGTGGAAGACGGGAGTAGGCGGATCGATTCCCTCGATGGCCGCATACATCTTTGGAACGGTGGGGATTTTCCGGCTGGTGCGCGGGGTCCTGGAGCCGGCTTCTCAATCAGCCCGATGGTGCAGATTCACGGCGTGGCTGGCGGCGCTCATCTACGCCGCCAACCCGAACCTGATCTACCTGCAAGCCACGGCCATGACCGAACCGCTCTACCTGGCGCTGTTTATCTGGGCCGTTGTGTATTTCGTCGAATTCGTGCAGGAGTGCAGCCGGCCCGTTGAAAACGCGAACCCGCCCGCCAAGTCTTCTCTGGTCAAATGCGGAATTTGTCTGGCCGCTGCTTGCCTGACCCGTTACGACGGATGGTTTCTAGCGGTTGTGATGTGTGTTGCTGCGTTGGCCGTCGCGCTTTGGGGGAAAGAGTCAGGACGCAACTTCAGAAGTGGGCTCACAAAGTTCATTCTCGTTGCGGCCGCCGCGCCTGTACTCTGGCTGGCTTACAACGCGATCGTCTATCGGAATGCGCTGGAATTCGCCAACGGCCCCTATTCGGCGAAGGCCATCGAACAGAGGACGCCGGGCGCCTTCCATCCCGGCAGCCATGACCTGCGGACCGCCTTCAGCTACTTTGTGAAGTCGGCGGAAGTGAATCTCGCCGCGGAGGGTTGGCAAAAACTCTGGATCCTGCTGGGGCTGACGGGAGTGATCGCAAGCCTCGCCCAGCCGCGGTTTCGGAATCAAGCGTGGCCCCTGCTGCTGCTCTGGGTCCCGGTGCCGTTCTACGCGCTCTCCGTTGCCTACAGTGGCGTCCCCATCTTCATGCCCGTGTGGTGGCCGTTTTCCTATTACAACGTGCGCTATGGATTGGAATTGCTGCCGGCCTTCGCGGTGTTTGTGGCTCTGGCGGTTTACTTCGCTGCGGAACTCATGCGACGGCGTGCCTTCAGGCTTTCAACAGCAGCGGCAGGTGTGGTCTTCGTGGCCGCTAGCTACGGACTGATCTGGTCCGCCCCGGTCTGTCTTGGCGAAGCCACCGTCAATTCGCGAGGGCGCGTTGCCGTGGAACGTGAACTGGCAGACTATCTGAAGGCTTTGCCGCCGGATTCAACGTTGCTCATGTATGTGGGCGAACACGTCGGGGCGTTGCAGCAGGCCGGAATCCCGCTACGGCGGACGATCAACGAAGGCAACCACCGCACCTGGAAACAGCCGCTCGACCGGGATGGCTTGTGGGAGCGGGCGCTGGCCGATCCGTCGCAGTACGCCGACTTCGTCATTGCCTTCGAGGGGGACGCGGTTTCCACCGGCGTTCTAAAGCAAGACCTGATGCCGCTGGCGGTGATTCATGCTTCGGGTCAGGCGAAAGCGACGATCTACAGAACTCGTGCCCCGTCCCGGTAATCACGCGGGTTAACTGTGGGCGCCCGAAGCCGGCAGGCGCGAAGTTTTCCGGTGATAAAATCCAGCCACCCGAGCTTCCATGCCACTCGCCCAACATGTCCACGACGTCCTGGGGAACGAGATGTCCTCGGCCGGGGTGTACCTGTTGCGGCTGGTGCTGGCTGCGGTGCTGGGAGGCGCGATCGGGCTGGAGCGCGAGATTAAACATCGCCCCGCCGGCCTGCGCACGAATCTCTTTATTTGCGTCGGTGCCGCCATGTTTACCCTGCTCTCGGACGCGCTGGCGGTCCGCTACCCCGGCGACCACACCCGCATTGCGGCGCAAATTATTCCGGGCATCGGCTTCATCGGGGCGGGCTCCATCCTGCACAACCGGGGCAGCCTCATCACCGGCCTCACTTCCGCCGCAACCCTTTTCGTCGTGGCCTCGGTGGGCATGGCCGTGGGTGGCGGGCTTTACGTCACTGCGGTTTTTGCCACTGCGCTCATTCTGGTTTGCCTGTTTCTGTTGGGAAATGCCGAGCAGAGACTCAATCTGAAGCTGACCATGAACTGTTACGAGGTGACCGGTAGCAACGCCGACGACATGAAGGCGGAAATCAATGCAGCCTTGGAGAGCATCCATGCCATGATGTCGAACGTGCGGATGGCCGAGACCCGGAATCATGTGCGTCTTCAGTTTGAGATGGAAGGAACGCGCCGCGAGCAGAAGAAAGTACTGCTGGCCCTGCAGCATTCTTCCGCGCTCGAGAGCGTTGTCCCTCTGGGCCCGGTGCAGACCGAATGACGCCGGCGGAGCGCGTCATTCCTTTCGTAAAGGCGAATGCCTGCGGAAATGACTTCCTGATTATCGATGGCTTGTACATTCCAGCCGATGTTGCGGAGTTCAGCCAACGAATCTGCGATCGCCATCACGGCGTTGGCGCGGACGGCGTGGAGTGGCTGTTTCCCGCCCCGGACGCGGACGTGCGGGCGCAACTGTTCAACGCCGATGGCTCAGAAGCAGAAATTTCCGGCAACGGCACCCGTTGTGTTGCCGCCTATCTCTGCTCGGAGAAGGCCGGGGAAAGATTCGCGATTCGCACCGGCGCCGGGGTCAAACACTGTGAACTGATCAGTCGCAGCGAGTCCCGGTATGAGTTCGAAAGCGCCATGGGTAAGGCGCAGGTGGGAGAGGAACTGGCGATCCACACCGCATCTGGGGAAGTGCGCGGCCTCCCCGTCTCCATGGGGAATCCGCACTATGTTGTGTTTGTGCCGCAGTTCGTTCCGGGATGGCAGGCTGAGGCCGCGGAAATTGGCCGTGATCGCCATTTCAAGCATGGAGTCAATGTTGAACTGGTTGTCGTTAAGGATGAGGGCAGTGTTGAAGTCAGATTTTTTGAGCGCGGAGTGGGCGAGACCCAGTCCTCCGGAACCGGTTCCTGTGCTTCCGCGGTGGCCGCCATCGCCACCAGACGCGTCCGTTCGCCGGTACGGGTTCACGCCCCCGGCGGAGTTCAGACGGTCCGCTGGGAGAGCGAGGTCTTTCTTCGAGGCCCGGCGGAACTGGTCTGCCGCGGCGAGTTTTTCGTTTAGGGTCCGGTTCGGCATTCGCGGTTAAGATTGGACACAGATGCCTTCGCCTCCAAAAATTGCGCGCATCAAGCCACCGGCGCTCCGGTCCGGCGACACCGTGGGCATCGTGGCCCCGGCCAGCAACATCAAGCCTGAATTGCTGGAAGCGGGCTGCGCTGCTTTGCGCGAACTGGGATACAAGCCCTTCTATTTCGATTCCATCTTCGAACGCGATCTATACTTCGCCGGTCCGGCCACGCGGCGGGCCCGAGAACTGGAAGAAATGTTCGTGCGCGATGAAGTGCGTGCGATCGTCTGCGCCCGGGGCGGATACGGCGCGAACTATCTGCTCGACATTCTCGATCTCAAAAAGATCAAGGCGCATCCCAAGATTTTTGTCGGCTACAGCGACCTGACCACTCTTTTGACATACCTCGCGGACGCGGCCGGTTTGATTACTTTTCACGGCCCCATGGTGACCAAGGATTTTGCGCATGCCGACGGTGTCGATCAGGCTTCCTGGGAGCGGGCGTTGCACGGCTCGTCGGAGTGGGCCCTGGATCTGGATTCGGAAGTGAAATCGCTGGTCGCGGGGTCCGGGGAAGGAATTCTCTACGGAGGATGCCTCTCCCTGCTGGTGGCTTCGTTGGGTACGCCCTATGAAATTCGCACCGCGGGCACAATCCTGTTTCTCGAAGATATCGCCGCCAAGCCCTTCCAGATCGACCGCATGCTCATGCAGTTGAAGGTGGCCGGAAAACTGGCCGATGTTCGAGGCATTGTCTTTGGCGAAATGCTGGACTGCACGCAGAACAGCAATAAAGATCAAGGCTATACACTCGAAGAAGTTGTGATGCGCGTGGTCGGCGACCTGGGCGTGCCCGTGGCTTACGGTTTACATTCCGGACATGTATCGCGTAGCAACATCACTCTGCCGATCGGGGTGCAGGCGGCGTTGGGCGTCACGGCCAGCGGGGTCAACCTTGAAATACTGGAAGCAGCCACGTCGGCCGCGGTTTCCTCGCGGTCTGCGGGATGATGGCAAAACCGAATCGACCACGGAGGACACCGAGGACACGGAGTGTTCCCCGCCAAGAACATGTGGCAATGAGCCTATGAACAATAGCAAACATATACACCTCATCGGCATCTGTGGCACCGCCATGGCATCCTTGGCCGGGATGCTTAAGCAGCGCGGTTTTCGCGTGACCGGCTCCGACGCCGCTGCGTATCCGCCCATGTCGGACTTCCTGGCTTCTCTGGACATTCCGCTGGCCCAGCCCTTTGCGGCGGCCAATCTGGATCCGCGGCCTGATATGGTGGTGGTCGGAAACGCCATCTCACGCGGCAACGTTGAACTCGAACATATTCTCGACCAGCGCATTCCGTTCTGCTCGCTGCCGCAGATTTTGCACGAAGAATTCCTGCGCGGCAAAGAAGTGCTGGTGGTGGCTGGGACCCACGGCAAGACCACGACCACTTCGATGCTGGCCTGGATCTTCCACAGCGCCGGGGTGCGGCCTTCGTTCCTGATTGGAGGCATCGCGGAAAACTTCGGCAGCAGCTTTCAGTTGGGCGAGGGCAAGCATTTCATTCTCGAGGGCGACGAGTACGACACCGCATTCTTCGACAAGGGTCCGAAGTTTCTGCATTATTTTCCCGACGCCATCATCCTGACGTCGGTGGAGTTCGATCACGCTGACATTTACAAAGACCTTGACGCCGTGGAGACCGCCTTCAAGCGCCTGGTGAACCTGGTGCCGGGGCGCGGCCGGATCGTCGCCCTCGACGCCGGCGAGAGTATCGAGCGCTGCCTGGCCAAAGCGTTTTGTCCGGTGGAGCGCTACGGAAGCAGCCCGGACGCGACGTGGCAGGTGAAAGATCTGCGGCTGGATCCGGCTCGTACCTCCTGGACCGTGCTGCGAAACGGCCAGCCCTGGTCGGATTTCGACTTTGCCTTGGCCGGAGAATATAACGTGCTGAATGCGACCGCGGCCGCTGCGCTGGCCTCCGGATGCGGGATTCCGAAGGAACAAATCGCCGCAGCCCTGAAGACCTTCAAGAGCGTGAAACGCCGGCTGGAGGTGCGGGCGCAGGTGAACGGCATCACCATCATCGACGACTTCGCGCATCATCCCACCGCGATTGCGGGCACGCTCAAGGCGCTGCATGCGCGCTATCCTGGAGCCCGGCTGTGGGCGATTCTCGAGCCGCGGTCCAACACGCTCCGGCGCAACGTTTTCCAGAGCGAGCTCGCCCGTAGTCTGGCGGTGGCGGATGAGGTCGTCGTGGTCAATGTATTCAAATCTGAATCGATCCCCGAGAACGAACGCATGGACGTGGCCGCGTTGGTGGCCGATGTGCAAAAAATGGGACGGCGAGCCCGCCTCCTGCCCGACGCCGATGCGATTGTGCAGACGGCCGCTCCGGAAATGCGGCCGGGAGACGTCGTGGCCATTCTTTCCAATGGCGGCTTTGGCGGCATCTACGAAAAGCTGCCGCAACGTCTGAAATCAATTGCCGGAGGCGCTTCGGGCAACCAATCGCTGAAGGCGTCCGCCAAAGCGTGAGGCCCTCGCCCAGAGTGCGCCTCGCATTTGTTTTGATCGGGTTCGCCGCGCTCGTGGCAGTGGCGGCGAGAGCCCAGAATTCCCAGTCTGCGTCGCACGCCGCCACGGTGCGATACATCGTGTCGCTGGCCAACCAGCCGGAACACCTGGTCGAAGTGAAGATGCTGCTCGGCCCGGGTGCATCCGAACGCGATGTGCAGATGCCGGCGTGGAATGCGCTCTACCAGGTGCGGGATTTTTCCCAGTACGTGAACTGGGTCCGGGCCATAACCGGCGATGGACAGGCGCTTTCGGTGCGCAAGACCGATAAGATGACGTGGCATCTCAGCCGGGCCGCGCAAGGCGCTGAAATCGACTACGAAATCTATGCGGATCAATCTGGTCCCTTTGGCGCGCAGCTGAATCCACAGCACGCGTTTTTTAACCTGGCCGAGATACTGATGTATCCGGTCGAGGGCCGTGATTCCCCGATCGAGGTCTCATTCACCAACCTGCCTGCGCAGTGGCACATTGCCACCGCCCTGCCACCCTCAGGGGATTCCTTCGCGGCGCCGGATTACGATCACCTGGTGGATGCTCCGGTTGAGATCGGCACTTTCCAGGAGGCCGATTTCGACGAAGCTGGCGGGCACTATCGCGTCATCGTAGATTCCGATCCTTCGGCTTACGACATGCGGAAGATCGTTGCCACGCTGCGGCGCCTCGTTTCCTCGGCCACGGTGTGGATGGAGGATCGGCCATTTCAGACCTACTTGTTTTTTTATCACTTTCGGCCAGGAGCGCCGGGCAACGGCATGGAGCACGCCAACGGCACTGCCATCGATCTCAGCGTGGAGACGCTGGCTAACAACCCCCAGGCATTTGCCGGCCTGACGGCCCATGAGTTCTTCCACTTGTGGAATGTGAAGCGAATCCGGCCCCAGTCGCTCGAGCCCGTTGACTACACCAAGGAAAACTACACGCGAGCTCTGTGGTTCAGCGAGGGCACAACCACCACGGCGGCGAACCTCATCCTGCTGCGCGCCGGCCTGCTGGATGAAACTCGCTACCTCAAGGGTCTGGCGGCTGAAATCGGCGAACTGGAGGGGCGTTCGGCCCATCTCACCCAGTCGGTGGAAGAATCCAGCCTGGACGCATGGCTGGAAAAGTACGACTACTACCGCCTGCCCACGCGCAGCATTTCTTATTACAACAAGGGAAACCTACTGGGCGTACTGCTCGACCTGCAGCTGCGCGAGGCGACCCACGGCGCCGCCTCGATTCGCGATGTGTTTCGCTGGATGAATGAAAACTACGCGCGCAAGGGGCTATTCTTTCCCGACACCGACGGAGTACATCGCGCGGCCGAGGCGGTCAGCCATGCCGATCTGGGATGGTTCTTCCAGAAATATGTTGCCGGCACGGACGAGATTCCCTGGGATGATTTCTTCAAGAACGTGGGACTGCATCTGTCACGGCGCTCGATCAATATTGCCGATGTCGGGTTCGTGGCCACCCGGAACTTCGACGCTGCGCTGGTGGTGTCTGCCGTCACCCCGGGAAGCGCGGCCGAGCTTGCCGGCCTTACCGTCGGAGATTCGATCCTCAAAATCAACGGACAGAAAGCCGACCGCGGCTTCAGCGGACACTCGGCCGAGGTCCGCCCGGGCGATACGCTTCGCCTGCGTGTGCGTAATTCGGCCGGTGAGCGCGAGTTGCGCTGGAAGATGGGCAGCCGTCAGGAAATTGAGCTGGACCTGGCCGATCTGGAAAAAGTCACGGCAGAGCAGAAGGCGCGCCGGGCGGCCTGGCTGAAAGGCGAATCCCAGGCGATGGGAGCGACCGCTCCATGATTCGCACCATCGTGATGCTCGCGTTCTGGAGTCTGGCGCTTCCGCTGGCGGCGCTGATTTGTTTTCCCTGGACGTTTTTGACTGGCGATATCCGCTTTCTATATCGAGTCGGCATGGGAGCCGCCTGGATGGGAGCGCGGCTGGCAGGAATACGGGTGCAAACCATTGGACTCGACCAGCTCGATCCCAAACGCACCTACGTATTCATGTCGAACCACGTATCTAACATCGACCCACCCGTCATGCTGCCGCTGATTCCGCGCCGCACTTCCGTGATGGCAAAAAAAGAGCTGTTTGATTATCCATTGCTGGGGAAGACGATGAAGCTGGGATCGCTGGTGCCGGTCGATCGCGGAAATCGCGACGCCGGCATCTCTGCGGTGCGAGCGGCGGCCGCCGTCCTGCGCCAGGGCATCAACATGACCATCTACGTCGAAGGCCATCGTTCGTTCGACGGCAAGTTGCTGCCCTTCAAGAAAGGTCCATTCTATTTGGCGATGGAGTGCGGCGTTCCGGTCGTGCCCGTAACCATTTCGGGTTCCCATTACGTCATGCCCAAGGGCAGGTTCGCCATTAAGCCTGGGACCGTCACCCTGAACTTCCATCCGCCCATCGAACCGCAAGACTTTGGCAGCCGTGAGCAACTGATGGAGAAAGTCAGGAGAGCGATCGACAGTGGTCTACCGGAGGAGATGCAGGAGGAAGGAGTTTCCTCTGTTTCCTCAGTGTCCTCCGTGGTCAATCCTTTGACGCCTTAGCTCGCACGGCTCGCGCGATTTCAGGCAGCCGGCTCAGCAGCGCCGAATACTTCAGCCAAAGTTTGTGCTCGACGGCGGGTGCGCCGCTGACAATCGCTCCCGCTTCAATGTCGCCCGCCACGCCACTCTGCGGGGTGACAATAGCTCCATCGCCAATCCTGCAATGGCCGACCACGCCCACCTGGCCGGTCAGAATCACGTTGTTGCCCACGTCGGTCGAGCCCGCGAGCCCCACCTGTGAAGCCAGCAGCGAATCTTCCCCGATGCGGGAGCCGTGCCCAACCTGCACCAGATTGTCGATCTTGGTGCCGCGGCCGATCCGGGTTTTCTCCACACTGGCCCGGTCCACGCAGGAGTTGGCCTGAATTTCAACGTCGTCTTCGATCACCACGGGCTCGGGCTGCAGGATCTTGTACCAGTGACCGGAGTCATCCTTGGCAAAGCCGAAGCCGTCGGCCCCGATGATAGCCCCGTTCTGCAGCAGCACGCGGTTCCCCAGACGGCAGCCTTCGCGCACTACAGCATGCGCGTGGGCGAAGAAGTTGTCGCCGATCGTGACATCGCGATAGATGACCGCGTGCGCCAGCAACACCGCGTCGCGGCCGATTTCGACATGCTGGTCGATTACCACGTAGGGTCCGATGTGTGCGCCTGGCCCGATCTTCGCCGAAGTATGGACCACGGCGGTCGGATGCACGCCCGTCTCGTAGCGCGGCGGTTGGGAAAAAAGTTCGAGCGCGTGCGCGAAAGCCAGGTAAGGATTCCTGCTGCGCAACAGGGCCGTGGCGACGGCAGGGAATTCCTCGGTCACGATCACGGCGGAAGCCCGGGTGGTCCGCGCGGCGCCGGCATACTTGGGATTGGCAACGAACGTGAGCTGTCCCGGGCCTGCGTCTTTGATGCCGGCTACCCCGGTAATTTCGATGTCCGGCGAGCCATTTTCCAGCCGAGCGTTGAGAGCAGAAGCAATCTGTGCAAGTTTCATAGGCTGTTTCCTGAGATAGCGGGCAGACCCGTGATTGTAACGGAGGCAGAGGGTGGGAATGAAAAGCCGTCGGTCTCGCGAGTTCGTGTGGGGACGGGTCTCCGACCCGTCCAGCCGAGCAAGGCTCGGCCTGGTTTGTTGAAATCACCGCCGAGTCGAAGTCGAGCTTTGCTCAGCCGGACAGCCAAGGGCGGCTGTCCCCACGTGGACATTGTGGCCAGGAACCACACGAGCAAAACTCGCAAGAGAGTCAGACTAGCCCGAGAAGCGAGCCCACCAGGTACAAGGCCTCCAGGGCCGCCAGCGAGATCAGCAGGACCTCCCGCAGCCGCGAACGCGAGAGCGCAGTCTGCAATTTAGCGGGATGGGCATGGGCCGGCGTTGCCTCGAACAGGGCCGCCGAAATTCCCGCAAAACCGGCGAAGGGGGGCGCTTGTCCGGCACGGGCCGTGCTCGGCCGGGCCGGCGTGGCGGTAAAGTATTTTCGTTCCGCCAGTGGGACTCTAGGCAGGGTGATCAGCGAAGACCAGCGCGCCAGTTGCATCGACCCAGATTTCAGGTCAGCATCGACCGGCGCGGACGTCAGCTGCAGCGGAGGCAGGCGTTCGGGTGCGACCTTATCGGCCAGGTTGCGAAGCAGCGAGCTCCACCACATGTGTCCCATCTGGTCGCTGACCAGCTCGCCAACATCCACCGGCCGCGATTCCAATTCCAGCGGCGGCAGGACTTCGGGATTGATCACGTTCCCCAGATTCGTGAACACCGTCCTGTACCAGGGCAGGCTGACCGCGTCGCCGATCAGCATTCCGGTGTTAATCGGTCTTGAAGTCAGTTGCAGGGGCGGAAGCTTCTCCGGGAAGAAGCGGTCACGAAGATTGCACAGCAGCGATTTCCACAGCGGGCCAGTGACACTTGCCGGGAGCAAAAGCTCCAACTCGTGAGTTTCCTCGGGGCTAGCCATAACTGTATGTGATGCCTGGAAACATTCTCCTGAAACAGTCCTGGAAGGCTTGTGCTCCCTCACCGCCTGCCTCCCAAGCAATTAATGATATTTCGCTGCTAACATGTGCAACTGAATCCGGCCCTTTACCATCCTTAAGTCTATCCAGTAAGGGAGAATTCAAATGAAACTGCGCACCATGCTCGCCGCTTTCATAATTTTAACATTAAGCTCCGCAGGTTGGGCTCGTCAGGCCTCTGACGCTCCGGCGCGCGCCACTGAGCGCCTCACCCGGGAAGTCAGGCACGAACTGCTGATGCTGCCTTATCTCAATGTTTTCGACTATCTCACCTACAAAGTGGATGGATACAACGTTACTCTCATGGGGGAAGTCACGCGGCCAACCTTGAAGTCCGACGCCGAAAACGTGGTCAAGCGAATTGAAGGTGTTGAGCACGTCGATAACCAGATTGAAGTGCTGCCGGTTTCGCCCAATGACGACCGCCTTCGCCTTCAGCTCTATCGTGCCATCTACGGCTACGGGCCCATGCAGAAGTATGCCCTGGGAGTTCAGAAACCGATACGGATCATCGTAAAGAACGGCCACGTGACCCTTGAAGGTGTGGTGGACAACGAGGGTGATAAAAATATTGCCAAGATCCGCGCTAACAGTGTGTCCGGAGCGTTCTCGGTAACCAATAACCTGCAGGTGGTGAAACCCTGACCTCGGGCGTCAGGCGTCGGACCTCGGCAAGTCTCCAGGGGGCTGCGGTTCTATGTCTGACGCCTGAGTTCCGTCTTTCCTCACTCTCCGAACATCGGCACCTGCCGAGTATCCGCAGGCACACCCTTGCGGCGGCGGTGTGTGGCTCCGATCACGGCCAGCACGGTCAGTGACTCCAGGGCGGTGCGGGGAACGAAAATCCTCTGCGTGTTCGAGCGCAGGTCGGGCGGATTGATGAGGAATCCTTCCGCCGTGGTCAGGCTGAGGTCGTTGGGCATCATGCCTTCCAGCACTTCGTTGTCCTTGAATTTTAGCCGGACCCAAAGTCCTTCAGTGCGCGGCCGGCTGGTGAAGGTCTTGCGGCTGGGCGATTCGAAATCCCCGAATTCGCGGACAAAGTACACCGCCTTGATGTCCCTCAAATCGATCGCCACCACGTTGCCCGAGGTGTTCAGGAGTTCGAGTTTGCCTTCGCGGACGAAATTGGCCGGAGACACGTGTCCATTGATCGAATCCCGGTCCATCTTGCGAACTACGACTTTTTTGTGGGTTGAGGGCATGGGAAGGTCAGTCGTCAGTCTTCGGTTGTCCGTCTTCAGCCAGCCGCCCGCTATTCCTGACGACCGAGGACCGACGACTGACTACTATTTTGAGGGATTCTCGCACTTTTCGGGTGAAAAGGTGGTCTCTTGTACGTTCCTTGTAGCCAAACCGTTAACCTTGTGTTATTTTCTGTAGCTTGCGGCGTCCCATCTCATGTATTCTAAGCCTATTGGATAGAGTCACTTACATGAAAGCGACCGGATTTGTGTGCTTTCCCGGCTGGAAGCCTGTGGAAAACCCACTCTCTGCTGTGCCAAACCGGGTCGTGGAGCCGCGTCCTTAAGCAAGCATGGCCGATTACATATACACCATGGAAATCCGGCTGACGCCGGACCAGCAGCGCGGCGTCACGCTGGTACAAGACATTGCGCGCGCCGCCGGCATGAATATTTACCTGACCGGAGGCGCGGTCCGCGACATCATCAGCGGTTTTCCCATCCGCGATCTCGACTTCTCGGTGCAGGGTAATCCCCTCAAACTGCAAAAGGACCTGGAGAAGGCCGGCGTCCGAATTGCCGGCAGCGATGACGATGTAAAGGTGCTGTATCTGGGCCTGCCCGGCAACGTTCGCGCCGAAATCAGCATGACGCGCCTGGAGCACTACGAGAAGGCAGGCAAGCCGCCCGTGATTTCTCCCGCCACCCTCATTGAGGACCTGCGCCGGCGGGACTTCACCGTCAACGCCATGGCCCTGTCGCTGAATCCCGGTTCACGCGGCCTGCTGATGGACCCGTTCAACGGCGCCGCCGATATCGAAGCCAAGGTTCTCCGCGTCCTGCATAACTACGCTTTTGTCGAAGATCCCTCGCGGCTGATCCGGGCCAGCCGCTTCGCCGCGCGCTTTCACTGGCCGCTGGAGGAACGCACCCAGGCCCGCTTTGATTCCGCCAAGGAAAATAATTACATCGAGTACATCACCCACAAAGCGGTGGGTTACGAGATTGCGCAGTTAGCCTACGAAGAGGACCCGCTGCACGTTGTGCGCGTGCTGGAAAAGGAAGGCTGGCTCAAGGTACTCAATCCGCATTGGACCAGCGCCAAGGTGGATACAGCGCAGTTGGGCCAGCTGCTGAAGACCCGCCAGCAGATGGCGGAACTGGGATACGCCCCGGATCCGGCGTCGGCCGTCATGTATTTCCTCACTGCCCGGCTCGCCGACAAGGATATCGTGGACATGCGCAAACAGATTCCGCGCAAGGACCTGGTCGAGGCCTGGCGGGACCTTGAGGACCACGCCAAGGACCTGGCGAAACGGCTGGTCGGCAAGGAAGCCGCCACGCCCTCGCGCGCCTGGAAATTGCTCTCAGCAGCACGGCCGGAGATGATTCTGTTCCTGGCGGTCACCGCGCGCCAGCAGGCGGTGGCGCAGAAGATCAAGAGCTTCTTCACCAAATGGCGGCAGGTGCAGCAGAAGATTCCGTTGCCGGAGATGACCGAGCTGCACATCACGCCCCCGTTACCCGAGTACCCCAAAATTGCTCATGACGTGTTCATGCTCCTGCTCGATGGCAAGTTGCGTTCGCGGACCGAGACCCTGAGGTACCTGAAGCCGCTGGCGCCTCCGCCACCGCCACCGCCTCCGCCACCTCCGCCCAAACGGGGAAGGGCGGCCAAGGCCGCCGCCGAAGCGGCCGCTGCCGCTGCTGCCGCCGCTGCAGCAGCCACTGCTGCGGCAGGAGCGGGGAAGAAAAAGGGGAAGGGACAGGCCCCGAAGCTGGTAGCGCCAGCCGTGCCCAAAGCCGAAGCATCGAAAGCTGCGACTCCGCCGAAGTCCGAAAAGGCCAAGTTGAAAAAAGCGCCGGCGGTCTCGAGTAAGCCTCCGAGCAAAGCCCCAACTAAGAACGAAAAGGGCAAGAAGAAACGCTAAAACTCTCAGTAGTATCTGTTGTGCTCGTTCAAGTTTTGTGAGGTGAATGCCTTTCGGCATTGCACAATTCCTGCGCTTGGGTGAGGCATGAAAACGCTCGGAAAGATTCTGCTTGCAGTCTGCCTGCTACTCGCGATGGCGATCACCGTAACTATCGGCTGGCGCCCCTTCATCGGCCCCCGGGCCAGGGCCACCAGCAGCCGCCAGTTTGAGCGGACTCCCGAACGCCTGGCCCGAGGCCGCTATCTGGTCGTCGGGTTGGCGGGCTGCGACAGCTGCCACACGCCGAAGGACTGGAAGACGCACGGAGCCCCTAACCGGCCGGGGATGGAACTGGCAGGGCAGGTGATGCCGATGCCCGGTCTTCCGGGGACCATCGTAGCTTCGAACCTTACGCCTGATCCCGAAACCGGCGCGGCCCAGTGGACCGACGACCAGATCGCGCGCTCCATCCGCGAGGGCATCGGCCACGACGGGCGCACGATTTTTCCCATGATGCCCTACGCCGCCTACCGCGCTCTTTCCGACGACGATGTGGCTTCCATCGTGGTCTATCTACGTTCGATTGCGCCGGTGCACAATCCATTGCCGCCCACCCGGGTGAATTTTCCCGTAAATTATCTGATCCGCACCGTCCCGCAGCCTCTGACTGACCCGGTTAGCGGTCCAGGCCCACAAGCCAGTCCACTAGAGCGTGGAAAATACATGGTCACTGTCGGTTGCGGGTGCCATACTCCCACGGATCGGAAAGGCCCGATTCGCGGCCTGGAATATGGTGGTGGCGATGTTTTAGAAGGACCCTGGGGAGAGGCGTCCAGCGCCAATATCACGCCGGATGCCTCCGGCATCGGCTATTACGACGAGGCACTATTTATCCAGGTCATGCGCACCGGATTCGTGAAGGCGCGAAAGCTGTCTTCCATCATGCCCTTCGGAGAATTCACCAACCTCACGGACGACGACCTGAAGGCGATCTTCGCTTATCTGCGGACCGTTCCTCCGGTGAAGCACCGAGTGGACAACAGCCTGCCGCCGACCTATTGCAAGCTCTGCCGCCACAAACACGGTGGCGGAGATCAGAACTAGTCTCGAAGTCTTGCGGTCTGACAGCGTGGCATTCATTTTTCGTTCGCCGCGTCGAGGGCAAGATGCCCTCGGGACAGCCGGCGGGACGCCGGCGCTACAAATTGCAGCCGCCTCCCCGGTCATCACATGCTGATGAAGATTTGACAAACCGGGCATCTTGGCGGCGTTATAATCGCTGGTATGCGGCGCTGGTTGGCCATTGCGGTGTTATCCGTGACCTTGTCGGCGGCTCCCTTGCTGGCCCAGATTCACAGTGGGTCCCGGGGTGGAGCCTCCATGGGCGGAGCGTCGATGGGACGCGGCGGATTTTCCTCCGGCGGCGCAATCGGCTTTCGCGGTGGTGCAAGTTTCGGCTCTGCTCCACGCCTGGGCTCGGCCCCGCGCTTTGGAGTCGCATTTGGCACCGGCTTACGCCAGCCCGCTTTCCGCTCGCGCGGCTCCTTCAACGGTTTTCGCCAGCCGGTCTTCGGCTCCAGACATTCCCATCATCGCGTCTTCTTTGGCTCGGTGTACCCGGGCTACTACGGGTATTACGGTTATCCTTCCTACTACGGCAGCGATTTCTACTCGACTCCGGATTACTACCCCGGCTACGACTACTACGGATCGTCGTACTCCGCCCCCGCGTACACCGCCCAGAACGACATCGCGCGGCAGCAACAGGACATCGATCGTCTGGAGGATGAAGTGGCGCGTTTGCGGGAGCAACGGGACACACCGCAACAAACGCGCGAGGCGTCGGGACCTCAAACCGAAAGTCCATCTGAGCCCACCCTGCTGGTCTTCCGCGACAAGCACACGCAGGAAGTCGAGAACTACGCAATTGTCGGCGGCACACTTTGGATTTTCAGCGAACAGCGGGCCACCAAGCTTCCCCTGTCCTGGCTGGATATCGAAGCCACCACCAAGGTCAACGACGACCGCGGCGTAAACTTCCAGCTCCCGCGCTAAATCTCTGGCGAGCTTTGCTCGCCCGCCCGGACGAGGGCGTCCGGGCCTACGTAGCTTAATATGGCCACTGGCGGCTCGTGTGGCGCGGGCGCCCCGCCCGCGTTTTCCGTCTGTGGATAAACTCCCGTCTTTCGCCCACAGTTTCCCATTAGAATAAGAGCAAGCAAGTTCGCCACGGCGACCCATGTCCCAATTCGTCCATCTGCACCTCCATACCGACTACTCCATGCTCGACGGCGCCTGCGACGTGGAAAAGCTTGTCCAGCGCGTGAAAGAGCTGGGCATGCCCGCTGTCGCCATGACCGACCACGGCAACATTTTCGGCGCAGTCCACTTCGTGAACGCCGCGCACAAGGCCGGAGTCAAGCCGATCGTCGGTTGCGAGCTTTACATCTGCAAAAAGGACGACCACAACATCGAGCGCACGCCTCCCGACGGCGATACCTACAACCACCTTCTGGTCCTGGCCGAAAACGAGGAAGGCTACCGCAACCTGGCCCGGATCACTTCGGAAGCCTCATTGCGCGGCTTCTACTACAAGCCGCGGGTGAGCAAAAAGTTTCTGGCGGAACACTCCAAGGGGCTGATCGGACTGTCGGGCTGTCTTAAAGGCGAAGTCGCCGAGCGCCTGATGGAAGAGAACTACGACGCGGCGCGGGCGGCGGCCGCCAGTTACAGCGACATCTTCGGTCCGAACAATTTCTTTCTCGAAATTCAGGACCAGGGCCTGGAGCAGGAGCATCGCATCCACTCCAATCTCTTCCGCCTGGAAAAGGACCTGGGGCTTCCCATGGTGGCGACCAACGACAGCCACTATCTCTGCGAGGACGACGCTCACGCCCAGGACGTGATGCTGTGCATCCAGACCGGCAAGTCCATCCAGGACACCAACCGCATGAAGTTTCAGGGCACGGACTTTTTCGTCAAGAGCCACGACGAAATGCAGCGCGTGTTCAATGACGCGCCCGACGTGCTCTCCCGCACCCTGGCCATTGCTGAACGCTGCAACATGCGGCTGGAAAAAGTCAGCAATCCCTTCCCGCACTTTGACGTGCCTGAGGGATATACGCTCGATAGTTATTTCGAACACGTCACTCGCGAAGGATTCGCGCGGCGACTGGACGCTCTGCGTACGGCCGGGAGTCAGGGCGCGGCGAAGCATGGCGTCGCCGACTACGAGCAACGTCTGGCCCAGGAAATTGCAATCATTCAGCAGATGCAGTTTTCCGGATACTTCCTGATTGTCTGGGATTTTGTCCGCTACGCGCGCGAGCACGGCATCCCGGTGGGGCCGGGCCGCGGGTCGGCTGCCGGTTCGCTGGTTTCTTATTCGCTGAGGATCACCGATATTGATCCCCTGCAGCACGAGTTGTTCTTTGAGCGTTTTCTGAATCCCGAACGCATTTCGCTGCCGGATATCGACATGGATTTCTGCATGAACCGGCGCGGCGAAGTCATCAATTACGTTACCCAGAAATACGGCCGGGAGAATGTGGCGCAGATCATCACCTTCGGCACCATGGCGGCCAAGGCGGCGATCAAAGACGTGGGACGCGCCATGGACATTCCCTATGCCGACGTGGACCGGATAGCCAAGATGGTGCCCACCACGTTGAACATCAAGCTCGAAGACGCCATCCGGGAATCGCCCGCCCTGCAACAGGCTTACGACAGCGAACCGCAGGTGCGCCAGTTGCTCGACACCGCGCGCAAGCTGGAAGGGCTGGTGCGCAATGCGGGCGTGCATGCCGCCGGGGTCGTGATTTCTCCGCGTCCGCTTACCGAACTGGTTCCGCTGCACCGCACCAAGAACGACGAAATCGTCACCGCCTTTGACATGGTCGCCATCGAAAAAATGGGCCTGTTGAAGATGGATTTCCTGGGACTGACGACCCTGACCATCCTGGATGACACGGTGAAACTGATCGCGCAGACCCGCGGCGAACACATCGATCTCGCCGCCCTTCCGCTCGATGACCGTGAGACTTACGAAAAGGTGTTCCACAGCGCGCTGACTTCCGGTGTCTTCCAGTTTGAATCCCGTGGCATGCGTGACGTGCTGCGCCGCTACCAGCCCAACACCATCGAAGACCTCACCGCCTTGAACGCCCTCTACCGTCCCGGCCCGATTCAGGGCGGAATGATCGACTACTTCATCGACCGCAAGCACGGACGCAAGAAGATTGAATACGAACTGCCGGAACTGGAACAGATACTGGAAGAGACGTTCGGTGTGATCGTTTACCAGGAGCACGTGATGCAGATTGCCCATCGCCTGGCCGGCTACTCGCTGGGCGAAGCCGACCTGCTGCGGCGCGCCATGGGAAAGAAGAAACCGGAAGAGATGGCCAAGCAGCGCGAACGCTTTATCGAGGGCGCGGTGCAGCGCGGCTATCCTCCAAAGAAGATTGAGAAGATCTTCGATCTGCTGGCCAAGTTCGCCGAATACGGCTTCCCCAAGGCGCACTCGGCCGCCTACGCTCTGCTGGCCTACCAGACCGCGTATTTAAAAACGCGCTATCCCGTCGAGTTTATGGCCGCTCTGCTGACTTCGGTGACCGGCAACACCGACGACGTGGTGAAGTACATCAACGAGTGCCGCGAAATGGGTATCGCCGTCGAGGCCCCCGACATCAACGTGAGCGATGCCAACTTCACGCCCCATGGCAACGCCATCCGTTTTGGTCTGGCCGCCGTGAAGAATGTCGGCCACAACGCTATCGAATCGATCGTTGCCGGACGCAAAGAGCTGGGCCGCTACAGCTCGATTTACGAATTCTGCGAGAAGGTGGAATTGCGTCTGCTGAACAAGCGCGTGCTGGAATCTCTGATCAAGAGCGGCGCCATGGATGGACTGGGCCGGCGCGCCCAGCTCATGGCGGTCCTCGACCGCGCCATCGAAGGCGCGCAGAAAACCCAGCGCGATGCCGAGAGCGGCCAGCATGGCCTGTTCGGTGTCTTCCAGGAAGAGGACGCTTCCGCGTTACAGAACAAACTGCCCGATACCCCTGACTGGGACGAACACACCCGGCTCGCCAACGAGAAAGAGATTCTCGGTTTTTTCATCAGCGGCCATCCCCTGGAGAAATATCGCGACAAGCTGGAAGACCTGCGCGCGCTCTCGACGGCGGAGATTGCCGCTCTCTCCAAATCCACCGGCAAGGATGAAAACATCACCACCGCCGGCATCATCACCAACCTGCGCGTACTGAAATCCAAGCGCGGCGATTTTTACGCCCAGGGCGCGCTCGAGGACATGGCCGGCACGGTCGAAATGCTGGTGTTCCCCGAGGCCTATCGCAAGCTGCAGGAAAAAGTGAAGCTGGAAGTGCCGGTGCTGATCCGGGGTGGGGTTCGCATCGAAGAAGGCGCCAATCCAAAACTGACCGTGAACGAAATTCTTCCCCTGGAAGACGCTAAAGTGCCGTTACCGAATTCGCTCCGCATCCGGGTCCCGCTCGAGACCGCAAATGAGTCCACGGTTGACGCTTTGCATACGCTTTGCGCCCAGCAGAAGGGCGCGGCCAAGGTGTTGTTTGACGTGGAACGCCAGGGGGATTTCATGGTGGTGATGGAGGCGGAAGGCTATAATGTTCTGCCAGACCGAAACTTCATCGCGCGCGTCGAAGAACTGTGTGGCCGGGGCGCTGTGCGGGTAATTGACTGACACAACAGCCGGAGTGGGAGCTTGACTCGCAGGTGGCACAAAAGCACTCCGCTAACCGCTTCATGACGAGCCGTACCGAAATCTGCGGCGGATAAAGAGTTTCCATTCAAAAGACTTCCAAGGTGGCGGCGAGGAACGCACCACCGGTGCCCAATGAAGCGCTGGTGATGGCAGGGGCCGAGTTCCTGCTCTCCATGGTGGAAGCTCGCTTGGCCAGGAACGGCGGCGGCAAGATGGAGCCCGGAGAAAAAACGCACCAGGAGTTGGAGAAAGTCGAGGAGCAGATCACCCGTCTGCAGGCGGCAGCGGGACCCGACGAGAGCACAAGACACGAGATTCAGCAATTGCGCGACCGCATCGAAGCCTTACGCAAAGACATGTCCACATCCCATTCCGAGGCCTGGGACAAGACGGAGTTGGCGCGGCATCCCCAGCGTCCCTATCCCCTCGACTACATTGAACGCATCTTCACCGACTGGAGCGAGATTCACGGCGATCGCGGCTATGCGGACGACCCCGCTATTATCTGCGGCATGGCCCGCTTTCACGGCGAAGAGGTGATGATCGTCGGACATCAGAAGGCCCGCGACACCAAGCAGAAGGTTTACCGCAACTTCGGCATGCCCAACCCGGAGGGCTACCGCAAGGCCCTGCGGGTCATGAAGATTGCCGAAAAATTTGGCCGCCCGCTTTTTACTTTCGTCGACACTCCGGGCGCCTATCCCGGACTGGGAGCGGAAGAGCGCGGTCAGGCGGAAGCCATCGCGCACAATCTGCGCGAGATGGCGCGGCTGCAGATTCCCATCATTACAACCATCACCGGCGAAGGCGGAAGCGGCGGAGCGCTCGCCATTGCCATCGCCGACCGCGTGCTGATGTTGGAGAACTCGATTTATTCGGTGATCTCGCCCGAGGGCTGCGCCTCCATCATGTGGCGCGATCCCACCAAAAAAGCAATCGCCGCCGAGGCCATGCGCATCACCGCCGAAGACTTACGGGAACTGGGCTGCATTGATGGCATCGTGCCCGAACCCGAAGGCGGCGCTCACGCTGACCACGAAGCCGCCGCCGTCCTGCTCGACACCACTCTGCAGAAGCAACTCGCCGAGCTGAAGAAGGGTTCAGTGAAAGAATTGGTTGCCACGCGTTACGCCAAGTTCCGCAAGATGGCGCAATTCTTTACCGGCGATGACTAGTAGCGCCGGCGTCCCGCCGGCTGTCCCGAGGGCGTCTCGCCCTCGACCTGAGACGAACCAGAAACGGCATTTTAGGGAGATCGGCAACAACTCCGCTCTGCGCGCCACCGACACCCTGCTGGATTTTGTTTTCGTGCGCCCCGCCGCGCAAATCGAACCGCTGGTGACCGTCGCTCGGGTGCACTGAGGGCGGCCCACCGGGATAGTTCCAAGGCGGATACGTCGCTCCCTCGATGCCTTTCCGCTGCCGTATAATAAAAGGTTCTGCTGCATCAGTAATTGCGGGCGGACGCGCTCCGCTCCGGGGACAAGGAAGGAAGGGAATGGCCACCACCGATGTATCTCTCCACGCTGAGAGCCGCCAACCAGGGCAAAAACCGGTTGTAAACAACATGAGCATCCAGGTCGCGACCGTCAACGGTTCCGGCTCGCAGAGTTCCAACACAGTTTTGCTGCGCAGCATTTTTCAAATGGGAGTTCCGGTCTCCGGCAAGAACCTGTTTCCCTCGAATATTGCAGGCCTGCCCACCTGGTACACCATCCGGGCCAACAAAGACGGCTACATCGCGCGCAAAAAAGAAATTGATTTCGTGGTCGCCATGAATCCTGAGACCGCCGAGGAAGACGTAATGTCGGTGGCCGCGGGCGCAGCCGTGTTGTACGACGAACCCTTGAACCTCAGCAGACTGCGCTCCGACCTGGTTTTTTACGCTGTGCCTTTCGACAAACTGGTCGCTCCCGTGTGTCCCGAGGCCAAGCTGCGCAAGCTGGTCAAGAACATGATCTATGTGGGCGTAGTGGCCAAGTTGCTGGAAATCGACTTTGCCGAAGTCGAAAACGCCATCCGCAAACAGTTTGCCAAGAAAGCGAAGGCCGCCAACCTGAACCTGGCGGCGGTCAAGGCAGGATACGATTACGCTGCCGCCAACCTGGTGAAGCGCGATCCTTATTTTATCCAGCGCATGGACAAGACTGCGGGCAAGATCATCATCGACGGCAACTCGGCTGCCGCGCTGGGGTGCATGTTCGCAGGTGTCACGGTGGTCGCCTGGTACCCGATTACGCCGTCGTCGTCGCTTCCAGAGAGCACGATTGATTACATGAAGCGCTTCCGCATCGGCGCCGATGGGAAAGCGACGTTCGCCATCGTGCAGGCGGAAGACGAACTGGCTGCGATCGGCATGGTCGTGGGAGCGGGTTGGGCGGGCGCGCGTGCCATGACCGCGACTGCCGGACCCGGGATTTCGCTCATGGCGGAATTTGCCGGACTCGCCTACTACGCGGAAGTCCCGGGAGTGATCTGGGACATCCAGCGCGTCGGTCCCTCTACCGGCCTGCCCACCCGCACTTCGCAGGGCGACATTCTCTCCACCGCATTCCTTTCCCACGGAGACACCAAACATATCCTGCTGCTGCCGTGTTCGGCGGAAGAGTGTTTCACCATGGCGGGTGATGCGTTCGATCTGGCCGAGCAGTTCCAGACCCTGGTGTTTGTCATGTCCGATCTCGATCTCGGTATGAACAACTGGATGGCCGATCCCTTCAAGTATCCGGAGAAGCCGATCAGCCGTGGCAAGGTGCTCAGCAAAGCAGATCTCGATCGCCTGGGTGGCTTTGCCCGCTACGAGGATGTGGATGGCGACGGCGTAGGCTACCGCACATTGCCCGGCACCGACCATCCTGCCGCCGCCTACTTCGCACGAGGCAGCGGACACAACGAGAAGGCGCAGTACAGCGAACGCCCCGACGACTTCGAGCGCAACATGGAGCGCCTCAACCGTAAGTTCGAGACCGCTCGTTCGTTTGTGCCGCGGCCGGAAGTTGATACCGGGAAATCAAAGATCGGAATCATCGGATACGGCACATCGCACTGGGGGCTGATCGAGGCTCGCGACCAGTTGCGCCAGGAGTACAACATCGAGACGGACTATCTGCGCTTGCGCGCCTACCCCTTTACCCGTGAAGTCCACGATTTTGTGAAGCAACACGACCGGGTTTATTTAGTGGAACAGAACCGCGATGCCCAGATGCTCACTCTGCTCAAGATGGATCTGGAGGCTGCGCTCCACACCCGTCTGCGCAGCATTGCTCACATTCACGGCCTGCCGCTTGACGCGCGCTCGGTCACCGACGAACTCATGACCATGGAGGGTAAGTAAATGGCGACCAGCACTCCCGACCGGCCGGCTCCCGCACCGAGAACCAATCGCATTGGCCTGGCGGTTCTGGATTATCGCGGTGGCAAAACTACCCTATGCGCCGGCTGCGGCCACAACGCAATCTCCGAGCGCATCATCGACGCCATGTACGAAATGGGTGTCCCGCCCGAGCGCGTGATCAAGCCCAGCGGCATCGGCTGCTCTTCCAAAAGTCCGGCGTATTTCATGGGGCGTTCACACAGCTTCAACGCGGTGCATGGGCGCATGCCGTCGGTCGCGACCGGTGCCGTACTGGCCAACCGACACCTGATCGCCCTCGGCGTGAGCGGCGACGGCGATACTGCCTCCATCGGTGTAGGCCAGTTCGTTCACCTGATGCGGCGCAATCTGCCCATCATTTACATCATCGAAGACAACGGCGTTTACGGATTGACCAAAGGCCAGTTCTCCGCCACCGCCGACATGGGATCAACTCTAAAGACGGGCGTGATCAACGATCTGCCTCCCATCGACACTTGCGCCATGGCCATCACGCTGGGCGCAACTTTCGTGGGCCGGTCTTTTTCGGGAGACAAGAAACAACTGCACGCCATGATGAAAGCTGCAATTGCTCACCAGGGCACGGTCATGCTCGACGTGGTTTCGCCCTGTGTGACCTTCAATGATCACGAAGGCTCGACCAAATCCTACAAGTACATGAAGGAGCACGAAGAGCCGCTACAGGAAGTCAGCTTCGTGCCCTCCTTTGAAGACATAGCCATCGACTACGATCCCGGCACCACCATCGACGTGACGATGCACGATGGCTCTCATCTCCGTCTGCGCAAGCTCGAAGAAGAATACGATCCCACCAACCGCATCAAAGCCATCACTCGTCTGAACGAAGCCCACGAAAAGGGCGAGGTCCTGACTGGAGTGTTCTACGTCAACTCCAAGACTCCGACTTTTGTCGATCTCCTGAACATGACGGAGGAGCCCTTGGCCACGCTGCCGGAATCGGCAGTCCGGCCGGGCAGGGAAGTCCTGGAGCAGGTGATGGAAGAGCTTAGTTAGTAATAATGTACCGTATTATCAGTAACATGGATAAATCAAGATTTATATTGATTATTCCCGGCCAAGAGGTAAGATAGAAGCTTGAGCAGGAGGCCGGGACCATGTCCACCACCGCGACCAAGAAGTTCACCCCTGAGATCGACGCCCAGCTGTACGACGAATTCGTTGCGGTTGCCGAGCAGAACGGGCAAACCAAGCGGCATGTTCTCGAACAGGCCCTCAAGTTTTATCTGCACAATGTGGTTCCATCCCAGCACCTGGTTCGCCCCGAGGTAATGGATGCCTTCGAAGAGTCGGTGGCTCGCAACCGTGACCTGCTGCAGCGTCTCGCCAAGTAGATGGCCGATTACCTTACGGTAGCCGAAGTCTACCGGATGCAGTATCGATTGATCGAAATGTTCGGCGGTCTCCAGGGTGTCCGGGATAAGGGCGCTGTCGAGGCTTCCGTTTTTCGTCCGCAAACCGGATACTACAACTCCATCGAAGAAGAAGCGGCCGCCCTGATGGAGTCGTTCGGCAATAACCACGGCTTCCTCGACGGTAATAAACGCATAGCCTTCACCGCCGCCGATGTCTTCCTACGGCGTAACGGCTTTTACATCGAGGTCGAAGGCCTGGATGGACACGCGTTCATCGTGGGCTCGATGGAACGGCACGAATTCCGGTTTGTCCAGATTCTCGATTGGATCCGTCGGAACCTTAGGCCGCTTGTTTGATTCCCTTCTTACTTCTTCTCTTGATCCCAAAACAGGGACAGCTAGTCGAGTCCGCCAACATCCGCCGCCAACCCTTGGCTCCGAAACAGCGTCAGAGAACCTGCGCCCATGATTGAAACGAGAGTCAGACCGGCAAGCAGGACGCTGCTGATCGTGATATCACTGGTCGTGATCGCCGTCGTGGCCCTGATCGTGACCGGAATCCATCTCTCCAATCCGTACCTGCGCAAGAGAGTCGTGGAGATGCTTGGCCAGAAGTTCCACGCCGATGTGGAACTCAAGGAATTCCATGTCTTCCTCTTTCCCGGTGTGCGGATTGAAGGCTCAGGCCTCGCTCTCCGCCATGAGGGACGCACCGATGTTCCGCCTCTGATTTCAATCCACGAGTTCTCGGCCCAGGCCGGCATTCTGGGACTGCCCTGGAAGCCGTGGAAAGTGGACCAAGTCACGCTCAAGGGACTGGTCATACAGGTCCCTCCCAAGGGAGACCGAGGGAACCAGAATTGGCCAAAGGCGCGGAACATTCCCGTGTTAGTCGGAGAAATTGTCTCCGACGACGCCGAGCTACGGTTGCTGCCCAAATCCGCCGATAAGGACCCTCACGTCTTCGCCATTCACCACCTGGTGATGCATTCGGTCGGGCTCGATCGCCCCGCCTCGTTCACCGCGCAGCTTACCAACGCAGTGCCGCCGGGCGAAATCGAGACCAAGGGAAGTTTCGGGCCGTGGAGCCCGGACGATCCCGGCCAGACCCCGCTGGCAGCCGAGTACACATTCGACAAAGCTGACCTGGGATACTTCAAAGGCATCAGCGGGATTCTTTCATCCAAGGGAAAATTTAGCGGCGTGCTGGAGAAGATCGAAGTAGAAGGCAAGACCTCGACTCCCGACTTCACCGTCACTCTCGGCGGGCATCCGCTCGATCTGGAAACGGACTTCAGCGCAACGGTGGACGGAACCAACGGAGATACATTGCTGCATCCGGTGACTGCGCGCCTGTTGAATACGGTCATCGTCGCCCAGGGCGGCGTGGTGAAATCTCAGGACAAAGACAGGAAGGGCAAGGAGATCACGCTCGACGTGACTGTCGATAAAGGCAGGATTGAAGACTTGTTGCGCCTGGCGGTAAAGACTGACAAGCCTCCTCTGACCGGAGCGATTAACTTCCACACTAAATTCGACCTGCCCCCCGGACCGGGCGACCTCTCTGACCGGTTGAACCTGGACGGGAAGTTCGACGTCGAGCGGGCGCAGTTCACCAGCCCGGAGGTGACGGCCAAGATCGAGACTCTGAGCCGCAAGGCGCAGGGCGAGCCCGAAAACCAGGATGCGGGCAGCAGCGTGTCCGAGCTCGAGGGGAAATTCGTGCTGGACAACGGCGTGATCGCCTTTCGCGGTCTAACCTTCACTGTTACCGGAGCGCAGGTCGCTCTCGACGGTAAGTATGGCTTGGACAAAGAGGACCTGGACTTTCACGGCAAGCTGCGGATGCAGGCCAAGATTTCCCAGACCACTACCGGAGTGAAGTCTCTCCTGCTGAAGGCTGTCGATCCCTTTTTTCGCAAAGACGGACAGACCGAGCTGCCGATCAAGATTACAGGCCAGCGAGAGCACCCATCTTTTGGCCTGGATCTCGGACACAAAGACAAAGAAAAAGGCGAGTAGCGCCGGGTAAGCCACGTAGCGCCGCCGTCCCGGCGGCTGTCGTGGGGGCGTTCCCGCCCCCACCCCCAGCGGGCAAGGCTTGTCCTGAGCGAAGTCGAAGGATGCCCTCGGGACAGCCGGCGAGACGCCGGCGCTACTCAAAACCGGCGCGGCTCGATCCGCGATGACAGACCCTAGGCCGCGCCGCGCTTCTTTGGTTCCGTGGGCGGTTCCGTAGGTTCGCTGGAGTGTTCAGGGCCACCGCCGGGCTCAGGAAAATCCGTGTCCGAAGATTTCAACATAGGGTCCTGGTCACGATGCCCCAACTGGCCCGACATTGAGGTATTGTCCGGCTCCTGTGGTCTATCCTGTTCTACCGCGCCCTTGCCGCGGTCCTGGTCGTCGGCCAGGGCGGCGTCCAGATCGTTTCTAGTGTCAGTCATGGGGAGTGTCCTTATCCTCATCCGAGCGCGGAGTCGCAATCGTCCCGGCTTGGTTAGCCTATCGCGAAACTTTTGCCGGAGGGAAGGGTTAATCCTGTAGATTTGACGAAATAAACCAGGAGGGCGGAATGAGTCCCCTGTTACTGACCCTTTCAGCAATCATGCTCTTCGCACTGGCCGGTTGGGGACAAACCTCATCGCGGCGGCAGGCGAACGCCAGCGTGGCCGCTCACAAGCGCGAAGCCAAGGAGCACGCGGCGCGTCATCATCGGGAGCACCACCACCGCAAACATCGCCGTCATGGCAAGGCATAGCCCCAGCGGTCATAGTGCAACTACTGTGGTTTCCGCGAGGACCCCGTCGTCGCCACTCCCAATTTTCGCAGCCGATCCCGGGCCTGCAGAGCCTCGTTCGATTTGGGATAGCGCTGCATGACGTGGCGAAGGGATGCAATTCCGGCTTCCTGTTGCCCCAGTTCAACCAAGGCCAGGCCCTTTTTCAGTTCGGCTGAGGCCGCCTTGTTGCCATCCGGAAAGCTCTGCAGGACCTGGTCATAACTCTTCACCGCAGCCGCATAGTTTCCCTGTTTGAACTGGATGTCGGCCAAATAGAAGCTCGAATTCCCAGCCAGGTCCGTGTTGGGATAAAACTTCACATAATCCCCGAATTCCTGTGCCGCCAGATCGTTCTTGCCCGCCTGGTAGTCGCGCAGGGCATTGTTGTAGAGAACATCAGGGGGTGGAGCAGCTGCCGCCAGTTGCTGCTGCTGGGTCTGCTGCACGGCTATGCTCTGTTGTGCCGCCTGCATGTCCTCCAGTTGCTTGCTCACTTTGCCCAGCCTGGCCTTGAGTTCATCGAGGGTGTCGTTCAGGGACTGGATCTGGCCGGACAACTGGTCGGCATGAGCGCCGCTGTCGCCCTGTTGCTTCTGCAGAGTGGTCTGGAGGTCGGTGACGGACGCAGCCACTTTGTTGGCGCGGTCCGTACTCTGCTCGATCAGATGCTGCAGCACTCCCATGCGCTCGTCAAAAGACTGCTGCATGTGGGCGATTCGGTCCTGCAGGTCCTGCACCTGGGTCTGCAGTTGTACCATGTCTTTGTTGGCGCCCCAGGCCGGCGTCATGCCGGTACAGAGCAGGGCAACAAGAGCGATCAAGACGGGATATGGTTGGATTTTCATATTTCAATACCTACGATGCGAAGAGTGTGTACCGCGTCCAGGCCAGAGGACGAAGCGGTCAGGTAGCGCCGACATTGCGGCGACTTCGGGGCAGTACGTTGACCTCCCCGCGTGCGAGGGCGAGACGCCCTCGCGACAGCCGGCGGGACGCCGGCGCTACAAAACCTTTACTTACCGTACACGAAATGACCGCGCCGGTTCTGCTGCCAGCACTGCTCGTTCGACTCCGTGCAGAACGGCTTCTCTTTGCCGTAGCTGATGGTCTTGACGTGGTCGGCGGCAACGCCTCCCTGTACCAGGGCATTGCGCACGGAGTTGGCGCGGCTGTCACCCAGGGCCAGGTTGTATTCCGTCGAGCCCCGTTCGTCGCAGTGTCCTTCCACCGTGAAACTGATGTTGGGATGCTGCCGGAGGAACTCGATATCACCCTGCATGGCCGCCTGCTGGTCGGCGTTGATATCGCTCTTGTCGTAGTCGAAGTAGATGTCCTTCACGGTCTGTGAGAACAGTTCTTCCTCGGTGGCCGACGGTTGCGGCGGCGGGGGTGGCGGCGAGGTCACGGTGACCCGTGCCGTGGCGGTCTGGCTTCCGCCCGCTCCCTTGGCGGTCAAGGTGTAGGTGGTGGAGTCGGCAGGGGTGACACTCTGCGACCCGCTGGGCTGTACCGCTCCCACGCCGTCGATGCTGACGTCGGTCGCGTTGCTGGTCTGCCAAGTCAAGGTGGTAGACCCGCCCTTCTCGACCGTGTTGGGGTTGGCCGTAAGCGAAGCCGTCGGCGCGGCTGGCGGTGGGGGTGGCGGCGGTGGCGGGGGCGCTACTTTCTTTTTGCAGGCGCCCAGCGTCATGATGGTCATCAGGACGAACGCTAACATCATCCATCTCAGGTTTCGTTGCTTCACTCTGCTCCTCCGTACTCTTGGTGCGCAGTGATTACGATCGCCGCGCCCGGTTCAGGTCCGGAGAGGGGAAATCGTGCCCCGCCTCTTCCGGGAATTAACTGCAAAAACGGCAAATATGATTCCATTACTTCATTCCTGAATATCAATTCCCGAAATCACTTCCAGCTCCAGTTGGGTTGACTATTGGCGCCCGCAAACGTCAACTGCTTCTGGTTGGTACCATCGGCCAGCATGGTCCATATCTGGAGGCTGCCCGCACGGCTCGACTGAAAAATGATGTGCCTTCCGTCCGGCGACCAACAGGGGAAATCGTTGCGCCCGCCGTCATGGGTCAACTGCACCCACTGCTTGCTGGCAATGTCCATGATGTAGATGTCCTGCGCCCCCGGCGCTCCCGGGCCATATCTGCGCATCCAAGAAACCACTAGGAACTGCCCATTCGGCGACCACGCCGGAGAGACCGCATAGCCCTGATCGGTAAGCCGCTGCACGTTGGTGCCATCGGCCTCCATGGTGTAAACCTGCGGCAAACCTGTGCGCCCGCTGACCCACGCGATTTGAGCGCCGGTCTTGCGATTCCACGCCGGCGACACATCGGGGCCTTTGAAGGATGTAATGCGCTTCAGGCCCGCGCCCGAGGAATCCACGGAATAGATTTCCGGATCTCCGCTGCGCGAGGAGGAGAAGGCGATTCTGGTTCCGTCCGGCGACCATGCGGGCGAAAGATTGGTTCCACCGAAGTGGGGAAACGAAACCAGGCGGTTCAGATCGAGGGAATACATCAGAATTTCCCATCCCGACTTGGTCATCGAACTGAAGGCGATGCGCGATCCGTCGGGTGAAACCCGCGGCGACAGCGAGATCGAGCCCAGATGGGTGATGGCGTGCTGGTTGGCGCCGTCGTAATCCATGGCCCAGACTTCCTTGTGACCGCTGCGGCTGCTGACAAAATAAATCTTGCTTTCCGCAATGCCGGGAATTCCACCGCCCAGCCGGAAGATAATTTCATCGGCGAACTTGTGTGCCGTGGTGCGGGCGGCATCGCTGGTGGCGGCATCCTGATACTGCTTGCCCAGCACTTGCGGCGAGGTCACATTCTTCACATCGTAAAGCCAGCCCTGCACCGTCATGCCATTGCCGGACACGCCCAGGTTGCCAAAGGCCAGCATGGCCGCATTGGGAGGCGGAGCGCTCCAGCCTTCGAACTTCACGTCAGCGGGAGTCCCCACTTGTCCCAGGGGATAGAAACTCTTCGAGACCATGTCGAAGATGCCGGCATTGTCCAGATCATTCCACAAGGTTTCATTGAACGCCTTGAGCAGGTCGGCGTTCTTGGCATCCTGCGTGGAGGCATTGAAATCAGGCACGGCCAGGCGAACCTTTTCAACGCCCAGCCCCGTGCCGGTCTTGATCCAGTCCTGGGCGAAGCTCGAGGTCAACAGAAACAGCGGTAACAGTAGTAAGAAAAATCGCTTCATTGATAATAATTTCCTAACTATGACACGCCGACAAGTAGCGCCGGCATCTTGCCGGCTGTCCCGAGGGCGTCCCGCCCTCGGCGCGGCGGGCGAGACGCCCGCCGGACAGCCGCCGGGACGGCGGCGCTACTTTATGCCCGGCAAAAGTGAAGTCCGAAAGCATCTTGCTATCTTTTGTAATCGAACCAGAACTCTACCGACACCTTATTCGCCGCATAATCCGAGGGCAAGGGACCAAAAGTGTCAATGCGTTGGATGGCCCGCGTGGCCGACTGGTCAAGCGACGGTACACCGCTCGATTGCTCCACCTGAACGTTCGCCGGGTGGCCGTCGCGCATTACGTCGAACGTGATGTACACCCGTTGCGCCGTCGTGATGCTGGGGTCAACTTCATACTTCAGCCAGTTCTCGGAAACCTTCTGCTGCACCACGCGCACGTACCAGGCATAGCGCGATCCGAAATCGCCGCCTCCGCCGGTAAAGCCGAAGCCACCCTTGGCCCCGTTGGCGTTGAAATTGCCATACGGTCCGCTGATCGGGCCGCCCTGTCCGAAGGGGACTTCGTTGTTGGCTTCGACGACCGCCTCGGGCTTGGGCTTCTGGTGAGTTGCGCTGGTCTTTGGCATGGGCTTGATCTTGGTGGCCTTATCCGGGATCGGAATTGCGTCCGGCTCTTTCTCCACCGGCTTGGGTTGCGACTGCGTCAGTCCTTTGGAATCGTTGGCCAGTACGTTTTCCGTTTTTACGGGATTGGCCGGAAGCGGGACATTACTCACCAGGCTTACGCCCATGGCATCGCCGCCGCCGCCCGCACCCCAGCTTTCGCCGCTGTGGCTGGGCGCAACCACGGCGTAAAGCACGATGGCGCCCGCAATCGCGATATGCAACCCGAGCGACCAACTGAGGTTGCGGCCCCAGCGGTCGTGTTCGAAAAAAATCTCAGCGTTTGCTGCCATGCGCGTCCAGGGGTTGAGTGACGATGCTCACGTTGGTGATGCCGGATGATTTGACCGCGTCCATGACCGTCGCGAAGGCGCCGAAGGGCACATCTTCATCGGCGCGGACGAAGATGGACTGGTGCTGGGGGTCGCGAATCTTCTGCTTGATCCGGGCGGCGATTTCGTTGATGTTGATGGCGTCGTTGCCCAGAAAGACCCGCTGCTGCTTGTTGATACTGATCACCAGGCGCTCTTCGGTGATCTCTTTCACCGTCCGGGTCTTGGGCACACTCACTTCGATGCCGGATTGCAGCACCGGAGCCGTCACCATAAAGATGATGAGCAGCACCAGGACCACGTCCACCAGCGGGGTGATGTTGATGTCGGAGAGGGAGGTTTGGGTGCGTCCGTTCGAAGCCGTAAAGGCCATTACCGCTGCACCCCCGGAGCTTCCGCCGTGCGGTAGGCGGGCTGCGGCTGCTGGCGTTCGACGGCGTTCAACACTTCCATGGCAAAGTCGTCGCCACGCGCGGCCAGTTCACGAATCGATCCACCAATCAGGTTGTAGGCAATCACCGCCGGGATGGCAGCCACCAATCCGGCAGCGGTCGTGATCAGCGCTTCCGAAATCCCAGGCGCAACCGCGCGCAGGGTGGCGGCGCCCGCCGTGCCCAGGCCGTGGAAGGCGTCAATGATGCCCCACACCGTTCCGAACAAGCCAACAAACGGCGTGACCGCCCCGGTGATTGCCAGCCAGGGCAAGTTGCGCTCAAAGCGGGTCAACTCTTCCGAGTTCGCAATCTGCATGGCGCGCTGGATGGCCAGCGGGCTTCTGATGATGCCATTGGCCACGGCGCCCTGACGGCGGTACTCCTCGAAGCCGCCCTCAAACACTCCCACCAGCGGGCTGGGACGGAACTGTTCCGCCACCGCACCCACGTCCTGCAGGCGCTGCGCCTTGCGGAAGGCGCGCACAAAACGGCCGCTCTGCACCCGCGCCCGCCGCAACACGCTCCACTTGGAAAGAATGATGGCCCAGGAAACCAGGCTGAAGATCAGAAGAATAAGTAAGACCACTTTGGCGACGGGGCCGGTTTGACCCACCAAGTCAATAATTTCGCCGCCGACCGCTGCTGCCAGCAAAGGATACAGATTCATGTTTTTAGGAGGATTCCTGCCATCGATTATAGACCATGGCGGCGGCCTATTTCGCGGGTGAACACGATCTATTAACCCGTCCCCTCTGTGCAAAAACGCGTGGCGTCCCCTGGGCATCTTACGGAGTGGATGGTTAGCAGCACTTAATATTCAAGGAGGAGAAATGACGCATTACGGCACGCTCCGCGACTATCGTTTTACTGACGCCGATGAGGCCACGGATGTCCGCGGCTCGAAGGTGTATGGATTTGGCGATGAGAAATTGGGCAAGATCGACGACGTGGTCTTTGATCACTCCACAGGCCACATCTACTACGTCGTGGTTGATACCGGGGGGTGGTTGTCCAGCAACAAGTTTATTGTGCCTCCGGAAGCGCTTCGACCGGCGGTGGACCACGAAGGTGACTTCCGGGTTGACCTGACCCAGGACCAGATCGAGAGCCTCCCACCCTACAACCAATCGGATCTCGAGTCGGAAGAGAAATGGGCCGACTACGACGGCCGTTACCGTTCACAGTGGGAAGCGAAACCGATCATGCACCGCGTTGCCACCGATCGCAATATCACTCCCACCACGCAGCAGCAGATTGACGCGGGATCGGGGAGCCTTCCCTCCAGCGCTGAAGAAGAGACCGTCTCCGACATTACGCCGATGAGGACCGAAGCGTCGTTGGGCGTGGATCCCAGCGGCCCCAGCCGCCGATGGGACACCTTTGAAGACCGCCTGCGCCAGCGCCGCCACGAGATCGTTGCCGTCTGCGCGACGTGCAAGAATTCGCCGGTGTCCGAGAGCGCTGTGGAACCCGATCGCGATGAGAGGCGGAAGGCCAGCTAGGTTTTTTCGCATCCGTCCGAGGGTGCCTGAATGTGCCCCATTCATTTCGCGCCTTTGCGAATTGAGTGGGGTACGTCCCCAGAGCTATCTTTCATGCTATCCTGCGCTCAACTTCATCCACCTCATACTTCTGCGTTCCAGGACGCCGGTGCTCATCGAACTGCGGCTCGAGAACTACGCGGTCATAGATAACCTGGCGGTAGAGTTCGCGCCCGGACTGAACTTGCTGACGGGCGAGACCGGCGCGGGGAAATCCATCCTCATTGATGCCCTGGCGCTCCTGCTCGGGGATAAGGCTTCCGCCGACGTGATTCGTGCCGGCGCCGACAAGGCCACAATCTCCGCCGTCTTTGAAGTCGAAGGCGGAGCGGAAAAGATAGTTGCGCAAATCCTCGAAAATAACGGCATCGACCAGGAAGACGAATCGATCATCCTGCGTCGCGAGATTTCGTCTGGCGGCAAGGGGCGGGTTTTCGTCAATAACCAGCCGGCCACGGTTGCCGTTTTGCGCCAGCTGGCTCCGTACCTCGCCACTATTCACGCCCAGAACGAGTCATTACTTTCCTTCGACGCGTCCACTCGCCTGCGCCTGCTCGATACCTTCGCCAATATTCAACTCGACGCGACCGCGGAAGCGTTTTCCAAATGGAAGAGCATCAGCAATCGCATCGACGAACTGCAGCGCGATGAGCAGGACCGCTTGCGCCTGCTCGATCTGTGGACTTTCCAGGCGCGTGAAGTTGAAGACGCCAAATTGCAGGTCGGCGACGACGAACTCCTGGAGACCGAGAAGCGCGTTCTGGCCAACGCGGAAAAAATCCACAGCGCGGCCATGAATGCCTTCGATCTCCTTTACGAGGGAAACGCCTCGACGGCCGCTTCGTTGCGCGCGGCGCAAAGGCACATCGAGGAACTGGCCCGCTACGAGCCCAAATTTCAGGAGGCCAGGGCCACGCTCGAAACCGCCCGCATCAGCGTGGAAGATGTCGGCGCCAGTCTGCGCGACTATGCCGGAGGCATCGAAGCCTCGCCCGAACATCTGGCCGAAGTGGAAGATCGCCTTGCCGCCATGGACCGGCTCAAGCGCAAGTATGGTCCCACCCTCGAAGACGTAATGAAGCACGGCGCCGAAGTCAGCCGCAAGCTTTCCGAAATGGAAAACAAGGACGAAGTGCTCCGCCAGCTTCGCGGCGAACTGGAGCACGCGGCGGAGGAGTACCTGGCTGCGGCCCGTGTTATTTCGAAGAAGCGCTACGAAGCCGCCCGCAAACTGGAAAAGTTAGTCGAGGCTGAGATCAATGACCTGGCGATGAAGTCCAGTTTCCGAATTGATGTCAGCGGCACCGACGAGGAAGGGAACTGGACGGCGGCAGGCTTTGACCAGGTAGCGTACATGATCGCCACTAATCCCGGCGAGCCCTTGCGCCAGATGGAGCACATCGCTTCCGGCGGCGAGTTGTCTCGCGTCATGCTGGCCCTGAAGGCGAGCGTGGAGGCCTCATCGGCCAGGAAGCGCAGTTCCGGAGCGCAGCGCACCCTGATCTTCGACGAAATTGACACCGGAATCGGGGGCCGGGCTGCCGAGGCCGTGGGCAAGAAGCTGAAGAGCCTGTCCCGGTCGAACCAGGTCCTTTGTGTTACCCACCTGCCCCAGATCGCCACCTTTGCCGACCATCACTACCTGATCGAAAAGAAGGCGGTCGGCGGACGCACTCGCACCGGCGTCCGCCTCATCACCGGAGAGGCGCGCACCGAAGAAGTCGCCCGCATGCTGAGCGGCGCCAAGCTGACCGAGACCTCGCGCAAGCACGCCGAGCAGATGCTGAAGACCAACGCCTAGAGGGGCATCGCCGTTCGCTGCCGGGAAACACCCAATCGCTGCTAATCCTAGGCCTTTCTACGGCTTACGTTGACCAACTGGGTACTTCTCCGATAGTCTAATAGCTAATTATCCATAGGGAACGTGTACCCTGAGAAGGCAGATTATGGCCCCATACCCGGACGAAAAGACGTTGCTTTTGCTAAAACCTCGCGGTTTCTGCGCGGGCGTGGTGCGGGCCATTGATATTGTTCGCATCGCCCTCGAGGCCTTCGGTCCGCCGATTTACGTGCGCAAGGAGATTGTTCACAACCGTTTCGTGGTTGAAGAATTGCAAAGCAAAGGCGCCATTTTCGTGGACAGCGTGGAAGAAGTCCCGAATGGGGAACGGGTGATCTACAGCGCCCACGGAGTCTCGCCCGAAGTGCGCGAGGCCAGCGAGCAGCGCGGATTGCGCGTAATTGATGCGACCTGCCCCCTGGTCACCAAAGTCCACGTGGAAGCGGTAAAGTTCGCCAAGGAAGGCTATTCGCTGATCCTGATTGGCCACCGCGACCACGATGAGGTCATCGGCACGCTGGGCGAGGCGCCGGTCGTGACCCAGGTGGTGGGCTCCCCCGACGAAGTGGCTTCGCTGACCGTAGCCGACCCTGGCCGCGTGGCTTACCTGACCCAGACGACTTTGAGCCTGGATGAGACCCGCGACATTATCGCCGCGCTGCGCCAGCGCTTTCCCAACATCAAGGGGCCGGCCGCACAGGATATCTGTTATGCCACTGAAAACAGACAGGTAGCGGTAAAACACGTTGCTTCAGACGCTGACCTGCTGCTGGTGGTGGGCTCTGACAACAGCTCCAATTCCAACCGCCTGGTAGAAGTTGCGCGCAACCTGGGCACGGGATCTCATCTAATAGACAGCTTCCGCAATATCCGGCCGGAATGGCTGGAGGGAGTGAAGACGATCGCTTTGACCGCGGGCGCATCCGCTCCGGAATGCCTGGTCGAAGAAGTCGTGAAGTTTCTGGGTACCGAAGGCTTCGCCAACGTACAGGAAGTCGAGGTCATGCCGGAGAACGTGAGGTTCGGCCTGCCCCCTGAAATCGTGGAAGCTATTGCCGCCGCGCCCAGCGGGGCGGCTGTGGAGTAGCGACAGCAAATTATGGATGATGCCTCCCCCCTCTCTCCTGCCTCTGCGGTGCCGCAGATGCGTTTCGGAAAAATTGACGATCTGATCAGCCGGGTGGCTGCGGCCATTGACGGCGCCCGCAACTGCCTCTTTTCCGAACAGCACGAAGATGGCTACTGGTGCGGCGAATTGGAAGCCGATGCCACGCTCGAAGCCGACTACATCATCCTGCATGTTCTGCTCGGGACCGGCAATCCCGAGCGCCTGGCGAAGGCTGCGCGTTACATCCTGCAACATCAGAACGAAGATGGCGGCTGGGGCATTTACTTCCGCGGCCCATCCAATATCAGCGCTTCGGTCAAGTGCTATTTCGGATTGAAGCTGGCGGGCTACTCCGCCGATCACTCTGACATGGTTCGCGCCCGCAAGAAGATTCTGGAGATGGGCGGCGTTACCGAGGTCAACACCTTTACCAAAATCTATCTTTGCTTCTTCGGGCAGTACGATTACGATGCCGTCCCCGCGATCCCTCCCGAAATCGTTCTCTTTCCCAAATGGTTCTGGTTCAACATCTACGAAATTTCCTCGTGGTCTCGGGCCATTCTGGTGCCGTTGTCGATTTGCTACGCCAAGAAGCCGTTCAAGAAGATCCCCGAGGAGTTGGGGGTCGAAGAGTTGTTTGTGGGTGGGCGCGACCGATCGCGCATGCATTTGCACTGGGACAAAAAGTCGCTTTCATGGCGCAACTTCTTCCTGTCGCTCGATCGCCTGACCCACTGGTTTGAGAGGGTCCACATCCGGCCGCTGCGGTCGGTCGCGCTAAAAGTTGCCGAGAAGTGGATGCTCGAACGCTTCGAGATGAGCGATGGTCTGGGAGCGATTTTCCCTTCCATGATGAATTCCATCATCGCCTTGCGCTGCCTGGGATATTCCGTGGACGATCCCCAGGTGATTCGCGCCATGGATGAATTTGAAAAGCTGGGCATCGAGGAGAAAGACACGTTCCGCATGCAGCCCTGCAAGTCGCCGGTGTGGGACACGGCTTACGCCCTGTTCGCGCTGGGCGAGAGCGGAGTGCCGGCCGCCGACCCCCGCATGGTGAAATGCGCCGACTGGATCCTGCAGAAGCAGGTCCGGGTCGCGGGCGACTGGAAAGTGAAAAACAAGCAAGGCCAGCCGGGAGGCTGGTATTTCGAGTTCAACAACGAGTTCTATCCCGACGTGGACGACAGCGCCATGGTCTGCCTGGGTCTAACCCACGTCGATCATCCCAACGGGCGCTATCTGCGCGAGTCGGTCCAGCGCGCCATTGACTGGATTCTCTCCATGCAATGCCGCAATGGCGGCTGGGCGTCATTCGACAAGAACAACGACCGCATGGTGTTCCAGTACGTGCCCTTTGCCGACCACAACGCCATGCTCGATCCGGCGACGGTCGATATTACGGGCCGCATCCTCGAGATGCTGGCGGCTTACGGGTACGACAAGAACCATCCCGCGGTGAAGAAAGCGCTGAAGTTTATCCGCGACGAGCAGGAACCGGACGGCTCATGGTTCGGACGCTGGGGAGTCAACTATATTTACGGCACCATGCTGGTGCTGCGCGGCCTGGAAGCGATGGAAGTCGATCATCACGAGCCTTACGTGCAGCAGGCTGCCGAGTGGCTGCGTATGGTGCAGAATCCAGACGGCGGTTGGGGCGAGACTTGCGGTTCATACGACGATCCCAATACCAAAGGCGTCGGCCCCAGCACTCCGTCGCAGACCGCGTGGGCCATCATGGGATTGCTGGCCGCCCACGACACGCGCAGCGACTGCGTGGTGCGAGGCATCGCCTACCTGCTGCGCACCCAAAAGAAAGACGGATCATGGGACGAGCCCCATTTTACCGGCACCGGCTTTCCCCGCGTCTTCTATCTGATGTACCACATGTACCGGCAATACTTCCCACTGATCGCGCTGACGACGTACAAGAAAGAGATGGCCGAGAGAAGCAGTGCTTAGCAGTTGGCAATTGGCTCCCGGCATTTAGCCTTGCACGTCGAAGGCGCAACGCTTCGGGCCAATTGCCAAGTGCAAAATGTCAAATGCTGGCTTTCGTCACCGGCGCGACGGGATTTGTGGGCAGTCATGTGGCCCGCGCACTGGCCGCCCAGGGCGCGGACCTTCGGCTTCTGGTCCGCTCCGGCAGCGATCTCCGGAATATTCAGGAATTGCAGGCTGAGCGGGTGATGGGCGACCTCCGGGATGCCGCGTCTCTGAAGAAAGCTGTGGCGGGGTGCGATGTGGTATTTCATGTCGCCGCAGATTATCGGCTGTGGGTGCGTGATCCGGACCAGATGTACCGCTCCAATGTAGAGGGCACAAAGGCGATTCTGGAAGCGGCGCGGGAAAGCAAAGTGCGCCGGGTGGTTTATACCTCGAGCGTCGCGACTATGGGATTTCAATCGAATGGCCACCTGGCCAACGAGAACTCGCCAGTCTCCCTGGCCAACATGATTGGCCCGTACAAACGTTCGAAGTTTATGGCGGAAGAAATCGCGATCGCGGCCGGAAGATCGGGAATGGATGTAGTAGTGGTAAATCCTACGACTCCGGTGGGAGAGCGTGACATCAAGCCGACGCCCACCGGTCGGATCGTGGTTGATTTTCTCAAGAAGAAGTTTCCCGCTTATGTGGATACCGGGTTGAATCTCGTGGATGTGGCGGAGTGTGCCAAGGGTCACGTGACCGCGCTGGAGAAGGGAAGAAGCGGGGAACGCTACATCCTGGGCGGCGAGAATCTCACGCTGAAGCAGATTCTCGACAAGCTCGGGGCCATCACCGGACTGCCCTCGCCGAAGATAAAAGTTCCCTACGTGGTAGCTCTGGCGACTGGCGTGGTCGATCAGGTAGTGACGGGGTACATCCGTAATCGTGAACCTCGCGCCACCATCGATGCTGTCCGCATGGGCCGAAAGAAGATGTTTGTGTCTTCAGGCAAGGCGGAACGCGATCTGGGATGGAAAACGGTGCCGGTGGATGATGCCCTGCGCCGGGCCGTAGCGTGGTTTCAGGCAAACGGATATGCGTAGGTCATCAAAAAAACGTGTGCGACCGGGTCTCCGACCCGGTCAGGCCGAGCGAAGCTCGGCAAGGTTTTGACATTGCCCAATCAAGCCAAAATCGCGATCGTCGCCGCCATGGAGCGCGAAGTCCGCCCACTGATCAAGCAGTGGAAGACAGTCGAACGCGAATTTGACGGCCGCAAGTACAAGTTTTTCGAGAACGAACGCGCCGCGCTGGTGTGCGGCGGCATCGGGCCGGAAGCAGCGCGGCGAGCCACTGAAGCTATCATCAATCTGTATGCACCGGTTCTGGTGCAGTCGGTCGGCTTCGCCGGAGCGCTCGATTCCACGCTGAAGGTGGGCACGGTGCTGGCCCCGGTCTGCGTGATCGACGCCAAAGATGGAAGCCGGGTCGAGGCTGCGGTGGGACATTGGGTGCTGGTCAGTGTTGACCAGCCGGTCAGCGTTGAGCAGAAAGCCAAGTTGGCTGAGGCCTACTGGGCACACGCGGTGGACATGGAAGCGGCAGCCGTCGCCCGGGGCGCCCAGGCGCACGACATCACCTTCGTCGGGCTCAAGGCTATTTCCGACGAAGCCGATTTTGAGATGCCGCCGCTCGGTCGATTCGTCACCGGCGATGGGCAGTTCCGGACTGCGGCCTTTGCCGGGTTCGTGGCTCTCCGCCCCTGGCTTTGGCTGCGTGTGCTGCGGCTGGCTCAAAACAGCGACAAGGCAGCCGCGGCGCTTTGCGGATGGCTGGAACAGTACAACCAGGAGCCGGAAGACTCAGAAGACGCGGAACCGGGCTTGCATCCAAGTTCCGAGGGACGGAATCAGAATTAAAGCAGGACGTTGATTCGATTATGGCCATCGCTGGAGAACTCGCAATCGAAGAAAACAAGCAGGCCATTCCTGCCACCATGCTGGCGGCTGTGTATCGCGGCATGAACGACATTCGCCTGGAGACCGTACCGGTACCGAAAATCGGCGCGGGAGAATTACTTCTCCGGGTGCACACTTGCGGAATCTGCGGTACCGACCTGAAGAAAATTGCCACTGGCTCGCACTCCGCGCCTCGCATTTTTGGTCACGAGACGGCGGGCATGATTGCCGCCGTGGGCGCGGGAGTGCGCGACTTCCAGCCCGGCGACCGGGTAGTCGTCTTCCACCACATCCCGTGCGGCGAGTGCTACTACTGCCGCCATAAGACCTTTGCCCAGTGCGAGACTTACAAAAAAGTGGGCTGCACAGCCGGCTTCGAACCTTCGGGCGGCGGCTTCGCGGAATATGTCAGGGTGATGGACTGGATTGTGCGCGGGGGCACGGTTCGCATTCCGAAAGATGTCTCTTACGAGCAAGCCTGTTTTGTCGAACCCATTAACACCTGCATGAAGGGAATCGAAAGACTGGCGTTACAGCCGGATGAGACGGTTGTAGTGATAGGTCAGGGGCCCATCGGTATCATGTTGAGTGTATTGGCCAAACGGGTTGGCTCCACGGTAGTCACTTCCGATTTGTATCCCCAGAGGCTTACAATATCTACAAGTTACGGTTTGGGGAACAGCATTGATGCCTCGCGTACCGAGGTGGTGAAAGCGGTGCGGGAGCAGACCGAAGGACGCGGCGCAGATGCAGCTATCCTGGCGGTCGGTGGTAATGGTTTGATCCGGACTGCGATGGACGCGGTGCGTCCCGGAGGCCGGGTTTTGCTGTTCGCGCAGACCGTTCATGGGGAGTCAGCATTTGACCCTGGGGCAGTTTGTGTCGATGAAAAAACGCTGTTGGGGTCGTATAGCGCTTCGGTCGATCTGCAAGAGGCTTCGGTGCAGTTTGTTATGAACCGTGAAATAGATCTGGAACGGTTGATCACGCATCGATTCTCGTTGTCGAGCAGCGTCGAAGCTCTGAACCTGGCTGCCCACCCCCAACCCGATTCTATGAAAATAGCGATTCAACCGGGCAGCTCGTGGGAAGGAATCCGAGCGTGAACGGCAAGATGACAGCGGCCGTCCTCTATGGCAAAGAGGACGTAAAAATTGAAAGAGTACCCATCCCTCGCGTTGGCGAGGGAGAAGTACTGGTCAAAGTGCAGGTCGCGCTGACTTGCGGCACCGACCTGAAGGTTTACCAGCGCGGCTATCACGCCCGCATGATTGTCCCGCCGGCGCTCTTCGGGCACGAGTTGGCCGGAGTGATCGAAGAAGTGGGACACGGAGTGCGCGGCTTCAAGAAGGGCATGCGGGTGGTGGCGCTGAACTCGGCCCCCTGCCAGATGTGCTTCTACTGTTCCAAGCACCAGGAAAATCTCTGCGAAGACCTGCTGTTCAACAACGGCGCCTACGCCGAGTACATTCGCATTCCGCGCCGCATCGTTGAAACCAACATGCTGGCGATCCCCGCCGACGTCACCTATGAAGAAGCGGCCATGGTGGAGCCGCTGGCTTGCGTGCTGCGCGGACTGCACGAGACCGGCGTCGAGATTGGGGACACCGTCACCGTCATAGGCGGCGGACCCATCGGCCTGATGTTTGTGCAGGTCGCGAAAGCCACCGGGTGCAATGTCATCTCCGTTGTGAAGCGGGATTCCCAGGTGGCAGCCGCCAAGCGCATGGGCGCGCATGAGGTAGTCCAGATCACCAAAGTAAAGGACCCAGTGGAAGCGGTGCGCCTGATTTCTCCGGAAAAGCGTGGCAGCGATGTTGTGGTCGAGGCCGTCGGCCGGCCCGAAGCCTGGGAGTGGGCCATCGACATGGTGCGCAAGGGCGGCACCGTCAACTTTTTCGGCGGCTGCGCCAGCGGTACCAAGGTCCAGATGGATACCAACCGCCTGCATTATTCGGAAGTCACGCTCAAGGCCACGTTCCATCACACGCCGGAAACGGTTCGCAAGGCGTTTGCCCTGATCGCGGAAAAGAAGATTCGCTCTACAGACTACATCACCGGAGAGGCACCCCTATCGCGGTTGCAGCAAGTCCTCCGCCACATGCTGAACCGCAACGGTGATATCAAGACAGCAATCATTCCAGGTCACTGAGCCTGGTCATAGACTCAAGGTTCAGCGACGGCCTTGAGAGGTGCGGGACGGGACCCGTTCTCTATCTTCTGGTAGAGACATTACTGGGGACATCCCGCGGTTGACGATCCGCACTTTCACATACGGGAGGACGAAACTGACATGTCATCCATCGCCAGCAACGACTCCCGTATTGTGCCTATGCCGGTTCCTTCCGGCTGGAACCGGCTTCCCGCGGGATATGCCATCCCGGAGCGAGCGCCGACCCTGGCCGACGCGCAGGAGTACTGCGGCAGCCTGGCCCGCAGCCACTACGAGAATTTTTCCGTCGCCACCTGGTTCCTGCCCCAGCGGCTGCGTCAGCACTTTTTCAATGTCTATGCCTACTGCCGGATTTCAGACGACCTGGGCGACGAGGTGGGCGATCCGGATGCGTCTCTCGAGATGCTCGACCAGTGGCAATCGGAGCTTGATGCCTGCTACGCGGGCTCGCCCCGCCACCCGGTCTTTGTCGCGCTGCAAGAGACCGTGCGGAAGTTCGATATTCCCAAACAGCCTTTCCACGATCTGTTGAAAGCCTTCCGCCAGGACCAGACCGTCACACGCTACGAGACTTTCGAAGATCTGCTCGGCTACTGCCGCTATTCGGCGAATCCGGTGGGCCATCTTGTTCTTTACCTTTGCGGCTATCGTGATGCTGATCGGCAGGCCCTTTCCGATTTCACTTGCACCGCGTTGCAGCTGGCCAATTTCTGGCAGGACGTAAGTGACGACTATGCCAAGGGACGAATCTATCTGCCGTTGGAGGATCTGCGTCGCCATCGTGTGAGCGACGACGATATTTCGACAGGCCGCAACACTCCGGAGTTCCGTGAAATGATGCGCTTTGAGGTGGAGCGGGCACGGCAGTGGTTTGAGCGCGGCCTGCCGCTGATCCAACAAGTGGATCGTGAACTCGCGGTCGACATCGAGTTGTTCAGCCGCGGCGGACAGGAAATTCTGAACGCCATCGAGCGCCAGGAACATGCCGTGCTCGGCCGGCGTCCCGCCATCTCGAAGACCCGCAAACTGGCGCTGGTGGCCCGGGCCGCGCTGGGGAAGCTGCTGGGGAGCCGGGCGGGGGGCAGGGTATGAGCGCCGCCGTGCAGCCGATGCCCTCGCCATTTTCGCCGACCTCGTCGCAGATCGCGGTCGCATATTCCGTATGCCGCAGCATCACCCGCTCGGCGGCCAAGAATTTCTACTACGCTTTCCTGGTCCTGCCGCAGGCCAAGAGCCAGGCGCTGTGCGCGGTGTACGCCTTCATGAGGCGCTGCGACGACATCGCCGACGACGTCAAGCTTCCGGCGTATGAAAGACGGCAAAGGCTGGAGGCGTGGCTGGATGCCTTTCACCGCGCCGAATCCGGTCACCCCACTGACGATCCCGTGCTGCTGGCCCTGACCGACACCCAGCGGCGCTTCAAGATTCCCGTCGAACTGCTCGACCAGCTGGCCTATGGCACCGGCATGGATATCCAGGACGGTGCGGCGGATTCATCTTCAGCGGACGCGCCCCAGGTGCTTTACCGCACCTTCGGCGATCTCCGTTTGTATTGCTATCGCGTGGCCTCGGTGGTCGGCCTGGTTTGCATTCGGATATTCGGGTACAGCGATCCCGCGGCGGAAGGGCTGGCGGAAAATCTCGGTCTGGCCTTTCAGCTCACCAATATCATCCGCGACATTCAGGAAGACGCCGGCATGGGCAGGATTTACCTTCCCGCCGAAGATCTCGACCGCTTCAAGATCGCACCCTCGGAGTTCCGCCAGGCGGCAATTCCAGAGCGGCTGCGCTGGCTGCTGGCAGCCGAGGCCGACCGGGCCCGTGAATACTACGACGCCGCCCGCGAGTTAATGCTTCTCATCGACGAGGACAGCCAGCCCGCCCTCTGGGTGCTGGTCAGCATTTACCGTCTCCTGCTGGAAAAAATATCGGAGCGCAAGTATGACGTCTTCGGGAAGAAGGTCAAGCTCACGGTCCGCGAGAAAGTCACCATCCTGGGAAAGGGATTGGTGAAACGCCTGGTTTGATGACGGAGCGCTGGACACAATCTCCAAGAGTAGCAGTGGTGGGAGGCGGCCTCGCGGGATTGGCAGCCGGCAGCGCGCTGGCCGAAAGTGGTTTTCGCGTCACCCTGTTCGAGCGGCGTGCCTACCTGGGCGGACGGGCATCGTCCTATCAACATCCCGGCACCGGCGAAGTCGTGGACAACTGCCAGCACGTGCTCCTCGGTTGCTGCACCAACCTGATCGAGTTCTACCAGCGCATTGGCGTCGAGGACAAAATCCGCTGGTATGAACGCATGACTTTTCTCGAGCCCGGCGGACGCGCCTCGGTGATCAAACCTTCGGCGCTGCCTGCTCCTTTGCATACCGCGCCGGCTTTTCTGCGCGCGTCCTGTCTCAACCTTACGGACAAGCTTTCTATTGCAGCTGGGCTTGCGGCCCTGACTCCAATCGCACCGAGCGACACCGGTGAATCTTTCCTGAAGTGGCTGCGGCGCCATGGCCAGACCGAGCGCGCTATCGATCGTTTCTGGAAGACCGTGCTGGTCAGCGCGCTGAACGAAGAAATTGATCTGATTTCGGTCCCTTACGCGGCCCAGGTGATGCGCGAGTCATTTCTGAAATCCCGGACAGCGGGACGCATGGGCGTGCCTACAGTTCCTCTCACCGAGCTTTACAACCGCGCGGGAGATTACACGATGGCGCGCGGGGGCGAGGTCCGGTTGCGTGAGAGCGTGGAGTCTTTCCGGGGCGAATTCGCCGATGTAAAGCTGCTTCTTCCGGGCGGAGAAGAAAGCTTCGATTTCGTAATTTTCGCGGTACCCTTCGACGTGTTGTCGCGGATGTTGCCAGACACCACGGCCGCGGAGCCGCTGCGGCAGACTCTCGGCCGCTTCGAGACCTCGCCGATCACGGGCATTCACATGTGGTTCGATCGCCAGATCACGGACCTCGATCACGCCGTGCTGCTCGATCGCACCATCCAGTGGATGTTCCACAAATCGAAGCTGCTGGTAACGCCTGGCGCGGGCGCCGAAAATAGTTACGTTGAGCTGGTGGTGAGCTCGTCGAAGACTTTGGTCGAGAAATCTCGCCAGGAAATTACTGATCTGGCGCTGGCGGAGCTGCGTGAATTTTTTCCCGGAGCGCGGACCGCGAACCTGGTGAAGTCCACGGTGATCAAGGAAGTCCACGCCACCTATTCGCCCCGCCCCGGCATCGAATCGCAGCGGCCGAGTCCCGAGACAGTGTGGCCCCGCATCTTTCTGGCTGGAGACTGGACTGCCACGGGATGGCCCGCGACTATGGAAGGCGCGGTGCGCAGCGGCTACGCCGCGGCGCAATGCGTCGCCCGCGTCGCCGGACGACGCGATGCTGCGTTTCTAGTGCCCGACCTGCCGCCTTCGGGATTCATGCGGGTGTTTGGCTAGTGGGCCTTCGCCCACACAAATCGCGTGGGGACAGCCGCCCTCGGCTGTTCCGTCGAGCGCAGCTCGACTATCCTTTGCTGGAGGAAAAATAGCGGAGCGTTGCTCCGCCGGACAGCCGGGGGCGGCTGTCCCCACGCAGTTATGATGCCGGACTGCTTTGCGGCTGCACTTCATCACCGCGCGGCGGTGTGGCGGGCTTCCGGCGACAGTTTCGAGTAGATCAACGATTCCACCTGGCTCCACACCTTCGGATCGCACTCAATTTCAGTATGCGCTTTCACCAGGAACCGGTCGAACCAGGGATATCCCTGGCAACTGATGGGATTCGCGTTGTAGTCGAAGCGGTAGTTTCCCAGAATTTCCGTCCGCGCCGGGTCCGCAGCCCGAATTTGCGGACGCCCGTGCACGATGCCATTGGGCTGGTAGAAATTTACCGCCTGTTCCACGTTGGCTGGAATTACGGCATCGTTCTGGCCGATTTTGGCCACGCTATCCACCTGGACAGTGAGCAGGACGGGGATGCCGTCCCGTTCGAAGTGTTGCGCGCCAGAGATACGGTTTCAGACGCGCCCCAGCTATGCCCAAAGATGATGATGCGGGCCTGCTGTTTTTCCTCCGCCGACAGCTTGCCGTCGCGATTCGCGTCCAGGTCGCCGCAGAACTTCCTTGTAGGCCTGGGAGCGATGACGGTTCGCGAAGCTCTGTACATACACCCCATCGGGGTATTCGTTGCGCAGGTGTTCGACCACCTGCACCGTGCTGTGCACGCGGTCATTGTGCCTGACGAAGCCGCCGACAAAGCCGATGACGATGGCGGGCGGTGTGGCGCGTGCCTCGGGTGAAATGACGGGACCCGGTGATCCTGCTTCTCCAAACGCCAGGACAAAAGTCAGGAACAGCGGAACAATCCGGACGCAGCTGCGGACACAGCGCATGGCAGGAAGAGAATCATAGCAAGAAAGACAGGGAGTGGAGGGACGAAATTTGGTTGACGGCCTCGTTTGCTTGGCGTCCTTTGCGGTTCTTCTTGGCGTCCTTTGCGGTAAAGGGTTTGACCTCGTCCTACGCCACACATACAAATCTTAAACCGCAAAGGACGGTAAGAAGAACCGCAAAGGACGTAAAGGAGCAGCCGACCGGATGGGTTGAATTGATTTGCACTAGATAGGAATTTATTTGCGCTCCAGAGGCGCTGGACTATTCGCTGCCCGGCAGCATGCTGTCACCCAGGCCGGAAGGGGGCGAGGCCTTGGCGAAAGCGCTGGCGCGGTTGGAGCGGACGGATTGGAGCAGGTTCCAGTCCTTCCTGAATTCCACCATGCTCTCGCGGCTGTGTTTGGGGCTTTTCAGGACGTGTCCAACTCGGGCCAGAACCACTTGGTAGGCCAGGTCCGCGTCTGTGCCTGGACTGAAGACGTTGTTGGCGCTCAGGCCTATCCTGGATGATTCGTCCCCATCGGTGAATTCCATCCACAGCCCGCCGTTGCGGTCCGCCACGGGAGTGCCGGCCTCGTTCAGTTTCCGAAAGAACGTCTTCAAAGAGCCGCTCACTTTCAAGGAACCGCTGGTCGAGGCGCCCTGCTCCGCGGCGGATTCAGTGACCATGGAGGCGAAAGTCGCGCGATACTGCTTCCATTCCTCGGCCGTACCCACCACCCGGGCGCGCTGTCGGTTCTTGTCGGCCTCGAGTTTTTCAACACGGGCATCGTTGTTCGCGGCCCGGGCCTGCTTGAGCTGATACTCCGCTTCGGTGGCCTCGATGGTCGGGTGCTTTTCCAGTTCACGTTGCGGGTTGAAGCGCCCGGTGAGGATGTAGGAAGCCGCCAAGAACGGCAGCACATGGTCGGCAAAAATCAGCATGGGTACCAGCAGCTTCTTGGAGCGGACCAGTTGCTCGGTCCCGCCGCGGCACTCGCTGCTGCGTTTGATGGTGCCGGGTACCTGGGCGAAATGGAGCACCCGGAAATCGGCCTCGGGATGCCGTTTCGCGTAGCGTGTGAAGGAGCGGGCAATGGCTTTCGGACTGGTCATGCCGAAGTCGTTGATGTAATCGGGCCCGGTGGCGTTGGGGAAATAGGTGTTGATCACGCGCCGGGTGAAATCGGCGCAATTGCGGGTCATGCCGTTAAAGTGGTTCTCGTTGGGAAGCGAATTAAATTGTTCGATGAGGGCGAGGTCCTGCTCGACGGTGGTGGCGACCACGAAAATGTACATGCTTCGCGAGAGGGTGGCGCCCACCATCTCCCGCCACTCCGCTTTGTTGCTGGTCTGGCAGGACTCACTGGCGCAATAGTCTGCCAGGTAATTTTCGCGGTATCGTTCTTCCAGCACCCGCTTGATCTTCTGCGAGCCGACGATCGGCCGGTAGCGCGGGTTTTCGACCCCGTACAGGTACATGCTGAGCGGCACCACGTTCCATTCAAAGGGCTGATCTTCGCCCAGCGTGGTGTAGTTGCTCATGACCGAGCCCTGCTCTCCGGCGAGGCAGAGCCGAAGCTTGACCGGAGACGCCGGACAAATGCGCGAAAAGTAAACCGCGCTGTGCCCCGAGCCTGTGATTCGGGCCACGCTGGTGTCGAGCGATTCGTTGAGCACCACGCCTACGTCGCCATAAGCCCTCGCAGCGCCCATGCCCGTCAGCACCAATGCCAGCCCAAGGAACATCATCGCGCGCCTCAGGTTCTCGGCGGCAGGCACCCTCCTCGGCGACATTTGCGTAAATGAATTGCGACCCGGCAAACCGACTCCCTCCATGCCTTCAAATCTTCGCTATCGAAACCTTGTTGTTAGGATTGTTCCAACCCCGGGGGGTAGCTCCGCTTTTCAAGCGTCCCTCTGATTCCATTGAGAGGGCGTGTTATCAATGTCTTAGGGGTAACTGATCACACGTATTCTCTAACACTATTCTGATCGGGTAAAAGTAACCTTCGTCATGGACTTTGGTAATACCGGCAGTTACCGCGATCAACGGCACACGAGTGTGCCTGATCGCGTAAGCCCTTGAGCTTGATTGGAGACAAGGAAAAGGAGTTCTAGGCGGCCAGCAGCACCACGCCGCCGGCCACCAGCAGGGCGGCGATCCAGCGGCGGTGATCGACCTGTTCATGCAGGAAAATCCTTGCCGCCACGGCGTTGGCTACGAAGGTGAGGGAGGCGGAGGCGGGAGCCACCAGGCTCACGTCCGCCCAGGAGAGAGCAAACAGCAGACTGAAAAATGCCACCGCCATCATGAAAATACCAAACATGAAGCTGGGACGCCGCAGGATGTGCCACACCACCGTGACCAGCCCGGCTCGGCGCCGCAGGTCTCCTACATCGCCCACTTTCTTCATGGCGCGGGAGAGGAGCACGTCTCCGGCGGTGGAAGCCAGGACAACCGCCATAATCGCGCCCCAGGTGTAGGCGTGTTTCATGGCTCGGCCCTTGAGGCTGTAGGCTCCGGCTCTCTGTCCGACTGCTCCCGATGATGGGAATGATGGGTAAGGGCTGGGCCTTGCGTGACGAAACCGACTCCAGCCGAGATGAGGACAATCCCGACCCAGCGCAAGGCGCTCACCTGCTCGTGCAGATAGAATTTGGCGATAAGGGCCAGCAATACGTATCCCAGGGAGGTGGCGGGCAGCACGTAGGTGAGATCAGCCCAGGACAGGGCTGTCATGTAAGCCGCGAAGAAGGCCAGCAAAAACAAGATCCCCAGGGCGACCCAGGGATCCAGAATGGTGAAGGCCAGGTCAGGCAGGCTGTGCAGCGGAATATTGCCGACCTGCTGCATGCCGCGCGCGAGAAACGTATCGCCAATCGCGGCGAACAAGGTGACACCAGCCAGCACCAGATACTTGCGAAACGTCACACGGTCTTTCTTTCGCCTTTAGGCCTTGGCAGGCTCGGCCACGCTCGCAGAGTCGCCGCGCTCGCGCTTTTCCTTCACCCACTTGTTGCGCGAGGCGCGGAGTTTCAGGAAGCTCCTGGCATCCTTGTACAGTCGCTTGCGTTCTCCGCTGTTGAATGCGGCCTTCTTCAGGATGCGATAGATGGCCTTGGGCCGGAAGTAATACTCATCATAGAAGCGATGCACCGACTCCATAATTTCATCGGCCGGCAGCCCGGGATACTGGATCTGGGCCATCTGGTGGCCGCCTTCATCCACCATTTTAGAGTCCGCCACCATGAATCCGTTCTTCATGGCGTACTCGTAAAGCTCAGTCCCGGGATAAGCGTGGGCCACCGATACCTGGATGGTTTCGACGTCCAGTTCCTTGGCAAAGGCAATGGTGTTGTTGATGGTTTCCCGGGTCTCGCCAGGCAGGCCCAGGATGAAGTCGCCGTGGACCACCAGTCCAAGCTTGTGACAATCCTTGGTGAACTGGCGGGCGCGCTCGGTGGTGGCGCCCTTCTTGATGTTCTTCAAGATCTGCGGGTCGCCGGATTCATAGCCCACGATCAAGAGGCGGCAACCTGCTTCCTTCATCGCCTTGAGCGTCTCGTAGTCGGTGGTAACGCGCGAGGTGCAGGACCAGGTCATATTAAGCGGCTTCAGTTTGGCGCAGAGTTCAACCGTGCGCGCCTTCTGAATGTTGAAGGTGTCATCGTCAAAAAAGAATTCCTTCACCCACGGCCAGTATTCCTTGGCCTTGGCCATTTCGCGGGCCACGTCGTCGGTGGAGCGCTTGCGCCAGGCGTGACCGCTGGTGGTCTGCGGCCACAGGCAAAAGGTGCACTGTGCCGGGCAACCCCGAGTGGAGTACAGCGCCACATAGGGATGGAGCAGAAAGGGCACCGTGTAACGCCGCGGATCGAGGTCGCGATAGTAGATATCGGTGACGTGGGGCAGGGCGTCCAGGTCCTGAATCTGGGGACGGTCAGGATTGTGGACCGCCGCACCATTTTTCCGATACGAAATTCCGAGAATTTCCTCCAGCGGCTTGCCCTGCGCGAACTCGACCACTGAGTAGTCAAACTCTCTGCGGCAGACGAAATCGATCGCCGGACAATCTTTCAGCGTCCGTTCCGGCAGCACGGTGACATGCGGTCCCACGAACGCAATCTTGATCTTGGGGTTGGCATTCTTGATGGCCTGTGCCAATCCGATGTCCCCGGGAAATCCAGGTGTGCTGGTGTAGAGAACCAGAAACTCATAGTCTCGCGCAATCTTGATTGTTTCCTCGGCGGAAACGTGGTGCGAAGGAGCATCGACCAGACGTGCCCCTTCCAGCATGCCGGCGGGATAGGCCAGCCAGACGGGATACCAGTAAGACTCAATCTCGCGGGTGGCGGGCCACCGCGAACCGGCGCCGCCGTCGAAATTTTCAAACGACGGCGGATTCAGGAAAAGCGTTTTTAAAGGCATAATTGTCAGTGGGTTATTTTAACATTTCGGGGCGCATTTTACCCGCGACCTAGGTACATCCAAGGTACACCTGCCGACTTGCGACCGCGCCCCAAATCCTTGCCAAAGTTGCAGTTATGTACGCCGTCGATCATTGGCCGGCCCCCACCCAACTGGCCAGTTCGCCAGTGGCCCGCAATAGCGTGATGCGGGCCCGTTCCAGCTCAAAATTTGCGTCCTGTAACGAATTGTAACGCTCGTTGACCTGCTCGCGCGCATCCTGAACGTCATGCCAGCCCGCGCTCCCGGCATCCACACGCACTCGCAGCGACTCCAGATTGGATTGCGCCACCTGATATTCAAGATCGGCCACTTCTTTGGCGGCAGCCATTTGTTCCACCGAGCGCTGCAGGCGCAGGGTTTCTTCCGATACCTGGTTCTTCGCAGTTTCCGCATCCTTCCTGGCTTTCAGAGCGAGAGCATCGGCGGCGTCGGCGCGGGCGCGCTGGGTGGCACTGAAGAGAGGAAATTTGATAACCACTCCGAGCGTTGCGTTGTGCCGCTGAAAACTGCCGGGCTGGAAGAAATCCTGGTAGTTGTTGTACTCGGCCAGCACACCATACTGCGCCGCAAAATCCACCGATGGAAGCATGGCGCGGTGTTCGCCGCGGGCCCGCAGACTCTCGGCCGCAGCCCGCTCTTCCGCCGCCTGCACTCCCGGACTGGTTTGTGCCGCCTTTCCCGCCAGATCATCCTCCTGTTTGACTTCCGGCAAGGGAGGCATCGAGTCGGACTCGGTTTCGATGCCTGCCGCCGGAAGCCCGGTCAGGTGCGAAAGCCGGTTGCGGATGACATCAATTGCGCCTTGTGCTTCCGCCAGGCGCAAGCGCAAACGCGCCGTGCTGAGGTGCGCCTTGTTCTGCATGATGGGACTGTCCACGCCTTCCTTGATGCGTTCGCTGACCTGTTGCTCGGTCTGGAGCGCGGCCGCGTGCTCTTCCTGCAAATGTCCCAGCAAGGCTTCCCACTTACCCAGTTCGGCATAGCTCAGCACGGTGTCCTGAATCACCTGGTTGCGCTGGTCTTTGGTCTGCAACGTAGCCGCGCTCCAGTCGGTTTTAGCGGCGCGGACAAATTCCCGCAGCGACGGATTGAATATGGCCGATTGGCTGTTCAGGTTGACGATCGAGGGAGCCGAGCCTTCCAGGCTCAACGGATATCCCCAGGACTTTCCCAGCCCGGAGCCCAGAATGAACTGGGGAATGTACTGGTTCCGCGCTTCGCGGTAGGAAGAAAAGACGCGCTGCTCGTCAGCGTTGGCCGCTGCTGCGGTGGTGCTGTGGGACAGGGCCAGTTCCACGGCGCGCTTCAGCGGCAAGGGCTCGGCGGCCAGCCGGGGCAAGGCGAGAAAAGCAACGATCAGGAAGCCACAAAGACGCGAAATGCAGCGAGGAGCAAAGTTCATCTCTTCACCTTCTAAAGAAACTCAATGGGATTGTGCTCATGGGATTGTGATCAATGATCTCACGTAGGGGCGGGTGCCCTCACCCGCCCGGCCGGGCGGCGCCCGGCTGGTTTTTATCGCGATCGAATGCAACGCATACTTGACCCGGCTGTAGACAGAAAACCATGGCGAGCTTCGCTCGCCCGCCCGGACGAGGGCGTCCGGGCCTACGTGGATTTTGCTTTTCAGCGGTTGAGCCGGTCCAGAGCTTCCTGGGCGCGCGAGAAATTTCTGGCCAGAGATAAGGCGGCGCGATATTCCTGGGCCGCTCCCTGCTTGTCTCCCTGCTTTTCCAGAGCAGTGCCCAGCAGGTAGTGGGCCTTGAATGCCGGAGCTTCTTCGACTTTGGAAGTCAGGGCCAGATAACGACGCAAATATTGCACGGCCGCAGGAAAGTTGCGGCCACTGCGCAGCAGCACTTCTCCCGACTCCATGATAATTTCCGGCCGATCGACCTGGGCGGAGACGGCGTGGTTGATGGCGATTTCCATCTCATTCCAGCGCTCGCGATGGCGGAAGAATAGTGCCAGGTTGAACCAGGTGAGAGCGCTGCCGTGACTGGCTTCAATGGCCGCACGATATTCTTTTTCGGCAGTGGCGAAGTCCTTCTTCTTTTCAGCGAGACGGCCCTTGAGATAGTCGGCCTTGGCGGGATCAAGCGCGGCCAGCGCCTGGGCCTGCGCTTCGGCCTTATCGCGTCCGCCACCCACGATGCCGGGCGCTTCCAGATAAAATTCGCCCAGGTCGCTGCGCGCCTCCACGTTGTTCGGGTCCAGCCTGACCGCGGCTTCGAATTCGTTGCGTACTTTACCGGCCAGAGACGCCGCGCTGAGAAAGTTTGCCGCGTCTGCTTTTTCGCCATAAATCCGCCCCAGCCACATGTGGTAACGGCTGTTGTTGGGATCGAGCGCTATCGCTTTCTCGCAAGCCGAAATGCCGCGGTCCCAATCACCCATGGAAAAATACACGCGGCACAGCAGGTTGTATGCTTCGGCGTCGCTGGGGGATGCGTTGATCTTGGAGCGTAGAGTAGTAATGGCGTCGTCGGCTCGCCCGGCAGCCAGCAGGGCGGGAGCGGAATCGTCGCCTGCCGCGACGGCTGCGGCGGAGAACAAGGCCAGAAACAGAATGATGATTCGTGATTTCATTTTCAGTTAACGAACTACCTTCACTGCCGCGCCTTCGCGCAACGGCTTGGAGTTGGTTGAAGCCAGGGCCAGCAGCGCCTTTTCCGCAACTCCGCTGGCAATTTCCACCTGCGTCAGATTCGAGATGGAGGTCTGCACGTCCCGCCGCTGCAGCTCGTTGTTTACGATCTGGTAGACGAAGGTCTTGCCGTCATCCAGACGAACCGCCTCGCGAGGCATGGTGAGCGCATTCGGGTGCTCGGCCGTCACGATCGTGACTCCAACGTTAATGTTGGGCAGCAGCTTGAAGTCCTGGTTGTCCACGATGCAGGTGGTTTCTCCCACGTTTCGCGTTCCCAGCAGCTTCACCGTGGACGGTATGGTGCTCACCGAACCTTGCCAGATCCGTCCGGGCACCGCATCCCAGGTGAGATCGATTCTTTGTCCGCGCGCCAACCGGCCTACGTCAGGTTCGTCCACGTAGGCGCGCACCAGAACTTTCGAGAGGTCAGCCTCCTGCAACACGAGGTCCCCGGGATTGACATATGCGCCCTGGTGAACGGGAAGGGAATACACAATGCCGTCGAACGGAGCGCGGATGTTCAGTTGACTGAGAATATTTTCCGCCGCTGCATAGGCGCTTTGTGCCTCAGCCCTCTGCGCGTCCACACGCACGATCTCGGGCTGCGAATAGCGCTCCTTCTGTTTCTGCTGCACCAGCTTGAGGTCCGCTTCCGCTCCCGCCAGCTGGTCTTCCGCCTGCTTCACTTCGCCGGGGGAGGCCGCGCCCTGTTGCTGCAGGCGCTTCAGGGCCTCGAGATTACGCTGCGCCGTGTCGCGCTGGTTACGGGACTTCACTAGTTGGGCATCGAGGGTAAGAACTTCTTCGCGATTTCCGCCTCGCTCCATGGCGCTCACATCAGCTTGCGCCCCGCGGACCAGTGCCAAAGCTCGGGCTGCCTGGCTGCGCGCGTCGGCGTCGTCCAGTTGGGCCAGGAGTTGTCCCTTCTTTACGCGATCGCCTTCCTTGACCAGCAACTTTTTTACCGTGGTGCCGACCGGCGCGTGGGCCTCAAAACTCTGTACCGGCTCGACCTTCCCATTGGTCGAAATCACGCTGCGAATCGTGCTGCGCTCCACCGTCGCGGCGCGCACGGGAATCGCCTCGTCGCGCGACATGAATGACGCCAGCAGCAGGACCGCGACAGTAATTCCGGCTGCCCACAGCAGCCAGCGATGCCGGCCGAAGAACCCGTTGTTGTTTGCCGTCAATGCCATCTTGCCGCTAGATAATGTATCACCGCACGCCTGAGCCCAACCTTAACGGTGTTAAGAACTTAGATGCACCATATTGGGCAAGGAACCGGATTTGTAGCGCCGGCGTCCCGCCGGCCCGAGGGGCGGGCAAAGCCCGCCAGGCGCCTGACATGAATTTGTAGCGCCGGCATCTTGCCGGCTGTCGCGAGGGCGTCCCGCCCTCGCAGCGGCGGGACGCCGGCGCTACCAGAGTCTGGTTACAATAGCGTGATGCCGAAGCCACGCTACACCGAGGCCCACGCTGCGGCCGGTCTCGACCACAAGTTTCCTGCCATCGAAACCTGGCCTAATCAATTTCCCGGCTACGAGATCGTGGTGGACGACCCGGAATTTACCTCGGTTTGTCCCAAGACCAGCCTGCCCGATTTCGGTACCCTCACCATCCGCTACATGCCGGACCAGCATTGCCTGGAGCTGAAGTCGCTGAAGGAATATTTGCAGAGCTACCGTAATTTAGGGATTTTCCAGGAAAACATCGTGAACCGCGTGCTCGAAGACGTGGTGCGCTGGGCCAAGCCAGTGTGGGCGGAGGTGAAAGGAGACTTCCGCCCGCGGGGCGGGATCTCGACCGTCGTCGTAGCCAGGTGGCCGCGGCCGAAAGGGAAGAAGCGGGAGTGAGATTTTCCCCGCCGCTGTCATCCTGAGCGCAGCCAGCACTTCGCAATGCGAAGTGCTGGCGGAGTCGAAGGACCCCTATCAGCGGAACAAATGCGGGCTGCATAGTTTTCTGCTATCCGACCCGGCAATGCTCGTGCTCTGAAGAGGCGGTGGAAAGGCAGGGGTCCTTCGACTGCGCTGACCGATTCGTTCCGAATCGGTCAGCTTCGCTCAGGATGACAACCCTTCCCTCAAACTCGTACTTCGCTGGATTTAATGGGCTCAATGCGCTCCAACTCAGCGCCACGTTCTGCCTTCACGCGATTCACTTCGTACGCGCCTTGCAGGTTGAGCCAGAACTGCTCGGTCGTTCTGAAGAATCGTGAGAGACGAACCGCGGTGTCCGCGGTGACTCCACGTCGTTCCAGAACAATGTCGTTGATGCGAGGCGCCGGCACCAATAGCCGCTTCGCCAGTTCGTAGGCCGACATGCCCATCGGCTTCAGGAACTCCTCCCGAAGTATCTCCCCGGGGTGAACTCGCCAGGCCGGTGTTCCTTTCCGTGCCACGCTCATAGGTTCCTCAAACTCAATGATAGTCCGTTATTTCGACACTGTAAGCATCGTGATCACGCCAAATGAAACAGATTCTGTATTGGTCGTTGATGCGGATGCTGTACTGTCCCTGCCGGTTTCCCTTCAGTTTTTCAAGGCGATTGCCGGGAGGAACCTTCAGATCGTCCAGATTCCCGGCTGCGTCCAGCATCGCCAGTTTCCGCTTCGTGACTCCGGCGGGAGGTGACCCTCGCGTCCTGCCCGACTTCCAGATTTCCGCCGTCTTCGCGGTGGCGAAACTCTTGATCACTCGGCTACATTAACGTATGCCGTTAATAACGTCAATCGTTATTATGCGGCAGAATCATGCCCCGTGTTATATTCCTTCCCCAAGTGACCCAACGCAAACTCTATCCCTGGACGGCGCTGGTCCTGCTGACCACGCTGAACTTTCTCAACTACATCGACCGCTCCGTCCTGTTTGCGGTGCAGCCGCTGGTGCAGAAAGAATTTCACCTCAGCAACGCCCAGCTGGGCTATCTCACCAGCGCCTTCCTCATTTTCTACATGATCGCCGCGCCCTTTGTCGGGCCGCTGGCCGACCGTTACTCGCGCAAGCTGATCATTATTCTGGGCGCCATTTTCTGGAGCGGGCTCACCCTGCTGACCGCGGTCACTCATACTTACGGCGAATTGCTGCTCCGCCACACCCTGGTGGGAATAGGCGAAGCTACCTTCGTGACCATCGCTCCCACCTTCGTCGCCGATCTTTTTTCCGAGGAAAAGCGCGGACGTATTCTGGGCATCTTCTACCTGGCCATCCCGGTTGGTACTGCTGCGGGGTACCTGCTGGGTGGAAAGCTGGGCGCTGCTCACGGCTGGCGGTTTCCGTTCTATGTCGCTGCGGTTCCGGGTTTTCTGCTGGCACTGGCTCTGGCATTCGTGCCCGAGCCGGAACGCGGCCGCTTCGATTCGCTGAAGGAAACCCGGGAGCGGGGAACCGTCTGGGGGCTGGCGCGCAATCCGGCTTTCTGGACCGCGACCCTGGGCATGGCGATGATGACCTTCGCCCTGGGTGGGATTCAAGTGTGGATGCCGACTTTCCTTTCCCAGTCGCGGGGCTATTCGCTGGAGTCGGCCAATGAAACCTTTGGCGCCATCATCGTGTTTGACGGAATTGTCGCGTCACTGGCCGGAGGGTGGCTCGGCGACCGCCTGCTTCGCCGTTACCGCAGCGCCTATTACTCCGTGTCCGCGGTCAGCATGGCCCTGGGGGTACCGGTCATGATCGTGGCGCTGTTTTCCAAAGGGCCAGCGATGCTGCCGGGAATCGCTATTGCGGCCTTTCTGCTGCTCTTGAATACGGCACCGCTGAATGCCGCCCTGATTAATTCCGTCGGTGCCCACATCCGTGCCACCGCGATTGCAGTAAACATTTTCATCATCCACCTTCTCGGCGACGTACCTTCTCCCACGCTGATGGGCTACATCGCCGACAAGCGTTCGTTGCAGACTGCGTTCATCGGTCCGGTTGTCGCTATGGTCCTTTCTTCTGCCATACTCTTTTATGGAATGAGATTCGCACCGGCGGTCGGCACGGACAAAAATAGACAGTCGGGCACGCCGGAAACGTCGGCGGGATGAGCTATTTCCACTGGATTGCAGGATGCGCCCTGGGGCTGGCCTGGGTGTGGCGTCTCGCGGACGCGGCGGTAGGCGTGCCGAAGATCGCCGATATCTCCGAAGCGGAGTGGGACTGCAAGCCGCCCGGCAATCCGCGCGTAAGCATTGTCGTTCCCGCATGCAACGAAGCTGCCGACATTGAGGCCACCCTCACTCGCCTGCTCGCTCTCGAATACGACAACTACGAAGTCATCGCCGTCGATGATCGCTCCACCGATCAAACGGGCGAGATCATGGAGACCATCGCGGCCGCCGTACCGTCCGGCCGGCTCAAGGTCATCCACATCACCGAATTGCCCGGGGGCTGGATGGGGAAGCCGCACGCCATGTGGAGCGCCAGCAACCTGGCCAGTGGCGACTGGCTGCTGTTCACCGACGCAGATGTTCTCTTTAAGCCTGACGCTCTCCGCCGCGCTTTGGCTTACGCCGAATCCGAAGAGGCCGACCACCTTGTGCTTTTTCCCCGCATGATCATGAAGCACCCGGGAGAGAAGATGATGATCGCCTTTTTCCAGACTCTGTTCGTCTTCGGACATCGTCCCTGGAAAGTCGCCGATCCAAAAACCAAAGACCACATCGGCGTGGGCGCATTCAACATGATTCGCCGCAAGGTTTACGACGCTCTGGGTACATACCAGGCGCTGCGCTTCGACGTGCTCGACGATATGAAGCTGGGCAAGGTGGTGAAGAATGCCGGTTACGCGCAACGCAATGTCTTCGGCGCCGATCTGATCTCCATTCGCTGGGCCAAAGGCGCATGGGGCGTGGTGGACAACCTCACGAAAAACTTCTTCGCCATCATGTCATTCCAGTGGCTCCGTGCCCTGGCGTCGTGTTTCGCGCTCGCCTTTCTAAACCTCATGCCATTCGCGGGAATAGTCCTGGCGCATGGATGGGCGCGGGTTGGTTACGCGGCTGCCCTGTTCTCGATGTTTTCGATCTACGTCGGCATGTCGCGGAAGTCGGATATTCCGCCATACTACTTCGTCCTGCACCCGGTCAGCACGGCGTTGTTCGTTTACACCATGCTGCGCTCGACATTCCTGACCCTGGGGCGCGGCGGCGTGGTATGGCGGGGGACGTTTTATCCCTTGGAGGAGTTGAGGAAGCACATGGTGTAGTTATTCACCCGGACCATCCTCTGGCAGCTCCGGCGACACGTCCAGATCTGGTTCGGACGGTGCGATTGACCCTCCTTTGCTCTGGGTCGGTGCTGTGCCATCCACCTCGGTTTCCGGCGCGGTAGGGACGCTTGCGTCGCTCTCCTGGGGGAGTGGGATGACCTGGGCCCCTTTTGTCCAGACTCTCTTCAACGCACGCCCCATCCGGGTGGGTGCGCTCGCCAGCCGTGAACTGAGAGATCCCAGAATGGCAGAATCCGTATTATCGAGAGATTGCGGCTCGGGATTGTCACGCGCCTGGCTCCTGGCGAGGCCGTCATCTGGTTCTTCCGGTTTCAAATTGCCTTCCACGGCAGCGCTCATACGTTCACTGATAACACCAGCTATGAGCTCCAGGTCCATAACGTGGCCGGTTGAAAAAGAGCGGCTTTCTTTGTAAAAAAATTCCATCGCCCCAACGACTTTCCGGTGATGGAATATTGGAACGATAATTAAGGACCCAACCCCCTCCAACTGGCACATGGCGCCCAGGATTGGATGTCTTTGGGCATCCCGTAGCTGCAAGGCGCCCCCGGTCCTGACGCAAGACTGAAAAAAATTTGCATGTAAATCAAGTCCTGCCGTGGTCGCGCCGATGCCGGTTCGAACCGCGTACACCACCGTATTCTGCTCCAGCAAGCCAACTGCAGTTCCGCAGCATCGGGTGATTTCCTGGGCCCGGTTAGCCATTAACTCGATGGCTGCCTCGAGATCAAGATTCTGGTCTCTAATCAGGCTCCGTATTTCGGCAACGGTCGAGAGCGCCGTTCCGGTGTTCTCAAAGACGCGGCCTCCTGTACTCTCCTTCTCAGCGTAGCGGCCACTGACAAAGCGAGCGGCAGAGTCAGGCCTGGCTATGGAAATATCTTGACCCGAGTTCTCGTCGGCTGCCGGCTTTGCCTCTTCCGAGAGTGCAGGTGCGTCTTGCCCTTGATCAGCCAGCGGAATCGAATTGACAGCTGAAGCCGGGGGGATGTGAAAAGCGGCCGCGGTCGCGGGCGGTTTTTTCGCCGATATTCCCACCGGGCAGTGACGGAGAGACAGCATTCGCGGCGGGCCCAGGTGCAACCGGACCTCGACGCCCATGGAGCGAAGTATGTGCCGGCGGGATTCCAGGTGGGCATACAGTGTGTGCGCCGGTTGGGACCACGAGGGCTTTCCCGCATCGGGTCTGCCTTGCACGGCGGCCAGCAATTCAGCCGCGGTTCCAGACCAGACGCCTTTCCGCAGAGCGAACCACTCCGCCAGCTCCCGGTCAAAGGAATCATCGAATTCGGGCAACACGACTGTACTCAGCTGGCCTCCATCCCCCTCCGCATCGCGACCGGGGGTTCAGCTTAATTCCAGGATTAGGGGAGTCACTCACGCGCGGCACCGCGCGCTCCACGAGCAACTTGAGAAAAGACAGGCGCCTATTCGACTGAAATCCGGGCCATTCTCCAGTTAAGTTTCTTTATGGCCAACGCTTGCCCCGCAACCCAGACTCTTCGGTGGCTGGAGAGATTGAGGCCAGAGTAGGGGGTTTCTTGGGAACTTCCACCTCGGTTTTCAGCGCCGACCGCAATTCCTCGAGCAGTTCCACTGGGAGCTCATGGACGTTCTTTACCAGCCGCTTGGCGGCCAGTATGTTGGCAAAACATTCCCTGACTTCTTCATCGGCGATGGAAGCAAGATCATCCTCGACTTCGAGGACTTCCACCAGGGTCAGGAATCCGCCGCCGTGCTCTATGCCTTCAGCCACTCTGGCCAGCGTCTTGGCCATGGGGTCGAAATTTGTCCATCCCTTGATCTGGAAGCTGAAATACTTGTCGCGATGTTCGTCGGTTGGGTTCTTTGCTGGCGCGCTTGCCTCGGGCATGAAAGATGCTCTCCTTTAGAACTCTCGAAGTCTGTGTACGCCGGGGCCCCATCGCGGAAAGCAGAAGGCGTAAGAATGGACGCGTGGGACGGTCTTGCCCTGGCGGGGGAGAGTATGAATCGTGCAGGTTTGATGCCAACCCAGTTGACCGTCGGTAACCCTTAGATATACGCAGTTACAGCCGTGTAGGCAGCACAGTGATGCAAAATCTTGCATCATCAGCGCAACCCGCTTGCGAATGTCTGCCGGCATGAAGCGACCAGGGTTGCCCGAAAAGATCGCTCCTCAGGCGGCGATTTCACTCCAAACGCCCGACAGTTCCACCGGCAACTTTGACTCCCGTCGATGAAACCTGCCACGATGCTTCTCGCGATAATGGTGCTTGGCACGTAACGCGGATATTTCAGCCTGATCGTTAAGGCCTAAAACCCTGTCCCTCACTGACCTCACCGTCGAAGTTTGTGTCGATTCTCTGGACTCCGCGATCGCCGCCGAGCGAGGTGGGGCGGCCCGGGTGGAGCTGTGTGCCGGTCTGATGGAAGGAGGAGTCACTCCGAGCGCGGGCCTGATCGCCACCGCACGGCAGAAACTCTCGATTGATCTGCACGTGATGATTCGTCCGCGTGCGGGCGATTTCTATTACAGCGCCGATGAGTTTGACGTGATGCGGCGCGACATCCTCATGGCTAAACAGTTGGGCGCTGAGGGCGTCGTCTTTGGGATCCTGGACACCGACGCGAATATCGATATTCAGAAGACGCGCGTGCTGGTCGATCTGGCGAGGCCTCTCAGAGTGACCTGCCATCGAGCCTTCGACATGTCCGCTGATCTGTTCCGGTCACTGGAGCAGGTGAGGGAAACCGGGGCCGACCGGATCCTCACCTCTGGAGGAGCGCAAACCGCCGTCGAGGGGTCTGCCACCCTGCGAAGACTGGTGGAGCACGCCGGCGAACATGTACGCATCATGGCGTGCGGCGGTATCAACGATCAAAACGTTCGGACCGTCGTGGAGAGAACTGCGGTACGGGAGATCCACGTTGCGTTGCGGACGCCGGCCGCCAGCCCCATGCGCTACCGAAACGAAAACATTTCAATGGGAATTCTTCAGGGTAACGAATACCAGCGATACATCGTGCTGGAAGACAAAGTTGCGCGCCTGATACGAGCCGCGTCAGGGCATAACGCATAGATTCGAGTAGCGCCGGCGTCCCGCCGGCTGTCCGGAGGGCGTCTCGCCCTCCGCTTGGGAATATTCACCACCAGAACCCGGCGGGCCTTGCCCGCCCATGGGGCCGCCGGGACGCCGGCGCTACCACTACGGGTCCTCGGGCTCCTGGGTGACAACTTCCGCCGGTTGCCGCTTGGCGGTTTTCCGCTTTGACTTGGGATGGCGGAAGGTTCCCGCGCTGTAGCGCCCCTTCTTTTCCACGTCGTAATTTTTGGGCAGAGGGGGGATGCGGGCCCCGGCGCCGCTCAGCTGCCGGTATTCTTCGAGGACGATCTCGGCGCGACCGTCGTACTCCTTGACCTTGCCGTGAATCTCAATCATTCGGCCCTGCAACTGCCGCACGTCGCCCACACTCTTCAAGTCACTGGGAAAGATCACGACGGTGAAGGGACAAAGCCGGTAATCGTCGCAGAAGTCCAGAAAGTGAACTCCCCGCGAGCCCTGCTTCACCCTGATGACTTTGCCGGTAATGCACTTGATCTCGCCTACATGCTTCCTGGCTTCCGCAAGGGGAAGGCAATCGGACCAGGCCATGCTGGTGAGCAGAACGCTAGCGGCCAGAAGCGGGTACTGGATGATCACGAACGAATTGTATGGCGGGGAAAGCTACCGCGGGCGAGCGCGCGCAAAAGAATTCGGCAGACTTCCCGAAATAGAAACAACCCGGGGCCGGAGTGATGCCGGCCCTGGCCAGAAATAAATAGTAGTGGGGAACTTAGTTGAACGACTTGACTGCGCTGGCTTCGTCGTCTTTCACGTCGAAGACGGTGTACAGCTTGGTGATCTGCAGCAGGTCGTGAACCTTTTTGGTCAGGTTAAGCAGCTTGAGTTCGCCACCCTGGTTGCGCACGGTGGTGAAAGCGCTGACCAGTTCGCCGATGCCCGAGCTGTCGATGTAGTTCACGTCTCCGAGGTTGAGCAGGATTTTCTTCTGCCCCTTGGAAAGCAGTTCGCGCACCACATCCTTCAGTATCACGCTGCCCTCGCCGAGAGTAATGCGGCCGCTGCAATCCACGATGGTGACGCCGTTAATCTGGCGCGTGCTGGTCTTCATGCTCACTGGGAAGCCTCCTTGACGCCCTCGGATGGACCGTGGACGTGCTTGACAAGTTTGATTTCGGTACCCGTCTGGGAGGGGCTGATGTGCACCTCATCCATGAACGAGCGTATAAGAAAAATCCCCCGGCCCGACGTCTTCAAAAGATTTTCCGGCGCCAGGGGATCCGGGATTTTTTCCAGATCCAGTCCTTTGCCCTGGTCCCGGATGGTGATCACCAGGTTGCCCCCGGTCTGCTCGAATTCCAGACTGACCTTCTTGCCGGGATCGTAAGCATTGCCATGCAGCACGGCGTTGACCGCAGCTTCCCGCACCGCCATGGCAATTCTCATGACCTCGTCATCGTCGAAGCCCGCTTCGGAAGCAATCCGGCTGGCTGCCTGCTCGGCGCTGTCGACGGTCTCCAGCGTCGAATCCAACGTGTAGGAGACCCGCTGTTCGGTCATGGCAAAGATTTTTGGTACAGCTTCGTGGATCCGGAATCTCCGCTGCCCCGCGCTCCGGCCGGCGGCGGTTCCTTGGCCATGGCCGGAAACGGTAGTTGCAGCGAATGCGGTAGTTTGCCCTTATGCCCCGGAAATGTCAACGCGGAGCTTGATTTTAGGGCCGGGCGGCGGCCCGCAGTCGTAATTCAGCCCTCTTTGCGCTCTTTGCGTCCTTTGCGGTTCAAGATTTTTGAACGTTGTAATCGAGGTCAACCGCTTTACCGCAAAGTTCGCAAAGAAGGGCCGCAAAGGACGCAAAGGAAACCGAAAAGCTCCTGTGGATTCTTGCTGGTCAGTTGAGTATTCTCGAAAGTATGTTGACCTTTGCGCTTACCGAACTGCTGGGCACGCCGGTGTTTGACACCGCCGGAAGCCGCTGCGGCCGGGTGCGCGAGGTGGCCCTGGTTCCACAGGAAGACCGGGCCCGGGTTGCGGTCTTGATTGTAAGGACCAGTGGCGGCGACCGCATTCTGCCCTTGGTCTCCGTCACCTCGATCAACGGGGGCATTCGCACCGATGCGCCCACCGCCGACTGGGCCGACGGCGAGGGCGCGGAAGGCATGCTGCTGCTGGGACGCGATCTCCTGGATCAGCAGGTCATCGATGTCTTCGGCAGGAAAGTCGTCCGGGTAAACGATTTGGACCTGCTGCAGGAATCCGTCGCCAACCGTCCCGTGCTGAAAGTGGGCTCGGTGGACGTCGGCCCTCGCGGCGCCATCCGGCGATTGCTGAAGGGAGTGGTTCCGCTGGTGGCGTTGCGAGCGCTGCTGCGGCAAATCCCTCCGCGCAGCATTCCATGGGACTTCGTGGACCTCATCGAAACCGATCCCGCCCGCCGGGTAAAGCTCAAGATTTCCCACGAGCGCTTGGCCCGGTTGCACCCCGCGGACATCGCCGATATCGTCGAGGACCTGGCCCCTGACGAACGCGAGGCTGTGTTTGAGACCCTCAATGAGGAAGTGGCGGCCGGGGCGCTCGAGGAAGTCGAACCCAGAGTCCAGAAAGCGATCGTCGAGTCTCTGGATTCTGAACGGGCGGCTGAGATTGTGGAGGAGATGGAACCCGATGCGGCCGCCGACCTGCTGGCCGACCTGCCGGAGGAACGCACCTCGGAAATCTTGCTCGAGATGGAACCCCAGGAACGCAAAGAAATGGTAGAACTCCTGGAGTTCAATGAGAACACCGCCGCCGGGCGGATGAATACCGACTACCTGGCCGTCAACGTGAGTGCCAACGTGCACGATGCCATAGAGGCTTTGCGTCGTTTCGAGGGTGGGGTCGAAACCGTCAGTACGATCTATCTGGTGGATTCCCACGGCACCCTCGCGGGAGCTGTTCCGCTGGCCAAAGTGGTGTTGGCCACCGCCGATACTCCCATGCTTGCATTGACCCAGGAGCCGTTGATCTCCACTCGCTCCGACGCCAAGGAGAAAGACGTTGCCGAGCTCTTCGACAAGTACAATCTTCTGACCCTGGCGGTGGTGGACGACAACAAGAAGTTGACCGGAGTCATCACCTCCGACGACATCATCAGCCTGCTGCGAGCCAACCTGTAGAAGATCGTCGTTGGCCGTTGGTCCTTGGCCGTTGGCTCAAACTCATCCTATTGAGGTTTGGCCAACGACCAATGACGGTTTCTCTGATTTCACCTACCCAGATTTCCTCTATGCATTTATGCTGATCGGTCGCTGCAACGATTTGTGTGTGCCGCATGACCTTCCTGAAACGCTGGAAAATCCGGTTACTGATCTTCTTCGCCGTTGTCGGTCCGGGCATCATTACCGCGAACGTGGACAACGATGCCGGCGGGATCTGGACCTATTCCGCGGCCGGGGCCCAATTCGGGCACATGCTGCTCTGGACCATGATCCCCACCACGATAGCGCTGATCGTGGTGCAGGAGATCGCGGCCCGCATGGGCGCGGTGACCGGCAAGGGTCTGAGCGATCTGATTCGCGAAGAATTCGGATTCCGCATCACTTTTTTCATGATGCTCGGCCTGATCATCGTCAACTTCGGGAATGTGGTCACGGAATTTGCCGGCATTGCCGGCAGCCTCGAACTATTCGGCCTCAACAAGTACTACACGGTTCCGACTTGTGCCGTCATTGTCTGGTTGATCGTGGTCAAGGGCCAGTACAAAACGGTGGAGAAAGTCTTTCTCGCCGCCTCGTTTTTCTATCTCACCTACATCGTTGCCGGATTCCTGGCCAAACCCGCATGGCTGGAAGCGCTCGAAGCCACTGTCGTTCCGCCGCACAAGGAAATGTTTCTGCGGCAGGATTACCTGTACATGTTGATCGGTGTCGTCGGCACCACCATCGCACCCTGGATGCAGTTCTACCTGCAGGCGTCCATTGTGGAGAAAGGCGTGACCCGGCGGCAGTACAAAGCTTCACGGCTTGACGTGGTCGCCGGGTGCGTCTTCACCGACATCGTAGCCTGGTTCATTATCGTGGCCTGCGCGTCCACGCTGTACGTGCACGGCTACCACAACATCAGCGACGCCAAAGATGCGGCCCAGGCGCTTCATCCCTTGGCGGGAGACTATGCCTACATCCTTTTCGCCATGGGACTTTTCAACGCCTCGCTGTTTGCCGCCTCGATTCTGCCCCTTTCGACCGCCTACGCGGTTTGCGAAGGCCTGGGATTTGAGTCGGGAGTGGGAAAGCGATTCAGTGAAGCTCCGGTGTTCTACTGGCTTTACACAATTCTGATCGTGGCTGGGGCGGGAGTAATCCTGATGCCCAATATTCCCCTGGTGAAGATTTCCATTCTCTCCCAGGTGGTCAATGGCATTGTGTTGCCCTTCGTGCTGGTCTTCATGCTGCTGCTGGTGAACAAGAAGGATCTGATGGGAGAGTATGTGAGCACGCCTCTCTACAACGTGGTGGCCTGGGCGACAACCGTGATCATGGTGGGACTGACCCTGGCCTGGTTCTGGACGCTGCGGGGCGGCTGACCGTGTGGGTCGGGTGGCCCATTCTTAGCAGAACAATTAAGAGTGTCCGGTCCACATGGTGCTTATGCGATCTTGCCTTCGGACAACTCTCTTACCAGCTGCAGATCGGCCTCCAGGAAATCAAACGAGGGCAGATCGGATCGCGTGGCCCAGCGCATGTCCTTGAAAATCCGGTTCTCGATTTCGCCCTTATATTCGCGCACGGCGTAGAAGCGCAATTCCACCGCGGACCGGTTGTTGTAATCATGGCGCAGGCGCGCTACTTCGTCGCCGATCGTGGCATCGATGCCGAGTTCTTCGTTCAATTCACGGCGTAAGGCGTCACGCGGCTGCTCGCCGGCTTCGATCTTGCCTCCGGGAAATTCCCATTTCAACGGCATGGTCTGGTGCCGGGTGCGCTGGCAAACCAGCAGCAGGTCACCCTGGAAAATCAGCGCGGCCACCACTTGTTTCAGGGAAGGCAAAGGCTTCCGTTCAGAAGGTCGCGCCGATTTGGATGCCCGACGGTCCCCGGTTGCGCGATTCTGGTCTTTCCCGCTCTTCATCCTGCAAACTTTTCCAGCTGTTTCCCCACCAGGGAAGCGCAATACTCCACCAGGGCGCGGTCTTGGTCGCCGAATGCGGCAGGGAAGTGGCTGTCAATGTCCAGTTCGCCTACAACCTTGCCGTGTACAAACACCGGCACCACAATTTCAGACTTAGTTTCGGTGGAGCAAGCCAGGTAGCGGTTATCGAGGTTGACGTCATCCACGACAATGGTCTTGCCGGTGGAAGCGGCGGCCCCGCAAATACCCTGGTTCAGGGGAATGCGAGTGTGCGGCGTCATCGCTCCCTGAAAGGGTCCCAGCGCCAGCATGCGTGGTTGCGAATCCAGGGGTTTGTTCTCCAACATGTAAAAGCCGACCCAGTTGTATTTGAGCATGCGATCATGCAGCACCTTCACGGTTTCCCACATGAAATCTTCCACCGATCCGGCAGCATGGTTGATGCGGTCGATCTCTTTCCTGACTTCTGCGAATGCGGAAGCGGGAGGCATAGAGTTTCCGGATCACGAGGCCGAGGCGTGTGAGGTAGCGCTCACATCTCGACAATACATCTTAGTCCTTCGGGTTGTGGAAAAGCACCGGGATGAATCGCCGCCGCCAACGCTCGCAGGCCGTCCACCAGAGTTGGGGCGGGAGTATTCAGGAGCTCATCGCGGATGCAGTACACGCGCCCGGCGCGCACCGCGGGCATTTCCTGCCATCCCCGATCGCGGACAATCTTCTGCAACGGTACTCGTTCTCCGGCCCCGCACCACGCCGCCACCACGATCTCGGGAGCGCTGGCCAGGACCGATTCCGCTGACGACCGTCCTCCCGGTTCGCCCACGAACTCGCCGCCCGCCACTTCGACCAGTTCCGCCACCCATTTCTGCGATGCAATCAGCGGCTTGCCCCACTCTTCACAAAACACGCGAGGCCGCTTCCTGTTCTCTGTCTGCGCGCGAAGGGCTTCGATCTCACGCTGCATATTCGCAATCACACTCTGTCCTCGCTCCGCGGCGCCTACCGTTCCTGCAATGGTGGCGATGTCGGTATAAATATCGGCCAGCGTTTTTGGCGCCAGGCCAAGAAAGCGGACCCCCGCCTTCAGGATTTCCACCACTGCCTTCTCCTGGTAGGGAACGGCAGCGATGACCAGGTCGGGATGGGCGGCCAGAATCTGCCGGCTCTGCGCCGTCCAGGAATCGGCGATGATGCTGCGTCCGTCATTCTTGACTTCGGGACAGACATCGGCGCAATACCGGGTGCAGGCCACCACCCGATCCAGGCAGCCCAGTGCAGCCAGGATGACGGTAGCGCTGGGCTGCAGGCAGACCACGCGTCGCGGAGTGTAATCGGGAGCCACGAACTCCATCGTACAGGCCTTCCGTTTTTGTGAGAGCGAGGTTTTTACACAATCGCCGGCCACCCGCTACAATCTCGCCGAGGATCAGTCCATCATGTTTGTCCATATGTTCGCGTTTCGCTGGAAGCCGAAAGTCACGGAAGAGCAGAAACAACGCGCCATCGCCGAAATACGCAAGCTGCAAGGCCAAATTCCGGGCCTGCAGGAAACCCTGGTTGGAGTCAACACGTCACCGCGCGGGCAAGGCTACGAACTGGGCGGCGTAATGAAGTTTACTGACGAGGTGGCCCTGCATGCCTACGGACCGCATCCCCTCCATCAGGAACTGCTGACCTGGCTGGGGCCTTTGATCGATCCGATCGAGGTGGATTTCGAGGCAGGGGTTTAAGGCCAGCGATGTACTCACCGCAGGTCCTCGATCACTTCCAGAATCCGCGCAACCCTGGCGAAATGACCGATCCGGACGCTTCCGTCCTGATTGAGAACCCCGCCTGCGGCGATGTCCTGAAACTCACTCTGCGCATCGCGTCCGGACGCATCGAAGACATCCGCTTTCTCGCCCAGGGATGCGTTCCCGCCATGGCTTGCGCCTCCCTGCTCACCGAACTGCTGAAAGGGAAAACCATTGCCGAAGCCCGGCAGTTGCGCCGCGAAGAACTGGTTCAGGCCATAGGCGGCCTGCCCCCGGCCTCGACCCACGCCAGCCACCTGGCAATGGACACATTGGCCGCCCTCCTGAAGCAACTGGGAACCGGGAACTAGGAACCGGCAACTGCTTCGGGATGATAAATCGGCCAGGCGCGCTGGGCGGCAATCGCCAACAGTTCCTTGGTCGGATTAATGGCAAAGGGATGCCGCGCAATTTCCAGCATGTCCGCATCCCAGATGGAATTTCCAAAGACTGCGTCGGGAGTGCGCGCAATGACTTCGCGGATGGCCAGCGGCTTGCCTTTGCCGCTGGGCACGCGCACGACCCCGTCAGTGACCTTGCCGTCTTCGGACACAACTGCTGCTGCCAATATTCGGCTGGTTGGAATTCCGAAATGCTTCATCCCCGCCTGGATGACCCATTCACTGGTGGAAGAAACCGCCCAGACCTCGCAGCCGCCGTCGTGCAGGCGGAAGACCAGGTCCCTCATCTCGGGAAAAAATCCGCTCACCATTTTTGCCTCGAAGAACTCCTCCGCCGCACGCATGACATCTGCTTCGAGAAGCCCGCGATTGATGGTCACCATTTCGGCGCACATATCGTCTTCGCTGACCTTGCCGGCCAGGTAGTCGGCGTAGCGGGCCCAGGCCCAGCGAACCATGTCATCAGAGACCAGGCCGCGGTTCAATTCCCATTCGAAAAAACCGAACCCGGCGTCGCCAGACCAAAGTGTTCCGTCACAGTCGAATACGGCGAGCCGGGGCTTCAACTGCAAAACCGACTGGATAAACTCCGCGATTCTCGACGAAGAATTCAGCTGCGCGTTATCTGGATTCATGCTTAAGAGGGGGTTATCTCGTTTGAGGATTTAACAGCGCCGAGTAGTCTTCGGGCGTATTCACATTCATAACCACACGCGGATCATCCACTGGAACATACAACAGGTGTTCCTGATGCTGATGTTCGACATCTCTGGCAGTCGCTGTGGCGGGGGCCTTGAGGAATACTTCCATCATTTCGCGCCCGGCCAGGAAGGGGTGTCCGTGACGTCCTCCATATTCCGGAACCACAGCCCAGATATCGGAAGTTGCGGCTTCAAATGCCGCCCGCAGTTCGGCCAGCGCCGCAGCGCTCGCGGGCGGACGATCCACCAGGGTGATCATGACGGCATCCCGGCCCAACTCCAGAACGGCTTGCAGCCCGACCCGCAGAGAGCTGAATTGACCGTCCTCCGGCTCCGGGTTTCGCACCAGCGAACCGCCCGCCGCGTACACCACCGGGGCCAGTTCACCTTCATTATTTCCGACGACCACAACCACCTGGTCAGTCGAACTCAGGGAACGAATCGCAGCAGACAAAAATGTCTCCCCGGAAAATGGCATGCCCTTGGCCACCGGAGGCCAGGGCAGCAGCGCTTTGTCCGACCCCATGCGCGAGGACTCACCCGCCGCCAATATCACTCCGCACCAACTGGGCGCCCGGCTCATGTAAGGAAGATAGCAAATATTGAGGTTCAGCGAGGGCTGAATCGCAGGGACCCAGGCTAGGCTGGGGTGAAGCAGCGCTTCAGTGCTGATGGAGTGCTCACCGACGACGCGGCTTCAGGGTAGCGCCGGCATCCTGCCGGCATTTGAGTGCGGGCGGGAGGCCCGCGCTAGGAAATGCTGAAGTGCCTACCTCAGGCACCGGGTCAAACTTCTTCTTCCGATTCTTCCATCTCCTCGGCAGCTGGATCAGCCGTCTCCCGCTTGCGCGAATGAAACCAGCTCATGTGCGGCAGTTCGCGCTCCACATGGCGTCGCGCGGCGATCAGTTCGGCCGTGATCGCCACCGCGATCTCTTCCGGCGTAACCGCTCCGATGTCGAGTCCAACCGGGGCATGAACGCGATCGAAGAGTGCCGGCGCAAGGCCTTCTTTGGTCAGCTCCTGGAAGATGGTGATGGTCTTGCGCTTGGAACCGATCATCCCGATATAACGGGCGGGAGTCTGCACTGCCCAGCGCAACACACGCATATCGTCGCGATGTCCGCGGGTGACGATCACCAGATATGAGGACTCATTGGGAACTAGGCGAGCCATGGCGCGGTCGAAATTCTCCGCGATCACCTCTTTGGCTTCGGGGAAGCGTTCACGGTTGGCGTAGGCCTCGCGGTCGTCCACCACGGTCACGTCGAATCCGGTGCTCTTCGCAATCTTATAAAGGTTTACAGATACATGACCTGCGCCGAAAATATAAAGTGATGCTGGAGGTAGAACCGGCTCCACGAAAATATCGAGGGTGCCGCCGCACACCAGCCCGGTATCGTACTTGGGATCCTGATTGAGATTGAAAGTCAGGGTGCGTGGCTTCTCGCTTTCCATGACTTCGCGCGCCGCCTGCCATATTTCAGCCTCGACGCAGCCGCCGCCAATCGTGCCCACGATGGAGCCATCGTCGCGCACCAGCATCTTGGCAGTCTTAAAAGAGGGAATGGAGCCCCGCGCGCTGACGATAGTCGCTACCGCCCCCCGCCGCCCCTCCTGCCGCAGCTTGACGATCTCCTCGTAGATGTCCATCGCAGCTTGATTATCAGTCGGTTAACAGGGTAAGTCAATCAGTGGAGCGGTCTCACGGGAACAAACGAAGCGGAAACCCGTTTCATACCTGACGGGGTCTCAAGTGCGGCGTCCAGCCAAACTCGCAGCTACTGTGGTTGCAATCTACGTTGCTCTATCGGTCGTCACTGCCGTTCTGATGGCCCAGATGACGCTACACCCCTGGCGCCTGCCCTTGCCCCCCAGGGCCCGAATTGCCTCTATGTACGCTCCCTATGGCGCTGACCTGCAGCCCGTGGTCATTCAAGCCGCCGATGGAGTCGAATTGCATGCCTGGTACAGCGTGCCGGAACATCAAAACGGCCAGTCAGTCATCCTGCTTCACGGAATCGGAGACAATCGTGGTGGCGTCGCGGGCTACGGCCAGGCGTTTCTGCGACAGGGTTATCGTATTCTGCTGCCCGATTCGCGGGCTCACGGCGAGTCGGGCGGCGCGGTTGCAACCTACGGCTTACGCGAGAGCGACGACATTCACAGATGGGTTGACTGGCTCTACGGGAAAGGTGCCACCTGCGTCGACGGTTTTGGTGAATCGATGGGGGCCGCCCTAGTGTTGGAAAGCCTGCGTTCCGAGCCCGGGTTTTGCGCGGTCGTTGCCGAGTCCTCTTTTTCTGATTTCCGCAGCGTCGCCTACGATCGCGAAGGGTATTTCGTGGGAGCTGGTCGCTTTGGCATGGAGCGAATTGTCGGAAGAACGGTCGGACTCCTCCCCGCCGAGCTTGCTCTCCTCTACGCCCGCTGGCACGATGGGGTCGATCTGCAACGGGCCAACCCCGTGGACGCGGTGAGGGCCTCGCTCGTCCCGGTGCTATTAATTCACGGCGAGAACGACATCAACATCCTGCCGTGGCACGCCCGCGCTTTGGCTCAGGCTGACCCCGTTCATGCCAAGCTATGGCTGGTACCGGGAGCAGGGCACTGCGGTGCGGCTGGGGTCGCCCCCGAAGAATTTTGGTCCCGAGTGTTTAATTTCTTGGCGCGGCACAACATTGCGCAGCCCGGAACGGTCGCCCTGATTCCGGCGAAACCGCTTGGCTCATTACCGGAATAATCAAACAAAGAAACGCCCCGGATCATCACTCCGGGGCTGCTGGCGCTTGACCAGCGGTACTTCAAACACGGCCTGTCACTTTCCATCGTCGCGCCGTGCTTCCAAGTTGTCAAGCTTACTTGTGGGAGTGGTCGCCGCGGAGGGCGGCGGATTTGAACCGCAGTGGCTGATAGGACCACTCACCGGCGTGACAGGCCGTGTCCAGTACCCACTGGCAACGCCCTCCAGACCCCGGCATGTCGAGGGTGACGTTAGTCGAAGCATCATCTCGCTGTCTGTGATCTATGAACATTGCCACGGTGCCGAAATGGGACTCATTGATGCGCCTGTGGTAGTTTGACTTCCTATCGGAGGAGCCATGAAAGCCGTCCGCATCCATGAATTCGGTGGTCCCGAAGTTTTGCGCTACGAAGATGTTCCCGATCCCAGGCCGCGGCAGGACCAGGTTCTGGTCCGCGTAAAAGCCTGCGCGCTGAACCACATCGATCTCTGGATCCGGAAAGGTCTGCCGGGAGTGACCTTGCCCCACATTCTGGGGGCGGACATTGCCGGTGAGATTGCCGAGGTGGGCGAATACGCCACCGGCTTCAGGCCGGGCCAGAGGGTGCTGCTCTCTCCGATGCGTTTCTGCAATCACTGCGCTAAATGTGTCGCCGGACTTCAGAACCTGTGTCCGGAGTTCACCGTGCTTGGCAACCGCGTGGATGGCGGGAATTGTGAGCTGATCGCTGTGCCTGCAGTGAACGTAATCCCGATTCCCGACAGCCTGGATTTCAACCAGGCTGCGAGCGTTCCGCTGGTGTTCCTGACGGCGTGGCACATGCTGGTGGGCCTCGCCAACATTCGTCCGGGACAGACGGTGCTGGTATTGGGTGCCAGCTCCGGCGTGGGCATCGCCGCCATCCAGATCGCAAAGCTGTTTCAGGCCCGCGTGATTACTACCGCGGGCGACGAGACGAAACTGGGGAAGGCCCGGGCCCTGGGCGCGGACTACGGCATCAATCATTACCAGCAGAAGATTTCCGAAGAAGTCCGCAAGCTCACCAACAAGGAAGGCGTGGACATCGTCATCGAGCACGTGGGCTCCGCCACATGGGAGGAGAGCATGAAATGTCTCAAGCCCGCCGGTACCCTGGTCACCTGCGGCGCCACCACCGGATTTGCTGCCAGCATCGATTTGCGCTTTCTGTTTTCCCGCCAGCTCTCGCTCCTGGGGTCTTACATGGGCACCATGGCGGAATTGCGCGAGGTGCTGGGCCATGTTTTTGCCGGACGTTTGAAGCCCGTTGTCGATCGCGTCTTCCCCCTGAAAGAAATTCGCGCCGCGCACGAATACCTGGAGCAGAGCAAGATGTTCGGCAAGGTCGTGCTCAATCCATAGATTCTGATTTCATAAGCGGTCGGAACGACGCGACCCTCGTTCGTGAAGTGAGAGTCGGTTTCGGCAGTTTTGTGGAAGGGCGCGCCTTCCGTCGCGCCACGAGCTCTGGCGTTGGGCAGTCCTGGGAAGGGCACGACTTCAGTCGTGCCACTACGTCATCGAGAATCCGTCGCGTTTTAGCGCCTGAGGTTCGCTAGTCATTTCGAGAACGATTCCTCAGCTGCCCTCCGATGCAAAATCGGAAGCGGACGATTGAACTTCGTGTCCTTCCCCGTCCACGGGTCCTCCCAGGAACCGCTTGTTACCGCAGCACATCCCGCGTTGTACCAGCGTAACTTTCCCGAATCGCAGCCCTCCACTACTTTCGAGACAGGCGAACCACAGGGACCGCTGCGTTTTCAATCGAGAAACGCCGCTAGCCAACAAAATTCTGGAAGTTGGGATGAGGATGGAGCAACAAGTCAATCGCCGCCGCTGGGAACGTTATCCGTTTGACGCCTCGGTGCGCGTCATGGTCGATCACGCCAAGGTCAATCATTCCGCCGAAACCACAATCGTAGATGCCCGCGGCGTCCACTTCAGCGAAGGCGGACTGTGTCTTTTTGCCGCCGCCAACCTGCCGGTGGGAAGCCAAATCAAGGTCGAGTTCAAGAATCCTCACACCGACGAACCGGTGCGAGTCCGCGGGAAAGTCCGCAACCGCAGCGTCTATTTATACGGAGTGGAATTTCTTTCCGAAAAGTTCGAAGACCGCCAGCAACTGGCACGCTTGAGCGCCGGCCTGCGCGGCGGCCTCTCCGCCTAGATCGTGTGGGTCGGACGCTCTTGTCCGACGCTTTTGCAGTTGTCTCTCCAGGCTAGACCAAATTCAAAAGCAAGTTCAAACCACAATTCAAAACCAACTTCAAAGGCGTCGGACAAGAGTGTCCGACCCGCACGTTACTTGCGGCGGGCTCTTCCTCTCGCTCTGACGTCCGGGACTTCTTCCCCCAGGGCGGTGGCCAGGTCAATCTGATGGTCCTGTTCATCCACGAGAATCTGTCGAATCTGTTCCGCCAGCGCGAACTCTCCCAGTGCTTCACATTGCCCGATGCGCTCGCGGTAATTTCGGATGGTGTCATTTTCGTTGGCCAGATCGAAGCGCAGCATTTCCCGCGCGTCTTCCGAAGTCTTGACCGGCAGCGGATCCACCGTGGGCATTTTGCCCAGATAATCAATCTGGCGCGAGATGATCAGCGCATGGTCCAGCTCCTGCTTGGCATGGATGGCCAGCTGATCGGCGATGTTCATGAATTCGGCGCCCTTGAGCACCTGGGAGTACACCACGTAACCGATGATGGCCTGGTACTCGCGGGAAAGATCTTCGTTCAAGAGGTCAGCAAGGCGTTCGCGGGAAATTTCTCGTTGGTTGCCAGCTGCTTTCGATTCGGCCATGAACTTTCTCCTATGGGATGAAGAAATATTGTGGGCACCTATCCTACAACCTTTTCCAGCAGGAACCCGATGCCGGCAATATTCTTCAGCAGGTCGTCGGGGATATCGTGCCTCTGTTTGAGGTATTCCGGGCTGTTGTAGGAGACCCGAACCTGGCCGCCGGCCTCCTGCCAGATCAACGCCTTCAGGGGCAGATCAATGGCCAGCGTAGGGGAAGCGATCATCAGCGGCGTCCCGCCCTTGGGGCTGCCGAAGATGATCACTTGCGTGGGCGGCATCGAGAAGCCCGCTTTTTCGGCTTCTCCGCTATGGTCGATGCGGCAAAATTCGATTAGCCCCTGGGCCTGCAGCAAGGCTTCCAGCCGCGTGATCGTTTCCGCCACCGAGTAGGGGCTGCTGAGGTGGACCATTCCATTGTCGGCCAGGGAAGGCACGAGACTTCTCCTCGCGGGTTTGATATCGGAGTCCTGAAGAGCTTAAACCACAAAGGACACGAAGGTACACGAAGCCGAAATCCGAACCCCGCCTGGTTTACAATAATGCTGTCATGGCAGACGGACTCAGCTTCGGCCCTTACACCACCACCGAGAACGGCAAGAAGGTAGTCAAGGAACTGACCTTCGGGAATCCCACGCCGGAAGGCGTTGTGCTGACTACGCTCGATTCGGCGGTCAACTGGATGCGCAAGAATTCCATCTGGCCTCTCACTTTCGGCTTGGCCTGTTGCGCCATCGAAATGATGTCCATGGGCGCCTCCCGCTTTGACATCGCCCGCTTCGGCGCTGAAGTCTTCCGCCCCTCGCCCCGCCAGTCTGATCTCATCATCATCGCCGGCCGCGTTTCCAACAAAATGGCGCCCGTCATCCGCCAGCTCTGGGAACAGATGCCCGAGCCAAAGTGGGTGATTTCGATGGGAGCCTGCGCCACGTCCGGCGGGGTGTTCAATAACTACGCCCTGGTGCAGAGTGTGAACCAGGTGATTCCCGTCGATGTGTACGTTCCGGGCTGTCCGCCGCGTCCCGAGCAGCTGATCTATGCCATTACCCTGCTGCAGGAAAAAATCCAGAACGAGCGCGGCTCGGTGCGGCGGGCGTTAAACCTCAGCTGATTTCCCACGCCTTGAAATTTACTGCGGTGCGATAAAGCTGATGGTGATGCGGGTCTGCCTGGGAATAGGCTTGCCGTTCAGCAGGTAGGGGCTGTACCGCCATTTGCGAACCGCATCCATCGCTGCCGCTGACAGCAGCGGATCTCCGCTCACCAGCTTCAAGTCGTCCACCTGGCCTTCAACGTTCACGACCGCATCGATCACCACGCTGCCGGCCATATGCAGGCGTCGCGCTTCCGCAGGATAGACAGGCTGCACCTTCTGCAGAAGTACGCCTCCGGACGTGCCCTGCGAGATCGGAACACTCAGCTTGGGCACCGCTGGCGGCGTCTCAATCACCTTACCAAGATCGATGGGGGCGGCACTGGATGCCGCGATTACTGGAATGTCCTCGTTCCTGGACGCTGCCGGCGATGGGGCCTCTGCACCTGCGGTGTCGCGCTCAGTCGGTTGCGCCGCCTGGGGTCGCCGAATTACTTCATCGGGGATCTGGGTTGTGGCGGCATCTTCAGCGGCACGTGAAGGGGGCGGCTTGCTGGGTCGCGCTTCCGGATACACCACGTCGGGAGTTCCGGCAAATCCCGCCCCAGACGCCCCATTCGCAGTGGCGGATGGAGTCACCTGAAGGCTGGCCGTCTTCGTGCTCCGGGAGGCAACACTGGCCTTATACCACGCTCTCCAGCCATAAACCGACAGCAGCGTCAGCCCAATGACAGCCACGGCAATCATCGCCGCGGAACGCCACTTTTTCCGGGCAATGGCGTCTTTGATTTGCTCGCTGGCAAAGACTTCCCGCACCTGGGCCACGGGAACCGCAGCGGTGAACGGAGCAGCCGGCTCCGGCGGAGTCTCAGCCACGGCTGGGACTTCGGTCATGGCCTCGCCCAGGCTCACAGCCTCGTCCAGCTTTCCCGGCTGCACCAGACCTGTTGCCGTGGCTTGAGCCCCCGTGACCGCTCCCCGCGCCCAGGCCGCCTCGGCTAGTCCTGCCAGCCGCTCCAGGAGTTCCATCTTGTCTTCCACAAAGGCGTAGGCCTCGGTCGAGAACGCCTCCAGCACGCCCACCCTGCCATGCAGCCCGCGCAAGGGCACGACCGCGATGGATTGCAGCCCCATCTGGCGGCAAACCTGGGCATCGACGTGAAAATCCCGGCTGGCATCATCGCAGCGCAGGCTCATGCCGGTACGCAGGCACTCGCCGGAGATCCCCGAATCCACGTTGAGCCGGTCTCCCAGCTCGGGCGCAGTTTCGCCGCTTCTGCCCACGCAGACCACGGCACCGTCCCGAGGCATGGCAATGGCCGCCCCGGTGGCGCCGGTCAGGGAATGAGCCGCGACCGCGATAGTCCCCAGGATGGTGTCCGTTGACTGAGTGTCGGAGGCGATCATCTTCCGCAGCTTGACGAAAATCAGGGCCGCATCCGACTGCCGGACGGTTTCCTCGGAGACTTCAGCCCGAGTTCGCACAGCAACTCGTGATCCCGTAGGCTCGGGAGGATTTGGGGTAAGGGGAGGGAGGGGGGCCATTGTTTACAACCTGTTGCGAACCGCCACCGTAGCGGCCGCCAAGCCGCAGCTGGTAACAGGCCGAGTGTGCGGCAAACCCACCCGCTTGTCAACGAAGGATTTGGTCTCAACTGGCCTCACCGAAACCTTCCTTCGCAGCTGGCGTCAAGAGTCTGTCTTGGGCGGAGCCGCGGCTTCGAGGCTGCAATGAGGGCTTTCAAATGAATGAGGGCTCTGCTTCTCGATAGACTTTCGAGTCTGACTCTTAATTTCCTCCGCCTGCGAAGTAAGACAGCGATCGCACGCACGATCCCATCGATGGGCGACCTGGACTCGACCTCGCAGACGGGGTGAAAAGATGAAAGACCGTTCAAGATCGCACAGTATTCTGTCCGGTTGCCGGGCATGATGATTGCCAGAGGCTATCGCCATGGAAAACAAACCGGAATATCGCGAGTCTCACGAGGACCGCGAATCCCAGACACTTGTGGATCGCATCGAGAAACAGCAGGCATCGCAAGAAGCCGCCAGAGCAGAAGAGACCAGGAAAACGCTCGACGATTACGCCAGGAAAGTAGGCAGTTAGGTGTGGGGGGCGGACACTCCTGTCCGGCGCCGCCGTGAAGGTGTGGCGCGGGCGCCCTCGCCCGCGGCTTTTGATTTTGTGCGGTAGCGATAAAGAATTCGACCAACCAGCCCGCACCCCGGTGCTTACCCGTAGATCGCCCTTCTCGCCCGCCGGTCGGATTCAAAATCAAAAGCCGCGGGCGGTGACGGCCGCGCCACATCCCGCACAAGCCGGCTCGTGGTAAAACACAGCATGCGGAAAATCCCTTACGCGGCCAGCGGACCGACCATTGTGGCCCAGGCCCCCTGCCGGGCCGATCTGGCGGGAGGCACCATCGACTTGTGGCCGCTGTACCTGTTTCATCCCGGCGCTCTTACGCTGAATTTTGCGGTCAACATTCTCACCACCTGCCGCATCACCCCGCTGAAAGGGAAGGGCATCCACCTGCATTCCATCGACACCCGGCGGGAAGAGCACTTTCCCAGCTTTGAGGCCCTGCGCCGTGCCCACCGCTTCAGGCTTCCCCTGGCTGCCCGGCTGCTGCAGTTTTTTGCGCCCAAGGAAGGCCTGTTGATGGAGACGGATTCCGAGTCTCCCGCAGGTGCGGGCATTTCCGGCTCGTCCGCCCTGATGATTGCCAGCACGGCTGCGCTGGCCCGCTTCACCGACCGCAACCTCACCCTGGAGCAGATGCGGGTCATTGCCCAGAACGTCGAGGCCCAGATCATCCAGGTCCCCACCGGCTGCCAGGATTACTACCCCGCGCTTTATGGAGGAACGAGTGCCATCCATCTGGATGCTGACGGCATCCACCGCGAGGCCGTGGCGGTAGCGCCGGAGGAGATCGAATCCCGTTTTGTTCTGGCCTATACTGGCGCGCCGCGCAAGTCCGGCATCAACAATTGGGAGGTTTTTAAGGCCCACATCAATGGCGACAAACGCGTATTCCGCAACTTCGAGCGCATCGTCGAAATAGCCCGGGCCATGCACCAGGCGCTGGCCGACACCAGGTGGGACGAGGTGGCGCGTCTGCTCCGGGAGGAGTGGAAGTTGCGTCGCAGCAACGCCCCGGGAATCACCACGCCGCTCATCGACAAGCTGATCAGCGTCACCGCCCGGCATGGCGGACGGGCCGCCAAAGCCTGTGGCGCGGGCGGCGGAGGCTGCGTGATCTTCCTGGTGGAGCAGGGCGCCGCCAGCCGGGTCGCAACCGCCATCGGTGACAATGGAGGGCGCGTCCTCCCGCTGCAGGTGGCCCGCAACGGATTGCATGTCTGGTCCGCCTGAAACACGTGGGGACAGCCGCCCCCGGCTGTCCAGCGGAGCGAAGCTCCGCAATTTGTGGTGCCGGCAAAACTCTGTCGAGCTTCGCTCGACTGGACAGCCGGGGCGGCTGTCCCCACGTGTTTATTTTCCAACCAGCGTTTGGTTCGCACTCCGGACGGCGTTATAATTGCTACAAGTCGGCTCGGGGTGTCGTATGTACCCACGTTACGTTCCGGTTCTCTTGCCCATCGTACTGCTCTGTGTTGCCGTGGTCAGCGCCGACGATCACACCCCCCCTCATATTTCCAAGCAAACCCGGATGGACCTGATCCATACCTTCAACTTCGAGCTGGTTTATATCCGCTCGCCGTTTCCCATGGGCAAGACGGGTTTGACCTTGAAGGATGGGCAACTGTCTCCCAATGGAGAGCAGATACAGAACATGTTGGCCATGTGGGGTCCCGCGGCCAAGCCCGGCGACCAGGCCCGCATCAGCGAGATATTGATCAAGAAAGACCGCATCCACTTTGAGATCAACGGTGGTCCGGTCAAGAAGCTTAAATGGTATCAGCACATTCAGGTGGGCGCGGGTGGAGGCATGACTTCGCTGGGCCCCAGCGACGCCAGGGCCAATCCGCGGGGCTCGTATGTGGACCTGGTTTTCGATAACGGCTACGTGCCTGAGCTGAATCCGCAGGAGCTGAAAGATCTGCTCCGTCCTGTCTTTGACTTCAATGCCAAGTCCGCCGTTGAGGCCTACCTCGACACCCTCACCCCCAAGCTTAGAGAGGCCATCAAGGCGCACAAGGTCCTGGTGGGTATGAATCGTGAAATGGTGATGGCTTCCAAGGGCCGTCCGCCGAAGAAAATTCGGGAAAAAGATGGCGAGATCGAATATGAAGAGTGGATCTACGGTGAGCCCCCCGCCGACGTGGACTTTGTCCGGCTGGTGGGCGACGAAGTGGTACGCCTTGAGAGCATGAGAGTGGATGGCGAGAAAGTCGTGCGCACCGAAAAAGAAGTGGACCTCAGCTCGACCGTTGCCAAGAGCTCGGCGCCTGAGGAGCGTCCGCCGAATGCGCCGTCGCTGCGCCGCCCGGGCGAGGAACCCGATCCCAACTCTCCGGCCGGTGGTGCCGCGCCCCGGCCGTTGCCTCCTCCCGACCCGCTGGGTCAAGACGGTCCGGCCCAGCCCAACTGACGGATGATCGCAGGTTTCAGATTGCAGATTGCAGATTTTGAGATCCGGCTTTGGCCGCGTTTTAATCTGCAATCTGAAATCTGCAATCTGAAATCCGCCGCTGGACCGGAATCAAAGATATCCCCTTCCGAAGTCGCTTCGACGTAGCGCCGCCGTCCCGGCGGCTGTCCGGCGGGCGTCCCGCCCGCCGCGCAGAGGGCGAGACGCCCTCGGGACAGCCGGCAAGATGCCGGCGCTACTTGAACCTGACTTGGCTCCCGCCGCGCCGTCCCTTTACACTGGAAGGGTGAAGATCGCCCTGGGACAGATCAATCCTACAGTTGGAGATTTCTCCGGCAACGCTGGCAGGATGATCGACTTCGCCGCCAAGGCGAGGGCAGCCGGCGCCGGCCTGATTCTGTTTCCCGAATTGTCCGTCTGCGGCTACCCGCCACGCGATCTGGTCGAGCGGCCTTCCTTTGTGGCCCGCAATCGCGAGACCGCTGAGCGTATCGCCGCCGAGACTCGTGGCATCGACGTGATTTGCGGCCTGGCCACCCCGGCGCACGCCGAAACCGGCAAGTCGGTCATGAACTCCGCCGCCCTGCTGCAGGACGGGGCCATCGCCTTCCTGCAGTCCAAGATGCTGTTGCCTACCTACGACGTATTCGACGAGATGCGCAACTTTGCGCCGGCCCGTAGCCAGTCGCTGTTTCCTTTCTGCGGCAAGCAAATGGCGCTCACCATTTGCGAGGATGCCTGGAACGACAAGCACTTCTGGAACAAGCGCCTGTACACCGTCGATCCGGTGGAGGCGCTGGTTCACGCGGGCGGCAACTTCGTGCTCAACATTTCCGCTTCGCCGTTCTGGCTGGGCAAGCGCGAACTTCGCCGCGAGATGCTGGCCACCATCGCCCGGCAGGACAAAGTGCCAGTGGTCATGGTCAACCAGGTCGGAGGCAACGACAGCCTGGTGTTTGACGGCTCTAGCCTGGTGCTGAATTCCGCCGGAGAAGTAATCGCGCAAGGCAAGTCGTTCGAGGAGGATTTAATCTATTTCGATTCCGACAACCTGACCGGCGAAATGCACCCGCAGGTTCCGGGGGAAGAAGCCAGCGCTTACGCCGCGCTGGCGCTGGGTACGCGCGACTACGTGCGCAAGTGCGGCTTCGAGCGCGTGATCATTGGGTTGAGCGGCGGCATCGATTCAGCTCTCACTGCTTGCATCGCCGCCGAGGCGCTGGGCCCCGAAAACGTGATCGGCGTGGGCATGCCTGGACCGTACTCATCGTCGGGTTCGATCGACGACGCGCGGACGCTGGCAGGAAATCTCGGCATTCGGTTTGAGTTGCTCTGCATCACCGAAATTTTCGAGAGTTACCGGAAAACGCTGCAGAAAGTTTTCGCCGGGTGCAAGGAAGATACGACGGAAGAAAACATACAGGCCCGCACCCGGGGCGCGCTGCTCATGGCCCTCTCCAACAAGTTCGGCGCTATCGTTCTCAGCACCGGGAACAAGAGCGAACTGGGCGTGGGATACTGCACCCTGTACGGTGACATGGTCGGCGGCCTGGCGGTGATTTCAGATGTGCCCAAGACGCTGGTGTATCGCCTGAGCCATTATGTGAATTCGCGTCGCCCCGTAATTCCCCAGGCGACCCTCGAAAAACCGCCTTCGGCGGAATTGCGTCCCGATCAAAAGGACATCGATTCGTTGCCCCCGTACGACATTCTGGATGCCATTCTCGAAGACTACGTCGAGGACATGCACACCGCGGAACAGATCGCCGCCGATCACAACTTCGATCTGGCACTGGTGAAGAGAGTCATTCGCATGGTCGATGGCGCGGAATACAAGCGCCAGCAAGCCGCTCCCGGACTCAAAATTTCTTCCAAAGCCTTCGGCTCCGGCCGTCGCTTTCCCATCGCCGCCAAGATGAGCGGATGACGATGGTCCCGACTGATAGAACTCCACGCTTTCGAAAGGAACTCATGCGCCGTTCGCTACTCTGCTGCTTGTTCATCGTCCTTATGCTTTCGCTTGCCGTCGCGCAAGAGAAGTCGTCCGCCAAATCAAAGGACGCGCTTCCTCCGGCTCCCACTTTTAGCACCCGGCTTCCTTCTGAGGAAACCGTGAATGCTTTTATGAAGCAGATGTTTGGCTATGATCCAGCGGTATCGTGGAAGATCGCCGCGATCCGGCCGTCGCAGGCCGAAGGACTCACCGAAGTGCTGGTCGTGCTGAGCAATGCCCAGGGCCAGCAGAACAGCCGCCTCTACGTCACTGAAGATGGTCAGCATGCGGTGGTCGGCGATATCATTCCTTTCGGCCCGCATCCCTTTACGGCGGCGCAAGACGCGCTCAGCAAGGGGATCAACGGCCCTTCCCGCGGGCCTGCAGACGCTTCCGTCACCCTGGTTGAGTTCAGCGACCTGCAATGCCCGCATTGCAAGGAAGCCCAGCCCACCATCGACAAGCTCATGGCGGAGGAAAAGAATGCCCGGCTGGTGTTCCAGAATTTCCCCTTGCCGGCGCACGACTGGGCCGCCAAAGCCGCCTACTACGGAGATTGCATTGGACGCAGTTCGTCTGACGCATTCTGGAAATTTGTGGAGAGCGTCTATGCCGCGCAAAGCGACATTACCGCCGCCACTGCCGATGAAAAGCTGACCGCCCTGGCCGAACAGGCCGGCGCCAAGGGGTCGGACACCGCGGCCTGCGCCGCCAAGCCCGAGACCATTGCCCGGGTGCAGCGCTCCGTCGCCCTGGGCGCGGCGCTCGAGGTTACTGGGACCCCGACGCTGTTCATCAACGGCAGAAAGATCAGCAACGTGGCCGGCTTGCCCTATGAGGTACTGAAAGGCCTCACTGAATTCGCTGCGAAAGAAGGGAAGTGAGGTGATGGAGGATGGAGGACGGGCGTCTCGCCCGTCGGGCCGGGCGGGGACGCCCGGCCTCCACCCTTCGGCTTATTTTTGCAGCCAGACTTCGGCGTTCTGGGTTTGTTCGTGGCTGATGACGCGCGGGGTAATCACGATCAGCAATTCGTCCTCGCTCGACTGTTTGCTGTTACTGGTCATCACCTGATTCAGCCCCGGCACCGCCCCCAGGCCCGGGATTCCGTTCAGGCTGCGTTGCTCGGAATTCGTGACTGCCCCGGCCACGACGGCCGGTTCTCCATTCATCAGAGAGATGCTGCCCTTGTACTCCCGGTTCGAAATTACCGGGACGCCATTAATCGACTGCCCCGACAATGCGCGAAACTGTATTTCCAGGTCCAGGCTGACGTCAGAGTTCCCGTTCACCCGCGGCTTGGCCTTGACGCTCAGCCCAATGTCTTCGTAATTGAACGACGGAAAGGGGCTTTGGAACGAGTTGTTCTGGATCACGGACGAAATCGCCGGAGTATTGAAGACCGGCGCGAAACTGGCATTGAGGATGGGATACCTCGCGCCCACGCGAAACGTCGCACCCGTCCCCTGGGCAACTCGCAGCGAGGCATGCTCCAGCGTTTTTACCGAGCTCTCGTTGAGCGACAGCTGCGCTCCCGCTGTTCCGAGGCTTAGTCCCATGAGCGTGAGGCCGTTTCCAAATGTCGCCAGGGGCTGGCTGAACACCGAACTCTGTTGATTTTGAAGCTGGGCCAACAGTCCGGAAAGGGCTGTCGAGTTGGCCTGGTTGATGCCGCCGCCGGAGATCAACTGGTTGATCAGGTCCTGTATGTTTTGTCCTGCCAGGGCCGCCAGCGCTCCCGCCGGAATGTTGAACAACTGGAAGTTGTTGGGAATCTGCAATCCCAGGTTGCGGGTCAGGCTGTTCGTGATCTCGTACACATGCACGTCGAGCATGACCTGCGGACGAGAGTCTCCCAGCCCTTCGATAATTCGTGTGGCGGCGTCCAGCATCTTTCGCGGTGCCCGGACCACGATAGTGCTCTTGCTGGGCTGCGGAGTCACCAGGCGTATTTCAAAAAGATTGCGCAGAAGATTTACGATTTCAGTCAATTCCTGCGGAGAAGTGACGCCCGGCAGATAGAAAGTACGCAGGGCCATGCGATCGAACTGGCGGTGATTTTGCACCGATTCCGCCGCCAGCAGAATCTGCTTGCCGTCGAGCGGCGTCCAGAAGGTGTGGGTCATCTGGCAGGCGGCCGCCATCGCCGTGTAGAAATTGGCGCGGCCGATTTCGAAACGGACCTGGCGCGAGACCACGGACTCGTCAAAGGTAGCGGTCACGCCGAACGCCGAGGCCACCTGGGTCAGCAACCCACGGCCATCGCCGCGGTAGTGAAAGTCGGCCTGCGTGGGCTCGGGCACGACCCGAATTTCATCCGAGGACGCCACCACCTGCGGCGCGACTGAGGTCTTGGGCGCCCATTCTCCCATCGCATCGGTCAAACGCTGCCGGGCAAATTCATTTTGTGGATCCAGATGCAGAGCGGTGCGAAACTCGGCCAGCGCTTCGATCTGGCGGCCCTGGCGCATTTCGTTATTGCCCCGCTCCAGGTGATCGAAGACCAGTTGCTGACGGGTCAATTCGCGCGCCGTTACAAATTCCACATCTTTGGGATCCAGCCGCGCCGCCGTTTCGAACTGGTCGAAGGCTTCGTCCTGCCGCTTTTCCCGCTGCAGCTTCAGCCCCTTGGCAAAGGCTGCACTGGCTTCTTTCAATTCTTTTTTGGAGGGATTGCAGGAAACTGCACCGGGGGAGCCTTCAGGACACGGCAACAGTGGCGCCGTGGCAGGCTGGTCGCTGGCAGAGGCGGCGATTCCCAGCCCCAGCAGAACAAATCCCAACCGAACGAGCTTTCCCCCGCGCATGACGCGATTGT